>NZ_JBHVOL010000004.1:378840-397961 GCF_042887925.1 Kitasatospora sp. NPDC057904
CGCGGCCCCCGCGTCGCACCCCGCGCGCCCGCGGTGCTCCACCCCCCAACGGCGCGTGGGGCGGGGGGCCCCCGGGGGGCCCCCGCGGGGGGGGGCCGGGGGGGGGGGGGGGGCGGGGGCCCCCCCCCCCCCTCGGTCACGGCCGTGAACCCGGCGGCCGCACCTGGGCCTTGAGCCGGAGCTCCGGGCTGTGCCGGAACGTGAGCGTGAAGTCCACCCACTGGCCCGCCCGCAGCGGTGGCGGCGCGGCCATCATCAGGTCGGAGTCCTCCGGGGACAGCACCAGCTCGCTGCGCGCCGGCACCGGCAGCGCGGTCACGGCCTCCCACCGCCCGGCCGCGCCCTGGTGCAGGTGCCGCTTCAGTGTGATCGGGCCGCCGAACTCCCAACTCGCACCGGTCAGTTCGTCCGGTATGTCGCCGGGGTTGCGGATCGTGAAGAACGCCGTCGTGGCCGGCGCCGCCCCCGCCGTCGGCAGCAGCACCCACCCGTCCCCGGTGGCCTCGACCGGCCGGGGACGCCCGGCGCCGCCGACGGCCGTCCAGCCGCTCAGCAGGACGAGCGCCAGCACCGCCGCCCCGACGGGCGGGCCGACCACCTTGAGCCGCTCGATCATCACCGCCGGGCCCCCTTCCGGGTGTTGCCGCGTCCGGGCTGCCACGTGCGCAGCCGCAGGCTGTTGCCCACCACGAGCAGTGAACTGAGCGACATCGCGACCGCCGCCAGCATCGGGTTCAGCAGCCCGACGGCCGCCAGCGGGATGAGCACGACGTTGTAGCCGAACGCCCACAGCAGGTTTGTCCGGATCGTGCCCAGCGTGCGCCGGGCCAGGCGGACGGCGTCCACCACGGCCTCGATGTCGCCTCGCACCAGCGTGAGCCCGGCCGCGCCGATCGCGGCGTCGCTGCCCGAGGCCAGCGCGACCCCGAGGTCCGCCGAGGCCAGCGCCACCGCGTCGTTGACGCCGTCGCCGACCACCGCCGTCGCCCGCCCGGCGGCCTTCAGCTCGGCCACCACCTCGGCCTTGCGCTCCGGCGACGCCGAGGCGTGCACCCGCTCGATGCCGAGCTCGTCCGCCACCGCCCGGGCCGCGCCGGGGCCGTCGCCGGTGAGCAGGACGGTCTCCAGGCCCATCCCGCGCAGCCGGTGCAGCGCCCGCCAGCTGCCGGAGCGCACGGTGTCGCCGACGGCGAGGACGGCCTCCGCCCGGCCGTCGAGCTCCACGACCACGGCCGTACGGCCCGCCCGGCCGGCCTCGGCGACCGCCTCCGCGAGGACCGGCGGGAGGTCGACGGCGTCCGGACGGACCACCCGCACCGCCCGGGCCTCGACCGTCCCGGCCACCCCGACCCCGGCCGTCGCCCGGAAACCGCTCACCGGCGGCAGTTCCCCGCACCGCTCCCTGGCCGCCGCCGCGACGGCCCGCCCGATCGGGTGCTCCGACCGGTGCTCCACCGCACCGGCCAGCCGCAGCGCCTCGGCCGCCTCCTGGTCGACGTCGCCGACCGTGGTGACCGCCGCGAGCCGCATCCGCCCGGTGGTCAGCGTCCCGGTCTTGTCCAGCACCACGGTGTCGACCCGCCGCAGGCTCTCCAGCACCTCGGGCCCGCGCACCAGCACGCCGAGCTCCGCGCCCCGCCCGGTCGCCGCGAGCAGCGCCGTCGGCGTCGCCAGCCCCAGCGCGCACGGGCAGGCCACCACGAGCACCGCGACCGCCGCCGTCACCGCCGCCTGCGGGGCCGCGCCCGCGCCCAGCCAGAAGCCCAGCACGCTCACCGCGACCGCCAGCACGCACGGCACGAACACCCCGGCCACCGCGTCCGCGAGCCGCTGCGCCCGCGCCTTGCCCGCCTGGGCGTCGGCCACCAGGGCGGTGATCCGGGCGAGCTGGGTGTCCGCGCCGACCGCCGTCGCCCGCACCACGAGGGCGCCGCCGACGTTCACCGTCGCGCCCGCCACCCGGTCCCCGGGGCCGACCTCGACCGGCACGCTCTCGCCGGTCAGCAGGCTCAGGTCGAGCGCCGAACCGCCCTCGACCACCACGCCGTCGGTGGCCACCCGCTCACCCGGCCGCACCACGAACTCCTGCCCCGGAAGCAGCAGTTCGATCGCCACCAGCCGTTCCTCGCCGCCCTCCCGGACGCACACCTCCTTCGCGCCCAGCTCGGCCAGCGCCCGCAGCGCCGAACCGCTGCGCCGCCGCACCCGGCCCTCCAGCAGCCGCCCGGCCAGGACGAACAGCGGCACGCCGACGGCCGCCTCTAGGTACACGTGCGCCGCGCCGCCGCCGTCGGCCGTCAGCGAGAACGGCATCCGCATGCCGATGGCACCAGCCCCGCCGAACAGCAGGGCGTACGCCGACCAGCCGAAGGACGCCAGCACCCCGAGGCTCACCAGCGTGTCCATCGTCGCCGCCGCGTGCCGCAGCCCCTGCCACGCCCGCCGGTGGAAGCCCGCCGAGCCCCACGTCACCACCGGCACGGCCAGCCCGAAGCACACCCACTGCCAGGCCGGGAACTGCAGCGACGGCACCATCGACAGCACCAGCACGGGCACGGCGAGCAGTGCCGTCACCAGCAGCCGCCACCGCCCGTCCGGTTCCTCCTCCGCCGGGCCGACGGCCGCCCCGGCCGCCACCGGCTCGGCCGTGTAGCCGGCCCGTTCGACGGCCGACACGAGCTCCTCGACGGCCACGCCGGCCGGGTGCAGCACCCGCGCCCGGCCGGTGGCCAGGTTCACCCCGGCCGACACGCCCTCGATCCTCGCCAGCCGCTTCTCCACCCGGCCCACGCACGCCGCGCAGGTCATCCCGCCGACCGCCAGGTCGGTGCTCACCAGCGCCCCGGCGCCGGCCCCCGCGACCGCGCTCACCGCATGCCTCCCATGTCGTGCCCGGACATCCCGGGCGAGCCGCCGCCCCCGACCCCGGGCGTCAGCCCCGGCGACACCGGCCCCGCCTGACGGCCCACGGCGTACGCCACCGCGAACACCACCACCAGCAGCAGGGCGAACCCCGCCAGCACACTCAACGGCCGGACTCCCGGCGACTTCGCACTCACCCCCCACCAGTCGGACGGCGAACCGGAGTGGTTCCCGTACGGTTCGAAGTCCGCGGAAATCGCCCGCGACGGCCCGGTCCCGGTGCCGGTGCGGGGGGTGGCGGCCGGCCGGCCCGGGAGCAGCCGCGGGTCCACTCGAACGGGTGTGCAGGTCTCGCCGTCCCGCCGCCGCGCCCCGAAGCATGGGGTGCAGGACACGCCGAGCGAGAAGAGGCAACCTGCCGTGCGCGAACTCCACACCCACCCGGGCCCCCGCCGCCGGACGGCCCCCCGCGTGGTCGCCCTGACCGCGATGCTGGCCGCCGGGGGCGTCCTGGCGGCGGCGTGCAGCAGCTCGTCGACCAACCCGTCGATCGTGCGCACCTCGGGCCCCTCACCCGCCGAGTCCGCCGCGGCCACCGAGTCCGCCTCGCCCTCGGCGAGCGCTTCGCCGTCCCCCGGGCCCGAGGCCGCCGCCTCGTCGGCCGCGGCGGCGGCCGCCTTCGCCGCGTCCGTCTCCGCCCAGCAGGCGATGGCCCACGACAAGGCCGTCTCCGCCCTCGCCCAGGCCCCCAACGGCGGCAACGCCCTCGGCGCGGTCACGATCACCGGCGTCCCGCTCGCGGACACCGGCGGCCTGCCGGCCGTCGTGGTGACCATCCGCAACAACGGCCTGGACACCGCCTCCTACGCCGTGCAGGTCGACTTCACCGACACCAACGGCATGACGGTCGACAGCACCGTCGTGGGCGCCGAGAACGTCCCGCGCGACGAGTTGGCGTCCCCCGTGGCGTTCAGCAGCCACACCGAGCAGCGGCTGGTCCCGGTGGTGGTGAAGGCCGTCCGGTACTGACCGGCCGACCGTCCTCAGGGCCGGACGGACCGCGGCCCGGTGACGTCGGCGCCGAGCGCACCGACCCGGGCCCGCAGCTCGCGGTCGGCGGTGACGACCAGGCAGTCCCGGTCCGGCCGCTCGGCCCTGGCAGCCCGGACCACCTCGACGATCAGGTCGTCGCCGCTCCCCGCGGCGGCGACCACCCGGACCCCGGGCACCTCCGCCACGCCGCGCGCCGCGCCCTCGACCACCAGCACCACGTCCAGTGGCCCGGCCCGCCCGGGCAGCCCCCGCCCGGCGACGGGGACCAGCGCGTCGCGCAGCCGCTCGGCCGCCCCGCGCCGGTCCCGCCACCACCCGTCGGGCACCGACCCGACGACGTTCGCACCGTCCACGACCAGCAGCGGCACCGCGTTGTCACCCATGACCGGAAAGCCTGCCACGCCGGGCCCGCCCGCCGGTCGCACCCACGAGGGAAGTGGCCCATGCACACCCGCATCGACGAGATCGGCGACCGCATCTACCGCGTCTCGACGTACGTCCCGGAGATCGCGCCGCCCGCCGGCTTCACGTTCAACCAGTTCCTGGTCGACGCCGAGGAGCCGCTGCTCTTCCACACCGGCATGCGGGCGCTGTTCCCGGCCGTGTCGGAGGCGATCGGCCGCGTCGTGCCGCTGGAACGGCTGCGCTGGGTGACGTTCGGACACGTCGAGGCCGACGAGTGCGGGTCGATGAACGAGTTCCTGGCCGCCGCGCCGAACGCGCGGGTCGCGCACAACACGCTGGGCTGCCTGGTGTCGCTGAACGACCTCGCCGACCGCCCGCCGGTGCCGATGGACGACGGCGAGCCGCTGGACCTCGGCGACGTGCTCGACCTCGGCGGCCGGCGGGTGCGGCGGCGGGTGCGCAACCTCAACACCCCGCACGTGCCGCACGGCTGGGAGGCCCGCGTCCTCTTCGAGGAGCAGACCCGCACCCTCTTCTGCGGGGACCTCTTCACCCACCTCGGCGACGGCCCGCCCGTCACCGACGGGGACCTCGTCGAGGCGGCCCTCGAATCCGAGCGGCTGTTCCGCCAGACGTCCTGCCTCACCGCCGCCGCGACGACGCTGCGGGCCCTCGCCGAACTCCGGCCGCGCACGCTCGCCGTGATGCACGGCTCGTCCTTCCACGGCGACGGCGCCGCCGCGCTGAACGGCCTGGCGGACGCGCTGGAGCAGCGGTTCGGCCCGGAGTCCGACTTCGTCGGCCTGCCCAGCGTCCTCGCGGACCCGCACGCGTAGGCGGGGCTCAGTCGTTCAGGGTGATCCGGATCCCGACCGTGCCGCGCTCGCCGCGCCGGATGCGGCTGCCGAGCAGGGTGAGCACGCCCAGCAGGCCGTACTTCTGGCGCAGCAGCGTGCGGTAGGCGGCGGTCCGCTCGGGGCCGAGGAGTTCGGCGGTGGCGGGGTACTGGTCGCCGGTGGGGCGGCCCTTGACGTCGCAGGGGCCGACGAGGACGTCCGCGCGGTTGCGGATCCGCTTGACCTTCCAGGAGTCCGCGACGGTCCAGACGCCGAGCGCGTCGCCGTCGCGGACCACCCAGACCGGGGTCGGCACGGTGGTGCCGTCCTTCTTGTAGGTGGTGACGAGCAGGTAGCTGCCGGAGGACAGCTCGACGATCCGGGCGAGCCGTTCCCGCGAGGCGGGGTCAGGGGTGGTCATGGCCGGAAGTCTAGGACGAGCGGGGCGCCCACCTGCGCCGACGTCACCAGAACTCGGCCAGGGCGCTCTGCTTGAACGGTTCGGGCGACACGCTCACGCCCCCGGCGAACGGCCGGTCCAGCACCGGGACGAGCAGCAGGCTGAAGCCGATCAGCGCCGCGACCGAGCCGACGAACAGGAGCCTGACCTTCCGGTTGTGGATGCCGTACAGCAGTGTCAGCAGCAGGATCACGAGCGCGCCGCCGACGATCAGCACCTGGAGCAGCACCGGCAGTTCGCCGCGGCTGACCAGGATGCGGTTGCGGCGCTGGCCGGCGACGTCGTTGAGGCTGTCAGCGCCTTGGCGTAGAAGGCCTGCTCGGACGGGGACTGCGGCTGGAAGGCGAGCAGGGCGTCGTACGCCGCGTCCATCTTCGCCACCGTCACCGCGAAGTCGCCGCGCCCGTCCCGCATCAGGGGCCACTGCTGTTCGACGACGGCGTGCACGTAGTCCCGGACGGCGCCGTCGACGGCGGCCCGGGTGTCGGGCGGGAAGGCGCGGGCGTCACGGACGATCTGGGACACCGCGGTGGCCTCGGCGGCGACCCCCTTCTGGGCGTCCTGGAGCTCGGTCCACAGGTTGACGATGACGAAGGCGAGGATGATGCCGTAGATCGCGCCGAACAGCGAGAGCACGACGCCGACCATCTCGTTGTTCTCGCCGCCGACCAGCGCGGGGTACCGGCGGGTGGCGAGGCTGCTGGCGACGACCGCCACCAGGACGACGCCGCCGACCACCATGAGGGCCAGCGTCGCCGTCGAGAAGCCGTTCAGCAGCCAGAGTTCCACGCCGGTCCGCCGGCTCAGCGGCGAGGGCGGGCGCTGTGGACGAGGGCGCGGGCGCGGCGGGCCAGACGGCGGCGGCCGGTGCCGGTGGAGCCCCGGGTGCCGGTGCAACCGCCGACGGCGGGGGAGTCGTGGGTGCTCGGGGTGGGCGGGCCCGCCGGTGTGGCCGTGGCGACCGCGCCGCGGCGGCGTGCGGCCGTGCGGCCCGCCGCCCACAGGACGAGGGCCGCGCCGAGGGCGGCGGCCGTCCACGCGGCGGGGCCGAGGCCGTGCCCCTCGTCCTGGGCGGCCTGCGGCTCGGCCCCGGCGGCGGGGGCGGTGCCCGCCGGGGTGCCGGGTGCGCCCGGGGCGCCCGGTGCGGTCACCGGCGCGGTGTCGTCGACGAGCCGGCCGACGGGCTGCACCTTGCCGGCGGCCGCGAAGCCCCAGTCGAGCAGGCTGGCCGCCTCGTCGTACACCTTGCCCTGGGCCTCGGGGTGCATGACCGTCACGAGGAGGGTCCGGCCGCCGCGCTCGGCGGCGCCGGTGAAGGTGGCGCCCGCGTTGGTGGTGTAGCCGTTCTTGACGCCGATCAGGCCCGGGTACTTGCCCAGCAGCCGGTCGGTGTTGGCGATGTCGAAGCTGGTGCGCTGCCCGGTGAGCTTGTCCAGCCCGCCGGGGAAGTGGGCGGTGCGGGTCGAGCAGTAGGAGCGGAAGTCGGCGATGCGCAGCCCGGCGCGCGCGAACAGGGTGAGGTCGTAGGCGGAGGAGACCTGTCCGTCCATGTCGTAGCCGTCGGGCGAGACGACCTTGGTGTCGCGGGCCTGGAGGGTGTTGGCGCGGGCCTGCATCTCGGCGACGGTCTGCGCGATGCCGCCGTTCATGTGGGCGAGCACGTGGACGGCGTCGTTGCCGGAGCTGAGGAAGACGCCCCGCCAGAGGTCCTCGACGCGGTAGGGCAGGTTCTCCTTGACGCCGACGAGGCTGCTCCCGGCGCCGAGGTTGGCCAGCTCGGCCTGGGTCACCTGGTGGACGTCGGCGCGGTCGAACTTCGTCATGACGGTGTCCGCGAACAGCATCTTCAGCGTGCTGGCCGGGGGCAGCGGCAGGTGGGCGTTCTGGGCGGCGAGCACCTCGCCCGTGCCGGCGTCGGCGACCACCCAGGAGCGCCCGCTGAGCGCGGTGGGGAGCGCGGGGGCGCCGGCGAGCGGGGCGACCTGGACGGCGGGGCGGCCGAGCCGCTCGCCGCCGACGACGGAGGTGGAGTCCTGTCCGGCCGCCGCCGGGGCGGTCGCGACGAGCACGAGGACGGACACGGCGGAGGCCGCGGCCAGCCTGCCCGCATGCGGTGACATCTGCTGCACACCGCGAACGTACCCGCGCCGCCGCCGGGCCGCCGTGCCTGCTGCTCCGTCCGGTGCCCGGGCTACGCGCCGTCCCCGCCCGGTTCGCCGCCACTTTGGTCGGTCGAGGTCGCGCCGAAAGTCGGATTACCGGGAGGAGGCGTGTTCCTAGGCTTCCGGTATGAAGACCCTGCTCGGCTACCTCGGCTTCGTCCTGATCCTCGGCGGTGCGACCGGCCTGCTCTCCGACCACCTCGGGGGCTTCCGGCTGTTCGGCTTCGTGCGCTTCCTCGTCCCGGCCGGGCACGAGACGGTCGGGTACGCGGTGCTGCTGGCGCTGGGCGTGCTGCTGGCGATCCCGGCGGCCCGGCGGGACTGAGCGGGGGAGGACGGTCAGGCGGACGGCGCCGCGATCCCGTCGAGGAGCACGGCGAGGCCGCTGCGGAAGCCCTCGCGGTCGCGCGCCTGCGGATCCGGGTCGCCGCCGCTCTCCAGGGCGGTCAGGAGCGGGAAGCGCTCCGCGAAGTCGGGCGCGAGTTCCGCGAGTTGGGCCGAGCGGGCGGTCCACCAGTCCGCGTCGGCCACGCCGGTCGCGGTGGCCGCGTCGCGGGCCTCGGCGGCCACGCCGGCCATCCCGCGGACGAACTGCCACAGCGCGCCGACGGCCCCGCGCAGCCGCCGGGCCGGCAGTCCGGCCGGCCGCAGGGCGCGCAACAGGGCCTCCATGGCGGCGAGTTCGGCCGGGCCCAGGACCGGGCGGGCCTGCGAGACCTGGAGCATCCAGGGGTGGCGCACATAGCAGGCGTGCAGCGCCTCGGCCCAGGCGGTGACGGCGGCCCGCCAGCCCCCGGAGCCGTCGGATTCCGCCGGCATTTCGGCGAGCGCCCGGTCGTGCATCAGGTCCAGCAGTTCGGCCTTTCCCGGGACGTACGTGTAGAGCGCCATCGCGGTGCGGCCGAGCCGTTCGCCGACGGCCCGCATCGAGAGCGCGGCCATGCCCTCGGAATCGGCCACGGCGATTCCCGCCGACACGATCGCGTCCACGCTCAGGCCGGGCTTGGGGCCGCTGCGCCCGGTGCGCGGGGCGGGTTCGGCGCCGGGGGCGCGCCACAGCAGGGACAGGGAGCGGCGGGCGTCGCCCTGCCCGGCGTACACGACCATTCCAGGAACTCCTTATGGTGTAAAGTAACCGCGTCACAGCAACTCTTTATGTCGTAAGGTTACCAATCCGCGAGATTGGAAGGAGTTCCGCGTTGACCCTGCCCGTCACCTTCGTCGAGGTCGCCGCCGTCCGCCGGATCACGCCGCGCACCGCCCGGGTCACGTTCGAGGCCGCCGCCCTCGACGACACCGTCGGCGGCGCGCCCGACCAGCAGGTGAAGCTCTGCTTCCCCCGCCCCGGCCAGTCCGAGCCGGTCCTTCCCGCCCAGGGCGACGACCCCATGGGCTGGTACCAGGCCTACCTGGCCATTCCCGAGGCCGGGCGCCCGCTGATGCGCAGCTTCACCGTCCGCCGCCGCGTCCCCGGCACCCGGCGGATCGAGATCGACTTCGTCCTGCACGGCGACACCGGGCCCGCGTCCGCGTGGGCGCTGCGCGCCGAACCCGGCGACCGGCTCGGCATGGTCGGCCCGTCCGAGCTGTACGCCCGGCAGGTCCCGCTCGCGGAGGCCGCCGCCACCGCCGACTGGATCCTCTTCGCCGGCGATGAGTCCGCACTGCCGGCGATCGCCACGCTGGCCGGGGCGCTGCCGGCCGGCGTCCGGGTGCTCGCGTTCGTCGAGGTCGCGGACGAGTCGGAGCGACAGCCGCTGGACGGACCGGCCGATCTGACCGTCCGCTGGCTGTACCGCGGCGGCGCCCGCCCGGGCGTCGTGCTGACCGAGGCGGTCCGGGCCGCCGAGCTGCCGGCGGGCACCCCGTTCGCGTGGCTGGCTGGCGAGGCGGACGCCGTCCGGGCGCTGCGCCGGTACCTGGTGGGGGAGTGCGGGGTGCCAAAGATATTTGTCGATTTCTCGGGTTATTGGCGCTACCGGCTCACCCAGGACGACGCGCCGACGGCCGAGGACCTGGCCGACGCTCAGGAAAAACTCACGATGTCCTGATTGCATCCGGTCGGGGTTCGTTTGTCCGGGCGTTCGCCGACGAACGCCCGGACCTCCCCGAACCCGGCGCGGGTGCCCATCCGTATCCCTGGCCGGAACGGCCCCTGTTTGGCCCGGTGCTGACAGGGAAGAGAGACAACCGGTCAGTAGTGCACCCGGGGCGCGGTCCGTTTTCGCCCGGTACCGGGTGGCGGTTGTTCGCCAGTGTCCGATGTTCGCCAGTGGGGTGAACGGGGATGATCAGGCACTGCTTCGCAGGTGAGAGCAGGGTAAAGGTCTGCGATGGCCGGATTTCCGTCCTGCATTTTACTAACCGATGGTCATTTTTACTTTTCGATGGGGAAATCCCCCCTTGTCGTGGTCGTGCCGGATGCGCTGGAATGCGTCCGCTGTCGGGACGCGCGGTCCGGAGCAACCACGCGGCCGACCAGGATCCGCGTAGGCTGGACCGTGCAACCTGACGTCTCATCAGACGAAAGGATGTCCATTGATCGGCTGGCGGAAATCCCAGCTAGCAGCCGCCGTCACGGTCACTGCCGCGTCCATGGTCCTCGGTTTCGGGACCACGGCGTTCGGCGCTCCGATCCCCGACACCACCAGCGCCCCCCAGGCGTCGGCGGACGGGGCCCCGGTGCCGGTGATCGTGATCCTCAAGGACCAGATAGCGGACGCCCCGGCCGACAACGGCCACGTGGGCGCACGCCAGCAGAAGACCGAGCACGCCCAGGCTCCGCTGCTGAACAAGGTCAAGGCCAACGGCGGCACCAACGTCAAGAGCTTCGTGCTCGGCAACGCCTTCTCGGCCACGGTCAGCCCGGCCCTGAAGGCGCAGCTCCAGGCCGACCCGGCCGTCGCCACCGTGGTGGCCGACGCCCCGGTCGCCGTCACCCCGGCCGTCGCCGCCAAGGCGAAGGCCGCCCAGGCCGCCGAGAGCGCGAAGGCGTCGACGGCCGCCGCGACCCCGAACGCCGTTACGGGCAGCAACGGCGCCCAGGCTCCCGAGGAGAACGCGACCAACACGGTCTGCCCCTCCGACCCGAGCAAGCCGCTGCTGGAGCCCGAGGGCCTCTACTCGACCCGCGTGGCCACCGGCAACGGCAAGGCCGGCGCGGCCGACCTGGCCACCGGCAAGGGCGTCAAGGTCGCCTACATCGCGGACGGCCTCGACCCCAACAACCCGGACTTCGTCCGGGCCGACGGCTCGCACGCCGTCGTCGACTACCAGGACTTCTCGGGCTCCGGCTGGGACTCCCCCACCGGTGGCGCGGAAGCCTTCGGCGACGCCTCGGCGGTCATCGCCCAGGGCCGCCAGGTCTACGACGTCGCGAACTTCGTGAACCAGACGGCGCACCCGCTGCCGGCCGGCTGCACCATCCGCGTCAAGGGCATCGCCCCGGACGCGGACCTCGTCGCCCTCAAGGCGGGTGGCGAGATGATGTCCAACTCGTCGATCCTGCAGGCGATCGACTACGCGGTGCGGGTCCAGCACGTCGACGTGCTGAACGAGTCCTTCGGCGGCAACCCGACGCCGGACTCCAGCGCCCACGACACCATCTCGCTCTTCAACGACGAGGCCGTCAAGGCCGGTGTCACGGTCTCCGTCTCCTCCGGCGACGCCGGCCTGAGCGGCACCGTCGGCTCGCCGGCCACCGACCCGAACGTCATCGCGGTCGGCGCCTCGACGGACAACCAGAACTACCAGCAGACCGGTTACGCGGGTGCCGGGTTCTCCAACAAGACCTGGAGCAACAACCGCATCTCCGCGCTGTCCTCGGGCGGCTTCACCCAGGCCGGCCGTTCGGTCGACCTGGTCGCCCCGGGTGAGTCGGACTGGGCCCTGTGCTCGACCGACGTCACCAAGTTCACCGACTGCGGCGGCTTCGGCGGCAAGGCCGCGGGCATCCAGTCCTTCGGTGGCACCTCGCAGGCCGCGCCGTTCGTGACCGGCGCCGCGGCCCTGGTCATCCAGGCCTACCGCGACACCCACGGCGGCGACTCGCCGTCCCCGGCCCTGGTGAAGAAGTTCATCACCGGCACCGCCACCGACCTCGGCGTCCCGGCCGAGGAGCAGGGCGCGGGTCTGCTGAACGTCCGCGGCGCCGTCGAGGCCGCCCGCGGCTACGACGACGGTGACGGCACGCCCGGCAGCAGCCAGGTCGTCGTGAACACCGGTCAGCTCGACATCGCCGGCGCCCCGGGCTCGACCCACACCGCCGACGTGAGCGTCACCAACACCAGTGACACCACCCAGACGGTCAGCGCCGCCACCCGCAGCTTCGCGCTGATGGGCAACAGCCAGCAGACCGTCAAGATGGACTCGGCCTCCACCGACACCTTCAAGTACGCCACCAACGGCGCCACCTGGGTGAAGCAGCAGGTCAAGATCACCGTTCCGGCCGGCGCCGACCGCCTCGCGGCGTCGATCGCCTGGCAGGGTGCGGCCAACCCGACCGTCAACGGTCCGGTCGTCCGCATGACGCTGCTCGACCCGAGCGGCCGCTTCGAGACCAACACCCGCCCGCAGGGCGGTGCCACCCCGGCCAACTTCGGCCTGGTGGACGTCCCGCACCCGGTCGCCGGCGACTGGACCGCGGTCCTCTACACCCCGCAGGGCAAGGGCGGCTACACCGGCCCGGTCCAGCTCGGCGCCACCTTCCAGCGCGCGGAGCCGGCCGGCACCGTGGGCCCGAACGTCGTCGACATCGAGCCGGGTGACACCAAGACCCTCAAGGTCCAGGTCACCACCCCGGCCACCAGCGGCGACTCCAGCGAGGCGGTCACCGTCTCCAGCTCCAACGGCCAGACCACCAGCGTCCCGGTCATCCTGCGCAGCCTCGTGCCGGTCACCAACGGCGACGGCGCCTTCTCCGGCACCATCACCGGCGGCAACGGCCGCAGCGGCTCGCCCACGCAGAGCTTCTCCTACGCGTTCGACGTCCCGAAGGGCCAGAAGGACCTGCGGGTCGGCGTCACCGTCAAGGACTCCAAGCTCCTCATGCAGGGCGCGCTCATCAGCCCGAACGGCACCCCGGTCGACATCGAGGGCAACGCCCTCCTCGACGCCCAGGGCAACCTGACCGGCACCGGCGCGGGCGTCTCGGCCACCGCGGTCAACCCGGCCGAGGGCCGCTGGCGCTTCGTGTTCAACGTGATCGGCTCGGTCAGCGGTCAGCAGCTCGGCCAGGACTTCGCGGGCACCATCGGCTTCAACAAGAACGTGGCCACCGCCGCGGGCCTGCCGACCGACGCGAAGACCAAGCTCGCCGCCAACAAGCCGGTGACCTTCCAGGTCAACTACACCAACAACACGGTGGCGACCCAGCAGATCGCGGCCGACGGTCGTCTCGACCGCCGCACCGACGTGAACCTGGTGCCGCAGGGCGCCTCGTCCGCCGTCACCCTGCCGCTGTCGCTGACCTCCTCGGTCCCGTCGTTCCTGGTTCCGCCGGGCACCGACCAGCTGAAGGGCGTGGCCGCGTCCACGACCCCGGCCCAGCTGGAGCTCAGCGCCACCACCGCCTCGCCGGACCTGTTCGGCGACCTGAAGAAGGCCCAGAACGGCTCGACCATCTCGGTCGTGACGTCCAACGGGACCGCCTCCCAGCCGGTCGTTCCCGGCCTGTGGGGCACCTTCCTCCAGCAGATCGGCCCGTTCTCCAACGCGGGCGCCCCGGCCGGTTCGGCCACCATCACCGCGACCGCCCACACCCTGGCGTTCGACCCGGCGCTGACCTCCAGCACCGGTGACATCTACGCCGCGTCGGTCAACGCCACGGCCCCGGCCGCCACCCCGGTGACCGTCGCCCCCGGCGCCACCGGCTCGCTGCAGGTGACCATCACCCCGACCGGCGCGAAGGGCAGCACCGTCCACGGTGTCCTGTACCTGGTGTCCGGCCCGACCGGTGTGGCCACCGCCAACAACAGCGTGAGCACCACCGGTGCGGTGCTGGCGGCCCTGCCGTACAGCTACACGGTGAACTGACCCACCGCGCACCACGTGCCGAGGCCGTCCCGGATTCCCGGGGCGGCCTCGGCCGCGTTTCCGGCCGGTACCGCTGGGCAGGGTCCGAACGAATGGCCGCAACGGATTCCGATGTCGAACAGGGGAGCGGGAGTTGAGCGACGCGATCAAGCACAGCCACGTCGAGGTGAACGGTGTGCGGCTGCACATCGCCGAGCAGGGCGAGGGCCCGCTGGTGCTGCTGCTGCACGGGTTCCCGGAGAGCTGGTACTCCTGGCGGCACCAGTTCGCGCCGCTGGCCGCCGCCGGCTACCGGGTGGTCGCCCCCGACCAGCGCGGCTACGCGCGCAGTGAGCAGCCCGAGCGCATCGACGCGTACACCCTGCTGCACCTCGTCGGCGACGCGACGGCGCTGATCGGCGCGCTCGGCGCCGAGCAGGCCGTGGTGGTCGGCCACGACTGGGGCGCGCCGGTGGCGTGGGCCACGGCGGCGCTGCGGCCCGACCTCGTGCGCGGTGTCGCCGGGCTCAGTGTGCCGCCGCTGCCGAGCGGACCGCGCCCGCTCGCGGAGTCGCGCGCGCAGTTCGGCGACGGCTTCTACCAGAACTACTTCCAGGAGCCCGGCCGCGCCGACGCCGAGCTCGCGGCCGACCCGGCGTCCACCTTCCGCCGCGTCTACGCCGGCTCCGGGCCCGGCGCCGAGCCGGCCGTGTGGGTCGTCCCCGAGGGGCAGAAGCTGCTGGACACCGTCCCGGAGCCGGAGCGGCTGCCGGCCTGGATCACCGAGGCGGACATCGAGGCCTACGTGGCCGACTACGCGACCCACAGGGAGCGGGCGTTCACCGGCGGGCTCAACTGGTACCGCAACATCGACCGGAACAACGAGCTGATGGCGGCGTTCGCCGGCCGCCCGGTCCAGGCGCCCGCGCTGTTCGTGGTCGGCGAGCGGGACCTCGTCAACGCGATGGTCCCGCGGGACGTCCTGGAGCTCCTGCTGACCACCTTCACGCCCCGCCTCCACAAGCACGTCCGCCTGCCGGACACCGGCCACTGGACGCAGCAGGAGCGGCCGGCGGAGGTCACCGCGGCGCTGCTGGACTTCCTCGCACACGTGGAGAACGGAGCTTCGGAGGGTTAGACGGTTAGACGGGTAGCAGCCGGGCGATCAGTTCGCCCAGCCGGCGGGCGTTGCGGCAGGAGTGCATCTCCACGACGCCCGCGTAGGCGAGCGCGGCGGAGTCGCCGGTCGGCCAGAGCGCGGGCTGTTCGGGGTTGAGCCAGATGACCCGCCGCGCCCGGCCGGCGATCCGGCGCAGCGCGTCCAGGTTCGGGTCGCGGTGATTGGTGCGGGCGTCGCCGAGGACCAGCACGCAGGTGCGCGGGCCGACCGCGTCCAGGTGCCGGTCGGCGAACCCGCCCAGTGCGGAGCCGTAGTCGCTGCTGCCGTGGTGGCCCATGACCCAGGCGTCGGTGAGGATCCGCGCGGCCAGCCGGGCCGGGTCGGTGCCGCCGCGCGCGAGAAGGTCGGTCACCTCGGCGGTGCGGTTCACGAACGCGAACACCCGGACCTTGCTGAACTGCTCGCTCATCGCCTGCACCAGCAGCATGGTGAAGTCGGCGAAGCCGGCCACCGAGCCGGACACGTCGCACAGCAGCACCAGCTCCGGCCGGGCCGGTCGGCGCAGCCGGTACGCCGGGCGCAGCGGCACCCCGCCGGTGGACAGCGAGCGGCGCAGGGTGCGGCGCAGGTCGATCTGCCCGCGCGCGGCGCGGCGGCGCCGGGCGGCCAGCCGGGTGGCCAGCTTGCGGGCCAACGGGTGGACGGTGCGCCGGAGTTCGGCGAGCTGGTCGCGGCCGGCGGCGAGGAAGTCGATCCGGTCGGCGGTCGGGGCGACGGCCCGTTCGGCGATCCGCTCGGCGCCGCGCAGCTCGGCGACGCGGCGGCGGGCCTCACCGGCGGCGAGGGCGCGGAAGTCCCGGATGCGGCGGCGGATCTCGTCGGCGAGGACGAGGTCGGAGACGTCGTGGGACGGGGCGCCGTTCGGCTCGCGCAGGGCGGCGAGGACGCGGGCGAGCAGCGTCTCGGGGGCGAGCCGGCCGAGCGCCTGGTGGGCCGACCAGCCGTCCGAGCCGGGGGCCGAGCCGGTGCCGTAGCGGCCGAAGGCCTCGACGGCCTCGCCCGCGAGCGCGGCGAGGGCGGCCCGGTCGTCGGCCGCGAGCGCGTCGGCGATGCGCTCGCGCAGCTCGTCCCGGACGGGGTCGGGGCGGCCGAAACGCGGTGCGTCGTCCTGCGGTTCGACGTGGCGCGCGGCCTCCGGGGTGCCGACGCCGAGTGGGAAGAACAGGTCGAACGTGGCGTCGAAGACGGCCCGTTGGCCGTCCGAGCGCAGCAGTGCGGCGGCCAGTCCGGCCCGCATCTGCTCGCGGTCGGCGAAGCCCAGGACGTCGAGCACGGCCGCCGCGTCCACCGTCTCGGCCGGGCCGATCCGCAGGCCGTGCCCGCGCAGGGCGCGGACCAGGCCGGTGAGGCGGGCGGCGGTGTCCTGCGGACCCGGGGGGTGCTGGGCGCTCATACGGCGGTGAGCTTCTCGGCGGCCTTCCGCACGTCGTCCTGGTGCTTGAGGATCACCCCGAGGGTGGCCCGGACCACCGCCTCGTCCAGCGTGTCCGCACCGAGGGCGAGCAGCGTGCGCGCCCAGTCGATCGTCTCCGCGACGGACGGTGCCTTGCGCAGCTCCATCGCGCGCAGCGCGCCGACCACCCGTACGAGCGACGCGGCGAGCGTCTCGTCCAGGCCCGGCACCTTGGCGCGGACGATCCGGCGCTCCAACTCGGCGTCCGGGTAGTCGAGGTGGAGGAAGAGGCAGCGCCGGCGCAGCGCCTCCGACAGCTCGCGGGTGGCGTTGGAGGTGAGCAGCACGAAGGGCCGGCGGGTCGCCGTGATGGTGCCGAGCTCGGGCACCGTCACCTGGAAGTCGCTGAGCACCTCCAGCAGCAGCGCCTCGACCTCGACGTCGGCCTTGTCCATCTCGTCGACCAGCAGCACCGTCGGCTCGGCACCGCGGATCGCCGTCAGCAGGGGCCGGGTGAGCAGGAACTCCTCGCCGAAGATGTCGGTGCGCGCCTCGTCCCAGCCCTCGTCGCGTCCGGCGGTGATCCGCAGCAGTTGCTTGGCGTGGTTCCACTCGTAGAGGGCGCGGGACTCGTCGATGCCTTCATAACACTGCAGCCGAACCAGTCGGGCACGACCGATTTCGGCCACCGCCTTCGCCAGTTCCGTCTTCCCCACCCCGGCCGGCCCCTCGACGAGCAGCGGCTTGCCGAGCCGGTCGGCGAGGAACACCGTCGTCGCCACCGCCGTGGACGCGAGGTACCCGACGCCGGCCAACTGCGCTGCGGCGTCCGCCACCGACGTGAAGAACCCCGTCCCGTCGCTGTTCATTCCCGCTCCGCCTCCACTCGCGCCGACCGTCCGCCAGCACCCTACCGGCCGGTCACTTCGCTGTCGCGGGGTCGACTGGGGAGGTGTACGAACCGGGCGAGGCGGACGAATCCCTCCTTTGCCATCAGTTGGCTTGATCTATTGCGTGTTTATGTCGTCCAAGGCCGAATCACGTCGCGAATCAGCCAGTTGGCATGCGATCAAGACGAACTCTCCCCGCCCCTTCTTTCGGGCAATTTCGGCACTAGGCTTCCTCCGGGCATCGGGGCAACGGCCCTGGTGACAGCCGTTTCTGACGGACCAGGGGACACAGGGGAAGGGGGGACAATGGGCAACTCGTCCATGCGCGCCGCGCCGGTTCGTGCGCGATTGCGTGACCGGATCCTGTCCAGAGGCTCGACCGGGCCCGGGCCGAGGAAGCCCCCCGCGATCCTGAAGATGCCGAGCCCCAGCGGTCAGGGCGTGCGTGAGCTCCAGGACCCGCAGCACCGCCAGTTCACGCTGCCGGAGATCCGCGCCTCCAAGTGACGACCTGGAGCGGCCTGGGGCCGCCGGGTCCACAACAATCCGAATGAGGAGTTCCATAGTGTTTCGCTCACGTCCGCGCGCCGCGTGGATGACGGGGATGCTGGCCTCGGCCGCCGTGGTCGGCAGCCTGGTGAGTGCGGGTACGGCGAGTGCGGTGGTGGGGGACGGCGTGCCGAACGGCACGTACGCGTTCACCACCAAGCTGGACATCGGCAACGGCCAGCGCGCCTGCACCGGTTCGCTCGTGGACTCGTACTGGGTGCTGACGGCGAGCAGCTGTTTCGCCGACAACCCGGCGCAGCCGCAGGCGCTGCAGGCCGGTGCGCCGAAGCTGAAGACGGTCGCGACGGTCGGGCGCACCGACCTGACGACCGGTGGCGGGTTCACCTCCGAGGTGACCGAGCTGGTGCCGCGCGCCGACCGTGACCTGGTGCTGGTGAAGCTCGCGCAGCCGGCCCAGGGCATCCCGACCGTCGCGGTGGGCGCCGCGCCCACCGCCGGTGAGACGCTGACGGTGGCCGGGTACGGGCGCACCAAGGACGAGTGGGTGCCCAACACCCTGCACAGCGCCTCGTTCACCGTGCAGTCCTCGACCGCCACCACCGTCGCCGTCACCGGCAAGACGCCCGGCAAGGACGCGATCTGCAAGGGCGACACCGGCGGCCCGGCGCTGCGCGCCAAGGCCGGCGGCGGCGTCGAGCTGGCGGGCGTCAACAGCCTCTCCTGGCAGGGCGGTTGCCTCGGCTCCGGTGCGGAGACCCGCACCGGCGCGGTGGAGACCCGGGTGGACGACCTGGCGGGCTGGGTGTTCGACACCCGCCTGCACACGGCCACGCTGAAGAACAACTACAGCGGCCTGTGCGCCTACGTGCCGTGGCAGACGCCGGAGGACCACGCCAACCTCGTCCAGGTCGGCTGCGCCAACCAGTTCGTCGACCAGGTCTGGAACCTCCAGAAGGTCGACGGCGGCTACCAGCTGCGCAACCTCAAGTCCGACAAGTGCGCCTACGTGCCGTGGCAGACGCCGGACAACGGCGCCGAGGTCCAGCAGATCTTCTGCGACTCGCAGTTCGTCGACCAGGTGTGGAAGCTGGAGCCGGTGACCGGTGGCTACCAGCTGCGCAACGTCAAGAGCAACAAGTGCATGATCGGCTGGTCGGGCTCGGCGGCCGTCGGCCAGAAGCTGACCCAGTTCGACTGCATCCCGCAGTACTCGGACCAGGTCTGGTCGATCTGACGCAGCACCACACGGGAGCGGCGGGGGGGGCCCCCCCGGGGGGGGGGCCCCCCGCGGGGGGGGTGGGGGGGGGTGTTGGGTTTAAAAGGGGGGGGGCCCCCCCCCGGGGGGGGGGGCGGGGCGC
>NZ_JBHVOL010000004.1:397971-520540 GCF_042887925.1 Kitasatospora sp. NPDC057904
CCGCAGCCCGAGAGCGTCTGACGTCCCGTCCCTCACGGGGCGGCCCCGGTGCACCGGCCGGCCGCGCCCCCCGGGGACCGAAACAACCCCCCCAACCCCCCCCCGCGGGGGGCGCCCCCACCGGGGGTGGCCGCACGCCGCTTCGTTCGCGTTTCGGGTCAGTTGACGTAGATCAGCGGGCTGCCCGCCACGGAGGTGTCGGTGACCGGGCCGTAGGCGGCGGTGAAGTAGCCGGTCTGGAAGCACAGGCCGGAGCCGGAGGTGAGGTTGAAGGGCTGGGCGGCGAAGGAGATGCTGTTGTCGCTGTTGGACGTGGTGCCGGAGATGCTGGTCGCCTGCTGGTAGACGCAGGTGACGCTGCCGAGGATGGTGTTGAGCACCACCGTGGTCTGCATCGGGCCGGCCGCGCCCGGGGAGAGGGTGACCGGGCTGCCGGTGCCGTCGCCGACGGTGTTGGTGTAGGCGAGGTTGTCGACGCTGATGCTCTGCACGCCCGTGACGCCGAGGACGCTGGAGCTGCAGCCGTCGAAGGTCTGGGTGTTGAGGGACTCGACGGCGTTTCCGGGCGCGGCCGGGTTGGCGCTGACGGTCGCCGAGAAGGAGGAGCTGGTGCAGCTGATGCCGTTGGTGCTGGTGGCGCTGTCGTAGAAGTTGGCGGTGGTGCCGGAGGTGAGACTGGCATTGAGGACGTCGCCCACCGAGGCGGCCGGGCCGCCCAGGCTGCCGGTGGTGAGGACCGCGGCGGCGTCGGCCTGGGCAGGGGCGACGGCGGTGGCGGCGAGGGCGAGGGCGGCGAGGGCGGCAGCCCCGAGGGTGCGGCGGATGCGCATGAAGGTGCCTCTCCGTACGGAGTCGGGTGGGGGTGCCCGCGTGCGGGTGTGGTGGCGTGCACGGCGGGGGAGGTGCGGGGGCACGGCGGTGCGGCTCCCAGCGGGCCGCGCCGGGGCGGGCCCGGCGCCACGGGCCCGCCGTGCGGCGGAAGGGGTGCGGAGGTGCGCGGTGCAGTGGGGTGCAGGCCGGCGGCTGCCACCGCCGTGCGTGCGTCCGCCGTGCTCCCGGGCCCGGGTGGCGCAGTCGGCGCCGGCGGGCCCTGGCGGGTTCTCCGGCGGTCGTTCGCCCACCGGTTGGAAACCTGCCAGTGTTGTAAACCCGGTGTTGCATCAATGTCAAGACGGGACACAGGAGTTGGTGATGGAGCGGAATACCGTCCGGGGGGCCGACGTGATCCTGCTGCCGGGGGCGCGCACCGGCCGTGACCCGGCCCGTTCGATCAAGCGCGGCCCGAGCCGGCTGCCCCCGGCGGTGGTCGCCGCGACCCAGCGCGAGCGGCTGCTGGACGGGCTGGTCCACACCGTCGCCGAGCACGGCTACCAGCACGCGACGGTGAGCGACATCTGCCGGGCGGCGGGCGTGACCAGACCGGTGTTCTACGAGCTGTTCAGCGGCAAGGAGGACGCTTTCCTCGCCGCCCACCGGTTCGGCACCGGCGTGGTGATCCGGCGGATGGCGGCGGCCTTCGCGGCCGAGCCGGACTGGTGTGCCGGGATCCGGCAGGCCCTGGGCGCGATGCTCCAACTGCTGGCCGGAGTGCCGGCGTTCGCGACCATGGCGGTGATCGAGATCGAGGCGGTCGGCCCGGCCGGTCGCCGGGAGCGCGAGCAGCTGCTCAAGCGGTTCCGGGCGTTCTTCGCCGAGGTGCCCCAACTCCCGTGCGACGTGGCGGTGGAGCCCCTGGTGGACGCGGTGGTGGGCGGCGTCTACAGCGCGGTCTACCGGCGGGTGAACTCCGGGCGGACGGCCGAACTGCCGCAGCTCCTCCCGGCGTTGAGCCTGTTCTGTCTCGCCCCGTTCCTCGGTCCGGCCGAGGCGGCGCGGCGGCTCGGTATCGGCCGGGAGGCCGACGGTTCGGCCGCGGAATCATGAATTCCGTTACGGGACGGATCATTTGACGTTTGGTCAAAGTGTTTCATGGGCTGGATCGTTTGGTGAAGATCCCTTCGTGCACTTCTATTGACCGGGCGAATACCGGGCAGTAGCTTCACGGTTGCTCCAATCGCGGTCCGACCGGTTCCGCCCCGCTGCCGAGGGGCGGCCGACCGGCCGGCCGCGGAACGCTGTCCGCGCCAGGACAACGTGCCAGTGACTGCCCAATCCACCCACTCCAGGGAGCGCACATGGCCATGT
This sequence comes from Kitasatospora sp. NPDC057904, assembly GCF_042887925.1. Classification (NCBI taxonomy): domain Bacteria; kingdom Bacillati; phylum Actinomycetota; class Actinomycetes; order Kitasatosporales; family Streptomycetaceae; genus Kitasatospora; species Kitasatospora sp. NPDC057904. The sequence continues at coordinate 400,156 of NZ_JBHVOL010000004.1, forward strand.
CCGAGGAAGCCGCCGCCGGGGCGGAGGCACCCGACACTCCGGCCGGGCCCGGAAGAGGACGCGTCCGGCTCAAGCGGACCGCCCTGATGGCCGTCCCGGCCGTCGTCGCGGGCGGCGTCCTGATGACGCTCACCGCGCAGGGCGTGCTCGCCACGCAGTTCTCGATCTCCGGCATGCCGTTCACGATCACCGCGACCTCGCTCCACGGCGACGGCTTCGAGCAGTTCGGGAGCCTCGACCACATGATCAAGAACAGCCCGAACCAGGGGCACACCGGCGGGCAGGTGCTGGTCGCGGTGACGGCGATCAAGACGGCCCAGATCACCAACCTGTGCCAGAGCGTCGACCTCGGCGGCATCAACCTGGTGATCCACGCCGGTGACGCCGGAACCCCGGTCACCGCTCAGAACCTCACCAGCGACTCCGACATGATGTCCGGCGACGCCTCGTTCTCCAACATCGAGATCGGCGGCGACGCCAGCGAGTACACCAAGGCCGGGGTTCAGGGCAAGCCGGGCGTCTTCGGCCAGCAGGCCGACACCATCGACATGGTGAACGTGAACCAGCACAACTACGCCAGCACCGCAGCCAGCTTCAAGCTGCCGCACCTGAAGCTGAGCTTCAGCTCGAAGGGCTGCTGATGACGGAGCCCACACCGCCGAGCGCCCGTGGCGGAGGGGGCGGAGCCGAGGGGACGGCTCCCGCTCCCGCCGCGGCGAGCGCGGCCGGGTCCGGCCCTGCGCCGGTCCCTGCGCCGGTCCCCGTGCCCGCACCGACCGCCGGCGTCGCGGCAGCCGTCGCGCCCGCCCGGCCGGTCAGGCGCGACTGGCGGGGACAGCGACCCTTCTGGGGCGGCCTGCTGGTGACGCTCGGGGGCGCCGAGATCCTCTTCACCCTGCGGGCGCCGCTGCCGGTCGTCCTGCACATGGGGATGCAGGGGATCGCCGGCTACCTCGTGCCGGCGGTGATGGTGCTCTGCGGCGTGCTGATCGTCTTCAACCCGGCGCAGCGGCTGTTCTACTCGTTCATGGCCGTGCTCGCGTCGCTGGGCAGCTGGCTGACGTCCAACATGGGCGGCTTCCTCTTCGGGATGCTGCTCGGCGTGATCGGCGCCTGCGTCACCTTCGGGTGGGTGCCCGACCAGCCGGTGCGGCGCGGCCGGGCCCGGCGCGAGCGGCGCAGGGCGCAGCGGCGGTCGGCGGGCAGCGGTGAGGCGGCCGGTCCGGCCGGGGCGTGACAGCGCCCCGTCCTCGGTGTCGGGAGAGCACCGAGGACGGGGCGTCGCGTTCCGCGGCCGGGGCGGGCTCGGATGGTTGCGGAGTCGCGGGGTCGCGCTCCGTGGCCGGGCCGGGCTCAGATGGTCGAGGCGTCGATCACGAAGCGGTAGCGGACGTCGCTCGCCAGTACCCGCTCGTAGGCCTCGTTGATCCGGTCGGCGCTGATCAGCTCGATCTCGGCGGTGATGCCGTGCTCGCCGCAGAAGTCCAGCATCTCCTGGGTCTCCGGCAGCCCGCCGATCATGGAGCCGGCCAGCGAGCGGCGGCCGGTGAGCAGCGCGTGCGCGTTCACCGTGACGGGCTTCTCCGGCGCGCCGACCTGGACCATGGTGCCGTCGACGCGCAGCAGTCCGAGGTAGGCGCTGAGGTCGAGGTCGGCCGAGACGGTGTTGACGATCAGGTCGAAGCGGCCCGCCAGCTCGGTGAAGGTGGCCGGGTCGGAGGTGGCCCGGTAGTCGTCGGCCCCGAGCTTCACGCCGTCCTCGCGCTTGCGGAGCGACTGGCTGAGCACCGTGACGTCCGCGCCCAGGGCGTGGGCGATCTTGACACCCATGTGGCCGAGCCCGCCGAGGCCGACGATCGCGACCTTCTTGCCCGGGCCCGCGCCCCAGTGGGTGAGCGGCGAGTACAGGGTGATGCCCGCGCACAGCAGCGGCGCCGCGGCGTCGAGCGGCAGGTTGTCCGGGATGCGCAGCGCGTACCCCTCGTCGACGACCAGCTCCGTCGAGTACCCGCCGTACGTGGGCCGGCCGTCGCGGCCTACGCCGTTGTAGGTGGGGGTCATGCCGCCGCCGGTGCAGTACTGCTGCAGGCCGGACGTGCAGTTGTCGCACTCGCGGCAGGAGTCGACGAAGCAGCCGACGCCGACGCGGTCGCCGACCTTCCACTTCGTGACGCCGGGGCCGGTCTCGCTCACGACGCCGGCGATCTCGTGGCCCGGCACCATCGGGAAGATGCCGGTGCCCCAGTCCTCGCCGACCTGGTGGATGTCGGAGTGGCAGATGCCGGAGAACCGGACGTCGATCACGATGTCGTGCTCGCCGACCGCCCGGCGCTCGACGGTGGTCTTCCGGAGCGGGGAGTTCGCGGTGAGCGCCGCGTAGGCGGCGGCGGTGCGGGTGGGAGCCTGAGCCGTGTCGTTCGTGATGCCCGTGTTCGTCATGTCCTCAAGGCTGCGCCGGACCGTACGGGCCAACCAGACCAACGATCAACGTACGCAACCCCGACGTAGGGAAGCGGAACGTAGCAGCGCGCAACCTACGCACGGCAGTATCACCCTCGCCCGCCCCCGGGAGCGGCTGCCCGCCCGCATACTGCAGACATGGACCAGCGCACCGAACTCAGCGAGTTCCTCCGATCCCGCCGCGCCCGGCTGCGGCCCGAGGACGTGGGCCTGCCCGACCTCGGCACCCGTCGCCGGGTGCCGGGGCTGCGCCGCGAGGAGCTGGCCCAGCTGGCCGGGGTCAGCACCGCGTACTACACGCGGCTGGAGCAGGGCCACGGCGAGAGCGTCTCCTCCGCCGTCCTGGACGCCATCGCCCGTGCGCTGCGGCTCGGCCCGGCCGAGCGCGAGCACCTCGGCCGGCTCACCAAGCCCGCCCGCCGCCGCCCGGGCCGCGCCGCCGCCCGGATCCAGCAGGTCAGGCCCGCGCTGCAGCAGCTGCTCGACGCGATGGAGGGCGTGCCCGCGTACGTCCTCGGGCGGCGGCTCGACATCGTCGCCTGGAACCGGCTCGGCACCGCCCTGCTCGGCGACTTCGGCGCCATGCCGCCGGAGCAGCGCAACATGGCCTGGCACGTCTTCCTCGATCCGGCCGCCCGCGAGCTGTACCTGAACTGGGAGGGCAAGGCCAGCGACGTCGTCGGCATCCTGCGCCTGGACGCCGGGCGCGACCCGGACGACCCGCGCCTGGCCTCCCTGATCGGCGAACTCTCCCTCAAGAGCGAGGAGTTCCGCCGCATGTGGGCCGCGTACCGGGTGCAGGACAAGGGTCACGGCACCAAGGAACTGCACCACCCGGTGGTCGGCCGGCTCAGCCTCCAGTACGAGACGCTGCGCCCGGCCGGCGACGACTCCGACCAGGTCCTCGTCACCTACCACGCCGAGCCCGGCTCCGCGTCGGCCGAATCTCTGCGGCTGCTGGCGAGTTGGGCGGCGACGGAGCTTGCAGCGAAGGAGCTCACAGCGAAGGAGCTCGCGGCCAAGGATCTCGCGGCGAAGGCCGAGGGGGAGCCCCGGCCGGTCGCCGAGAGCCGCACGTCGGAACCCAAGGGCTGACGTCCGGTCCGATGGTCCCGGGTGCCCCCGGGGCCATCGGCCCTTCCGGCCGGGCCGGGGCAGGCCGTTGACTGGGCTGGTTATGGAGATCAGCAGCAGCCCCACGACCACCACCGCCGAGTACGACCGGCTGATCGCGCGCCACCACGCGATGCTCCTCCGGCGTCAACTCCTCATCCCCTCGGAGCCGTTCGAACCGAACGCCGAGGCCTACGGGTACGACGGCGCCGCCGACCAGCGCCTGATCCGCCTCGGCCCGCCGCGCGGCGCCCTTCCGCCGGCCGGCGGCGGCCGTGACCTCCTCCCGGCCCCGGGCGGCGGCCACCGCTGGAGGGGCTACCGGTAGCAGTACGAGTCCGACGAGGCGTCGCCGCCCGCGAGGTGCGTCTGGTGCACCCGCAGCCCGCGGAACTCCTCGCCGTGCGGGAAGAACCGCTCGTCCACGGTGAGCCCGCCCGCCTCGGTGTCCGCGTCCAGCTTGACGATCCACGGCTCGATGCCGTCCGGGTAGAACTGGTCGTCCCACGCGCCGTACAGCGAGTTGGTGAGGTAGAGCCGCCGCCCGTCCCGGCTGATCTCGACCATCTGCGGCGCCCCGCTCAGCGGCCGCAGCGGCTCGGCCGGGTGCGGGGTGCGGGCGGTGACCCCGCCCAGGCGCACCGAGGCGGTCCTCCGGGGGTGGAACGGGTCCGACACGTCGAACTGGAAGATCTCGCCGGTGCCCCACGCCGACACGTACAGCCAGCGGTCGTCCACCGACAGGTTGATGTCGGTGACCAGCGGCGGCACCGCGCCGAACGGCTGGAGCGCGGGCGGCAGGTCCTCGGTCTTGGCCGGCTCGGCCGGGATGTCGATCACCTTGCGCGCGGTGAACGCCGGCCCGTCCCGGTACCAGAGCCAGACGGAGGACGAGAGGTCCTCGACGTTCGCGACGACGCCCGCGAAGCCCCACTCCGCCTGCGGGTCGTGGGCCGGGCGCAGCTCCAGGACCATCTGGTACTGGTCGCCGAGGTCGACCCGCTGGAGGTGGCGGCCCGAGTCCAGCTCCCAGAAGTGCAGGGCGTGCCCGTACTTGCGCCCGAGCAGCAGCTCGGGCACCACCCCGTCCTCGACCATCCGCGGCGTGCCCCACTCGCTGGTGATGCCGACGTTCGTCCCGAGGTGCCACCACACGTCGTACGCGAGGTGCTGCGGCCCGCGCTCGGTCTCCCACGGGCGCAGCACGTCGAAGGTGGTGTGGTCGAGCAGCGCCACCCCGCCCGGCCCGTCCGTCCCGTCCCCGGCGCCGAGGCAGGACAGGAACACCCCGCCCGGCCCGCAGTGCAGCGTGTGCGGCCGCGAGTACCCGGCTCTGGCCGCCAGCTCCTGCGCCTCCACCGTCTTCACCAGCCGCGGCCGCACCGGATCGGGCCGGGTGTCCATCACGTGCACCCGCGACGACCGCAGCCCGGGCAGCAGCAGGTAGCGCCGCTCCGGGTTCTCGTGGCAGGCGTGCGCGAGCGCGCTGGAGCAGGCGTTCCACCCGAAGTGGTGCAACTCATCGCCGAGGGTCGGCAGTTCGGCGAAGTTCAGCACCCGCCCGTAGCTCGCCGACGCCGGGTCGACGTCCACCGTCAGCAGCGCGTCCGGCCGCCGCCCCGCCCGGTCGAACCCGGCGACGTACGCCAGCGTCTCGGCCGGCGCGGCCATCGCCTCCGCGGCCGACCGGTACAACGACGGATCGGTGTGCCCGGCCGTCGAACCCTCGTCCTGCTGCACCATCTACGGACCCCCTCAACTCGCCTGCCGGTCACGGGAAGTGACGCGCGTCCGGGTAGCGTTCCACACCCCCACCGGCGCACCACAGGCGCACGGGGAGCGGTCCGGTGGTGCGCCGCCCGCCCACCCGCGGCCAGTACGCTGGGGAAGGCCCGCTGCGAGGGGCAAGGCCCGTGCAGGGCACCGGGCCTGTATCCGAGTGGGTGGGGTGGCGTGGGGTCGAGCCGCAAGTCGGACAAGAGGCGGTCGAAGAGTGCGAAGGTATCGAACGCGGTCATCGGCGGGACGTTCCACGGGCATACGATCCAGGCGGGGACCGCCCATGTGACCGTCCATGACCACAGATCCGGAAGCGTCCTCCGCACTTCCGCATCGCCGCTGCCGCCGCTCCCGCCACTGCCCGTTGCGTTCACCGGCCGCGACCGGGACGTCGACGACATCCTCGCTTCGCTGGCCCCCGACGGGGTCTCGGGCGGCGATTTCGCCGGGCTGATGCTCACGGGGCTGGGCGGGATCGGCAAGACGACCGCCGCCATCGCGGCGGGCCGTGCGGCCATGGACCGGGGCTGGTTCCGCGGAGTGCTCTTCGTGGACATGCGTGGCTACGACGACACCTGCATGGAGGCCGGACAGGCGCTGGACACTCTGCTGCGGATGCTCGGCGTCCCCGCGGAGAACATCCCGCCCGACACCGAAGCGCGTGCCGCGTTCTTGCGGGCGGAACTCGACCGGAGCGAGTCGGGTGTTCTCGTCATCGCCGACAACGTGTCCAGCGCCCGGCAGGTCATCCCTCTTCGGCCTGCTTCGGCTCGCCATCGTCTGCTGGTGACCTCTCGGGAGATCCTCCCGGGGCTGGGCGCTCGTGTGCTTCGACTCGGCCTGCTGGATCCCGAAGCGGCCCGGGATCTCATGGCGTCGGAGGTGAGAGCGGCCTGGCCGCATGACGACCGGGTGGCTGCGGATCCCGATGGTGCCCTGCTCGTCGCGGAGTTGTGTGGGTACCTGCCTTTGGCGCTGCGACTTGCGGCCGCGCAGCTCATCGTCGATCAGCACCTGCAACTCGGCTGGCTGGCGAAGGACTTGACGGACTCGGCCGGCCGGCTGGACCTGCTGCAGGACGGGGAAACCGGGATCCGGCTGACTCTGGACAGTTCCCATCGGCGCCTCTCCGTTTCGCAGGCCGAGCTGTTCCGCCTGCTCGCGCTCAATCCCGGCCCCGAGATCTCCACCGTGGCGGCCGCGGTCCTGGCGGGCCGGACGCTTCGTGAGACCAGGATCATGCTCGCCCAACTCGCTCGTACCGCCCTCGTCTCACAGACCCCCGAGGGGGGCAGGTGGTACCTGCACGACCTCGTTCACGTGTTCGCCGCCGAACGGGCCCAGATGCATCCGGAGCCGAGCCGGCAAGCCCGGCGACGCCTGTTGGAGTTCTACGTCGCCGCTGCGGGTGCGGCCAACGACTCCGTGACGGCACTGCCCGACAGTCCTCCTGAACTCGGCGTGTTCCACGACCGTTCGCATGCGCTCACGTGGATGGATCGTGAACGTCCCAACCTCGTCGGGACGGTGCAGGCAGCGGTGGCGACGAATCATCCTGAGCTCGTCACGGAGCTGGCCCCGGCGCTGGGCTCCTACCTGATCAGGAGGTTCCGGACGGACGACGGTCTGACGGTCACCCGTGCGGCCCTGGATGCGGCTCGTGCCCTCGACAGCACGTCGGACGAGGCTGCCGCCTGGAACAACTTCGGTCTGGCACTGCACGAGGCCCGTCGCTTCGACGAAGCCGCAGAGGCCTTCGGACGGTCCGGCGAGCTCTTCCGTCAGTGCGGTAACCGCAGGGGCGAGTCCAGCGCGCAGGGCAACCTCGCCAACTCTCTGCGCAAAGTCCGGCGCTTCGACGAGGCGCTCGCGGCCCACCAGCACGCCCTCGCCATCGATCGGGAGCTGGGCCACCGCCGTCGTGAGGGCGGGACCTTGAACAACATCGCGGCCACCCTGCAGGACATGCGGCGGTTCGACGAGGCCATCGAGATCCTCGAGTGCGCCCGCGACATCCATCGCGAACTGGGTGACGTGGACGGGGAAGCGACGGTGTGGTCGAACCTCGCCATGGCCATGGGGGAAACTCGTCGCTTCGACGAGGCCGTCGAGGCCGGTCGGCATTCCGCCCGACTCGCCAGAGATCTCGGGGACCCCCACCTCGAGGCGACGGCGTTGGAGGAGATCGGGGCGGTCTTCCAGATGACCGGCCGATTCGAGGAGGCGATCGCAATCCACCAGAAGACGTGCATCGGGTTCCGCGAACTCGGAGACCGTCATGGTGAAGCCCTGTCGTGGGGGAACCTCGGGCTCGCCCTGGGGGCCGTCCGGAGGTTCGAAGAGGCGGTGGATGCGCACGAGAAGGCCCTGGCCATACATCTGGAACTAGGAGACCGCCACGATTGGGCCCGTACCTGCGGCAATCTCGGCGCGGCCCTGAACGGACTGGGCCGGTTCGAGGAGGCCGAGGACGTACTCCGGCCGGCACTGGCCGTGTTCCAGGAGCGCGGTGACCGGCACGGTGAGGGTGGGGTGTGGAACAACCTCGGTGCCGTGCTGGAGGAAGCAGGCCGTCGGGGCGAGGCGATCCAGGCCCACCAGGAGGCACTGCGTGCTGTGCAGGAGGTGGGTGACCGACCGGCGGAGAGCCGGTCCTTGACCAACCTCGGCGACGTGCTCCGGGAAGCAGGCCACGTCGGCGCGGCGATTGCCGCTCACGAACAGGCCCTCGAAATCCATCGGGCTCTGGGCGATCGCCACGGTGAGGCGAAGCTGCAGGACAAACTCGGTCTGGACTTCGGTGAGGGAGGTGATCATCAGGCCGCAGCCGACGCCTTCCAGCGGGCCCGGCGGCTGTACCTGGACCTCGGTGACGAGGACGGTGAGGCCGTGGCACTGCTCGGTCAGGCAGATGCCCTCTGTTCTCGGAGCGGGTTCCAGGAAGCAGCGGACGCGGCCCGCGAGGCTCTCGTGTTGTTCCGGCGGCTCGGCTCGGCCGACGGCGAGGCGGCGGCCTGGTACTGCCTCGGCGATGCCTTGCACGGGGTGGGCGAGACGGCTGAGGCCGAGACGGCGCTCCGGCGGGCCGAGACCTGTGGCCAGGTGCTGGATGCCGACGGTGACGACGGGTCCGGCCCGGACACGGTCGCCGATTGATTCCCGCCGGGTGGGCACCGCCGCGCGGGGCGGGGCTACCGGCCGGTATCGTCGGGGCTCGGGAACGGTGGAGACCTGCTGCGGCGGGCCCGAGTGCGGATAGGTGCGGCGAGAAGCGATGGAGTTTCGGGAAGACATCCTGGGTGCCCCTTACGAGGCGGTCGAGCTGCCGCTGCGGCGCGACTACGAGGGCGAGGTCTGCGCGACGCTCGTGCGCCGGCTCGTGCCGGGGTCCGAGAAGGCCGTGCTGTACGTCCACGGGTACAACGACTACTTCTTCCAGACCAACCTCGCCGACCACTTCGTCGCGCTCGGGTTCTCCTTCTACGCGCTCGACCTGCGCAAGTACGGGCGCTCGCTGCGCCCGCACCAGTCGCCGAACTTCGTGCGCGACCTCGTCGAGTACGACGAGGAGATCGACGAGGCGGTGCGGATCGTCCGCGAGGCGGACGGGCACCGGCAGGTGCTGCTGAACGGGCACTCCACCGGCGGCCTGATCGGGGCGCTGTGGGCCGGACGGCGCTCCGGGCGGGGCCTGATCGACGGGCTGTTCCTGAACAGCCCCTTCCTGTCCATGCCGGCCTCGGCCGCCGCCGTGACCTTCGGCGGCCCGGCCGTCTCGGCCATCGCCCGGGTCGCGCCGACGCGGGTGTTGCCCTCCGGGCTGAACCCGCACTACACGCACAGCCTCCACAAGGACCACCGCGGCGAGTGGGACTTCGACCTCCGGCTCAAGCGGCCCGAGGGCTTCCCGCTGTTCGCCGGCTGGCTCGCGGCCATCCACCAGGGGCACCGGCGGGTGCGGCGCGGGCTCGGCATCGACGTGCCGGTGCTGCTCATGGCCTCCACCGCGTCGATCTCCACCACCAAGTGGCACAACGCCCTGCACCACGCCGACGGCGTCCTGCGCGCCGACGACATCGCCGCCCAGGGCCCGCACCTCGGCCGGCACGTCACCATCGTCCGGATCGAGGGCGGCATGCACGACCTCGTCCTGTCCGGCGAGAGCGCCCGCACGCAGGTCTTCGCCGAGCTCGACCGCTGGCTCGACGCCTACCTGCCGGCCGTGCCGGTCGGGGAGCCCGCGTGACCGACGAGCCGGTGCCGGTCGGGCGGCCCACCGACCTCGGGTTCGCCAAGCTCATGCCGGACATCGACCGCGACGGCGGCTGGCTGCTCACCCTCGACGGCACGCCGCAGTCGTACGTCGACCTCGCCGACCCCACGCACCTGGAGTTCGAGTACACCCGCCGCCTCGGCCACCTCGCCGACGCGCTCGCCCCCGCCGGGCGTCCCCTCGACGTGCTCCACCTCGGCGGCGGGGCGCTCACCGTGCCCCGGTACGTCGCCGCGACCCGGCCCGGGTCGCGGCAGCAGGTCGTCGAGGTGGACGGCCCCCTGCTCGCCCTGGTCGAGGAGCACCTGCCGTGGCAGGGGCCCGGCGTCGACATCACGGCGACGGTCGGCGACGCCCGCACCGCCCTGGCCGCCGTACCCGCCGGATCGCTGGACCTCGTCGTCGCCGACGTCTTCCACGGTTCCCGCACGCCCGCGCACCTGACGTCGGTGGAGTTCCTGCGCCTGGCAGCCGCCGCGCTGCGCCCCGGCGGCTGCTACGCCGCGAACCTCGCCGACGGCCCGCCGCTGGCCTTCGCCCGCGCCCAGGCCGCGACCGTGCGAGCGGTGTTCCCCGAGGTCTGCCTGATCGCCGAGGCCCCGGTGCTGCGCGGCCGCCGCTACGGCAACATCCTGCTGGCCGGCTCGACCGCCCCGCTCCCGGTCGCGGACCTCTCCCGCGCCCTGGCCGCCGACATCTTCCCGGCCCGCCTGACGGACGGCACCGACCTCGCCACCCTGGTCGGCCGCACACCCCCGGTGACGGACGCCGACGCCACCGACTCCCCGCCACCCCCGGACGGCGCCTTCAGCGTCGGCTGAGGCGGCTGGCCCCTTCCGGTGGGCCCGGCCGCGCGTCGGCTCGCGCGGCCGTCGTCCCGGGGTGTGAGAATCGGCGGGTTCGAGCGGGTGCTCGGGTGGACGGCGGAGGGAGAGGGCGATGGGCGGCGTGGAGCGGCCGGACTTGGGGGAGGTGCCGGAGACGGCGCTGTGGACGCTGTGGCACCGGGCGGTGGAGGCCCGGCGGCCGGACGCGGTCCTGCACGACCCGAAGGCGGTCGAGCTCGTCGGGCGGATCGACTTCCCGTTCGAGGAGCGGTTCGGGCGCCGGGCGGCGGTCGCGCAGCTCCAGGCGCTGCGGGCGGCGTGCTTCGACCGCGAGGTGGCGGACTTCCTCGCCCGCAACCCGCGCGGCACCGTCGTCTGCCTGGGCGAGGGCCTGGAGACGCAGGCCTGGCGGGTCGACAACGGGCGCGCCCGCTGGATCTCCGTCGACCTGCCGGAGACGGCCGCGCTGCGCGAGCGCCTGCTCCCGCCGGACGCGCGCCACCGCATCGTCGTGTGCTCCGCCACGGACCCGCGCTGGATGGACGAGGTGGACCCGGCGCAGGGGGTGCTCATCAGCACCCAGGGCCTGCTGATGTACCTGCGCCCGCCCGAGGTCCGCGGGCTGATCGCGGCCTGCGCCGAGCGCTTCCCCGGCGCGACCTTCGTCCTCGACGCGGTGCCGCGCTGGTTCAGCGCGCGGGCCGTCCAGGGGAAGCTGCGGGACAAGTACTACAAGGCGCCGGCCATGCCGTTCGGCATGGACGCGGGCGAGCGCGGGAAGCTCGCCACCGCCCACCCGGCGGTGACGGACGTCCGCGAGGTGTACCCGGAGGGCGGGCGCGGGATCGTCCGGGCGCTGCTGCCCCTCGCGGCCCGTGTGAACGGCAGGCCGTCCGTGGTCGCACTGCGCTTTGCCAAAAAGAGGGAATCGGCCGAAGGTAGCGGAACCTCCGCCGCGGCCCGTACGTCGTAAGACCAGGTAAGACCAGGCGATCGGCGGGGAGAACACGGCCGGCCGGCACGTTAGGCTGCCTGGTCAGAGGGGGAGCGGCCCGCGTGCCGCCATCGGAAGACCGCCGGGACGGGCGCACCGCACAGGGGCGCGCCCGCACCGACCTGCCACGGAGGTACTGGCCTTGCACATCGACGCCTGGATCGAGAGCGTCCCCCCGGGGGCCGTGTACGGCCTCGTGGGCTTGATCATCGGTCTGGAGTCGCTGGGCATCCCGCTGCCCGGCGAGATCGCGCTGGTCACGGCGACGCTGATGGCTGTCAAGGGCGTCGTGAGCCCGTGGGGCATCGCCGGCGTGGCGATCGCGGGCGCGATCATCGGCGACTCGATCGGCTACTCGATCGGGCGCAAGGGCGGCAAGCCGCTCTTCGAGAAGCTCGGCCGCAAGTTCCCCAAGCACTTCGGGCCCTCCCACCTGGCCACCGCCGAGCGGTCGTTCCAGCGCTGGGGCATGTGGGCGGTCTTCTTCGGCCGCTTCATCGCGCTGCTGCGCATCTTCGCGGGGCCGCTGGCGGGCGCGCTGAAGATGCCGTACTGGAAGTTCCTGATCGCGAACGTGCTCGGTGGCGTGGTCTGGGCCGGCGGCACGACGCTGCTGGTCTACAAGGTCGGCAAGAGCATCGAGCCGTGGCTGTCGCGCTTCTCGTGGGCCGGGCTGGCGGCGGCCGTCGTCGTGGGCGCCGGCTCGGCGTGGTTCATGAAGCGGCGCGCCGCGAAGGCGCACGCCGCGCACGAGGCGGCGGAGGCGGCGGCATCGGAGAGCGTCAAGGAGCCGGTGGCGGACTGACGTTCGGGCCGCGGGGTCACCTGCGTCGGCGGCGGTGCGGAGTAGCGTGTGATCACGCACAGCCCGCACCGAAGGCACCGCCCGCACCGCACCGAGCACTGGAGGCCCCGATGACGCAGCCGACCTGGGACGCCGTGGACGCGTACTTCTCGGACACGCTGGTCGGCCACGACCCCGTCCTGGAGGCCGCGTCCGCCGCCGCCGACGCGGCGGGCCTGCCGCACATCGCCGTCGCCCCCAATCAGGGCAAGCTGCTGCACCTGCTGGCGCTGACGGTCGGGGCCCGGCGGATCCTGGAGGTCGGCACGCTCGGCGGCTACAGCGCGATCTGGCTGGCGCGCGCCCTGCCGGCCGACGGCACGCTGATCACCCTGGAGATCGACCCGAAGCACGCCGAGGTCGCCCGCGGGAACCTCGCCCGCGCCGGGCTGGACAAGGTGGCCGAGGTGCGGCTCGGCAGCGCCCTCGACTCGCTGGCCGTGATCGGCGCGGAGGGCGGCGAGCCCTTCGACCTCGTCTTCATCGACGCAGACAAGGTCAACAACCCCGCGTACTTCGCGTGGGCGCTCAAGCTGACCAGGCCGGGCTCGCTGATTGTGGTCGACAACGTGGTCCGCGGCGGCGCCGTCGCGGACGCGGCCGGCACCGACCCCGCCGTCGTCGCCACGCGTAGGCTGCACGACGTGATCGCGGCCGAGCCGCGCGTCACCGCGACGTCCGTGCAGACCGTCGGCAGCAAGGGCTACGACGGCTTCACGCTGGCGCGCGTGCAGAACTGAACCACCGCAACACCTTGGAGGACCCTGTGCGGATCGGACTGCTGGGCACCGGCCCCTGGGCGGAGCGCGTGCACGCGCCCGTCCTCGCCGACCACCCCGGGCTGGAGTTCGCGGGCGTGTGGGGACGCCGTCCCGACGCCGCCACGGCGCTCGGCGCGGCGCACGGCGTGCCCGGGTACGCGGACCTCGACAAGCTGCTCGCCGAGGTGGACGCGGTCTCGATCGCGTTGCCGCCGACCGTCCAGGCCGACCTCGCGGTGCGCGCCGCCGAGGCCGGCTGCCACCTGCTGCTCGACAAGCCGGTCGCGCTGACCGTCCCGGACGCGCGGCGCGTCGCCGGGGCCGTCGAGCGGCACCGCGTCGCGTCCGTCGTGTTCTTCACCGTCCGCTTCGGCGGTGACCAGATCCCGTGGATCGAGCAACAGGCCGCCCTGGGCGGCTGGTTCACCGGCCGATCGGACTGGCTCGGCTCGGTGTTCGCCCCCGGCAGCGGCAGCCCGTACGCGGCGTCGCCGTGGCGGCAGGAGAAGGGCGCGCTGTGGGACGTCGGCCCGCACGCGCTGTCCGTGCTGCTGCCGGTGCTCGGCGATGCGACGCGGGTGACGGCCGTGGCCGGCCCGCTCGACACGATCCACCTGGTGCTGCGCCACGCGGGCGGCGCGTCCAGCACGCTGGCGCTCAGCCTGACGGCGCCGGTCGCGGCCGGCGGCACGGGCATGGAGATCCGCGGGGAGCACGGCGTGGCCCACCTGCCGGAGCGCGGCGAGGGCCCGATCGCGGCCCTGCACCGCGCCCTGGACGCCCTCCGGGACTCCGCGCGCACGGGCGAACCGCACGCGTGCGGCGCGGAGTTCGGGCTGCGCGTGGTGGAGATCCTCGCGGCCGCCGAGCGCTCGCTGGAGTCGTCGGCGCCCGTCGAGGTGTGATCCCGGCGGGCCAGCGTCCCTCGGCCTACCGGCCCTTGGCCTCGAAGCGGACGAAGTCCCGCCCGGCGGGCCCCGCCTGGAGGCCGAGGGACTGGCCGATCACCGCGGTCGGCGCGCCGACGAGCTCGCACAGGCGGCGCATCAGCTCCTCCCCGGAGGTCCGACTGCCGTCCGGCGCCGGGTCGTTGCGCAGTGCGGCGAGCGCGGCCGGGTCGGCGAGGCCGGCCTTGCGCGCGATCTTCCCGCAGTAGGAGTCCCAGTCGGTCCGGTGGGCGGCGTACTCGGCCGGGTCGGCCGGCGGGGTCCAGTCGCGGGCCCAGCCCATGTTCTCGTACCCGCCGCCGGGGAAGCAGACGGTGACGCACAGGCCCCACTCGGCGTCCTCCAGCAGCCACACCGTCGTCTTGGAGTCGACGGCGAGCATCCAGGCCGGGTCCATGATGCGGCTGCGGCTGATCCGGCCGAAGCGCGGCTTCGGCGGGTCGAACAGCAGGCCGGTGCCCTGCGGTCCCCGGTAGAGGTAGCCGCCGCGCTTGCCTCGTGCGAGGGCGGTGAGCACCTGTTCGGAGGGGGCGGAGGTGATGGCGGCGTACGTGGGCACGGTGGATCCTCGGAAGTGATGGTCGGGTCGGGACCGGTCGGTCGGTGCCGTCAGTCGGCGCTGCGCAGCGCGGACGCGTGGTAGACGAGGTGTGCCGGGACGGCGGCGTCGATGGCCCGCGCGGCCGCGCTGATGTCGCCGATCAGGTCGGGGACGACGGGCACGAAGCAGGTGCTGTGCCCGTACACGATCCGGGCCGGACCGCGCACCTCGACGGCCGCGATGTCGTCGAACGGCACGTGGTGGATCTCGCCGTCGGGTTCGCGCGCCCACACCCCGGCGTGGTTGACGACGAACCGCGTCTTGCGGGCCGCCGAGTAGCGCAGCCGGTCGGCCAGCGGGGGCTTGAACACCTCGCCGTCGGCGGGCAGTTCGGTGTGGTGGGTGCAGCGGTGGCGGGGCACCGGGGTGCCGTCGGGCAGGACGGGGGAGACCTCGACGCCGCAGGGCACGACGAGCAGGGCGGTGCGCAGCGCGTCCGCGAACGCGCGCCGGGCCCGGTCGGGGGTGACGGCGGCGAGGGCGTCGAGGCGCGCGGGCGCGTCGCGGTAGGTCTCGCCGAACAGCGACCGGGCGGCGGCGTGGCCGAGTTCGGCGATCGTGTTGCGCGGGTCGGTCCAGACCTCGCGCATGCCCTCGCGCTCCTCGGCGAGTTCGGCCTCGGTGACGCCGTCGCGGGCGAGCCGCAGCGCCTCGTGCCAGAGCAGCTCGCTGACGGTCTGCTCCTGGCCCTCGCGGGCGTCGAGGTACACGGTGTGCTCGCCGGTGGCCGCGCCGGCGTTGTCGAGGCTGCCGCCGACGTCGTAGGTGAGGCCCAAGGCGTGCCGGGCGCTGTCCCGCAGGCGCTGCGCGAACACGGCGACGGCCGCCATGAGGGCGGCGTCCGCCAGTGCGCCGTGCAGCGCGATGCCGGGCCCGGGGACGTCCTCCTGGCGCCAGGACCGGCCGCTGAGCAGCGCGGGCCGGGCTCCGGCGCGGTCGGGCCGCGCGCCGGCGGGCAGCGGCAGGCGCAGCCCGGCGGGCGGCGGGCCGGTGAGGACGAGGACGGCGTTGCCGGCGTGGAAGTACCGGAACAGCGTGTCCTGGACGGCCTCGACGGTGATCCGGTCGGCGCCCGGCCCGCGGTAGGCGGCGAGCCCGAGGCCCTGGACGCCGTACCGGTGCGAGAGCAGCTCGGCGGTCTGGGGGACGGCGACCCGGCCGTCCTCCGCCTCCAGGACCCCGGCCTCCCGGTCGATGCGGTCCAGCGGCAGATCGCTCAGCGCGGCGCACACCCCGCCCAGGTAGTCCACGACCTGCTCGGGCTGCCCGGAGCACGTGAACCGGGTGAGTTCGAGGTCGACGGACGCGTTGTGGTCGTGGTGGAGCCGCGGCAGCGTGCTCATCGCCAGGTGCTCCACGAGGTGGACCACCCCGAGCGTGCGCAGCGTCTCGTCCCGCGCCCCGCACCCGAAGATGAGCTCGGCCTCCAGCGGGCCGGGCGCGGGGGCCCACAGGACTGGTATTCCGTCGATGACCTCGTGATTCACGCGGCGATCATAAGGGGTGAAGTTCTTTACCCAGTAATGACCCCCATTTTGCCTGCTCGCGAGATGCGGCCCACGGCGGGCCGTGGGACTCCTCGTGAAGCACATCGATCCGCTGCCGGACCTCGTCCGGCCGGTGCCCGGCGGGGCTTGCGGGGACGAGGACGGCCCCGGTCGCCGATACGAGAATGAAACGTCGTCACAGGAAACTGATGTGACCGATGAAGGGATGAAACGCGGTCCAGACGAGAACCTGATGTCCCGTCCCTACAGTGCCGCACATGTCACATACCGATTGCCGGAATCGCCTTCGTCACAGCCGGACCCCCGGCCGAGCGTGCACCCAAGCCGCCCTGACCGCAGTCGTGTTGGCCGCCGGCCTCGCGTTGGCCCCGTCCGCAGGGGCGGTGCCGGAGGACGGGGCCGCCACGAGCCGGGTGGCCGTCCATCCGGAGGCGGTCACGGCCGCGCAGCAGCAAGCCGTCCTGGACTACTGGACCCCGGCGCGGATCGCCGCCCTGACCCAGCCGTCGTCCGGCAACCCGCCCAGGAGCGGCCCCGACGGAGCCCCGTGGACCGGTACCGCCACCCTGAGCGGGACGGTGGGCAGGCTCTTCTTCACCAACCACGGTGAGGACGAGAGCTGCACCGCGACCGTCGTGAACAGCGCCAACCGCAGCACCGTCGTCACGGCGGCGCACTGCGTCAACAGCACCGACCTCCTCGGTGAGAACGACGAGTGGCTGTCGAACGAGATGTTCGTCCCGGGCTACCACGACGGCCTCGCGCCGTACGGCAGGTTCGTCGCGCGCGCCGGGGTCGCCGATGCCACCTGGCTCCTCAACGACCAGCAGAACGGCCTGAAGTTCGACGCGTACGACCAGGCGTTCCTGGTCCTGAACGGCAACGCCGCGGGCGAGCGCGTGCAGGACGCCGTCGGTGCCGCACAGCGCATCGGCTTCGACCGGCCGGGCAACGCGTCGGTCCACCACTTCGGCTACCCGCGCGAGGCCTCGGGCGACCCCTCGCGCGCGGGTCTGCCCGAGTTCACCGGGGCCAGGCTCGCCCACTGCGCGGGACGGACCCGTGAGTACCCCGGTACCAAGGAGCACCCGGAGCCCCGGGGCGAGTGGGGCGCCCCTTGCGTGATGGGCGGCGGCTCCAGCGGCGGTCCCCGCGTCGCCGACTTCGACCCGTCCTCGGGGATCGGCACCGTCGTGGGCGACAACACCCAGGGCGCCTTCTTCGACTCCTCGGGCCGGGTGTGCGAGCGCGGCACCGCCTCCTGCACCCGGCACCTCGTCGGTCCGCAGTTCACCTCCGCGATCACGGAGCCGCTGTACCGGGCCGCCGAAGCCGCACCCGTCGCCTGATCGCGACCGTCCCCCGAAACGAACCGGACCCTACCGAGAATGGCAACGATGTCAGCCGAACACCGAGCATTCCCCCGCAACCTCGCCGCCGCGGGAGCCCTCCTGCTGAGCGCGGCCACGGCGGCGGCCGTCCTGCTGCCGGCCGCCGCCCACGCCGCGGAACCGGAGCCCATCGCGACGCACGCCGGAGCCACGACCGACCAGGAGCGCAGCCGGATCGACGCCTACTGGACCCCGGCCCGGATGAAGCTGGCGGGCGCGGTGGTCCCCGAGATCACCCCCGTGCCCGAGGACGACAACACGCCCGACGATCCGCTGCCGCTTCCCCCGAACACGCCGGACCCCGGGGCGACCTGGACGCACGGCGGGGCGGTGAACGAGAGCGTCGGGCGGCTCTTCTTCACCTTCTCCGACGGTTACGACGGCAGCTGCACGGCGACGGTCGTCGAGAGCGCCAACCGCAGCACCGTCGTCACGGCGGCGCACTGCCTGCGGGGCGTCGGCCCCTCCGCCGCCGACGGCACCTGGCGGCACAACGTCTACTTCGTGCCCGGCTACCGCAACGGCACCAAGCCGCTCGGCGGCTTCAGCATCAGGAGCATGGCCACCTCCGCCCGCTGGGACGCCGACCCGGCCACGACGACGTCGAGCGACGTCGCCGTGGCCGGCCACGACACGGGAGTCCTGGTGGCGAACCCCTCGGCCGAGGGGCGGCGCATCGCGGACGTCACCGGAGCCCAGCGGATCGCGTTCACCAGGCCCGTCGAGGGGGAGTTCATCCACACCTTCGGGTACCCGAAGGACCGGCTCAACAACCCCGCCGCCAAGTACGCCGGATCCCGGATGATCCACTGCGCCGGACCGGCCCGCCCCGGCCCCAAGGCCCCCCTCCTGTGGGGCGAGTCCTGCGACATGTCCCACGGAGCGAGCGGCGGCCCGCACCTGACCCGCTTCGACACGCGCACCGGCGTCGGCACCGTCGTCGGCGTCACCACCACCAGCGAGGACCTCGCGGGCGGGCAGACCAACACGCTCTACGCCACGCGCTTCGGTGACAGTGCCCGCCACCTCTACACCTGGGCGCAGACCCGCCAGGCCTGACCTCCTGGCCCACCCCTGCCCGGCCGGCTTCGCCGCCCGGCCGGGCAGGGCACCTTCTCGACGCGGCCGGCGAGCCGCCGTCAGGCCGGGGGCAGGCCGGGCCCGGCCTGGTCGGGGCGGCGGTCGGCGGGCCGGGTCGGGGGGATGACGGGGGCGCGGAAGTCGCGGGGGCCGGACCACAGGGCGGGGACGGCGTCGCTGCGCCGGGCGAGTTCGTAGGCGAGGGCCTCGTAGTTGACGCGCCAGCCGTTGAAGTGGCGCCAGGCGTCCTCGACCGGCCGCTCGCGGGTGAACCCGGCGGCGGTGATCATCGCGACGGCGCCGATGTACTCGGCGTAGGTGAGGCGGATCGGGGTGGCCGGGTCCGGGTCGGCGTCGAAGTCGACGCGCAGGGCGCGCGCGATGTCGCGCATCGCGGTGAAGCCGGCGCGGATCACCAGGCGGGCCTCGGGCGGGGCGGAGCGCGGGCACAGGGCGAGGTGGAGGGCGGCGGCGTCCATGACGGCGATCAGGCCGACGACCCAGCTGCGGTTGGGCTGCGGGGAGCGGAAGGAGAGCAGCACCGGGTAGTTGGAGTGGCTCTCGCCGATGTCGGCGGCCAGCCGCTCCCAGTCCCGGTAGAGCTGCGGCAGGGCCGTCTCGGTGTCGACGAGGGACTGCCGGGCCAGCAGCTCCGGGCCCCACGCGGGCTCGCCGGCCCGGGACTGGAGCAGCGTCACCTCGGTCTCGCGCCGCTGGTAGGCGGCGTAGAGGGTGGGCAGGTAGGCGATCTGCAGCGCGATGACGAGCGGGCCGCTGGAGGCGGCCATGAAGTCGATCACGGACAGGTGCAGGCGGTCGCCGCTGGCGAAGCCGAGTGTGAAGAGGCTGGATCCGGCCTCGCGGAACGAGACCGACCAGTCGAGCTCCGACGTGCCGTGCAGCAGCAGCGTGTACGCGAGCAGCATCCCGCTGAGCCACACCCCGAGCATGCCCAGCAGCACGAGCGGCGCGAGCCAGGTCAGTGCCCGGTCCTGCGCCCGGTAGGTGCCGAAGGGCGCGGCCCAGACGCGCAGCAGCAGCCGGAGCGCGGCCCAGAGCCGGAAGACGAGCGCCGAGTACAGGCCGCGGGGTACGACGAGCGTGCGCAGGATGCTGCCGATGACGAGCAGGAGCACGAGCACGCCGGCCACGGTGTGGATCAACCTCATGGGGTCATTCTGGCGGTCGTCCAGGTCAGGCGCGGCGCGGGGCGCCGACGGTGGCGGTTCGGCGCCGGGTACGGCGGTGGCTCGGCGGTGGTTCAACGCGAGCGGTCGTGTGCGGTATGAACATGATCACACCGATTTGGTGGCGTCCTGGCGCGGTCCCGCAGGCGTCTACCCCTTTGACGGGGACTGCATCCACCGACAGATCGGAGACCGGGCTGTGCGTTTACACAGGGTCGGGGGCAAGGGCGGGGGCAACGGCGGGGGCGACGAGGACCAGACGGGGCGCCGACGACGGCACCCGCTACGGCGGCTCGACTACCCGCGCCGGGGCCGGCGCGGGATCCGCCGCTGGCTGCCGTCCTGGCGGCAGCTGCTCCTGCTCACCGGTGCCGGAGCGGTGACGGTCACGGCGCTGGCGGCCTGGCTCTACGCGACCACCGAGGTGCCCGAGGACCTCAACGCCTTCGCCACCCAGCAGAACAACGTCTACTACTGGGCCGACGGCACCGAGATGGCCCGGATCGGCGAGACCAACCGCCAGGAGGTGCCGCTCGACCGGGTGCCGGAGCCGGTGCAGTGGGCGGTGCTGTCCGCGGAGAACGAGACCTTCTACTCGGATCCGGGGATCTCGCTCTCGGGCATCGGCCGGGCGGTCGTCTCGATGGCCACCGGCGGCGACACCCAGGGCGGCTCGACCATCACCCAGCAGTACGTCAAGAACAGCTACCTGAACCAGCGCCAGGCCATGTCCCGCAAGCTCCGCGAGGCCGTCATCGCGATCAAGCTCGACCAGCGGATGAGCAAGCGGGACATCCTGGCCGGCTACCTGAACACCAGCTGGTTCGGGCGCGGCAGCTACGGCATCGAACGGGCCGCCGCCGCGTACTACGGCAAGGACGTCTCGCAGCTGAACCCGAGCGAAGGGGCCTTCCTGGCGGCCCTGTTGAAGGGGGCAGGGCAGTTCGATCCGGCGCTCGGCGAGGAGAACCGCGAGCGCGCCGAGGACCGGTGGTCCTGGATCCTGGACCGGATGGTGAAGGCCGGAAAGCTGTCCGCGGCCGAGCGCGCCGGCTACACGGAGTTCCCCGAACCGAGGCCCCAGCCGAAGGCGGCGGGGCTGAGCGGCCAGGTCGGCTACCTGGTGGACATGGCCAGGGCCTACGTCGAGGGCCACAGCGACATCACCCCGGCGCAGTTCGACCTCGGCGGCCAGCAGATCTTCACCACCTTCGAGAAGCCGCGGGTCACCGCGCTGGCGGCGGCCGTGCAGGAGGCCACGAAGGGCATCGACCCGAACGCCCGCGAGGCCGACAAGCTGCTGAAGGTCGGCGCCGCGTCGGTGGCCCCGGACGGGCGGATGGTCGCGCTGTACGGCGGCCCGGACTACCTGAAGCAGGGGTACGACAACGCCAACGCCTCGTCGGTGCCCATGGGTTCGGCCTTCACCCCGCTGGTGTACGCGGCGGGGCTCGGCCAGGGCGTGCAGCGCCAGCGCGGCGGCAGCCGCTCGCCGGTGACGCCAGCCACCCTCTACAACGGCGACCACGGGGTGAACGTCATGACCCCGGAGGGGCCGTACTGGGGGCGCGACGGGAAGACCGCCAAGACCGCCAACGACGGCGGACGCAGCTGGGGCCCGGTGAGCCTGCGGAGCGCGATCGAGCAGTCCGTCAACGGGCCGATGGCGCAGCTCGCCATGGACGTCGGCCTGGACCGGGTGCAGCAGACCGCCACGGACCTGGGCCTCCTCCCGGGCAGCATGGGCGAGCTCGTGCCGGCCTTCGGTGTCGGCAACTCCACGCCGAGCGCGATCAGGGCCGCCGACGCGTACGCCGCCTTCGGGGCGAAAGGCAGCCGCACCGACCCCTACTCGGTGCTGCGGATCACCCGCAATGGGGAGGTGCTCGCGCTGCGGCTGCCGACGGCCGTCCAGGCGCTGAGCGCGGCTGCGGCGGAGGAGGTCGACGCGGCCTTGAAGGGCGCGGTTCGTGGCGGCAGCGCGCAGGCGGCCGCGGAAGCCGGACCGGACGTGGCGGCGAAGCCCGGTACCACCGTGGACCGTACGGCGGGGTGGTTCGTCGGCTACAACGCGCGTGTGTCGACGGCGGTGACGGTGTTCCGGGCGGACCTGAAGGACATGAAGCTGCTCTCTCTGGAGGGCCTCGGCGGGGCTGCCCCGGACACCCTGGACTCCGAGCTGCCGGCGCGGATCTGGACGTCGTTCATGAAGGCGGCCGGGTAGGGCCTACAGACCCCAGGGCCCGAGCTTCTCCGGGTTGCGGACCGCCCAGATCCGGGTGACCCGGCCGTCGGCGACGTCGAACGACGCCACCGTCATGACGACGCCGTCGCGCCGGGCCACCAGGCCGGGCACGCCGTTGACCGATCGCTCCAGGAGTTCCAGCCCCGGCGCCTTGTCGGCGATGGCGAGCATGTACTGGGCGATCAGCGCGCCGCCCTCGACCGGGCGCAGGACGGTGCCGACCAGCCCGCCGCCGTCGGCGGTCATCACGGCGGCGGGGTCGAGGACGGCGACGAGGGCGGCGACGTCCTTGTCCTCCCAGGCCTTCTTGAGGCGGCGGATGGTGTCGGCCTGCGCGGTGGCCGTTCCGGGGGCGGGAGGGGCGCCCACCCGTCGCCGGGCGGAGGCCGCCAGTTGCTTGCAGGCCGCCGGGGTGCGGCCGAGGACGTCGGCGATCTCGGCGAAGGGGTAGCGGAAGACGTCGTGCAGGACGAACGCCACCCGCTCGGCGGGCGTCATCGACTCCAGGACGACGAGGAAGGCCATGGCCACCGACTCGTCGAGGACGATCTGGTCGGCGAGGCTCTCCTGGCCGTTTTCGCGCTGGGGACGGTCGGGCAGCGGCTCCGGCAGCCAGGCGCCGACGTACCGCTCACGGCGGGCCCGCGCCGAGCCGAGCACGTCCAGGCAGATGCGGCCGGTCACGGTCGTCAGCCACGCGCCGGGGGACACGATCTCGTCGCGCCGGCCGCCCGGCAGCGCGTACCAGCGGGCGTACGCCTCCTGGACGGCGTCCTCGGACTCGGCGAGGGAGCCGAGCAAGCGGTAGGCGATGTTGAGCAGTTGGCGCCGCTCGCCGGCTATGCCGTCCTGTGCCGATCCCATGGTCTTCGGCCTTACCTTTCCCGGGCCTGCGTCGTCGTGTTCGTGAGACCTTACTGAAGAGAGGACCGAGACATGGCGACGCAGGCGACTCCCGTGCGGCGTACGTTCCCGTTGGTGCGGATCGCGATCGCGCTCCAGACCCTGACGATCTTCCTGCAGGCCGCGTCCGCCGGGCTGCTGCTGACCGCGTCCTACGGGGAGACGCTGCACAGCGTCGGCGCCCGCGTGATGTACGGGGCGTCGATGCTGTACGTGCTGGCGGCGGTGCTGGCGTGGAAGCCGGGCGGCGGCCCGGTGCGGCCGGTCTGGGAGGCGTCGGGCTTCCTGGTCCTCGCGTCCGTCCAGGTCGTGCTCGGCGTGGCGCACGTGCCGTCGGTCCACCTGCCGTTGGGCGTGGCGATGTTCGGGTTGAGCGTGCTGGCGCTGGCGCGGCGGTGAGCGAATGCCTGGGTGCGCGAGAAGTCGATGAGGCCGACTTCTCGCGCAGCGCGCCCGTGGGGGTGGTCACTTCACGAAGCGAGACCAGTCGGCCGGTTGTCCGGGGTCGAGCTGGCGGAGCTTGTCGAGGACCTTCGGGTCCTGGGCGTCGAGCCAGTCGGCGACCTGGCGGAAGGAGACGCAGCGGACGCCGTCGCGTTTGCACACGCTCTTGATCACGTCCTCGACGGCCTGCATGTAGATGCCGCCGTTCCAGGTCTCGAAGTGGTTCCCGATGAAGAGCGGGGCCCGGCTCCCGTTGTAGACGCGCTCGAACCCGGCGAGGTAGCTGTCCCGGGCCTCCTTCTCCCAGGCCGGGTACTTGGCCGGGTCGCCCTTGGTGCTGTCCCCGGACTGGCCGGCGAGGAAGTTGTAGTCCATGGAGAGGCCCTGCGAGGACCTCGCAGGGAATGGCAGCAACTGAAGCGGGAAGTTCCAGATGCCCTCCTTCTTGATCGGCCAGACCTGGAACTCGCCCTTGGAGCTGGCGTCGTAGCGGAACCCGCTGGCCTTCTCGGCCACGAGCAGGTTCCGCTGGCCCTCCAGGCAGGGGGCGCGACCGCCGACCAACTCCTTGGTGTAGTCGAAGGGGAGGGGCGGGAGGTCTTTGTAGCCGGTGTTGGTCTTCCAGTTGGCGACGAAGGAGACGGCCTGGTCGAGCTCGCTCTTCCACTCGTCGGAGGTCCAGTCGCCGCCGCCGTTCGGGCCGCAGAAGTGCCCGTTGAAGTGGGTGCCGATCTCGTTACCGTCCAGCCAGGCGAGGCGTAGCTGTTCGAGGGTGTCCTTGACGTGGGCGTCGGTGGCGAAGTCGATGGAGGCGGAGCCGGGGTCGTGCTGGGGCGGCTGATAGAGGGTGCGTTTGGATTTGGGGAGGGTGTAGATGCCGGTGAGGAAGTAGGTCATCTGGGCGTTGTTGGCGGCGCCGAGCTCGCGGAAGCGGGAGAAGAGGTGCTCGTCGCCTTCGAGGGCGCCGTCCCAGGAGAAGACGACGAACTGCGGGGGCTTCTCGCCGGGTTTGAGCTTCTCGGGGGTGGGCTGCTTGGGCTGGGGACCGGTGTAGGAGGTCGAGCCGTCGCCGAGCACCTTGACCTGCCCGTCCCAGGTCGGAGTTGGGGAGGGAGATGGGGACGGGCTCTCGGCGGCCGGGATCGGGGCGGGGTTCTCGGCGGGGGTCGTGCCGGCGGCGGTGGGTCTGCCCTGGGAGTCGGGCCCTCCCGCAGCCAGGGCGAGAGCCGCGAGGACCCCCACCGCCAGCAGACCGGCCGTGCCGCGAGAGACCCGCACCGTACCTCCGAGAATAGATCGACAGTTCGATCATCAGAACACTTCGATCGGCACCTGTCGAGGCTGGAGTGGTGTGGGTGAAGGAGTTGAACTGGCAGGCAGCTGTCGGACGTTGAACTATGACCGACGGTTGCCCAGGTCGACCGCTGTGACTGCCGAGGGGCCGGGGGGAGGTTCGTAACGGAGGTGTCGCTAGCGTTGTGACCGTGATGGTCGACCGGGGTGCGGCTCACGATGCCACGCTCCGTGCCGGTTGGATGTGAGGACACATCCGATCCGGTGCTCAGACGTGTGCCATCCACCCTATGGCGGAGAGTAGATGAAGCTGCAGGTCGTGATCCACCGGGCGCGGTTGGGGCGTGATGAGTTCAGGGTCATCCGCCCAGCCCAGCCACTGCTGCGCGCGGTACTCGTCGATCGTGACCGGTGCTGGGACGCCTACGTGGATCAGGATGCCGCGCGGAGGATCGCCGCGCTGTGGATGCTCGCAGCCCGCTCGCCGCGCTCCTTGATCCACGTGCCGATGCGTACCAACCGCCCACCGGCACGTGAGGTGCCGGACCAGGCCGGGTTCCAGGTCGATCTCGTGTTGCTGCACCATTCACTCCAGTTCGCCCCCTCCCGCTGGAAGCAGGTGCGCGGCCGGCTCGGCTCCGGCCGTCCACAGACCGTGGACCTGCCCTGGGCCGGACTTCCGGACGATGCGGCGATCGACTACGAGGCACGCCACCACCGGGAGAACCGGGACCTCTTCCACCAGCACCTCCACGCCGAGACGCTGTTCATGACCGGCAGTGCGAAGGTGTTCAGGGAGACCGCCGGTCACTTCCTCGAAGTTGCCGGCGAGGGACCCGGTTACATCCGGGCTCACCCGAGCGACCGTCACTTCTGTACCGAACTCCACAGTCTCGACGGGGTGCTGGGAAACGCACGCGAGCTGCACATCGAGTACTGCGATCAATGGGACTCGTGATCTTGAAGCTGCCGGGCGCGGGCGCTGGCGCTGTGCGTCATTGCTCGTGGCGACTGTCTCGACCTTGAGCAGCCCGCGGGCCGGTCGACTGCGTCTGGCAGTCGCTCGGCTGTGTGTGCCGGCGGAAGGCCTCGGCGGAGGCGCGGGTGTAGAACCGCCGGATCCGGTCGGAGGAGCCGGGGACGCGGAGGTAGTCGCGGCGGGTGTGGTCCCAGATGCCCCAGCATTCGAGGAGGAGGAAATGGGGGCTGCGGGAGTCGATGAGGCGGATCTCGTAGGTGTCGCTCACGGGGTTTCGTTTCTGTGCACCCAGGTCAGGGCCCGGTCGTAGGAGTAGAAGCGAAGCGGCTCGGGCCGGGGCGGGAGGGCGCGGACGAGGCGGCGGGTGCGGTGGCTGTAGATGACCCAGGTCGGGCAGGCGGAGTTGGCGGCCCGGATGATCGTGAAGCGGCGGGCGGTCACCGGCGGGACACCTGGACGAAGCCGCCGGCCTTCTCCACCTGCCGGGAGAACTCGTGGAACTCGCCGTCGATCGGAGAGATCGTGGCCCTGCTGGGGACGAGCAGCGCGCCGGATCGGGCGGAGCGGATGCGCTGGAGGGCGATCTGGAGCTGCGGCCGGGAGTCCGGGGGCGCGTTGAGGTTGTCGTCGATGACGGTGAGGCAGACGCCCCAGTTGAAGGCGAGGGCGTACTCCTCGCAGCTGCGCATTTCGAGCTCGGGGAAGGCGGGGCCGGCCTTGGTCAGGTAGATCACCGCTTGGAGGCGCTCGGGGGCCTCAACTCGGTGGGTGTGAAGGGTGCGTGGGGGCGTGCGGCCGTTCAAGGTCCGCTCCTCTCCGTAGTGGAACGACTACCGGCAGCGCCCACTGTCGTCTAAGCTCGGGAACCGTTCAACTTGTCTGCGTATCAAGTGGAATTGAGCGTGACCCGTGAACCGCAAGGATCTTGACCCGACGTCATCCCCTCGCGAAGCCTTCGGTGCGCTACTTCGCAGCTCACGCGAGGCGATCGGCTGGACCCAGGAAGACCTGGCGGAAGCCATGGGGTACTCGGACAGCTACATCTCGGCCGTGGAAACGGGCCGCAAATCCACCAGCCGCGACTTCGTCAGGGCGGCAGACCAGGCGCTCGGGACCGGCCAGACACTGGAGTTGATGTGGGTCGGGATGAGGAGGAAGGGCTTCCTGGAAGGCTTCCCAGAGCACGCTGCGCAGGAGGCACGTGCGTCGGAGATCAGGATCTTCGAGCCGAACCTCATTCCTGGGCTCTTCCAGACCAAGGCCTACGCTTCGGCGAGGGAATCGGCTTCGGTACAACGAGGAAGCAGCACGCAGGACCAGGCTGAGGAGCGAATGAGGTTCCTCGTCGCACGGCAGCGGCTTCTCAAGCGCCCAGAGCCGCCGATCGTCCACGCAGTGATAGACGAGAGCGGCCTTCGTCGCCCAGTGGGAGGCGTTGCGACCATGCGCGCCCAGCTCGATCACCTGGCTGAGATCGCGTCCAAGCCTTACGTGATCTTCCAGGTGGCCCCGTTCAGCCTGGCTGAGCACGCCCCGTTCCGTGCGTTCGTCACGTTGTTGACGTTCGCCGACCGTTCTGTGGTCGGCTATACGGAATCTGCGGATCAGGGGTACGTCGTCCGGGAAGACGGGACTGTCAGAACCTGGGAAAGGGCCTACGATCGGTTGCAGGTAGAGGCGTTGACCAGAACCGCAACCCTCGATCTGATCCACAAGGCCCGAAAGGAACTTTGACCCATGACTCGCCAAGACCTGTCCCGCGCTACCTGGTTCAAGTCGTCGCACTCGGATAACGGCGGCTCCTGCGTCGAGGTCTCGCCTGACCTCCCCGGTGTCGTTCCTGTTCGCGACTCGAAGGACCCGAACGGGCCTGCTCTCGTCTTCCCTGCCGATGCATGGCAGTCCTTCGTCGCCGCGACCGCTGGCGGAGAGTTCGGCGATATCTGACGCGCACTCTGGAAGGAGCTTCGATGACGGCCTTCGGCCTCACCGGTACCCAGTGGGTGAAGAGCCGCTACAGCGGCAACGGTGGCAGCTGTGTTGAGGTGGCTCCCGGATTGCCCGGTGTCATGCCGGTCCGCGACTCGAAGGACCCTGACGGGCCTGTCCTCGTCTTCCTCGCCGAAGCGTGGCGCTCGTTCGTGGCCGCGACCGTCACTGGTGAGTTCGGTGGCATGGATGCGTGACATGGAAGGGGCTTCGATGGCGACCTTTGGCCTGGCTGGGGCTCGGTGGGTGAAGAGTAGTTACAGCAGCAACGGGGGGAACTGCATCGAGGTCTCGCCCGACCTCCCTGATGTTGTTCCCGTCCGCGATTCGAAGGACCTGGAAGGGCCCGTGCTCGTCTTCCCCACCGAAGTGTGGCGCTCGTTCGTTGCTGCGACCGTCACTGGCGAATTCAGTGAGATCTGATGCGAGATCTGGAAGGAGCTTCGATGGTGATCCCTGACTTGGCCGGGGCGTGGTGGGTGAAGAGCCCATACAGCCAGAACGGTGGCAACTGTGTCGAGGTGGCTCCCGGCTTCCCGGGCGTGATGCCGGTGCGCGACTCGAAGGATTCCGAAGGTCCTGTCCTCGTCTTCCCCGCCGACGCGTGGCGATCCTTCGTCGCCGCGACTGCTGCCGGCGAGTTTGGCGAGATCTGATGCGAGTCCTGAAGGGAGCTTCGACGGCGACCTTTGACCTGGCCGGTGCTCGGTGGGTGAAGAGCCGCTACAGCGGCAACGGCGGGAACTGTGTCGAGGTGGCCCCCGACTTCCCTGGTCTCGTGCCTGTTCGCGACTCGAAGGACCCGAACGGGCCTGCCCTTGTCTTCCCCGCCGACGCCTGGCGATCCTTCGTCGCCGCGACTGCCGCCGGTGAGTTCGGCTCCATCTGATGCTTGTCCGGGGGTGGGCGGGCCGGGTGGTCCGGCCCGCCCACCCGCAGCCCGCTCAATCCATCGGCCAGGAGTCCGCCGGGGTGTCCAGCCATGCCTGGTGGCCCTTCGGCGTGACGGTGAGTCCGAACCGTTCCGGCCCGGGCCGGCCGTTGGCGATCCACCACCGGTGAGCCGCCTCGATCTCGTCCCACAGGCGGCGCGGCCCGCGCTGGTGGACGGTGAAGACGTCCTCGTCGCTGCCATCGTGGTCAACGGCCGCCCAGGACGACCGGTCAGTGGAGGCGATCCACAACCGGTCCGCTACCCCCTCGGCCGGGGCGTCCTGCCAGGCGTGCCAGATGTCGCCGATCCGGTGGCCGATCGCGAACGCCGCGTCCCCGTGGACGACCGAGCGGCGGGGCAGCGCGGTCTCGGACACCTCGGCCTCGTGGTCGTCGCTGACGACGTCCCGGAGCAGGTCCACGTCGTCGCGTTGCGTCCGCATGAGCATGAACGAGCTGTCCGCGCTGAACCGGCCGACCGCCGTTCCGTCCTCCCCGACGGTGAGCCGCAGCAGGCCCCAGCAGATCCACGGGTTGTCCCACGGGGTGAGGACCATCCCGCCCTGCCTCGTCTGCACGATCCACGGCAATGGAATCCGCCGCACCGAACACGTGGACACGATCCGGTCGTACGGCGCGCGGATGCCCCAGCCGAGAGCGCCGTCCCCGCACACCACCTCCGGGGCGAAGCCGGCGGTGCGGAGAGCAGCCCGGGCGCGCTCGGCAAGCCCGCGATCGACCTCGATCGTGGTCACGTTGGCGTCCCCGAGATGGTGGGACAGCATGGCGCTCGTCCAGCCGGTGCCGGTCCCGATCTCCAGCACGCGCATGCCCGGCTGGAGATCGAGGGCTTCGAGCATCCGGAAGACGACCGAAGGGGCCGAGGATGAACTGGACGGCCACGCATCGGCGGGGTCTTCGGGTTCGGCTCCGTCGTTGACCTGCGTCACCACCGGTTCGTCGGCGTACGCGGCAGTGAGCCACGCGCCGAGGTCGTCCTGGCGATCCAGAGTGCGGTAGGCGCCGTCCTGGTCGATCCAGATGCGGCCGGGGAGGAACGAATGGCGCGGGGCCGCCGTGGCAGCCTTGATCCATTCGGGGGCCACGTCGTGACCGTGACTATCGCTGACGACCTGGAGCAGGCCGCGCAGGGCGGCCTGCTCCACGCCGTGCTGGTGGTTCGTCATCAGCGGTGCTTACCGCCCTTGTCAGGGCCCTGGCCGTCGGGGCTGGGCTTCGGGCCGATGACGGGGCCGCCGGGCTTGGCGTGGCCGCCGCCCTTGCCGTCGTTCGGCCCGCCCTTGTTCTCGTCTCCCAATGTCTTCTCCTACTGCCTCGCGGTCGTGGTCCGGGGGATGGGGCCGGGGTTCGGCGGTCCCGGGGCGGGCGGCTTCTCGGGGGTGGTCAACGCAGCGCTCCTCCCATGCCGGGCTCGTCCCTTCGGGACGGAATCGACAACGTTAGGGAGTAATCACGCGGTCACCCAAAGGAGTTGCACCGAGTTGCACATCAATCACGCGAGGGCGTTCATGGCCTTCGTGATGAGCGCGCGGGCAGCCTTGCCGTACACGGCATCCGACGACAGATCCCGATAGCGATTGGCGTACATCGCGACCTCGGAAGGCTGGGTGATGGTCAGATAGCCGGACACAAGCTCGACGTTGGCCTGGGCGTTGTCGAAGATCCAGAATCCTTCCACCTGCATCGACGTACGAGCCGTGTTGAAAGGGATGATGCCAAGGCTCGTGTTCGCCCGGGACGCGATGTCGATGAGGTGCCCGAGCTGTCCGGCTGCCACCTCCAGGCCGCCGATTCCGGACAGGAGCACGGCCTCTTCGATGAGGAAGGCGAACGTCCGGTACGAGTCGTGGATGATGCGTTGACGGTTCATGCGGACCTGGACGGCCGCCTCGACGTCGTCCACCTGGACGCGCCGCTTCTGTGTGGCCCGGAGGATCGCGGTTGTGTAGTCCCTTGTCTGGAGCAATCCGGGGACGATGCCGGGGGAGTAGGCGCGGAATCGCTCTGTGCGCTCGAATAGTGGCAGCACGGCCTCTTGGGCGCGCTTCAGACCGCTGCGCTCCATCCGCCTCCACTCGACGAACATGCCCTCCACGGACCTGAGGCTCGCCACCAGGTCTTCGGCCTGCTCGCCGGCGTCGCACGCGCGGCACCAGTCCCGGATGTCCTGCTCCGACGGTGCCGTGATGGCGTTCTCGATCCGGGACACCTTCGACTTGTGCCAGCCGCAGCGGAGTGCGAGAACAGGCCCGGTGAGCTCGGCCAGCCGGCGGAGCTCGCGCAGCCGGTCGGCCAGGAGCTTCCGGGCCTGCTGGACGCTCGACGATCGCGATGTGTGCATGACGCTCGACTACTCGGGCTCGTATTCCTGGTGGGGAGTTGCGAAATATCAGAGGGATTGAAGGCCGAGCCGAGGAGCGCGACCAAGTAGTCAAGTTCCCGTTCTCGGGGTCTCACCAGATCGTCGGTGAGTCGTCGGTCGGGGTGTTGGGGATGACTCCGAGGAACTGTAGGGGCTGCACGATGCTCCCGGTGGACTCGGTTCCGCGTAGTTGCACACCACTTGCCCCTAATCCCGGCGCGTACGCGTATGACGTCTCCGGGCTTTGGCCGACCTGGACGGTGCCCCTTGCGTGGTCTCCGTTCGGGGGCACGTGTCATTGACAGGGGGAACGCCGGGATGAATGCTAAGCAAGCGCTTAGTCAACGAGATGGAACCGACGCCACCCCCAGGAGCCGCCCGATGCCCGAGACGACCCCCGCCGATCCGCCCGGGCTGGATCTGGGCCTGCTCCGCGCCCACCTGGACCGCGAGCTGCCCGGCCTCGTCCAGGGCCCTCTCTCTGCCTCGCTCATCGAGGGCGGGCGCTCCAACCTCACCTACGTGCTCACCGACGGCCACTCTAAGTGGGTCCTTCGGCGGCCGCCGCTCGGTCACGTCCTCGCCACCGCTCACGACATGGGCCGCGAGTACCGCGTCATGACCGCCCTCCGCGACACCGACGTTCCCGTCCCCGGCACGCTTCACCACGACCCGACCTCGGACGTCCTCGGCGCTCCCTGGTACCTCATGGAGTTCGTCCCCGGCGTCGCTCACCGTGACCCCGCCCCCCTCGTCGCCCTCGGCGAGGACCGTGTCCGCGCCCTCGGCCGTCGCCTCGTCTCGACCCTCGCCGCCCTCCACCGGATCGACCCGGCCGCCGTCGGGCTCGCCGACTTCGGGCATCCGGACGGCTACCTCGAACGCCAGCTGCGCCGCTGGTCGAAGCAGCTCGCCGCCTCCCGCAGCCGGGACCTCCCCGAGCTCGACAGGCTGCACGACCTCCTCTCCGCCCGCCGCCCCGAGTCGCCCGCCCCCGCGCTCGTCCACGGGGACTACCGCCTGGACAACGTCCTCGTCGACGACAGCGACGCGATCGCCGCCGTCCTCGACTGGGAGATGTCCACCCTCGGCGACCCCCTCACCGACATCGGCCTCCTCGTGATGTACACCGAGGTCGCCGGCGTCGGCGGCGGCATCATCCCCGCCGCCATGACCGCCCCCGGCTTCCCGTCCAGCAAGGAAATGGTCGCCCACTACGCGGAATTGACGGGACGTCAGGCCGAAGACCTCGAATGGTACGTCGCCTTCGCCGCCTTCAAGCTCGCCGTCGTCGCCGAGGGCATCCACTACCGCTTCCGGCAGGGCGGCACCCTCGGCGCCGGCTTCGAGCGGGCCGGCGAGATGGCCCCGATCCTCGCCCGGTACGGCCTGACCACCCTGAAGGAAGCAGCCTGATGGACTTCGCCTACGACGCCCGCACGAACCAGCTCCGCGAGCAGCTGCTCGCCTTCATGGACGCGCACGTGTACCCCGCCGAGCCCGTTCTCGAAGAGCAGCTCGCCGACCCCGCCCGCCCCGCCTGGAGCGTCCCGCCGATCGTCGCGGACCTCCAGGCCGAGGCCCGCAAGCAGGGCCTGTGGAACCTCTTCCTGCCCGGCGACGAGGGCGCCGGCCTCACCAACCTCCAGTACGCCCCGCTCGCCGAAATCACCGGCCGCAGCCCCCAGTTGGCCCCGCCCGCGTTCAACTGCGCCGCCCCCGACACCGGCAACATGGAGCTCCTCGCCCAGTTCGGCAGCCCCGAGCAGCGCGAGCGCTGGCTGCGGCCCCTCCTCGACGGCGAGATCCGCTCCGCCTTCGCGATGACCGAGCCCGAGGTCGCCTCCTCCGACGCCACCAACATCGCCACCCGCATCGAGCGCGACGGCGACGAGTACGTGGTCAACGGCCGCAAGTGGTACATCACCGGCGCGATGAACCCGCAGTGCCGGATCCTCATCGTGATGGGCAAGACGGACCCGGCCGCCGCCAAGCACCGCCAGCAGAGCATGATCCTCGTGCCGCGCGACACCCCCGGCGTCACCGTCAAGCGCGGCATGAAGGTGTTCGGCTACGACGACTCCGACCACGGCGGCCACGCCGAGGTGCTGTTCGAGGACGTCCGGGTCCCCGCCGCGAACCTGATCGGCGAGGAGGGCGCCGGCTTCGCCATCGCCCAGGCCCGCCTCGGGCCCGGCCGCATCCACCACTGCATGCGCGCCATCGGCATCGCCGAGCGCGCGCTGGAGCTCATGTGCCGCCGGTCCATCGGGCGCGAGGCCTTCGGCCGGCCGCTCGCCGACCAGGGCGTCGTGCAGGACTGGATCGCCGAATCCCGGGTCCGCATCGAGCAGTTGCGGCTGCTCGTGCTCAAGACCGCGTGGCTGATGGACACCGTCGGCAACCGCGGTGCGCACACCGAGATCCAGGCCATCAAGATCGCCACCCCGATCACCGTCGAGTGGATCCTCGACAAGGCCGTCCAGGCCCACGGCGCCGCCGGCGTCAGCCAGGACACCCCGCTCGCCCAGCTCTGGGCCGGCAACCGCACGCTGCGCCTGGCAGACGGGCCGGACGAGGTGCACAAGCGCTCGCTGGCGCGCCGGGAGCTGAAGAAGTACCTCTGACCGTATGGACGTC
The DNA here is from genome assembly GCF_042887925.1 of Kitasatospora sp. NPDC057904. Lineage (NCBI taxonomy): Bacteria > Bacillati > Actinomycetota > Actinomycetes > Kitasatosporales > Streptomycetaceae > Kitasatospora > Kitasatospora sp. NPDC057904. Next base: position 433,730 of record NZ_JBHVOL010000004.1, read on the forward strand.
ATACCGGGGTACTACGGGCCGACTTGGCACCCCGGTATGACGGCCCAGGCCCCTCCTCACCCGTACCGTCCCTCGTGTCGAGAGACGGATCCCGAACGAGGAGGAACGGCGATGAACAGGCGAGGACGGGCCGTGGCGGCCGTGCTGCTGGCGGCGACGGCGACACTGGGCGTGGTGGCCGCACCGGCCGCGCTGGCAGCCACCGGGCAGGGCACCGCGCAGCAGGCCAGGGCCTGGCTGCCGCAGCCCACCGGGCCGTACCCGGTCGGCACGACGTCCCTGCAGCTCACGGACGACCACCGGGACGACCCCTGGAAGCCCGGGCAAGCCCGCAAGCTGATGATCAGCTTCTGGTACCCGACCACCCGGCCCGCCACCGGCAACGACCGCGCGCCGTACATGCTCCCCGCCGCCGCCGACCACTTCGGCAGCGCCGGGAGCGTCGGCCAGAGCGACCTCGGCTTCGAGCCCGGCCGCACCGACTGGGCCGGCATCCGCACCCACGCCCGCGCCGACGCGCCCTCCCTCCCCGGCGGCAAGCGGCCCGTCGTGCTGTACTCGGCGGGCTTCGGCGACCCGCGCACGTGGGGCACCGGCCTGGTCGAGGACCTCGCCTCGCGCGGCTACGTCGTCGTCACCGTCGACCACACCTACGACGCCTCCGAGGTCGCCTTCCCCGACGGGGACCTCGCCACCTCCGTGTTCCCCGCGCTGATGGCCCAGCCCGGCCTCGACATGGAGGCCCTCCTGCGCAAGACGCTGCAGACCCGGGTCGACGACACCCGCTTCGTGCTGGACCAGCTGGCCGGGCTGCGCCACGACAAGCAGCTGCCGCCCGGCCTCGCCGCCTCCCTGGACCTCGACCGGATCGGCATGGTCGGCCACTCCGGGGGCGGCTCCGCGGCCCTCCAGACCATGCACGACGACCCGCGCCTCAAGGTCGGCGTCAACCTCGACGGCCAGCTGCACTTCCCCGGCCCGGACGGCACCGGCGTCCACCTGACCAGCGTCGCCGAGGACGGCCTGACCCGGCCCTTCCTGCTCATGGGCACCCAGAACCCCGACTCCGGCAGCTATCACAAGCAGCCCGGCTGGGACGCCCTCTGGCAGCACAGCACCGGCTGGCACGCCGACGTCACCCTCACCGGCTCGCGCCACGGCTCCTACACCGACGCGCAGTCCCTGCTGCCCCAGCTCGCCCGCCAGGGCGCGATCAGCCAGGCGCAGCTGACCGAGGACGTCGGCGACGTCCGCCCGGACCGCGCGGTGCTCGCCACCCGCTCCTACGTCGCGTCGTTCTTCGACCGCTGGCTGTGCGGCCACGACGACCACCTCCTGGACGGCCCGTCGCCGCGCTTCCCCGAGATGGTCTACGAGCGGTAGTGCGCGGCCGGTGTCACGCGTGACGTGCGTGAGCGAGGTGCCCCCGGGAACCACTGGTTCCCGGGGGCACCTCGCCCACCGTCATACGCTGGGCGGGCATCGGGCGTTCTCACGATCGGATCGGCCTCATGGACATCGCCTTCACCGGCCACGTGATCGAATGGCGCGGGCCTTCCCCGTACTTCTTCGTCCCCGTGGCCGAGGAGCAGGCCGCCGACGTGCGCGAGGTCGCGGCGATGGCCACGTACGGCTGGGGAGTCGTCCCGGTCGAGGCCCGGATCGGCGGGAAGGCGTTCGCCACGTCGCTCTTCCCGAAGGACGGCGGCTACCTGCTGCCGATCAAGAACGCCGTGCGCAGGCTGCACGGCCTCTCGGTGGGGGACCGGGTGGCCGTGGAGATGACGGTGCTCCTCCAGCACCGGGCGCCGCTCGGAGGCCCGGCAGACTGAACCCCCGCCGGGCGAGGCCTCATGGCGGCGGCCGAGGAAGCGGGCGTCGAGCACGCCGTGAGCACGAGCCTGTCCGGCGACGGCGACCACCTGCCCTGCGCGGCTCGCGCACCGCCGGACGGAACGGCGGCTTCGCGAATCCGCGAGCTGGACGTCATCGCCCCGAACTAATCACCCAGCACCACCAGGCGCCCCACGCTCAGCCCGTCCGCCACCCGCTGGACGGCCTCCGCGGCCGAGGCGAGCGGGAGGCGGGCGCTGACCAGCGGGCGGACGACGCCCGTCTCGGACAGCTTGGTGAGCTCCTCGTGCGCGGCCTGGACGGTCTGCGGGGCGCGCGTGTTGTACAGGCCCCAGTGCAGGCCCAGGATCGCGTAGTTCTTCACCAGGGCGTGGTTGAGCGCGGGAGCCGGGATCTGCCCGGCGGCGAAGCCGACCACGACGATCCGGCCCTCGAAGGCGATGCACTTCGTCGAGCCGGTGAAGGCGTCGCCGCCGACCGGGTCGAAGACGACGTCGGCGCCGCGGCCTTCGGTCGCCTGTTTCACGACGGCGACGAAGTCCTCGGCCGTCCGGTCCACGACGACGTCGGCGCCGAGCGCGCGGGCCGCCTCCGCCTTGGCCGGGCCGCCGACCACGGCGATCACCCGGGCCCCGGCGGCGCGGCCGAGCTGGACCGCCGCGCTGCCGACCCCGCCCGCCGCCGCGTGCACCAGTAGAGTCTCGCCCGCGCGCAGCCGGGCCCGCCGGTGCAGGGCGAACCAGGCGGTCTGGTAGCCGATGTGCAGCGCGCTCGCCTCGGCGTCGTCCAGCGCCTCGGGGGCGGGGAACGCGGCGGCGGCGTCGAGCAGCGCGTACTCGGCGAACGCGCCGTGCGGCAGCACGGGGTTGCCGATCAGCCGCTCGCCGCGCCGGGCGCCGGCCACGACCTCGCCGCACAGCTCGACGCCGGGCGTGAACGGCAGCGGCGGGCGCACCTGGTACTGGCCGCGGACCATCAGCGCGTCCGGGAAGTTGACGGCCGCCGCGCGCACCCGGACGAGCAACTGCCCGGGACCGGCCACGGGTCGGGGCACGTCCTCGACCAGCTTCATCACGCCGAGCGGCTCGCCGAGCTCGCCCACCTGCCAGGCCCTCACAGCGCGCCGCCCTTCTCGAGTCCCTGCTGGAGCCGGTTCATCGAGCCGAGCCAGCGGTCCGGGTCGGTGGCGCGGGCGCGGTAGTACTCGGCGACCTCGGGGTGCGGGAGGATCAGGAAGCGGTCCTCGCGCAGGCCGGCGAGGGCCGCCTCGGCGACGTCCTCGGGGGCGATGGCGGTCGGCGCGAGCAGGGCCTCGCCGACGGCGCCCGTACCGGCGAGCATGTCGGTGCGCACGCCCTGCGGGCAGAGCGCGTGGACGTGGATGCCGCGGTGGCGGTAGGTCGCGGAGAGCCACTCGGCGAAGGCGAGCGCGCCGTGCTTGGTGACGGCGTACGGGGCCGAGCCGAGCATGCTGAGCAGCCCGGCGGCGGAGACGGTGGCGAGGAACCGGCCCCGGCCGCGCTCCAGCCAGCGGGGGAGCAGCAGGTCGGCGGCCCGGACGTGGGCGAGGACGTTGACCTCCCACGCGCCGGCCCAGGCCGCGGCGGGTGCGTCGGCGCCGCCGATCGGGGCGACGCCCGCGTTTGCGCACCAGACGTCGATCTCGCCGACGGCCTCGCGGGCCCGCCCGATCAGCTCGGCGAGCCCGTCGGCGGAGGCCGCGTCGCCGGGCAGGGCGGTGCCGCCGATCCGGGCGGCGACGGCGCCGGCGGCGTCCGCGTCCAGGTCGTTGACCACGACGTGCGCGCCGGCGGCGGCGAAGGCGGTCGCGAGCGCGGCGCCGATGCCGCGTCCGGCGCCGGTGACCACGACGCCCTGTCCGGTGAAGTCCTGTCCGTCGAAGCCCTGTCCGTCGAAGGCGCTCACATGCCACCGCCCAGCGTCACGCCGCCGTCCAGGACGACGGTCTGGCCGGTGATCCACCCGGCGTCGGGGGAGAGCAGGAAGGCGACGGCGCCGGCGATGTCCTCCGGCACGCCGAGGCGGCCCAGCGGGTACTTGGCGGCGACCTTCTCCTCGCGGCCCTCGTACAGCGCCTCGGCGAACTTCGTCTTGACGACGGCGGGGGCGACGGCGTTGACCCGGATCCCCTGCGGGCCGAGCTCGGCGCCGAGCTCCGCGGTGAGCCGGATCAGCGCGGCCTTGCTGACGCCGTACATGCCGATGCCGAGCGAGGCGCGGATGCCCGCGACGGAGGCGACGTTGACGATCGACCCGCCGTGCTCGCCCATCCACGCGGCGTGCACCCGGCGGGTCCAGGCGAGCGGGGCGAGCACGTTGACGGCGAGGATCTTGGCGGCGGCGTCCTCGTCGGTGGTCAGCACCGGCCCGTAGACCGGGTTGATCCCGGTGTTGTTGACGAGGTGGTCGAGCCGCCCGAAGGCCTCCAGGGTGCGGGCGACGGCCTCCTCCTGGTGGGCCGGGTCGTCGGACTTGCCGGCGACGGCGATCGCGTTCTCCGGGCCGCCCAGGTCGCGGACGGCCTCAGCCAGCGGCTCGGGGTTGCGGGCGGTCAGGCAGACCTTGGCCCCGCGGGCGACCAGCTCGCGCGCGATCCCGAGGCCGATGCCCCGGCTCGATCCGGTGACGACGGCCACCTTGCCCTTGAAGGAGTGCACCACGGAGGGTCCTGCCTTTCGCGCGGTTCGACGGGAGGAGCAACGGTGAGAGGAGCGCTGACTAAGCGCTTGCTCAGCATGGTGTCGGTGGGGGAGCCTGTCAACAGCCCACCCGGACCGTCCGGGGCCGGGGCGAACCGGGGACGTCCGGGGCGGCCGGCGCGAATGCGCGTACGAGTTCCCGGTGAGGATGATGCGAGGATGACGCCATGACCAGCACGCCCATCGCCGACCTCTGGCCCGCCCCGCCCGGCGGCACCGACTCCCGCCCCGAGGCGGCGTACCGGCTGCTCCAGGCCGCCGTCGAGTCCTTCGCCGAGCGCGGCTTCCACGCCACCACCACCCGCGACATCGCGACCGCCGCGGGGATGAGCCCGGCCGCGCTGTACATCCACTACCCGTCCAAGGCCGCGCTGCTCGCCGAGATCAGCCAGGCCGGGCACGCCGCGACGCTGGCGCTGGTCCGGCGGGCGGCGGCGGGCGAGGAGGAGCCGGCGCAGCGGATGCGGCGGCTGGTCGAGGAGTTCAGCGCCTGGCACGCGCGGGGCCGGATGGTCGGCCGGGTGGTCAACTACGAGCTGCACGCGCTGCCCGAGGACGCGTACGCGGTCGTCGCGGCGCTGCGGCTGGACATCGAGCGCGAGGTGAGCGCACTGATCGAGGAGGGCGTCGCGTCGGGCGCCTTCGCCGTCTCCGAGGTGCGCACGGCCGCCCGCGCGGTCACCTCGCTCGGCATCGACGTGTCCCGCTGGTACACCGACCGCAGCACCGAGACGCCGGAGGAACTCGGCCGCCGTTACGGCGAGTTGGTGCTGAGGATGCTCGGCGCGCAGGTCTGAGCGCCGAGCCCGCCGTTCCCGGCCTTGACCGGGCTCCCCGCGGCGAGCAGACTCGTATACGAAGTACGTGTGCCTCGTAGGTCTACAACGCAGGTGTACGCCGCAGGTGTACATCGCCGCCCGGAGCGCGCGGGCCCGACACCGCGCTGCCGCCCCGCCCGGCGAACTCCCAAGCGGTCGTGACACTCCGGAACCGAGCAAGAACGTCCAGCGAGAACCCCGCAAGATCCCCGAGCAGACCCCGCCCCGGGCCGTCCCGGCGCGGTCGTGCACCGCGCCATGAGCGGCCCGGGCGTTCCGGTCTGGAGAAGGGGAGGTGCAGTCATGCCCTTCCAGCCCTTCCAGTTCTTCGAGTCCTTCCAGTCCCGCGAACCAGCCCGTCGCGAGAGCCGGGTCCGGCCCCGCTTCTGGCTGGAGACCGCCCTCGGCAGCCTCTCCGGGCTGCTGTTCCTGATCACCCTGGTGTGGCCGCAGTGGATCGAGACCCTGCTCGGCGTCGACCCGGACGCCGGCAGCGGAGCCGCCGAGTGGCTCGTCGTCGCGCTCGCCGCGGCCGTCACCGCCGCCTGCGCCCTCGGCGCGCGGACCGAGTGGCGCCGGACGCACCCGTCCGCCGCCCGCGCCGCGCACTGACCGCGCCATCCAAGGAGGATCGCCATGACCGATCCCACACCGGCCGCGGCCCCCGCGGTGCCGCCCGGCGAGATCACCGACCTCGTCCGGCGCACCCCGCTGAGCTTCGTCGGCACCGTGACCCGCACCGGCGGTACCCCGCTGTCGACCGTGGAGGCCGACCAGCACACCGCCGTCGTCCGGGTCGACCACGTCCTGCACGCGCCCGACGCGTTCCGGCGGCTCGCCGGCAGCCGGGTCACCGTGCAGCTGAAGGCCGATGCTCCCCGGCTGGAGGTCGGCGACTCGGCCGCGTTCTTCACCGAAGGCCTGCACTACGGCGCCGACCTCGCCGTCACCGAGGTCGGCCGCCTGCCCGCCCACGCCGTCCGCCCGCACATCGCCCTCGCGGCGACCAGCGCCGACGAACTGCCGTTCTCCGCCGTGCTGCGCGAGATCCACCGGCAGGACCTCGCCGTGCACGCCCGGGAGGCCGATGCCGTGCTGCTCGGCACGGTGACCGGGCTGGAGCGGCTGGACGGGGCAGGCCCCCGCTCCGAACACGACCCGCACTGGTGGCGGGCCGGTCTCGACGTCGAGCACGTGGAGCGGGGCACGGTCCCCGACCGCACCGTCCGGGTGCTGTACCCCAACAGCCGTGACCGCCACTGGAACCACGTTCCCAAGCCCGCGGCCGGCCAGAGCGGGCTGTGGCTCCTGCACGCCACCGAGGGCGACCAGCGGGAGCTGGCGCCGTACGCGCTGCGGGACGCCGACGACTACCAGCCGGCGCACCGGCTCGCCGCGCTGCGCGAAGGGATGTGAGCCGGCATGCCCACCTTCAAGGTCGTCGACCTGACCCCCAAGGCGTTGAGCGGCGAGTCCGAGCAGGACTCCGAGCCGTTCCTCGCGGTCAATCCGGAGAAGCCCACCGAGATGGTGGCGACCGCCTTCACCTCCGACCCGATGGGCGGCCGGTTCGCGCCGGTGTACGTGTCCACGGACGGCGGGAACACCTGGTCGCTGAACACGATCGTCCCGGGCGGGGGGCGGGGCTTCGGCACGGGCGACATCACGGTGGCGTTCGCGGACCGGGGCGGTGCCCTCTACGCGGGCATCCTGAACGGTGTGGCCGCCTTCCGGCAGAACAAGACCCTCCTGCAGATCCTGCGCGCGCCGTCCGTCACGTCGACCGCCCCGATGGAGGTCCTCGTCAGCCGGGACCAGGTGGACCAGCCGTGGACCATCGCCGACACCGTCGCGAGCGCCGGCGCAGACCACGACCGCGTCCTCGTCGGCAACAACAACTTCAACCACCCGTCCCCGACCTCCCAGACCGCCACCGTGGACGTCTCCGCCGACGCCCGGACGGCCCGCGCCCCGGCCGGCTTCGCGTCCACCGGCATCGAACGGCGCACCCCGGACGGTCAGGACGGCCCGCCGGTCAGGCTGGCCCTGCACCCCGACGGCACGGTCTACGCGGCGTTCGAGAGCTGGACGTCCACGACCGCCGTCCAGGCCGTCTCCGACGTCACCTTCGACGTCGTGGTGACCCGCGACGACAGCGCCGGCGCCGGGGTCAATCCGTTCCAGGACCTCAAGGACGCCACCGACAGCAGCCCGGGCCAGCGGGTGGCGACCGGCCGCTTCGTGGCCTTCAACTCGACCCTGGGGCAGGAACGCCTCGGCGGTGACCTGACCATCGCGGTCGACCCGAAGGACGCGGACAGCGTCTGGATCGCCTGGTGCGACCGGGTCGGCGGAGCGGGCGGCACCGACAACACCCTGCACGTCCGGCACTCGGCCGACCGCGGCCAGAGCTGGGCGCAGGCGCGCCAGGACATCACCGACGTCAAGAACCCGGCGCTGGCCGTCAACTCCGCCGGCCTGGTCGGCCTGGCCTACCAGAAGTTCGCCGACAACCAGTGGACGACGGTCCTGGAGACCACCGCGGACGGCTGGAAGAGCACGCCGGAGACCACTGTGCTCCACCAGGCCCCCGCCGACGTGCCCGTGGCCGTCGGCCTGCCGTACCTCGGCGACTACATCCGGCTGCTCACGGTCGGCGCCGACTTCTACGGCGTGTTCTCGGGCAACAACACCCCCGACAACGCCAACTTCCCGGTGGGCGTGACGTACCAGCGCAACGCGGACTTCACGACCCACCAACTGCTCGACGTCGACGGCACCTCCGGCGTGGCGGTGTCGATCGACCCGTTCTTCTTCCACCGGGCCGCCTGAGCAGACGAGTTGCAGACGCCTTGGAGCGCCCGCCACGACCGGTCGTGGCGGGCGCTCCGCTGTCGGGCACGATGGCTCAGGGGATTTCACTCAGGGGGTTTCACGCGGTGGCCAGGCAGAACGCCACGAGGCCCGCGTCCACGTCGAGGATGATCTTCTCCATGTCCGCCCACTTCGGGTGGAACTCCGTTCCCCACTCGACGGTGAACCCGAGCACCCTGCCCTTCTGCGGGTCGACGAAGTGCCGCGCGAACGCGTAGTCGTCGCTGGTCCCGCTGGTCGGGTACAGGTTGAACCCGGTCTTCGGCGTGTAGACGATCCCGCGGACGCTCGCGACGCCCTGGCAGAACCGCTCGGCGAGCAGCACCTCGTTGTCGACGTCGCCCTTGTCGATGTACTCGGCGTAGTCGAGGTCGTTCGCGACGCCCCGCCTGTGGTCGAACGTCGCGTTCTGGAAGTTCATCCGGGGGTTGTCGGACTGGTTGTCGTCGTCACCCCAGTTGTAGAGCATGTCCTCGGAGTAGCTGTGCACGTCGATCAGCCAGCCGGTGCGCGGGTACTGGTCGAGCAGCCAGCGGACGTTGCGGGTCTCGGGCTCGGAGAACGCGTGCGGGCCCGCGTAGACCATCGGATCGCACGGGTTGGTCGACATGTGGGTGACGTCGGCGGCCGGCGAGAAGGCGGTGGTGAAGTCGAAGAGGAAGTCGTAGTTGCGGTTGAGGTCGACGCCGGTGCAGCCGGGGGCCGGGTTCCCGCCGCCGTAGGCCGGGTTGCGGTTCTTGCGCCACATCGGCTGGACGGTCTGGCTGTAGAGCCGGCCGTCGGGGTTGACGAGCGGGAGGAGGACGAGGTCCAGGCGCTGGAGCAGCCCGGTCACCTGGGCGGCGCTGTACGTCGCGCCGCCGTAGCCGAGGCCGGTGCCGTTCTGGTGGGCCTCCAGCAGGTCGGCGGCGAGGTGCACGAGGATCTCGCAGCTGCCCCACTCGCGGGCGTGCACGCCGCCGAGCATGACGACGGCGTCCTTGGGGAAGGGCGCGGGGGCGCCGATCTTCAGCGCGTGGATCGTCCGGTTCTCGACGGAGGTCTCGGGCAGGTCGACGAGTTGGGCGAGGCCCGGGTACGCGGTGGCGAGGTTCTCCAGCGCGGACTCGACCTCGACGATGTTCAGGTACGGCATGACGCTCTCCTCCCTGGTCAGCCGGGGAGCTTGGCGGCCAGGCCGCGCGGCACGGCGCCTTCGGCGAACCGGTTGCCGGTGCCGACCTCGGCCTGGGCAGCCCGGCCCTTGGCGCTGGCGTTCGCGATCCGGACGACCGTGACGCCCTCGCGTTCGAGGGCGGGAATCAGTTCCTCCGGGACGTACGCGTCGATGCCGACGCTCCCGTCGGGGGCGATGCTCGGGCTGCCGCCCCTGTCGGGGCGGACCTCGCGCAGGAGCGCGCGCAGGGTGTCCGCGTCCCTGGCGGTGACGCGGACGCGGAGGATGTCGTCGGGGAATGGTTCGTTGGGAACGGCGGACATCATGGCGGCCTCTTTCGGGCGCGGGGGATATGTCCGACGTGTACCTCGTATCCTCAGGATGCGCCGCCGCCGTAGAACCCGTCAAGCGGGGACGGGGGCATCCGGTCGAGCAGGCTGTCCAGGCCGGCCAGCAGCTCCGCCTCGTCGTCGAAGTCCGCGAACCGGGGCACCAGCGCGCGCAGCCGGGGGTAGTCGGCGGCGGACAGCCGGTGCAGGCCCAGGCGCAGCGCCGGGTCCGGCTCGGCCTCGTTGTCGACGACCTGGCGCTTGTCGACGAGCATGCAGCCGAGGCTCCAGGCGACGAAGGCGCGGTAGACGGTGAGCGCGGTGGAGTCGTCGAAGCCGGCCCGCCCGAGGACGGCGAGGATGTGCTCGGTGAGGTCGAGCACGGACGCGGGCCGGCGGGCCATCGGCACGGCGAGCGGGCGGGTGGCGACGAGCGGCAGGATCTCGGGGTGGGCGTGCGCGACGGCGGCGAACGTCCGCGCGATGCGGCGCAGTTCGGCGCGCCAGGCGGGCTCCGGGGACTGCGCGGAGCTGCGCAGTCGCTCGTTGACCTCGGCGAAGTAGGCCTCGATCAGTCCGTCGAGCAGCGCCTCCTTGCCGGGGGTGTAGCGGTAGAGGGCCATGGACTCGACGCCGAGCTCCCCGGCCAGGCGCCGCATGGTGAGCGCCGCGAGGCCCTCGCGGTCGACGAGCGCGACGGCCGTGCGGAGCACCAGCGGACGGTTCAGGCGTCCCCGCTTCTCGGGGCCCTCGTGTGCGCGGCTGTCGGGTGCGGGGCCGACCTGACCGGTGTCGTCCGGCCCGGGGCTGTCCTGCTCGGCCATGTCCGCACTCCTTCGCGGTGGGGGACGGCGAGGGATGTCCAGGGATACGAATCCAGGATACAAGGTAAATGTGCTACCGAAGCGGATGAACTGCTCCGATTCAGGGTGAACCGGGCGCACCGGCGAGGAGGTGCACCGCCAGCCCGCCGATCACCGCCGCGGAGGCGAGTGCTGTGAGCAGCCGGGCGCGCGGACCGGTGAGCGCCCGGCCCAGCAGGGCCCCGCCGGCGGCGAGCAGGAGCTGCCAGCTGGCGGAGGCCGCGAACGCGGCGGCGACGAAGACCGCCCGCCCGGCCGCGCCCGGAGCCGAGCCCGGAGCCGTGTCCTGCCGGCCGAGGACGAGTGCGGCGAAGTAGAGCACGGTGAGCGGGTTCATCAGCGTGATGCCGAGCAGCGTGAGGTAGGCCCTGGCCGGTCCGGGCGGTGCGGCCTCGACGGCCTGCCCGGTCCGGAACCCGGCGCGGAGCGCGGTGACGGCCGTCCGGACGGCGAGGGCGAGCAGTACCAGCGCCGAGGCGATCCGCAGCGGCCCGGCGACCGGCGTGAGCAGCGGCGCCAGCCCGGCCCCGCCGACGGCGGCGAGCAGCGCGTACAGCCCGTCGGCCGTGGCCACGCCGAGGGCCGCGCAGGCCCCGGTGCGCAGCCCGGTGCGGGCGGTGAGCGCCACGAGGTAGGCCCCGACGGCCCCGACCGGGACGGCGATGCCGTAGCCGGCGAGGAGCCCCGGGACGAGCTCGGCGCTCACGCGTGGGCGCGGTCGGGCCTCCGGCGGTGGCGGCGCTGCTGCTGGGCCCGGGCCGGGCGGGCGGCGGGGGCAAGCGGCAGCGGGCGGGCGGAGGTCCTGGTCATGCCCCGATCGTGGGGTCTCAAGTGCCCATCCGGCAACCGGTTTTCCGGGCCGTTCGGTTACGGTGGACGCACGTTGTCCGCGCCCCTGCCGGAGGAGACCTAATGACCCGTCACATCGCCCCCGCGACCGAGCTGTTGGCTGAGGCCTGGCTCTCCTGGGCGGAACGCGGCAAGGGGCTGGACGCCGAGACGTGGGCCCGGCGGACCCGGCTGCCGGAGTGGACGGTCCTGGACCTGTTCGCGCACGTCGCCCCCAGCGCCGAATCGTTCACGCAGCTGCGCTCCGCCATCGTCGACGGCCCGGCGAAGGTGGAGTCCGCTGCCGACATCCTGCGCTTCTTCAACCAGCCGGGCGGTCTCGCGCACACCGCCGCCGGGCAGGTCGCCGACGCCGCGAAGCAGACCGCCGCCGGGACGGACCCGGCCGGGCTGATCGCCCGCTTCGAGGTCGAGGGCCCTGCCGCGCTGGCCGGCTGCGCGGACCTCCCGCCCGACACCGTCGCCGCCCACCCGCTCCTCGGCACCGTGCGAATCGGCGCGCTGGCCGAGGTGGCGCTCATGGAGGCGACCGTCCACCTGCTCGACCTGATCGCGGCCGTCGGCGGCCCGCCGCCCGCCGACGCGGCCCTGCGCGCGGTCCGCGCGCTGCTCGCCGAGGTGGCCGACCCGGTCGCGTTCATCGAGGCGGCGTCGGGCCGTTCGGACGCCGCGGTGCTCCCCGTGATCCGCTGACCCGAGTCCTCGTCGGATCCTCGTCGGGTCCTCGTTGGGTCCTCCACCGCAGGTCAGGCGTACGATGTGCGCCGGAACCCCGCAAGGGGGGAATTCGGGGACGACGGGGGATGGGCCGATGTTCGACATCGCGTGGTGGATCGTGCCGGCAGTGCTGTACGGCGGCGGGTACGTCGCCAACAACGCCCGCCGGGCGCTGAAGACGCGGCACGAGCGCAAGCTGGAGCTGCTGGACGCGGCCGACCGCCAGCAGGCCGCGCTGGAGGCGGCCAAGCGCCCGCCGGAGCCGGTCTGCGGCTGCACGCACCACCTGGCCAAGCACGACAAGCAGGGCCGCTGCCACGAGGAGGTCGAGGCGCCCACCGCGTGGGACGCCGAGCGCCGGCCGGTGCAGTTCGAGCCGCGCCAGTGCAACTGCCAGCAGTACGTGGGCCCCGAGCCGCTCGGGACGGTCTTCGCCCAGGACCTCGTCGACCCGCGCTGAGCGCGACGCAGGGGAGCCCCCGGGCATCTGCCGGGGGCTCCCTTCGCGCGTCAGCCGGCGGCGAGCGCCTGGAGGCGGTCGTAGGCGCCGTTGAAGAGGTCCTGGTCGCCGGGGAAGGTGCCGGAGGAGGCGTACTGCCAGATGGTCTGGTAGCCCCAGCCGTTCGGCAGGGTGCCGGGCGAACTGGAGTAGCGGGCTATCCAGAGCGGGTTGGTGGCGCCGAAGTCACCGTTGTTTCCGGTGCACTGGGACCACCAGTTGGTCGTGGTGTAGATCGTCGGGTAGCGGCCGGTGCGGGCGAGGACGGTGTCGCTGAAGGAGTGGATCCAGGCGACCATGGCGCCCTGGCTCAGCCCGTAGCAGGTCGCGCCGTACGGGTTGTACTCGATGTCGAGCGCGGGCGGCAGCGTGACGCCGTCGGCGGACCAGCCACCGCCGTGGTCCACCAGGAAGTCGGCCTGGGTGGCGCCGGAGGAGCGGTCCGGCAGCGCGAAGTGGTAGGCGCCGCGGATCAGCCCGGCGTCGTAGGAGCCGTTGTACTGCTGCGCGAAGGACGGGTTCCGGTACGTGGTGCCCTCGGTCGCCTTGACGTAGGCGAAGGTGGCGCCGTTGGCGGCGGCCGTGGCCCAGTCGACGCTGCCCTGCCAGCCGGAGACGTCCATCCCGGCGGTCTGGGTGACGGCGAGCGAGCGGATCGCGGCCGGGTCGGCGTCGCCGCCCTCGTGCGCGGCGACCGTGGAGCCGGCGAAGTCGAGCTCGGGGTGGTCGCCGCGGGCGGCGGGTGCGGCGGCGGGCGCGGGAGCGTCCGCGTACGCCGGGGCGGCGGCGCCCGCGACGAGCGCGACGGTCGCGGCCAGCGCGGCGAGCGTGGTGCGGCGGCGGGTCGCGGTGGATCTGGTGGTGCGGGCGGAGCGGGAAGTGCTGGACATGAACACTCCTCTGGTCCGGTGCGTGGCGGCCCAATGGGGCCGGTGTGGCGGGGAGTTGGCCCGGCCGGGGAGCAGAGTAGCCATGCACCCGCCAGGAAGACCAGACGCCGGGGCCACATCCTGAACCGCCGCCCCGTGTGGCGGGGTGACACCGCGCGCCCCGGTCGTCCGCCCGTTGCCCGTGCGCCTCCCGTTTGTCGTCCGCGGTTCGCCCCGGGCCTGCCGCTCAGGGGTCTCCACGGCTGTGACACGATGCCCGCAAGGCCGCCCCACCTGGGCCGATCGCGACAGACCAGAGCAAGCGGAAGGACCGCCCCCATGACCGAGACCGCTCACCCGCCCGTCTTCCGTCCGGCGACCGCCGCCGACGTGCCCGCACTCGTCGCCCTCGTCGAGTCCGCCTACCGCGGCGACTCCAGCCGCACCGGCTGGACCACCGAGGCCGATCTCCTGGACGGGCAGCGCACCGACGCCGACGCCGTCGCCGAGGCGGTCGGCGACCCCGACGGCGTCGTCCTGGTCGCCGAGCGGGACGGCGAACTCCTCGCCTGCTGCCAGCTGGAACGCCACGCCGGCCACGCCTACTTCGGCATGTTCTCGGTGCGCCCCGGCCTCCAGGGCGGCGGCCTCGGCCGGTCCGTGCTGGCCGAGGCGGAGCGGCTCGCGGGGGAGGAGTGGGGCGTCACGGTGCTGGAGATGAAGGTGATCGAGCAGCGCGCCGACCTCATCGCCTGGTACGAGCGCCGCGGCTACCGCCGGACCGGCGTCTACACGCCGTTCCCGTACGGCGACGAGCGCTTCGGCATCCCGCGCCGCGAGGACCTGCGCTTCGAGACGCTGACGAAGGAGATCTGACCCTTTCCACGACGGGAGCGGTCGCGGTCCCGACGCCCCCGGACGTTGCCCACGAGGCACGGCCGGGGGCGTCTTCTCGTGTCCGGATCCATGATCCCTGGAGGGCGGTCCCGAGCTGATGTGCCGTCAAAGTCGCTGACCAGCACCGATGCGGAGATGTCATACCTCGTTCATGATTGGTCTAGGCCAATGTGAGACCCTGGGCTCGAACGGCCGACGTTCCGTCCCACTCCCAGGGGGCCAATTCCGCATGCCCGTACTCCATGGCACCGCCATGCCCGCACCCGACACCGGCCCGCGCCGGACACCCGATCCGGGCCGGCCCGACGACCCCGACCGCCCTGATGACCACCGACTGCCCGCCCCGCCCGGCGACGACGAGCTCTACTGGTACTTCGGCCCGCAACGCCGCTGGGTGCCGCTGTGCGCGACGCTCTCCTACGCCGGAGCCACCGCCACCCTCGGTCTGTTCGCCCTGAGCCGGCCGCTGCTCTGGCCCTTCCTGCTCCTCACCGTCCTCAACGCGGCCACCTGGCTGCTCTCGCTCACCGACGGCCAGCGCGCCCGCCGCTACACGCGCGACTCGCACGACCTGCTGATCCGCGCCTGGCGGCCCGCCCGGCACCCCGGCGTCGACCTGCTGCTGCCCACCGCCGGAGAGCCGCTGGCCGTCCTCGACAACGCCTACCGGCACACCGCCGCCGTCCACTGGCCCGGCGAACTCACCGTCCTCGTCCTCGACGACGCCGCCCGCCCCGAGGTGCGCGAACTCGCCGAGTCCTACGGCTTCCGCTACCGCGCCCGGCCCGACCGCGGCCGATTCAAGAAGGCCGGCAACCTCAACCACGGCCTCGCCGAGGGCGACGGCGAGATCATCGCCGTCCTCGACGCCGACTTCTGCCCGCGCCCCGACTTCCTGCACCACCTGGTGCCCTACCTCGACACCCCCGAGGTCGGCATCGTGCAGAGCCCGCAGTGCTTCGACACGGACGCCGACATGTCCTGGCTCGAACGCGCCGCCGGAGCCACCCAGGAGATCTTCTACCGCTGGATCCAGCCCTCCCGGGACGCGCAGGACGGCACCGTCTGCTGCGGCACCAACGCCCTCTACCGCCGCGCCGCGCTGATGCGCGTCGGCGGCTTCGCCGAGACCGACCACAGCGAGGACCTCTACACCGGCCTCTCGCTCGCCCGCGCCGGGTGGACCACCCGGTACGTGCCGGCCCTGGTCGCCAAGGGCATGTCGCCCACCGGCCTGCCCGCCTTCATCAGCCAGCAGTACCGCTGGTGCCTCGGCTCCCTGGCCCTCGTCCGCGACCCGGACTTCCGCCGGGGACCGCTGCCCCGCTCCGCCCGGCTCTGCTTCTGGAACGGCATCCTCGGCTACGTGACGAGCGCGGTGAACGTCTTCGCCGTTCCGCTGCCCGCCCTGATCATGCTGTTCTTCGCCCCGGACGACATCCGGCCCTGGCAGGTCCTGCCCTTCCTGCCGCCGATCTGGGTCGCCCTCGTCCTGCTGCCCGCGATGTCCCGCACCCGCTGGCGCTTCGAGGTCACCCGCGTCCAACTCCTCGGCGGGCTCTGCCACGTGGTCGCCATCGCGCACGCGCTGCGCCGCCGCAGCGCCGACTGGGTGCCCACCGGCGCCGTGTCGCGCGGCGGCTCGCTCGCCCGGACCGTCGCCCGGATCGGCGTCGGCTGGCTCGGGCTCGTCGTCCTCGCGGGCGCCGCCGGACTCGGCCGCGCCGTCGCCGAACACGGCTGGCGGCCGTACTGGGCGCTCACCGCGCTCCTCGCGCTCACCGCGTACACGATCGTCCCGCTCATCAGGGCCCTGTGTCCCCTGCTGCGCGGCGGCAACGGAGCCGCCGTCGCCGACGTCGCCCCGCCCGCGCGGCGCCGCACCGACCCGGGCTTCGGCCGGGCCGAGGCCGTCGCCGTCACCGCCGTGCTGCTGCTCTGCGGCCTGCTGGCGTCCGGCTGGGCCGACCCGCTGGTCTTCTGACCCGCGCCCCCCTTACGAGTCCTACGAGCTCTTCCCTTCCTTGCGCGTCGCCCCACCGGCGCGGACCCGCCGCCCGGCCGCCCCATCGGCCAGGCGGCCCCCGATCCCCGCTGCCTGCCCAGCAAGGAGCCCCGCCGTGCCGACGGCCGTACCACCGGCGAGCGCCGAACCGCCGACCTCATCCGACTCCGACACCGCCTCCGACTCTGCGTCCCTGCTCCCCGGCGTCGTCCGGGTCGAGCGGCCCGTCGTTCCCGCAGCCGTTCCCGTTCCCGCAGCCGTTCCCGTTCCCGATGCCGGCGCGCCGCGCAAGCGTGCCGCCTTCCGTCCCGACGTCGAGGGCCTGCGCGGCGTCGCCGTCCTGTCCGTCCTCGCCTACCACGCCGCCGTGCCCGGCCTCACCGGCGGCTACGTCGGCGTCGACGTCTTCTTCGTCATCTCCGGATTCCTCATCACCGGCCTGCTGACCGGCAGTTCGTCCGGCGGTTCGTCCGGCGGTTCGTCCGGCCGTCCGCCCGGCCTCGTCGACTTCCTCGCCCGCCGCGCCCGCCGCATCCTGCCCGCCGCCGCCGTCGTGCTCGTCGCCACCGCCGTCGCGGGCGGCGTCCTGCTCGACCCGCTGCGCGGCACCGACCTCGCCCGTGACCTGATCGCCGCCGCCGGGCAGTACGCCAACTGGCGGTTCGTCGGGCAGCAGACCGATTACCTCGCCGCCGGGCGCGATCCGAGCCCGCTCCAGCACTTCTGGTCGCTCGGCGTCGAGAACCAGTTCTACCTCTTGTGGGGGGTCCTGCTGCTCGGCCTCGCCCGCCACCTCCACGGCCGCCGCCGCACCGCCGCCACCCTCCTCGTGACGGCGGGCGTCGGTGCCGCCTCGCTGGTGCTGTGCATCCAGTGGACGCAGACGTCGGCGCCGCTCGCGTACTTCTCCACCGCCGGCCGGCTCTGGGAGTTCACGGCGGGGGCGCTGGCGGCGCTGCTCGGCGGGGTGCTCGGCCGCGGTGGGTGGGCACGGCGGATCGTCGGGTGGGGCGGCCTCGCGGCCGTCGTCGCGCCGGTCCTCCTGTACGACCACACCACGCCCTTCCCCGGCACCGCCGCACTCCTGCCCGTCCTCGGCACCGCCGCCGTCCTCCTCGCCGGCCCGGGCGGTGCGCCGGACGCCGGACGGCTCCTCGGCACCCGCCCGCTGCGCGCCGCCGGGCGCCTCTCGTACGCGTGGTACCTGTGGCACTGGCCGGTGCTGACCATCGCCCAGGCCCGGTACGGCACGCTGTCCTGGCCCGTCCAGCTCGCCCTCGTCGCGGCCGCCGCCCTACCCGCCTGGCTCACCCTGCGGCTCGTCGAACAGCCCCTGCGGTACGGCAGCAGCCCGGCCCCGCGCCGAGGCCTCGCCGTCGGCGCCAGCGCGCTCGTCATCCCGCTGATCGCCGGCCTCACCCTCGGCGGCGGCACCGTCCGCGCCCTCGGCACCGCCGACACGCCGGCCGTCGCCCCGGCCGGCGCCGTCGACGGGCCCGGCCTCCTCGCCCCCGGCACGCGCGTCACCGGGCTCACGCCGTCGCTCGCGCGAGCCCGGGCCGACTTCCCGCCCGGCAAGGGCTGCGAGATCCCGCTCAACGCCGACACCAGCCCGCGCTGCCTGTTCGGCGACGAGAACAGCCCCGACCGCGTCGTCCTGCTCGGCGACTCGCACGCCGGACAGTGGATCTCGGCCGGCATCGCCATCGCCGAACAACGGCACTGGGCCCTGGAGGTCCTCGTCAAACCCGGCTGCCCGCTGGCCACCCTCACGGTGCGCAACGACGTCCTCGGCCGGACGTTCGACGAGTGCGACCGCTGGCGCGAGAACACCCTCACCCGGCTCGCCACCGGACCCAGGCCACGCCTGATCCTCATGGCCGGCCTCAACCGCTACGGCAGCCAGGACGAACGCGCCCGAGGCTGGACCCGCACCCTCGACCGCCTCGCCGCCACCGGTGCGCCCCTCGCCTACCTCGGCGACACCCCGATGGCGGGCAAGGACGTCCCCACCTGCCTCGCCGCCTCCGACGGCCGCTCCGACGCCTGCTTCTTCCCCCGGGCGACCGCCTTCGAGCCCGACCCGATGCTCGACGGCGGCCTGGCGGCGCGGTACGGCGTCCGCGTGGTGGACGTCGGCCCGCTGCTCTGCCCGGGCAGCGGCCCCGACTGCCCGGCGGTCCTTGAGGGCGTGGTCCTGTACCGCGACACCGGCCACATCACCGACACGCTGGCGCGCGTGCTGGCACCGCGGCTGGACAGGGCACTGCTGGGCCCGGCCTGACGGCCGGGGCGCGACGTGCGTCGAGGGGTGAGCCGGCCCCGCCCGGGCATGGCGCAGGCGGGGCCGGCCCGGGGGCGATCGTCGCCGAACGGGACCGCCGGGTGCACCACCGGCCGACCGGACGGACCGTCGAGTCCCCACCTGGGAATGCGGCCGCGAGACGGGCCAAGCCCCGCATCACCTCGTGGCTTCGGGCCTCTCCGCCGCACACCACCGACCCCCCCTCGAACCGGCCGGCTAGCCGTAGATGCTTCGGCAGAGGCGGGCCTGTTCCGAGTCGGCGGACCAGCGGCCGATGCGTTCGGCCTGGTCGCAGAGGGAGCCCTGGCCCAGGGTCGGGGGTTTCCCCGGCGGGCCGGCCCGTCCGGCGGAGGACGCCGCCGGGGCGGAGGTCGGGTGGGGCGTCGTGTGCGGGGCGCGGCTCGACTTCGGGTGCGGGCCCGAGGCGTGTTCCGTCGCCGTCGGCTCCTCCTCCGCCATGGGTGCGACGCTGCCCGCGTTCGCCGACTCGCCGCCCGCGGGGGTCGGCGCGGGCAGCGGGGACGGCGCCGGTGTCACCGGGCGCGGCGGGACCGGCAGCAGGTGCGGCGCCGCCGGGACGGACGGGGACGGCGAGGCCGCCTGCGGCACGGCCACCACGGACACCTCGTCGCCCGCCCCCGGCCCGCACATCGCCAGCACGGCCGCCATCAGCGCCACCGTCCCCAGCGCCGCGGCCGCCCACGTCCTCCGCGAGCGCTTCGGGGCGGGCGCCGCCGGTGGTGGCACGTCGGGCGGTGGCGGGGGGACGGACGTGTAGGCGGGCCCGGTCGGCGGCGGGGCGGGAACCGGCGGTGGCTGCCAGGCCTGCTGCGGCCACTGCCACTGCCCGCCGCTGGGCTGCCCTGTCATGTCGATGTCCTCCTGCGTCCGGTACCCCCCGGTTCGTGGTGTGCTTCGTGCTCAACGAGCCACCGGGCCCAACGGGCGCGCCGAAACCCGGACATGACCCGGAAGAGGGTTCCGGACGGGCGCGGATTGCCATCGCGCCACATATTGGGGGCATGGAGACCAACAGCACGTCCGGCCACCTGGTCGATGTCGCGGAGTTCCGCACCGACAGCCGCTACCGGCTGGTCCACTTCGAGGGCCACGGCTGGGAGCCGCTGGCCCCCGAGGAGTTCGAGCCCCGGATCCACCAGCTGTTCCCCGACGTCGACCCCCACGACCCCGCGCGCGTCCACTGGGCCGACCGCCCGTGGGAGTGGCCCGCCTGGCACGCGGGGGAGGCCTGACCGCGTCCGGTGCCCCCGCGCCCGTGCCCTCCCGCCCGGCATGATCCGGCGGCGCTAGGCTGTTCGGGTGAGCGACCACTTCTGGCGGCGCCTGCCCGGGCAGGCCGTGGACACCAGCTCGCCGACCGAACTCGGCGCGCTCGTCCCCTCCCGGTACGACGCGGGCTTCGCCGAGCTGACGGCCGCCGGGCTCGCCCTGGCCGTACGGCGCACCGCGCGGCTGATGGCGCTCGCGCTCACCGAGAACGGCCTGCACCCCGACCCGGCGGCCCGCCTGCCCCTCCACGGCGGCGCACCGCGCCCGGCGGGGGAGCCCGACGTGCTCGTGCTGCGCCCCGAACAGGTCGCCGCCGCCTCGGTGTTCCTGCGGGGCTCGGCCCTCGGCGAGCTGGTCCGCCAGCAGGACCCGGTGCTCGCGCGGACCGTCGTCGCGCTCGGCTTCGCGACCCCGTGGTCCGAGACCCTCGCCGCCGAGGTCGTCGCCGACCTGCGGGAGCTGCGGGACTTCTTCGCGGACGCGGCGGCGGCCGGCGATGCGGTGATCATGCGGGGGGCGTTGTGAACGGGCCGTCCGGCACGGCGGGTTACGGCGCCGAGGCGCAGGCGCTGGCCGTCCAGTACGAGAGCGTCACCTTCGCCGAGGTGCACCGCGAGATGCTCCACCTCTTCCCCGCGCCGCCCGCCGCCGTCCTCGACGTCGGCGCCGGCACCGGGCGCGACGCGGCGGCCCTCGCCGCCCTCGGCCACTCGGTGGTCGCCGCCGAACCGACACCCGAACTCCGGTACATCGGCGAGGAGTTGCACCGGGACTCCGGCGTCAGATGGACCTCCGACGCCCTCCCGGGGCTGCCCTCGCTCGGCGGGGAGCGCTTCGGCCTCGTCCTCCTGACGGCCGTCTGGATGCACCTCGCCCCCGCCGAACGCCCGCCCGCGATGGCCTCGCTGGCCCGCCTGGTCGCCCCCGGCGGCCGGATGATCCTCTCGCTGCGCCACGGCCCGGTACCGCCCGGCCGTCGGATGTTCGACGTACCTCCGGAGGAGACGGTCGCCCAGGCCACCACCAACGGCCTGCACCCCATCCACCGCATCACCCGCGCCGATCTGCACGGTCGCCCGGGGGTGGGGTGGACGATCCTGGCCTTCGAAGCGGCGGGCTGACGCCTCGACACCCCGGAGTTCCGACGCCCCGAAACCCTGACGCCCGTACCACGCCTACCCGCGGTGCATCCGGTGCCTCCGGGCGCCGTGTTCCCGGTCGGTGCGGGCGTCAGCGGAGAATTCCCGACGGGCCGCCCCCCAGCTCCGCTCGGGCCGATTCCACGAATGCGTGCCGGCAATCGCGCTTGGCGGGCCGTTCGGGCGACACGCTGTTCCGCAGGTGTTCGTGGAGGGCCGTGGTGTACTCGTGTGCGGCCTGACTCGCCGTGTGCGAGCAGACCAGCTCGATGGCCTTCTTGGTCAGCCACAGGTCGTGCAGCTTCTGGTCCTCGGGGTCCTCCGAAGCCGGCAGGCCGAGGCTCCGGCGATCCAGCACCAACTCGACCTGCTGCGCCGCGGCGAGGAAGCCCAGGATCGCCTCCTTGCGTTCGGCCCGCTCCGCGTCCGTGCGGTGTTGTCGGTCCCGTCGCGCTTCGGCGCGTGTCGCCAGGTGCTGCCCCACGAGCGTCCCGGTGGTCCCCAGGAGGACACCGATCAGGGCGAGGACCGTGCTGCTGGTAGCTCCATTCACGATGTACAGCTTGGCGATCGGCTGTCAGGCCCGCTGGCACTTCGTGAAGAACGGCCGCCGGGGCGACCTCGCGAGGCTCTGCGTAGGAAGTCGGCGGGTCCGACTTCCTACGCAGACTTCCTACGCAGGGGCGGTTTCGTCGTAGTCGTTCCAGCCCGACGATCGCGCAAGCTGCTCCCATGCCGGCCAGGTCCGTCCCGTCGCCTGGCGCACGAGCTCGCCGGCCAGCGTGAAGGGCGGCGCCTTGTGCGGTTTCTCCAGCGCCTGGCCGACGATGCGGTCGTGGAGGACCGCCGCCGCGCGCAGCCGGGGCAGTGCCCGGTGGACGCGGTCCGCGTAGCCGTCCGGAAGGGCGGCCGGCCCGCCGCCCAGGTCGAAGCCCGCCCCGAGCGCGACCAGCGCGATCTCCGGCCGCTTCCGCAGGGCGACCTCACGGTCCAGGTGCAGCGCGACCGCGTCCCACACGACGTCCGTCCGGTCCGGCGGCACGCCCTGCTCCGCCAGGAAGCGGACGGCCAGGTCGGCGCCGTCCAGCTCGAACCGCTGGTCGCCGTCGCCCTCGTCGCTGAGCCCGCAGTCGTGCAGGACGCAGCCCAGGAAGAGGACTTCGTCGTCGTAGTCGCGGTCCGGCCGCAGGCCGCGCCGCTCGCCGAGGAGACGTCCGTAGAGGTAGGTGCGCAGGCTGTGGTTGAAGATCGCCGCCGGGAGCAGGGTCTTCGCGCGGCGTAGTGCGGCGTGCGCGAGATCCGTCGGAGGCAGGCCCAGTTCGCTGTATTCGGCGCTCACGGGGCGACCGTACCCGGTTGTCCGGCTGTGGGTGCTCTACTCGGCGGCTCCGGGGTCGGCTCCGGGGTCGGCTCCGAAGCCGTCGGCCACCAGGCGGGTGGCCCAGGTGCGGAGGGCGGCCCGGACGGGTGGGTGGGCGAGGCCGGTGGCGGCGGCCAACTCGTCGGCGGACGTGGTGTCGTAGCGGTCCTCGGAGAGGAAGGTGAGGGTCTCGGGGTCCGCGCCGGTGAGGGCCCGGGGGAGGGCGCGGACCACGGGGACGGGGATGAGGCCGCGCGGTGGGCGGACGCCGAGGTGGGCGGCGAGGAGGGCGATGAGGTCCGGGAGGGCCGGGGTCTCGGGGTCGAGGACGGTGTGGGCCGGCGCGGGCGCCCGGTCGTGGGCGGGGACGGCGGCGAGGAAGCGGGCCAGGTGGTCGACCGTGACCACCGGGACGAAGGTCCGCCGTGTCCCGGGGAGCAGGGGGAGGCGGCCGCGGTGGAGCTGCCGGACGAGGTGGGCGAGCCCGAGGTACTGCCCGGCCTCGCCGGTGGCCGAGTGCCCGATGACGCTGCTCGGGTTGACGGTCGTGACGGGGATGCCCAGCCGGTCGGCCGTGACGCGCACTGCTGCGTCGCCGAGTTGCTTCGAGGCTTCGTAGGCGCCGAGCCGGGAGTAGAGGGCGGCGGTCTCGCGGGGCGTGAGCGGGTACCGGGGCCGGGGGTCGCGACCGACGCGGTAGCCGGAGAGGTGGACGTGGCGGCGCAGGTGGGGGCGGGTCGCGGACCACCGGAGCGCGTGCAGGGCACCGTCGACGTTGGCGGGCTGGGCCTCGGCGCGGGTGAGGCCGAACTCGTAGCGGGCGGCGAGGTTGTGGACGTCGCGGATCGCGGCGAGGCGGGCGTCGTCCTCGGGGGAGAGGCCGAGGCCGGGGTCCGTGAGGTCGGCGGCGACGGTGGTGAGGGGGGTGTCGACGGTGCCGTGGGCGCGCAGCCACGAGCGGAGGGCGGTGTCGCGCGGGCTGCCGGTGCCGCCGCGGACGGCGACGGCGACGGGTTCGCCGCGGGTGAGGAGTTCGAGGACCAGCCAGCGCCCGATGAAGCCGGTGGCGCCGAGGACGAAGGTGGTGGGGAGTGGCACGGCGGGACGTCCATTCTCTGTAGACCGGTCTGTATATTTTTTGGGCATGCGGGAGCACGGGAGCTCCTGAGCGGCGAGGCCCGCGGAATCAGCCCTTGGCGCCGATGAGGTGCAGCACGGCGTGCTGGGCGTGGTCGAGCGGCTCCCGGCTGCGCCGGACCGACGCGAGCAGCACCGCGCCCTCCATCAGGGCGAGCGCCTGCCCGGCGGCGGTCCAGGCCTCGGCGGGTCCGAACCGACCGGCCTCCAGCCGCTCGGCGAGGACCCGCTGCCAGCTCTCGTACACCGCCGAACAGACCGCGCGCAGCGGCTCGTTGGTGCCCGCGACCTCCAGTGCGACGGTGGCGATCGGGCAGCCCTTGGTGAAGTCGGAGCGTTCCAGGCGGTCGGCGAAGACCTCGGTCAGCCGCCGGGTGAGCGCGCCGGCGTCGACGCCCTCGGCGGCGAGCGACCTGAGCAGGTCCTCGACCTCCCGCCCGGCCTGGACGAGGGCGGCGGCGACCAACTGGTCCTTGCCCTCGGGGAAGTGGAAGTACAGCGAACCGCGCGGCGCGCCGCTCTCGGCGACGATCTGGTTGACGCCGCTGCCGAAGTACCCCTGCGCCTCGATCAGCGCCCGCGCGCCGGCGATCAGCCGGGCGCGGGTTTCCTCACCCTTGGCTCCCATGGGGAAGAGAATAGACCGGTCTATATATTTTGCCAACGGGAGGGCGTCGGGTCGCGCGGCTCACACCCCGTACCCGGCCGGAAAGCCGGTCCAGCGAAGGTCCTCGGGCAGGTGGCCGAGGTCGTTGACCAGCAGCGGCGAGGGCGGCCGCCCGGGGGCGTACCGGATGACGGTCAGCGAGGCATGGGCATGGTTGAGCCCGAGCCAACGCCACGGCGGCGCATCGAGGGCGTGGCGCACGAGCCAGGCGATGAGGAAGTTGTGCGTGACGACGAGCTCGTGCCGCTCCTCGTCCCCGGGCACGGGCCCGGTGAACGTTGCCACGGCCTGCCGCGCCAGCTCGGGCCCCGACTCCTGGGGCTCGGAACGCGCGAGGAAGCGGAGGAAGAGGTCGGCACTCTCGGCGGGCAACTCCGCCCGCCCGGGGACGTAGGGAACGTAGTCGCCCGCCGCGTCGCAGGCCCGGGCGGTGGCCGCGGGCAGGTGCTCGGCGATCAGCCCGGCCGTCTGCGCGGCGCGGGCCAGCGGTCCATGGTGCACGGCAGAGATCGGCCGCCCCGCCAACCGCCGCCCGAGCAGCGCAGCCTGACGCTGCCCGACCTCCGAGAGCCCGCTCTCGTCCGGCAGCGCCTCCCCGTGCCGGACGAGGTAGAGGTAACGGGCAGCGTTTCCAGCCATGCAGGGCCTCCTGGGCACAGTGATCAACTCCCCCGAACCGACGTCCCACCCCACCCACCCGGTTCCGCACGAGGCGGAGGCGACCCACCAGGCCGCCGCGCGCATCCCCTCACGCAGGAGTCGGGCAGGCCGACTTCCTCTGCAAGGCGCCCCCTGGGCGTTCATCCGCTGGTCGTGCGCCGGGGAAGTCGGAGGGGTCGACTTCCCAGGCACCGTCCTTACGGCCTCCGGGCTGCTGCGAGCGTGTAGGAAGTCGCCTCACCCGACTCCTTGCGCGGGTGTGGCGTTGGGCCAGGGGCGTGCACAGGAAGTCGAGCGGGCCGACTTCTGGTGTTGGACGGTGGCGTGTTCCGCGCGTGGGAAGTCGCACGCGCCGCCCCTGCGCGGTGTCCTTCCGGCTTCTGGGATGCGGCGGGTGCGGGACCGTGGCCCCCGATTCCTTGCGCGGCTGTGGCGTTGGCTCGGAGGTGTGCGCAGGAAGTCGGGCGGGTCGACTTCTGATGTTGGGTGCGGGGGCGACCTTCCACGCGGGGTGCTTGCGGGGGCCGGGGGCCGGGGGCCGGGTGCCGGGAGCGAATGACCGGCTGCGTGGGAAGTCGGGTGGGGCGACTTCTCGGGTGGTGTCAGGCCTGGTGGGCGGTGTTCAGGAGGGTGAGGTCGTCGGGGGTCAGGTGCAGGGTGCCGGCGGCGATGTTCTCGGTGAGGTGGGTGAGGTCGCCGGTGCCGGGGATGGCCAGGACGTTGGGGGCGCGGTGGAGGGTCCAGGCCAAGCGGACCTGGGCGGTGCTCGCGCCGTGGGCCCTCGCCACGGCCTCCACCTGCGGCGGCTCGCCGGTGCTCGCGCCGGCACCATGTTCGCGGCCGGCGCCGGCGATGGCGTAGAAGGGGACGAAGGCGATGCCCTGCTCGGTGCAGAGGCGCAGCACCTCGTCCTGCGCGGGGGCGGCGCCGATGCCGTACGGGTTCTGGACGCACACGACGGGGGCGATCTCCCGGGCCTCGGCCAGGTGGTGCGGGCGGATGTTGGAGAGGCCGAGGTGGCGGATGAGTCCGGCCCGGCGCAACTCGGCGAGGGCGCCGAAGCGTTCGGCGATGGAGTCGGCGCCGAGGACGCGCAGGTTCACCAGGTCGAGGTGGTCGCGGCCGAGCTGGCGGAGGTTCTCCTCCACCTGGGCGCGCAGGGCCTCGGGGGTGCGGGCGTGTTCGGCCCACGTGCCGTCGAGGGCGCGGGCGGGGCCGACCTTGGTGGCGATCACGAGGTCGTCGGGGTAGGGCGCGAGGGCGCGGTTGATGAGCTCGTTGGCGGAGCGCAGCGGGGAGAAGTAGAAGGCAGCGGTGTCGATGTGGTTGACGCCGAGTTCGACGGCGCGGCGCAGGACGGCGACGGCCTGGTCGCGGTCGCGCGGGACGGCGTGCGGGGTGAGGGCGGGGCCGGTCTGGGGGAGGCGCATGGCGCCGAAGCCGATCCGGTGGACGGCGCGGTCGCCGAGGGTCCAGGTGCCGGCGGCGGAGGCGTGCACGGTGGTCACCGAGGTGTCGGGCGTCATGTGGGGAGTCATGGTCGACATGATCGAATCCGGGCTAGCCTGATCGCCAATGATTCGGGAATGTGCGAATCCAATGGACGGGTACGGGAGGACGCACATGGCCGTGGAGACGGAACTGTCGTTCACGGTGGGGGATCTGGCGAGCATGCGCTTCGCCGTCTCGCCGATGTGGGAGCTCGGGCCGAGCCTTCGCCTGCTCGCGTCCGGCCGGGCCCACCCGGTGCACCGTCCGTGGGTCGAGCAGGTGCGGCCCCGGCTCGCCGCCGTCGGGCCGTTGCGCGGCTGGCTCACCGAGATCGTGCCGCCCGCGGGGTACGTGCCGGACTTCGTCAACCCCGCCCCGGCCGGCCCGGCGCCCACGCTCGCGGAGGAACTGGCCGCGATCCGGGCCACGCCGGCCGAGCGGGTACGGCGCGACCTCGACCGGTTGCGGGAGTACGGCGGCGGCCGCGGCCCCCGGCTGCGCGCCCTGTACGCCGACCCGCCGGCCGGCCTCGCGCGGCTCACGGAGGCGTTCGAGGCGTACTGGAAGGTCGCGCTCGCGCCGTACTGGGCGCGCGTCCGCGCCGCGCTGGACGCGGACGTCCTGCACCGCGCCCGGCAGGTGGCCGAACACGGTGCGGCGCGGGTGCTCAACGACCTGCACGCCGAGGTCCGCTGGTCGCGGGACACGCTCCGGCTGGAGCGCCGCCCGAAGCCGCTGGACCGCCGGACGTCCGGGGCGGGCCTCCTGCTGATCCCCTCGGCCTTCACCGGACCGGGCCCGCTGATGCGGGTCGCGCCGCCGGACCCGCCGCAGCTCGCGTACCCGGCGCGCGGCATCGGCAGCTTGTGGGCCGCCCGGCCCGCCGCGCCGAACGCGGCCCTCGCCGCCGTCCTCGGCCGTTCCCGCGCGCTCCTGCTCGTCGAACTGGACGCCCCGGCGTCGACCACCGACCTCGCCCGGCGTACGGGCCTGTCGCCCGCGGCCGTCTCGCAGTACCTGACGGCCCTCCGCGACGCCCACCTGGTGAGCGCCCACCGCGCGGGCCGCTCGGTGCTGTACGCCCGCACGGCCTCGGCGGAGGCGGTCCTGGCGCCACTGACGTGAGGCGGAGGTGGTCGGGTGGGTGGCGAAGCGGTGTCCGGGTGGGCGGCGCGAGGCCCGGGCGAGGCCGTGGTGGCTGCGTGGCCGAAGGTCGGCGCCGAGTCGTGGGTGCCGCATCCCGATGTGGTTCCCGGGCGACGTCGGGGGTGAGTCGTGCCCGACCCGTCCGGTCCGGCGAACCGAGGGGCTCGACGCCAGGGGTGGAAAGCGGGTGGAATGCCTGCGAAAAACCTACGAAAAGCCCAATCGTCACGGCAGGTTCCCCGTTTCTTCGGGGCGCATTCGCCGGCCGCGCGTAGCGTGCTGTACATGACACCACGTCGGCAAGCCGCCGCCCGCCGTCGACGGACCGGCCTCGTCGCCGCGCTGGTCGCGGCGGCCCTGGGGCTCGGGACCGTCGCCCTGACCGCCCCGGCTGCGCCGGCCGTGCCGACGAGCAGCACGGGAAGCACGAGCAGCCCCGGCGACGTCGTCGTCGATGAGAGCTTCGCCGGCCCCGGCCTCCCCGCCGGGTGGAACCCCGTCGAGGGCGACTGGCGCGTCGAGAACGGCCGTCTGGTCGGCAGCTCCGCCGACGGGGCGCGGCAGAGCCGGATCACCTTCGGCCGCCACCTGGACGACTTCCGGCTGGAGGCCACCGCCCGCTTCGAGACCGTCCAGGACGCCACCCGCTGGACGGCCCTCGGCCTGGACGTCCCCGCCGCCGGTACGACGCCGTGGTCGATCGCCACCGTCCGCTCCGGCAGCACGGCCGGCAACGGGCTGGAGTTCGCCCGGCGCACCACCGGTGACACGTGGAACGTCACCGACACCGCCGCCGCACCGTCCGCCGCCACCACCGGCCGGGACGTGCGGATCGCCGTCGAGGTGCACGGCACCAGCGCCCGCTGGATCTTCGAGGGCCACGAGGCGCTGCGCACCACCCGGCTGGCCCGCAGTGCGGACGGCGGCCAGGCGCTGCTGGTGAACGGCGCGCGGGTGTCGTTCGCGGCGGTGAAGGTGACGGCGCTCGCGCCGAACGCGTGGATCCGTCCGGCCGGGACGCCGGTGACGGTGTTCGCGCACCGCGGCGGGTCGTCCGCGGCGCCGGAGAACACGCTCGTCTCGGACGAGGTCGCCCGCCGGGCCGGCGCCCAGTGGATCGAGAACGACGTCCAGCCGAGCAGGGACGGCGTCCCGTACGTCCTGCACGACGACACCGTGGACCGCACGACGAACGGCACCGGCCGCGTCCGCGACCTGACGGCCGCCCAGCTGGACGCGCTCGACGCCGGCTCCTGGTTCGCCCCGGCCTACGCGGGCACCCGGCTGCCGACGCTCGCCGCCCAGCTGGAGGACCTGCGCACCCGTGGCGGCAACCTGCTCCTGGAGATCAAGGGGCCGCACACCCGCGACGAGGTCGCCCGGATCGTGAAGGAGGTCCGCGACCACGGCATGACGGGCCGGGTCTTCGTGCAGAGCTTCCAGGTGGACGCCCTGCGCTACGCCCGCGAGCTCGCGCCCGACCTGCCCCTCGGCCTGCTGCGCTCCGAGCTCGACCCCGATCCCGTCGCCACCGCGCGCGACCTCGGGCTCACCGCCTACAACCCGTCGGACGACGCCCTCGCCGCGCGCCCCGGAGTGGTCAAGGACTTGCACGCCGCCGGCGTCGCCGTGAACGTCTGGACGGTCGACGCGCCGGCCCGCTGGAAGGCGCTGGAGGAGGCCGGGGTGGACGGCATCATCACCAACCGCCCGGCGGAGCTGGCCGGTTGGAACGCGGCCTGGCGAAGTTGACCAGCAGGTAGGCGTGATCGGTTACAAGAACGACGTGAATGTGTAGCAGAACGCATTTCTACTACCAGTTCAGATCTTCTGATTGACAGTCGTAAATGCGCTTTGCATACGGTGATCTCCGTGAAGGCTGACATGGGGCGTCGGTACCGGCTGTACCCCACCGCGGGGCAGGAGGAGGTCCTGACCCGGTGGGGGCACACCTGCCGTGCCCTGTGGAACGTGGCCCTGGAACAGCGCCGCTACCTTTGGCGGCAGCGCAGGATCACCCTGATGGGATCCGCACAGTGCCGTGAACTCGCCATCGCCCGTTCCGAGCTGGACTGGATGGCAGATCTGCCGTCCGAGTGCGGTCAGCGGGTGCTGGCGAACCTGGACGCGGCCTACCTGAACTTCTGGAACCCCGACCATCCGGCTGGATTCCCCGCGCGGAAGAAGCGCGGGCATCGGATGGGCATTCCGTTCAAGGGCCGGTACATCGAGGTTCGCAAGCTCAGCCGACATTGGGCCGAGGTCAGGCTCCCGAAGCTCGGATGGGTCCGCTTCCGGCTCTCCCGCGCCGTGGGCGGCACGATTCGCAATGCCACCGTGTCGCGGGACGGGACTGGATGGCACGTCTCCTTCGGCGTTCACACAGGCCGGATCCCTGACGCGTCGAACGGCAGGCCAGGATGTGGGGTGGACTTCGGGGTCGCGGCTTCGGCGTTCGTCTCCACCGAGACCGAGCCCCGCCTCATGCCACCCACCCTCAACAAGGCCGAACAGGCCCGTCTCACACACCTGGAGCGAAAGAAGGCCCGCCAGCTCACCCACGCCAAGAGGCACAATGGAGGCCGGTACTCCAACCGGCTGCGCCGCACCATGGCCCAGATCGCCAGGCTCAAGACCCGGCAGGCCAATCGCCGACTGGACTTCACGCACAAGCTCACCACCGACCTTGCCCAAAACCACGGCTTCGTCGGTATCGAGGACCTGCGCGTGAAGAACATGACCAAGAGCGCCAAGGGCACTCTGGACGCCCCCGGGAAGAACGTCGCCCGAAAGTCCGGCCTGAACCGGTCGATTTTGGACAACGCGCCCGGCGAACGCAGACGGCAACTGGAGTACAAGTGCCGGCTGTACGGCTCCCGGCTGATTCCTGTTCCGGCGTTCCACACCTCCCAGACCTGCGGCAACCCCGCATGTGGGAAGGTCGATCCCACCAGTCGCCCCGGCTGCGGCCGACTGTTCCGCTGCGTGCATTGCGGCTGGGAGGACGACGCCGACCACAACGCCTCGGTCGAGATCGAGGCCCGAGCCCGCCGGACGGGCGGCTCGGTCACCAACAGCACGCGCAGCGCCAAACCGGCGCGAGTCCCGGCCCCACGCCGGAGGCGGACGCGTGAAGCCCTACCGGCCACCCAAAGGTAGCCGAAGGGAATCGCCCCCTCCCGGGGGCGAGGATCGTCCCAACTACGGCCGCTACTACGGCGAGGCGATCGAGGACATCGCGGCCTTCCTCGCGGGCGACCCGATCCGCCGGCTCGGCTGAGCCCTCCACGGGATCGGGCCCGGTCCGCCGCATACTGGGCGCGTGACCAGCCAGGACGACATGCGGACGGCGGGCCGGCGCGGGGTGCTGCGGGCGGGCGCGGCGGCGCTGCTGCTCGGCGCCGCCGGGTGCGGGAGCGGGAGCAGGCAACCGGTGGCGGCGCCGAGTTCGACGACCGCGAGCCCCGTCTCTGCGGCGAGCCCGAGCCCGAGCCCGACTCCGACGGCGAGCCCGAGCCCCAGCCCCAGCCAGACCCCCCTCCCCAACCCGCCGCTCTGGCAGCCCGGCCCGTCCGAGGTGCAGCCCGACGTCAAGCGCCGCGCCGTCGAGCTGGTCGCCGCGCTCGGGGCGTGGCCGCCCGGCGGGCAGGGGGCGGAGGCGGCGCGGGCCCGGGTGGCGGCGCTCGGGCTGCCGCCGGCCCTCGCGGACGCGGCCGGGCCGCTCGCCCCCGCCGCGCCGGAGGCGAGCCTGGAGGTGATCGACGCCCAGCACGGCGGGATCCTGACCGGCTCGGCGAGCGTGCTCGTCGTCTGCCGCCAGTGGACCCGGCAGCCGGACGGCTCGGCCGCCGGGGGCGGCGTCACGGTGGACGTCCGCCTGAGCCGTGCCGAGCCGCGCTGGACCGTCACCGACCTGCACCCGGGCGTGCCGGGCCCGCCCGCCGAGCCGCCGCCCGCGGCGCTGGCGAAGGTGCTGGCGCAGCCGCGGATCGAGCTGCCGCCGGAGGCGCTCGCCGATCTGCGCAGCGGGAGCGTCCACGACAGCGTGATGAACGCGATGCTGGGCCTGGCCGGCACCTACGCGCTGTCGGTGAGCGTCGTGCGCACCGGCCACCCGCTGGACGTCTTCGGCACGACCCGGCCCAGCGACCATCCGCTGGGCCGGGCCTTCGACGTCTGGCGGATCGACGGGCACCCGGTGGTGGACCCGGCGACGCCGCGGCAGCTGATCGAGTCCTTCATGCGGGCCGCGGCCGCCGCCGGTTCGTACAACGTGGGCGGGCCGATCGCGATCCCGGGGGCCGGCAACCAGTTCTTCACCGACGACACCCACCACGACCACGTCCACGTCGGGTTCACCGCCTGAGCGGCGGCCGTCAGTTGACCTTGACCGCGCTCCACGCCGCCGCGACGGCCTTGTACTCGGCGCTGTTGAGCCCGTACAGGTCGCTCGCGGCGTTGAGCGAGGCGGTGCGCGCGCCCTTGTAGTTGGTGGTGGACGTCATGTAGACGGTCAGCGCGCGGTACCAGATCTTGGCGATCTTCTGGTTGCCGACGCCGGTCACCTTGGAGCCGTTGCAGGTGGGGCTGTTGTACGCGACGCCGTTGATGGTCTTGCTGCCGCTGCCCTCACTGGCCAGGTAGAACCAGTGGTTGCCGACGCCGGAGGAGTAGTGGACGTTGAGCTTGCCGACGGTGGCGCTCCAGCAGTCCGCCGACTTGCCGTCCAGCGAGGGCTTGTCGAAGCGGCGCAGCCACGGCGGGGTGGACTGGTCGCTGAACAGGTAGTCGGGGGTGTCGACCTTGTTGTTGGCGAACCACTCGACCATGGTGCCGAAGATGTCGCTGGTGGACTCGTTGAGGCCGCCGGATTCCCCGCTGTAGCGGAGGTTGGCGGTGGCGCTGGTGACGCCGTGGGTCATCTCGTGGCCCATGGTGTCGAGGTCGACCTGCTCGGGGTCGCTGGTGCCGTTGCCGTCGCCGGTCATCATGCAGAAGCAGTCGTCGGACCACTGGGCGTTGTCCCAGTTGGTGCCGACGTGGACGAAGACGGTGGCGCCCTTGCCGTCGTTCTTGATGCCGTTCCGGCCGAAGGTCTTCTTGTAGTAGT
This sequence comes from Kitasatospora sp. NPDC057904, assembly GCF_042887925.1. Classification (NCBI taxonomy): domain Bacteria; kingdom Bacillati; phylum Actinomycetota; class Actinomycetes; order Kitasatosporales; family Streptomycetaceae; genus Kitasatospora; species Kitasatospora sp. NPDC057904. Next base: position 466,485 of record NZ_JBHVOL010000004.1, read on the forward strand.
CGTACGTCCAGGCGGTGTTCGCGTGGGCGTCGACGGCCGCGGTGGAGCGGTCGGTGGAGAACTTCTTGCCGTCGCCCCACACGTTCGTGCTGCTGGTGAACGGCGTGCCGGAGGCCGCGGTGATGGCGTCGGCGGAGGCGTTGCCGGCGTCCTTGGTGACGTGGCCGCGCACGGGGTCCGCCAGGGTGTAGCCGCTGCCGGCGGCCGGGGTGGTGTCGACGGTGACGTCGCCGGTGTACTCGGAGTGGCCGGTGCCGGAGGCCTGGTGCTCCTTGTCGTAGGCCTCGATCTCGTCGCCGGTGGTGGCGTCGGTGACGACGACCCGGCCGGCGGGCTGGCCGTGCTCGCCGGTGCCGGCGACGGTGGTGCGCCAGGCGAGGCGGGGCGTGCCGTCGGCGGCCCAGACGACCAGTTCGGGCGTGCCGACGGCGTCGTGGACGCCCGGGGCGGAGGCGATCGCCTTGCCGGCGGTGGCCTGCGGGGCCACGGCCGGGGAGGTGGACGCCACGGCGGGGTCGTGGGCGGCGGCGCGGGTGGAGTCCTTGAGGCGGCCGCGGGCGTCCTGGTGGACGACGAGGTCGCCGCCGACGACGGGCAGGCCCTGGTAGGTGCGGTCGAAGCGGACGTGTGACGAGCCGTCGGCGTCCAGGACGACGTCCTTGAGCACGAGGTCCTGGCCGTCGCCGAACCCGAACACCCCGGCGTTGCGGGCCACGTTGGCGCGGGCCTGGGCGACCGCGGCGTCCCGTCCAGCGGGCGCGGCGGAGGCGGTGCCGGCGGGGACGGTGACGGCGACGAGGGCGGCGATGACGGCGGTGGCACCGGCTATGCGGGCACGACGGGACGCCGACGAGGAGGTGGGGCTCACTCTGACTCCAGTGGGGTGGTGACAGGGAAACGCGCGTGGCAGGGGACGCGCGTGGTTGGGGAAACGCGCGGTAAAGCTCGGGCGAAGTACGGCCCGCGAACAGCTGTGACCGAGATTGACGGTGATCGGTCATGAATGGCCAGAGGAATGGTCATATCTTTGCCAAGTTGTGTCCTGTGCAGATCAATCCAGACCGGGTCTGACCAGGGTGAAGATCCAGCATGTGAACGGTTCATGACGGTCCGTTCGGGATGGTTGTACCGTGCACGCATGACATCGCCCGCCCCCCTGCTGCGCACCCGGGACGTGGACGTCGTCCGCGACGGCCGCCACCTCCTGCGCGGGATCTCCCTGACCATCCGGCCCGGCGAGCACTGGGCGCTGCTCGGCCCCAACGGCGCCGGGAAGTCCACGCTGCTCGCCCTCCTCGGGGCGGTCTCCCACCCGACCCGGGGCGAGGTGGACGTGCTCGGCCGCCGGCTCGGGCGGGTCGACGTCCGCGAACTGCGCGCCCACCTCGGGCACGTCAATCCGCGCCACCCGCTGCGCTCGCCGCTGACCGTGCGGGAGGTGGTGCTCACCGGGGCCACCAACACCATCGAGCCGGAGTGGCACCGCAAGCCCGCCCCCGGGGCGGTCGAGCGGGCGGAGCTCCTGATCGAGACCCTCGGCATGACGGCCATGGCCGGGGCCCCGTGGACGACGCTCTCCCAGGGCGAGCGCGGCCGGGCGCTGATCGCCCGCGCGCTGATGCCGAGCCCCCGCCTGCTCCTGCTCGACGAGCCGGCCACCGGGCTCGACCTGACCGCCCGCGAGCTCCTGCTCGACAGCCTCGACCTGCTGCGCCACCAGCACCCCGACCTCGCCAGCGTGCTGGTCACCCACCACCTGGAGGAGTTGCCGGAGACGACGACCCACGCCCTCCTGCTGCGGGAGGGCGCGTGCGTGGCGGCCGGGCCGGTCGACGAGGTGATGACGACCGAACTGATCAGCGCGACCTTCGGCCACCCGATCCGGATCACCCGCCACGAGGGCCGCTGGACCGCCCGCGCCGCGGCCCGCCGCACCCCGGGGAGCTGAGCGCTGCTCTGACGAAGCGCCGCTCTTCAGGAGGCCGGAGGCGACGGACTCAGGGGGGTGGGTATCGCCGGTAAGGAAATCTTACGTAAGGTATGCCTTAGCTAATCACGAGGCGCCGACCCGGTCGGCGCCTCGCCACGCCCTGGCACACCCATGCCCTTTTCCGTTGGAGCCGTCATGCCCGCCCGTCGTCGTACGACCGCAGCCGCGCTGCTCACTCTCGCCGTCGCGACCGCGACGCTGGCCGGCTGCGCGGACAAGAAGGACGACAAGGCCGGTGGCGCCGACGCGGTGAAGATCAACGCCACCGACTCCGCGTGCGAGGTCTCGAAGACCTCCTTCCCGGCCGGCCACGTCGTCCTGGACATCAGCAACAAGGGCTCGAAGACCACCGAGGTCTACGTCTACGCCGAGGGCGACAAGATCGTCACCGAGCGCGAGAACATCGGCCCCGGCACCAAGGCGACCATCAACGCCGAGATCAAGGCCGGCTCGTACGAGATCGCCTGCAAGCCCGGCATGGTCGGCGACGGCATCCGGCAGAAGATCACGGTGACCGGCGAGGGTGCCGCCACCGCCTCCGCGGACCCGCGCCTGGCCGCCGCCGTCGACGCCTACCGCACGTACGCGCAGGAGCAGGCCGACGCCACCATCCCGGCCGTCGAGGCCTTCGCCGCCGCGATCAAGGCGGGCGACGTGGAGAAGGCCAAGTCCCTCTACGCCCCCTCGCGCACCGGCTGGGAGCGCACCGAGCCGGTCGCCGAGAGCTTCGGCGACGTCGACCCGAAGACCGACACCCGCGAGGACAAGGTCGAGGCCGGCAAGCCGTGGACCGGCTGGCACCGCCTGGAGAAGTCCCTCTGGGCCGACGGGAAGATCGGCGACGACGAGAACCAGCTCGCCGACCAGCTCGTGGGCGACCTGTTGGACTGGCAGAAGAAGATCCCCGAGGCGGAGATCACCGCGACCAGCATGGCCAACGGCGCCAAGGAGCTGCTGGACGAGGTCGCCACCAACAAGATCACCGGCGAGGAGGACCGCTACAGCCACACCGACCTGGCGGACTTCAACGCCAACGTCGAGGGCGCGCAGAAGGCGTACGAGCTGCTGAAGCCGGTCGCCGCCGAGAAGAACCCCGACCTCGCGAAGACCCTGGACTCCGAGTTCGCCTCGATCCAGGCGCTGCTCGCCAAGTACAAGCATGCCGACGGCACCTACACGTCCTATGACAAGGTCACCGAGGCCGAGCGCAAGACCTTCTCCGACGCCGTCAACTCGCTGGGCGAGCCGCTGTCGAAGCTGGCCGCCGCCGTGGTCGTCAAGTAGCCGACCGCGCCGTGGCCGGCGCGTGACCGGCCGCGCGGTGGCCGTCGACCGACCGGCCACGCGGTGGTCGGCGAGCCGCCGACCATCCGATGGTCGTCAAGTCGCCGACCCCCAGCCCGTATTCACCACACCCCACGGCCGCCGTGGCGGCCCCGTCCGGTCGTCACGGCAGCCGTGGGACCCAGCAGCACAGAGAAGGGCCCGCCCGCCGATGGACGCCGAGAACCCGATGGACCGCACGGACACGGCCGCTGCCGACGCCGACCCCCGCAGCGCGGTCAGCCGCCGCGCCGTCATCGGCTGGGCCGGGGCGGGCGTCGCGCTCGGCGCCGCCGCTGTCGGCTCGGTCGCCGCCGCCACCCGGCAGGACGACCCCGCACCGGCGCCCGCCGCGGCCCCGGGCGCCGAGGTGCCCTTCTACGGCGACCACCAGGCCGGCATCGCCACCCCCGTCCAGGACCGGCTGCACTTCGCCGCGTTCGACGTCTCCGAGAAGGCCACCCGCGATTCGCTGGTCAAGCTGCTCAAGGAGTGGACGAAGGCCGCCGCGGCCATGACCGGCGGCCGCGAGGTCGGCACCGGCGCCGCCAGCGGCCTGCCCGAGGCGCCGCCGGACGACACCGGCGAGGCCCTCGGCCTGCCCGCCTCCCGGCTCACTCTGACGATCGGCTTCGGCCCGGGCCTGTTCGAGAAGGACGGCGTCGACCGCTTCGGCCTCAAGGCCAGGCGCCCCGAGGCCCTGATCGAGCTGCCGAACTTCAAGGGCGACAAGCTCGACCCGCTGCGCAGCGGCGGCGACCTCTGCGTCCAGGCCTGCGCCGACGACCCGCAGGTCGCCGTGCACGCGATCCGCAACCTCGCCCGGATCGGGATGGGGACGGTGAGCATCCGCTGGTCGCAGCTGGGCTTCGGCAAGACCTCCTCCACCACGCCGGACCAGCAGACCCCCCGCAACCTCCTGGGCTTCAAGGACGGCACCCACAACATCGCGGGCACCGACACCGCCCGGCTGGCCGACCACGTGTGGGCGGCCCCCGGCGACGGCCCGGACTGGATGACCGGCGGCTCCTACCTGGTCGCCCGGCGGATCCGGATGCACATCGAGACGTGGGACCGCACCTCGCTCAAGGAGCAGGAGGACGTCTTCGGCCGCACGAAGGGCGAGGGCGCCCCCTACGGCAAGGCCCGGGAGCACGACGACCCGGACCTCAAGGCGATGCCGGCCGACTCGCACGTCGCCCTGGCCCACCCCGACGCCAACAGCGGGCTGATGATCCTGCGCCGCGGCTTCTCCTTCACCGACGGCACCGACGGCCTCGGCCGCCTGGACGCGGGCCTGTTCTTCCTGGCCTACCAGCGCGACAGCCGCAAGGCGTTCGTGCCGCTCCAGCAGCGGCTCGCGGCGAGCGACAAGCTCAACGAGTACATCCAGCACGTCGGTTCCGCGCACTTCGCCTGCCCGGCGGGCGTCCGCAAGCCGGGGGAGTGGTGGGGCCAGGCCCTGTTCGGCTGATCCCGCATACCCCTACCACCCCGAGGAGTCAGCCGTGTTCGGCAACTACCTGATCGGCCTGCGCGAAGGCCTCGAAGCCAGCCTGGTCGTCTGCATCCTGATCGCCTACCTGGTCAAGACCGACCGCCGGGACAAGCTGCCGCCGGTGTGGCTCGGCGTCGGCTCGGCGGTCGTACTCAGCATGGCGTTCGGCGCGGTGCTCCAGTTCGGCTCCTCGCAGCTCACCTTCGAGGCCCAGGAGGCGCTCGGCGGCAGCCTGTCGATCGTCTCGGTCGGCCTGGTGACCTGGATGGTGTTCTGGATGCGGCGCACCGCCCGGCACCTGAAGACCGAGCTGCACGGCAAGCTGGACGCGGCGATCGCGATGGGCACCACGGCGCTCGTCGTCACGGCCTTCCTCGCGGTCGGCCGCGAGGGCCTGGAGACGGCGCTGTTCATCTGGTCGGCCGTGCAGGCCACCGACGACGGGTGGAACCCGCTGGCCGGCGCCGCGCTCGGCCTGCTGACCGCCGTCGTGCTGGGCTGGCTGTTCTACCGCGGCGCGCTGCGGATCAACCTCGCGAAGTTCTTCACCTGGACCGGCGCGATGCTCGTCGTCGTCGCGGCCGGCGTGCTCGCGTACGGCGTGCACGACCTCCAGGAGGCGGGCTGGCTGCCGGGCCTGCACAGCCTGGCCTTCGACATCAGCAGCACGATCCCGAAGGACAGCTGGTACGGCACGCTGCTGAAGGGCGTGTTCAACTTCCAGCCGGACCCGACGGTCCTCCAGCTGGTGGTCTGGCTCGGCTACCTCGTCCCGACGCTGGCCGTGTTCTTCGGCCTGTTCGGCGGGAAGGCGACCCGCAAGCCCGTCACCGCCTGACCCGCCCGTTCGCCTCGACCGGCCCCGCACGGCAATCCGCCGCCGTGCGGGGCCGGTTCGGTTCTGCTGACGGAGCGCGGTACCGGATGCCTGCCACTGTCGTGCTGACGGGTGGACCGTCAACGCCCGGCACGTCGTCCGACGCCTCGTCCCGCCGGCCGGGTTCACCACCGGATTCACGACCGGGTCGCCGCAACCCTCGCACCAGGGCGTGGCGTTCACCCGGCCGTGAAGCGCGGGCAGTGAACACGGGCCGTGAAGCGCGGGCCGTGAGAAACGCGAAGGCCCTCCGCAGCGCCTGAGCGCTGCGGAGGGCCTTCGCGCGGTGCGGTTACTCGCTCTTGATCGCGCCCAGGATGTCCGTCCGGGCGGCCCGGCGGGCCGGCCAGAGGGCGGCCAGCAGGCCGATCAGGGCGGCCGCCACCAGGAAGCCGAGGATCTGCAGCGGCGGCACCACGGTCGACATGCCCTTGAACGTGTCGCCGAGCGTCTTGAGGCCCGCCCAGGCGACCACGATCCCGAGGACCACGCCGACCACGCCGCCGAACAGCGCGATCAGCAGCGACTCCAGCCGGATCATCCGGCCGACGCCGCGCCGGTCGAGGCCGATCGCCCGCAGCATGCCGATCTCCCGGCGGCGCTCGAAGACCGACATCGCCATGGTGTTGACCACGCCGAGCACCGCGATGACGACGGCCATGCCGAGCAGGCCGTAGAGGACGCTCAGGAGGTCCGTGATCATGCGACGGTTCTCCTTCTTCACGTCCGCCTCGCCCTTGACCTCGATCAGCGGGTTGCCGCCGGTCGCGTCGCGCAGCGCCTGCTTGAGCTTCGCGTCCGCGCCATCGGCACCCTTGACCAGGACCTTGTCCGGGCCGGTGCCCGGCTGGGCGTGCGGGCCGACGACGGCCTCGGGGGCGACGACCCCGGCCAGCACGGAGTTGGCCTCCATGACGCCGCCGACGGTGAGCGAGCCCTTGGCGCCGTCCGGGTAGGTGACGCTGAGGACGTCGCCGACCTTGTGGCCGGCGGTCTCCGAGCGGCCCGAACTCACCAGCAGCTTGCCCTGCTTGAGGGCGTCCGCCGAACCGTCCTTGACCTTGACCGTGACCAGTTGGTCGAGGGTGTTCGCGTCGACCGCCGTCAGCCACTCGCTGTCGTCCGTGCCGGTCTCCACCGGAACGGTCCGGGTGCCGCTCACCGCGGTGACGCCGGGCGCCTTGGCGATCTGCGGGACGACGTCGGGGGAGAGCATCGAGTAGTTCGCCATGGCGACCGTGTAGTCGGCCTTGGAGTCGCTCGCGGTGGCGTCGTCCACGGCCTTGTTCACCGAGGCGCCGACCACCGTCAGCGCGGTGATCAGCATGACGCCGATGGTCAGCGCCGAGGCGGTGGCGGCGGTGCGGCGCGGGTTGCGGACCGCGTTCTCCCTGGCCAGCCGGCCCGGCGTGCCGTACACGGCGCGCAGCAGCGGGGCGAACAGGGTGATCAGCGGCCGGGCCAGCAGCGGGGTGAGGACGAACACGCCGATCATCAGCACGGCCGCGCCGAGGCCGACCAGGCCGACGGTCTTGCCGACGGCGCCGAGCGCCAGGGCGGCCGCGCCGATGGCCGTGAGGACCAGGCCGATCACGTTGCGGAGCAGCAGGCTCTTCTGGGTGGCCGGCTGCTCGACCGAGCTCATCGCCGCGATCGGGGCGATCCGCGCGGCGCGGATGGCGGGCAGCAGGGCCGACAGCACGGTCACCAGGACGCCGACGAGGATCGCGGTGACCACCGTGCCCGGTGCGACCACCAGCGGGCCGTCCGGCAGGTTGGCCTCCATCGGGCCGTTGAGCAGCGAGCGCAGCCCGGCCGCGATGCCGACACCGGCGGCCAGACCGGCCACCGAGGCGGTCAGGCCGACCAGGAACGCCTCGACCAGGACGGAGCGGGTGACCTGCCGGCGGCCGGCGCCGATCGCGCGGAGCAGTGCGAGCTCCTTGGTGCGCTGGGCGATCAGCATGGTGAAGGTGTTGGCGATGATGAAGATGCCGACGAACAGCGCGATGCCGGCGAAGACCAGCAGCGCCTTGCTCATGCCCTTGGTGCCGGCTTCGATCATCTTGTCCTGCTCGTCGGCGAGCGCGCGGCCGGTCTTGGCCTCGAAGTCGCCGCCCTGCGGCAGGGCCTGCCGGACGGTGGCGAGCAGCGCGTCGTCGTCCGTGCCCGGCTTGGCCTTCACGTCGAGCTCGGCGAAGTGGCCCGGGCTCAGGTAGAGCTGCTGGGCGGTGGCGGTGTCGAAGGCGGCGAGCGAGCCGCCGGAGACGACGCGCGGGTCGTTGGTGTGCAGGGTGCCGGTGAGCTTCAGCTCCATGACCGGGCCGTTGACGGCCACCCGGACGGTGTCGCCGACCTGGTAGCCGCCCTTCTCGGCGGTCTTGGCGTCGAGGGCGATCTCGGTGGCGTTCTTCGGGCCGCGGCCCTCGACCAGCGGGTAGCGCGGGTCGGTGCCGTCGGCGCCGGGCACGAAGTTGGTGCCGGTGGTCGAGAAGCCGTCGCCGACCAGCGCGCCCTTCTTGTCGGCGATGCCGGCGAAGCCGCTGACGATGCCGCGGGCGTCGGCGGTGCCGGGCAGGGCCGCGACGGCCTTGCGGGTCTCCTCGGTGAGCGGCGCGTTCGTGGCGGACTTGCCGCCGTGGTCGTAGCCGCGGCCGACGGCGCCCCGGTCGGAGACGGTGACGGCGATGTCGGTGTAGCTCTTGGCGTTCTGCGACCTGAGGGCGTTGCCGAGGGTGTCGGTGAAGACGAGCGTGCCGGCGACGAAGGCGGTGCCCAGCATGACGGCGAGGACCGTCATCAGCAGGCGGGCCTTGTGGGCCAGCACGTTGCGCAGTGCGGTGCGGTACATGGGGGAGAGTCAGTCCTGGTGGGTTAGGGGGCGTCGGCGCAGCGGTGTTCGTGCGGCCTCAGCTGGTGCGGCCCTTGGCGTCGAAGCGGCGCATGCGGTCCAGGACGGTGTCGGCGGTGGGGTTGTGGAGTTCGTCGACGATGCGGCCGTCGGCGAGGAAGACGACGCGGTCGGCGTAGGAGGCGGCGACGGGGTCGTGGGTGACCATGACGACGGTCTGGCCGAGTTCGCGCACGGAGTTGCGCAGGAAGGAGAGGATCTCGGCGCCGGAGCGGGAGTCGAGGTTGCCGGTGGGTTCGTCGGCGAAGATGATGTCGGGCTTGCCGGCGAGGGCGCGGGCGCAGGCGACGCGCTGCTGCTGGCCGCCGGAGAGCTGGGAGGGGCGGTGGCTGAGGCGGCCGGAGAGGCCGACGGTGTCGACGACGCGGTCGAGCCAGGCCTTGTCGGTCTTGCGGCCGGCGATGTCCGTCGGGAGGGTGATGTTCTCCAGGGCGGTGAGGGTGGGCAGCAGGTTGAAGGCCTGGAAGATGAAGCCGATGTGGTCGCGGCGCAGCTGGGTGAGCTGCTTGTCCTTCAGTCCGACGAGTTCGGTGTCGCCGATGGTGGAGGAGCCGGAGGAGACGGTGTCGAGGCCGGCCATGCAGTGCATGAGGGTGGACTTGCCGGAGCCGGAGGGGCCCATGATGGCGGTGAACTCGCCCTGCGGGAAGTCGACGGTGACGTTGTCCAGGGCGACGACGCGGGTCTCGCCCTCCCCGTAGACCTTGTTCAGGCCGGTGGCGCGGGCGGCCGCCCGGCCGGTGCGGACGGCGGTTGCGGGCATCGTCACGGGGAGACTCCTGGAGGGGACGGGAACGGATGATCGGGTACGTTCCATCCTTCCAAGGACTTCGAAAGCGATTCGTATGTCCCGGGGAGGGGTGACCCCCGCCCTCCTGCCGTAGTGGAGGGGGCCCCTCTCCTCCTCAGGTATGACGCTCGACCCCGATACCGCTCGGCGGAGCCCCGCTACTCGACCGCCACGCCGAACGCCCCCGCGAGCCCGGCCAGGCCGTTGGTCACCGACGCGCCCGAGGGCGTGAACCGCCAGCCCCCGCCGTTGCGGTGGAACGCCCCGACCAGCATCGCGCTGTCCGGCACGCCCCCGGTGTCGGCCGTCCACCGCTCGGGACCGGCCACGCCCTGCCCGTACGCGCCCGTCAGCGCCAGCCCGTGCACGTACCCGAGGGGCAGCGCCGGCGGCTCCTCCTCCTCGGTCGAGACGGCGATCACCACCTCCTCCACCGCGGGCCCCAGCCGGGCCGGGTCCAGCGTGACCCGGGCGGCCCGCAACGGCTCGCCCGGCACCGAACGGGTCGGGTGCAGGCGCACCGCGCCGTCCGGGTCCTGCGGATTGTTGAAGAACACGAAGTGCTCGTCGCTCAGCACCCGGCCGCCCGCGCACACGAACGCCGTCACGTCCAGCTCGACCGCGTCCCCGCCGGCCGTCCGGCTCCGCCACACCACCTCGACACCGGTGCGCCGCTCGGCCGGCCCGTCCCCGTCCGGTGCCTCGTCGACGGCGTGCGGGGCGCCGCCGAGCCGCCCGCGCAGGCCCTGCTCGGCCAGCAGCTCGACCAGCTCGGGGCCGCTGACCAGCGACAGCGGCTTGTTGCGGATGTACTCGTACGAGCCCGGGCCGAAGCCCGCGGTCGTCACCAGGATGCCCTTGATCGCGCCGTGGTGGCGCACGGTGGAGTCGAGGTCGCGCACGGCCGTGGGGGAGACGGTCGAGCGGTAGCGCTTCGCCTGGATCACGATCTTGCCGCCGGTCACCGGATCGAGGTCCTCGGCGACCACGTCCACCCCGACGTCACCGCTGCGGGCCGTCGTCATCACCCGGAAACCGCGCAGCCGGAACAGCTCCGCGATCAGGTTCTCGAACTCGATCGGGTCCATCTCGAACAGGTCCGGGTCGTCCTCGCCGCCGTGCCCGGCCAGGCTCCCGCCCACCGTCTCCGGCAGCCGGCCCGGCCGCACCTCGTCCAGCCGCTCAGGGCGCGCCGACAGCGTGCCGCCGAGGCCCTGGAAGCACTCCACCGGCGCCACCCGGTCCAGCGCGAGCCCGGCGAAGTCGGCCCGCGCGGCCGACAGCGTCGACAGGAAGCGCTCCGACTCCCGGCCGGTCGCCGGGTCGATGCCGCGGACGAAACCGTTCAGCACCACCGAGTCCAGCATCCCGTCCCGGTCCGCCCGGAACAGCTCCGCCGCCACCCGCAGCGAGGTCTGCGCCAGCACCTCCCGGTACAGCGCCTTGCGCTCCGTCGCCGGACGGGCTACCTCGGCCTCGCGGTCGTCCGACTTCACATACCGCACCCGCACCGCGGCCGGCACCACGTCCGGGCCCGGCAGCTCCCAGTTCACCACCAGCTGGCGCGACGACGCCTCCCACGCCGCCACCAGCCGGTGCGGGAAGCCCTCCGGCCACGCGGCGGACGCGTACAGCCCGGCCGTGAAGTACTCCTGGACGGCCTCCGGCTCGCCCGCGCGCAGCCGGCGCAGCAGTTCCTCCGTGCGGACGGTCCGCTCCTCGTCCTCCCTGCGGTGCCTGGCCACCCGCTCCAGGTACTCCTGGTGACAGGCCGCCAGCCGCCGCTGCCGGTCCGCCTCCTGCGCCTGCGCGGAGTACCAGTCCTGCTCGAACCGGGCACGCGCCTGCGCCGCGTACTGCTCGTAGCGCTGCCACACCCCCGCGTTGCGGGACTGCGCCGGATCCGGCGGCGGCACCAGGTAGGCGTTCTGATCGGGCATCGGCACCGGCTCACCCAGCGCACCCGGCTCGAACGGCGGCACCGGACGCGGCGCCAGCAACGCCTGCGGGCTGAACTCCGGCTCCCGCAGCCCGGCCGCCAGCAACCCGCGCAACTCCTCGACTCGGGCGTCCAGTTCGGCCGTCCGGCGGGCCGCGTCCGCCTCCCGCGACTGCTGGTACGCGCGCTGCGCCTCCCGCTCGCCGCGCACCGCCGCCCGCTGCGCCTCCCGCAATTCGCGCTCCCGGCGCCGCTCCTCCGCCGCCTGCGCCCGCCAGCGGGCCTCCTCCCGGCGCTGCTGCTGCCGCTGCGTCTCCGCCCAGACCGCCAGCACCCCGTCGTTCCGCCGCCCCGCCACCGTCCACCCCTCCACTCCACGCACCGCCACCGGCGCCCGCCACAATAGAACGTGAACACCCCACCGAGCCACGCACCCCGACCTGCGGGGGAGGCGTCCGCTGCTGGTGGGCGGGCGTGTTGAATCCTCGCTTCCTCCTCGGGGCCCGCACGTCCCGGTCTCCAGGTTCCGACCGCAGGGTGAACCTCGGTATCCGGTTGCGTAGTTCTACCAATGTGCCCGAGTGCACCGTTCCGGGATCATCGGGATCCATCGACTCCGCGAGAACTCCAAGGGCTGAGCGGCCACCGATCAGTCCGCGGCACCGGCCGGCCATGGCTGACGCTCCGTCATCCAGGGGCCGGCCGATCCCTTGTCTGTCACAACACGGGAGCTCTCTCCGACTGTGCCGCGGACCGTACTCGCGTCGCTACCCGATCCGGCGGCGCGACCTCACGACGAGGACGATGGCCGCCTCCGGAACCTCGTCGCCCACGGTGATCCGGACCTCCGTGACCGTGCCGGGCCAGTCCGTGATCAGTTCCTGGTCGATCGCGTCGTTCGACAGGGTGGCCATGAGTTCGCCGCCCCGGACGGTCTGCCCGGGTTCCACCAGGACCTCGGCCACGTTCCACGGCACGCCGAGCCCCACGGTCTCCGCGGTGAACGCCACCGGCCCCAGCTCGCGCCAGACCGGCGGTGCCGGCGGGCCGCCGAGGCGCTGCTCGACCTGGTCCAGGGCCAGTCCGGCGAGCCGGGCGAGAGGTGAGTCGTCCGCGGTGTGCGCGCGCAGCAACGGCTCGACGGCCCGGGCGTCACCCAGCCGCGCCAGCGTGGCCAGTGCGTCGGGCCGCACCTCGGGGTCCGCCAGGCACGCAAGGACGGCCTCCGTGTGATCGGCCGTCCCGTTCTCGGCCAGACCCCGCAGCGCCCGGCGGCGGTACTCGGGGCTACGGGACCGCAGTTGGCGCTCCAGGAACGGCAGGGTCCGCGCATCCTCGACGCACGAGAACGTCTCGCGGGCCAGCACCGATTCGAGCGAGGGATCGTCTGCCAGGGCATCGAAGAGCGCATCCGGGAAGGCCTTGGCCAGGAGTATCTGCAAGGAGCCGGGGCGCCGGTAGTCGTCCCGGTCGTGGCGCGTGATCTCCGCCATGTCCCAGCCCGGCTCGGCCCGGCCGGCCAGAATGGCGAGGAGCCGGTGCAGACTCGCCGGTCCTGCGGCGATCAGGTCGTCGAGGGCACCGTCGTCCCGGTACACGTAGTTCGTGAGGAGGCCGTCGATCTCCGCGGGCATCAGGTCCATGGGGGGCAGTCGACTTTCGGTAACCCGGCAGGCCGGGGTGGGCGTCGGCCTTCGTCCGGCACGCACCCCGATTGTGTCACCTAGGATGATCGCGACGAGAGGCCCGGTGCATCCGGGCGAACGGTGCGAGGTGTGAGGGAGGTCCGCGATGCTCGGTCCCGACCCCGGCACGTCGACGCTCGCCGACAGGATCGACAGGTTGTTCCAGGTGGTTCGCCGTCCCAACCGCGAGCCGTACAGCAATGACGAGGTCGCCCGGGCCTGCCGTGAGGCCACCGGTGAGAGCTTCTCGGCGACGTACCTGTGGCAGCTGCGCACCGGTCGGCGGGACAACCCGACCAAGCGTCACCTGGAGGCGCTGGCGACCTTCTTCCAGGTGTCCCCGGTCTACTTCTTCGACGACGAGCGGAGCGCGCGGATCGCCGAAGAGCTGGAGCTTCTCGGCGCCCTGCGCGACTCCGGTGTGCGCGACGTGGCCCTGCGCGCGGTGACCCTGTCCGCCGACGGGCTCGGGACGATCAGCGACATGATCGAGGCGATCGCCAGACGCGAGGCCAACGCCGGGCGGGCCGGCTGATTCCAGCCGAACCGTCGTCCGCGCCTAGGATCACTTCTCGTCGGCGCGCCGTCGACGAGCCCGGGGGGAGGAATCGTGAGGCAGGCAGACCACAGGGACGCGGAGTTGTGGCGGAGGTGCCGGGAGATCGCGGAGGCGCTGCCCCTTCCGGAGCCCTTCGAGATGCCGGCCCTCGCCGAGACACTGGCGCGAATGCGGGGCAGGCCACTCGAGTTGGTGCCGCTGCCGGGGCGGAGCAGGGGCCCGTGCGGGATCCTGGCCAGCACCGACCGGGCCGACTACATCGGGTACCCCTCCGACACCAGCGTGCTGCACCAGCAGCACATCCTGCTCCACGAGGTCGGCCACCTGCTCTGCGGGCACGCCGGCACGACCGCGCTCGGATCGGCCGCGTCCGAGGCGCTGATGCCCCATCTGTCGGGCGAGCTGATCCGGCGCGTGCTCGGCCGCTCGGCCTACTCCGACCGTCAGGAGCAGGAGGCCGAACTGATCGCCTCCCTCGTCCTGCAACGCGCCAGGCACCGGGCCCGGACCGGGTCCGCGGACACCGGTGATTCCGACGGCCGGGTGACCCGGCTGGGCTCCGTGTTCGGACCGGCACCGAGGAGCCGTGCGGCAGACCATGAGTGACCGGCTGGCCGACGTGGCCGACTACCTCGCCTGCCTGATCACCCTCGTCGGAACGGCGGCCAAGGCCCTGTCCGACCGCGGTCGGCGGTCCGATCCGGCGCTCCGCTACGTGTACGCCTCCGGGCTGTGCCTGGGGCTGGGGCTGGCGACGACGCCTCCGGCGACGTTCACCGCGGTGAGCGGCCTCGGGTCCTGGCCGTGGTCCTGGTTCGGATTCGGCTGCCTCCGGCTCGTCAGCGACGAGCTGGAACTCCTCGCGGTCGGATTCCTGGCCATGCTGGCCTACTCGATCCAGCCGCCGGACGGCATCCGGGGCGGTGTCCGGGGCGGGCTCCGACGCCAGGCGGCCATCACGGCCGGGGCCTTCCTGCTGAGCGTCGGCGCGTACGTCGCCGCCGGCACCACCCAGGTGGGCGCCCTCGTCGTCGCGCACGGCCAGCGGCGGTTCCTCCTGGTCGCCTATATCGGGCTGCTCACGGCCCACCTGGTCTGGCGGCTGGCCGTGTTCGGACTGCTGACCGGCCGGGCCGCCCGCCGCATGCCGCCGGGCGCGCTCCGCTCCGGACTGCGGCTGATGGCATCCGGGACCGTGATCGGGCTGCTCTGGATCGCCGGCAACGTCAACGACGTGGTCGACCTGCTGACCACCGGCGGTGAGATCGGCGCCGAGAGCGCGGCGTCCGCCGTGTCGGCACTCGTCTGCGTCGTCCTGATGCTGGCCGGAGCGACCGCGCCCGCCTGGGGCGGCCGTCTGGCGAGGTGGTGGCGACCTCTGCGCGCCCGGTACGCGTACCGCCGACTGGAACCGTTGTGGTCGGTGCTGCGGGCGACGGTGCCGGCGGTGGAGCTGCTGCCGGAAACCGCGCGGGTGGGGCGGCGCACGCCGCACGGTGCGCAGTTCGCGCTCTACCGCCGCATCATCGAGATCCGTGACGGCCAGCTCGCGCTCCGTCCGTACGTGCACCCGCAGGTGCCGTCGTGGGTCGCCGAGTTCACCGCGAGCACCGCGAGCACCGGCGGAGTGCGCCTTCGTCGGCGCCACGAGGTCGCCGCGACCGTGGAGGCGGCCGGCATCGCCGCCGCCCTGGAGGCGGCCGGGGCCGGGCACCGTTACCCCGCCGAACCGTCAGCCGGATACGTCCCGTCCGAGGGGCAGGTCGGCATCGACGAGGAGGTCGCCTGGCTGATCAAGGTGGCGGACGCCTTCACCGCGTCCCCGGCCGTGGCCCGGGTCCGCAGCCGGGTGCGCGACGAGCTGAACAGCGTCCGCGGATGAGGCCGGACCGCCCCTGCCCGGCCTACCCCGGGCTGTGCAGCTCCCGCTCCACCAGGCGGGCCAGTGCGGCTCGTGACGGTACGTCGAGCTTGCGGTAGATCCGCTGCAGGTGCGTCTCCACGGTGCGAGTGCTCAGCACGAGCTCGTGGGCGACCTGGCGGCTGGTGACGCCGGCGCCGACCAGCCGGGCGACCTCGCGCTCGCGCTCGGTGAGCAGCCGCAGGGGCTGCCGTCGGTCCGTCGAGGGACGGTGGGCCCGGGTCGTTCCGGTCGTCAGCTTCGCCTGCTCCCGCAGGGCTTCCTCGGACAGCCGCAGGGCGCCGTAGTGACGGGCCAGATGCAGGGCCGAGTCCAGCTGGGCCGTGGCAGCCGCAGGACCGTGGACCGCCGCCGTCGAGGCCGCGCCCAGCACGAGGGTCCAGATCTGCTGGATCGGCAGGCCCGCGCGCCGAAAGCCCTGCGCCGACTGGTCGAACAGGACGACGGCGGTGTCGTGCTCGTGGCCGGAGGCGTGGACGAGGGCCCGTGCCCGGCGGGCGTGCATGCGCTGGCCGGGCAGTCCCAGCCGGTCGGCGGCCGAGTCGGCCTGCCGGGCCCAGCGTTCGGCGCCGGTCCGGTCTCCGCAGCGCACGGCCGCCATGGTCAGGACGCCCAGCCACTGGGGGAGCAGGGTGGGCTGGAGCAACGGCAGGCCGTCGCCCCCGCCGTCCTCCAGCAGGGTCCGCAGCGCCGCGGGGGCGTCACCGGTGAGGAGTTGTGCCTGGGCGAGCGCACCGACCCCGGAACCCGCCCACCAGTTGTCGCCGGGACGGGTGCCGTGGGTTCCCGCCTCGGCGAGCGCGACGACGGCAGCGGACTGCTGCGTGCCCTGTGCCCACGCGAGTGCCGTCGCCCGGAGCGCCATGGCGCGGCCGGCCACGTCGTGGGCGCCGGCGGCGCGGGCCAGCCGTTCGGCCTCCAGCGCCGAGTGGACGGCCCGGTCGAGCCGGCCGGTGCGGGTGTCGAGGCCGCACTGCCCCAGCAGCAGGTGCGGCAGCATCTGCTGCGGGCCGCCGGCCCTGGTGACGGCCAGACCCCGCCCGAAGTGCCGGGAGGCGGCCGGGAAGCGCTCCAGGAACACCTCGGACCAGCCGATCGCGGCGGGGAGTTCGGGGTTGCGGGCCAGCACGGTGTCCGGCAGACCGTCCAGTCGCCCGGCGCAGTAGGTGACCGCGGGCGCTGCGGCCGCCACGTCGCCGAGGTAGGTGTCACCGAGAGCCGCGAGTGCCCTGGCGGCCACCGTCGATGTCCGGTCCTCGGCGCCGTTCGCGGCCTGCACAGCGCGCCCGACCAACAGGTGCGTCTGCTCGTAGGTCCCTTCCAACAGCGAGACCCGGCCGTATTCCAGGGCGAGTTCGGCGACGTGCGCGGGAGCGGGACCGGGACCGGGACCGGGACCGGGCAGCGACCCGGGCAGGTCGCCCAAGGCCGCACGGACCAGTGCCTCCGCCTCCCGGTAGCGCCCGAGCTGCCGCTCGCAGAGGGCGGAGACGAGGTACGCCTCGGCGCGGAGCTCCGGGTCGAGGCGCGCCGCCTCGCGCAGCACCTCGTGGGTCAGCGCCCGCGCGTCGGCGAGTCGGCCGGCGGCAGCGAGTGCGCGGGCACGGGCGAGCACCAGCGAATCCGTGGGCAGCCGGAGGGCGTCCCTGCCGGGCAGGGATTCGAGCACCAGCCCGAGCCAACGAGCCGCCGTGGCCGGCGCGTCGTCGGCGATCTCCTGCGCGCCTTCGACCAGCAGCTCCAGCGCGGTGACGCCGTCCGTGCCGACCAGCTGCTCCGCGTGCCGGGCGCGGGCGGCGGCCGTGCATTCGCGGTCCGTGAGCAGGTCCAGCGCCCGGCGATGGGCCGACACCCGGGAGACGGCATCCGCGCGTTCATGGGCGACGTGCCGCAGCACCGGATGCCGGAACGCGAACCGCGCGCCTCCGGCGACGGGACGCAGCAGGTCGGCACGGGTCAGTTCGGCGAGTGCGGCGTGGACGCGGGCGGGTTCGAGCCCCGAGACCACCGTGAGATCCGCCGGCTCGACGTGGTCGCCCAACACGGCGGCGGCGTCGACCGCTGCGGCCGCGTCCGGCGTGAGCGCGTCCAACTCGGCTGCCAGCGCCACCGCCTCGCGCAGCAGTCCGTCCCGGTCCTCCCCGGGACTCGCCGGCCAGTCGTCAGGATGCCAGTCGGCAGCGGCGAGGATGCGGACGTACGTGGGGTTGCCGTCGGCGGCGGCGCACAATCGACGGGCGTCGGCGGGCGTGCCGACGGTGCCCGCGCTCTCGGTGCTGCCGACGACGTCGGGCGGGTCGTAGGCGTTCGCCGGACCCCGGCGGCCCAGGAGGGCGGTGACGGCCGCCGGGTCCAGCGCGGCCGGCTCGATCCGGACGACGCTGCCGGCCCGCACGCCGTGGCTCAGCTCCTCCAACAGGGGCAGGGCGGTCTGGCGGGGCCGGTGCGCGACGGCGAGGAGCAACGGGCCCGGCACCGGCGTGCGGACGAGCTGGGCGACGAGTTCGGCCGACTCCGGATCGCACAGGTGGACGTCGTCCAGCAACAGCACGCCACCGCCTGTTGCGGAGGCCCATTCGGCCAGCAGCTCGCGGGCCACCCGCCCACGGCGGAAGTGCTCCTCGGAGGTCGGCCCGGTGCCGGCCCCGGAGCCCCGGAAGACGCGGCAGCGGTCGCGCTGCTCATCGGCGGTCTCACCGGCGAGCCGGTCGCCGTACGCGTCCACGAAGATCTGGTACGGCACCGTCGGCCGTCGTACGGCGCGGGCCTGGGAGACCGGGATGCCGCGTACCCGGGCATGGTCGGCGACCACGCGCAGGAGCGCGCTCTTTCCCGTCCCCGGGTCGCCCGCGATCTCGATCACGGCACCGCGGCCGCTGCGCAGACCGTCGACGACAGCCCGAAGCCGGGTCAGCTCGCCTTCGCGCGCCAGTAGTTCTGTATCGTCGGGCGTCCGCCACCGCGACACGTGTGCCACCCCCGTCCGCCGGTCCCCCTGGCCCAGCCCGCAGTCCATCAGCTGATATGAATGAACCTTGCGTATTGATTCATATCAGCTGATCATTTGGCAAACGCGGGGCCCTGTGGCGTGTCCGACTGGCCATCAAGTGCGCGGAATGACCTTGGTGTTGACAGGTCCGCGCACGCTGCGACGGCGCCACCGGAGGCTTTCCCGGCGGCGCCGTTGCGGCGTGGGTGTGGGTCAGCCGGAGCACCCGGGGACGGGGGTGGGGCTGCCCGCGCAGTTGGTCGGGCGGTTGCCGGCCACGGTGGTGGCGACGAGTCCCACCGTGCCCGTGTTGTTGTAGATGCCGCCGGGGGCGCTGTCGGCGCTGTTGTCGGTCACCGTGCTGGCGATGAGGGTCGCGGTGCCCAGGTTGGCGAGGCCGCCGCCGGTGGCACCCGGGCTGTTGGCGGTGTTGCCGCTGACGGTGCTGGCCTCCAGGGTCAGCGTGGCGCTGGTGATGTTGGCGATGCCGCCGGCGTTGCCCGCGGTCGCGGTGTTGCCGCTGACGGTGGTGTCCTGCAGCGTCATGGTGCCGTGGTTGCTGATGCCGGCGCTGACGGCCGCCGTGTTGCCCTTGACCAGAGCCGATCGCAGCGTCGCGGTGCCGCTGTTGAGGATGCCGCCGAAGGCGGTGACGGCGGTGTTGTCGCTGATGTCACCGGCCGCCATCGTCAGCTTGCCGTTCGATCCGGCGAAGACGCCACCGCCGAGGTCGCCGGTGTTGCTTCTGATGCTGCTGGCCTCCAGGGTCAGCGCGCCGCCACTGAAGATGCCTCCTCCCGCGCCGGTGGCCGTGTTGTGGTCGACGCTGCTCGCCCGCAGGACCACGGTGCCGTTGGCGAAGCCGGCGATGCCGCCGCCGACGCCACCGGCGGTGTTGCCGGTGACGGTGCTCGCCTGGAGAGTCAGGCTGCCGGCGTTGATGTTCTGGATGCCACCGCCGTCGCCGGGAGTGCTGCCGCCCCTGACCGTGCCGTTGTTGAGGGTGAGCTTGCCGCCGTCGACCCTGATGACGAGGAACTGGGGAGTGCCCGCCGCCGTGGACCGCTCGATGGTGTCCCCGTCGGCGTTGACGGTGATCGGGGTGGTGATGGCCGGCAGGCCCGCGTCGCCCCCGTTGAATGCCGTGGTGAGGGTGTACGTGCAGCCCGGGGCCAGGTTCAGGGTGCCCCCACCGGATCCGTTGGCCGTACTGATCGCGGTGATCAGTGCGGCGGTGGTGCACGGAACGTTGGTCGCGGCTTCGGCGGTCGTCGGGACGACGGCCAGGCCGAGGCCGAGGGCCGTGCCCGTCGCAAGGTACCGGGGGATGTGCAGATTCCGCATGGTGCTCCTCAGGGAACTCACGGGCCGCCCGAGCTCGCCTGCGGAGTGGGCTGGCGGGTCGGCTCCGACGGGAAGCGGCTGTCGGTCGCGGGGGTGAGTCGACACGGTGCCGGTTGGTCGGAACAGGACCGGAGAGCTGCCGCTTTCAGACAGGTGCGAACAGCAGATGCCAACATCTGAGCAGCTGGGTGCCGGATCGGCTCGTCGGCGCTTCCGGATGGGTGAGCGGATGGCTTCGTACCGTAACGGGAGCCGGTTGTGCGGGCGCGAGAGGGCGCCCGGACGTCCCAGCCGCTGATCAGGGCAGGTCGGCGCTGCCGGCTCACCCGGCACCGCCGCTGAGCTACACGTGGAACGGGACGGTCGTGACGACGACCTTCGGCAGGGGGCGCAGCGCCCTCCACAGCCGAGCCGCGAGCCGGTTGTGCAGGATGCGGTGGTACCAGCGCCGTACCACTATGAGGCTGTTGGGCCCGGAGCGGTTGACCGGGTTGTTGTTGCTGTAGGCGTAGGCGTTCCGCTGGAGCGGGTCCTTGGCGTCCAGGATTGGGTCGGGGCTCAGGAAGCGGCCGGTGGTGGGCTGGTACTGGCGGGCGCCGAGGTTGGTGAAGCCGGTGGTGTCGTCCTTGAGGCCGTTGACGAAGCCCTTGTTGCCGGACCACGGGGTGGACAGGGAGCCGGCTCCGCGTGCCGCGCCGAACGGGTCGAAGGAGCGGCGGGTTCCGCTCGTGGTAGCGGAGTCGATGGACAGCGTGTTGCTGCCGTGGGTGTCGGAGAACCGGTGGGTGAGCTTCGTCGGGCCCTGGCGGACCAGGGTGATGCCTCCGGGGATGGCGTAGTACCGGGTGCCGGTGCTGGTCTGGCTGTTGGTGTGGGATGTCTCCAAAATCTAGTCGCCCCAGCTCAGATGATGTGGCCTGGCTCCCGCGACAACGCCAGGGGCGCGATTTTCCAACGCCACCGTTGCAGAGGTG
This sequence comes from Kitasatospora sp. NPDC057904, assembly GCF_042887925.1. Taxonomy (NCBI): domain Bacteria; kingdom Bacillati; phylum Actinomycetota; class Actinomycetes; order Kitasatosporales; family Streptomycetaceae; genus Kitasatospora; species Kitasatospora sp. NPDC057904. Next base: position 487,285 of record NZ_JBHVOL010000004.1, read on the forward strand.
CAGGTCAGGCCAAGCTCTGCAGGTGACAGGTGCGAGCTCTTGGGTGAGGACCTGGTAGCCGATTCGGGTCGCCCTCGGCTGTGCCGGGGCGTTGGTCTTTCGGGTGGTAGCTGAACCCCTGTCGCTGCTGCTTGAGCAGCAATGGGGATCGCTGGAGCTCGGCTGGAGCGTCGAGCGATAGGGCGGCGCCCGTGGCACCAGGATCTGGGTGGCCGCCGGAGTAGGCCGCGGCCGTCCCCTCGCACTTCGTTTATTAGACATCTCGAAGCGCGGAGAACAGCCGCGGCACATGTTTCCAGCCCTGGGCATCAAGAATTTCAATTGGCCGAATGGCCACCTCAGCTACAACAAGCTGAGGCCGACTTGCCTTGTCGCTCGCGCGGTAAAATCACCCACCTGTTGCCCGGCCCGTCGTCGGCACCGTCCGATGCAGCAGATACCCCGAACATGGCTTATCCGGCTCCGCATAGAGACACATGGACAACTTGTCTCCGTCCAGGTGTGACACGAGGCGAATCGACGGTGGCGTCAGGCTCGGCTGCTCGGCTGTCGGGAAGGAGATTTCCACCCCGGGATCCTCGTCGTTTCCCAGGTGGACGATCTTCCAGGATCCGGCCTGCGTCTTCCCCGACTTCTCCAGGAAGCCCGCGCCGCGCCGCACGTCTGCGGAAAATTGATGGTCGGCAGAGAACATCAACACCACGTCTCCCCCTCCTGTCCACGTGCCCGCGACGTCCGCTTCTGTCAAGGAAGGTGCCTTAGGGCCTCCGCAGCCAGAGAAGACCAGCACTGCAGTCGACATCAATGCCGCAGATACGGCAGAGCGTAACCTCAATCCAAGCGTCATCCAGTGGCCCCTTTCATGACGCTAACGATAGTACTTCCTCGTCAGGTCAAGAACCTGAGTGAAGTAGATATCCTGACGAATCGTTGCCCCTGTGCCGGTTGTCGTATCGGTTTTGCCGCATCCGGCATGACAGAAAGAGGTCCATCCGGTCACATTGGTGACATGATAGTTGACGACCATGGTCTTGGCGGTCTTGTCCATGGATGCAACCTGATAGTCAAGGGTGTAGCTTCCAAGAACGGCGTCCGCGCGACTCCCGTCGTCTCCCCGAAGTAGGGGATCCCCCGAGAAACTGAGCTTTAGGCCCGCCAAGGCCAAGATATCCTTGATCCCATTGAGTGAGTATCCGCCCTTCCTGTCCCTGGATACCCACTTGCCCTCTTCGACATTGTCGTACCAGCCTGGATGCTGAAATCCTTGAATGAGCTCCTTCTGAAGCTCAAGCACATGCTCGTCTGAGGCCACCATGGCGGAAAGCCTCGAATCGGACCCAAAAATCATGTTCGGAGTTTGCTCGCCAACACCCTGGTGCCACATCCGGGCGATGTCCTCGGGGCTCAGATCCTTCGTCTGATCTCCAGAGAGAGTCTTTCCATCGGAATTCTCGATCGTTCCGGCATAGTCTGGTGCGGGCGCGCAGTTAAAACCGTGCACGGCCATGTACGTGTTTCCGCGGCATGGCTGCAGAGTGTTCAGATAGTTTCCACTGCTGGTCTTGATCACTTTTGGCTGAGTCTGCTGCTCCCGCTTGCGAACGGATTCTGGAACATAATTTGCCGTGGTCTCGGCATAGTTCTTCATCGTGATCGTGCCGCCCGACCCGCAGTCGTAGAGAGTGCCGCATTCAGGGGACTTGAGGCCGCTGGGATCGTCGCGGTTGACCGGGTCGTTGTTGCTGTAGGCGTAGGCGTTCCACTGGAGTGGATCCTTGGCGTCCAGGATTGGGTCGGGGCTCAGGAAGCGGCCGGTGGTGGGCTGGTACTGGCGGGCGCCGAGGTTGGTGAAGCCGGTGGTGTCGTCCTTGAGGCCGTTGACGAAGCCCTTGTTGCCGGACCACGGGGTGGACAGGGAGCCCGCTCCGCGTGCCGCGCCGAACGGGTCGAAGGAGCGGCGGGTTTCGGCGGTGGTGGCGGAGTCGATGGACAGCGTGTTGCTGCCGTGAGTGTCGGAGAACTGGTAGGTGAGCTTCGTCGGGCCCTGGCGGACCAGGGTGATGCCTCCGGGGATGGTGTAGTAGCGGGTGCCGGTGCTGGTCTGGCTGTTGGTGTCGTAGGTGAGTTCGTCGCCGCCGCCGAGGTTGACGGTGGTCTTGCCGGGGTTGCGGCGCACGAGCTGGTTGCCGTCGGCGTCGTAGAGGTACGTCGTGGTCTGCGCGCCCTGGGTGAGTGAGGCGAGCTTGCCCTCGATGTCCCACGTCAGCGTCGCGCCGTTCGCGGCGTCGGTCGCGTTCCAGGTGGAACTCGACCACTTCTCCTGCCAGTTCGGCGTGTAGACGCTGAACTTGCCGTCGTCCTGGACGACCGCGAAGTAGCCGCTTCCGGCGCCGGCCACGGTCTGTGAGGACCACAGCAGGGTGCGTTGGGCGTCGTAGACCACGAAGTTGCCGTCGTCCTGCATGGTCGCCCAGGCGCCCGGGTGGTTCTGGGTGTTGCTGGACCAGACCGCCTGCCCGGTGCGCAGGGAGCTGAGTACCAGGTTTCCGTCGTCCTGCATGGCGAGCTGCACGCTGTTGGAGCGCACGGACTCACCGGGGTTGAGGACGAAGCCGGCACCGAGGGTTTTGTTGCTGCCGGGGTTGCCGATCTGGGTGGTGTTGCCGGCCGCGTCGTACTGGTCGACGCCCGGACCATAGGACCCGCCGGCGAACGTGGACCTGTTGGTGGCCAGGGCGTGCGGGCCACCCGTGCCGCCGCCCGTCCCGGCCGCTGTGGTCGGGGTGTTGCGAGTGCCGGGCGCGGGGAAGGACTGGTCGATCGTCACGTCCTTCGACGTGTCGCCCGCCAGGTTGTGGTTGACCAGCTTGGTGCGGTTGCCGGCCAGGTCGTAGCCGTAGTCCTGCCAGTACGCCGTGCTTCCGCCGGCGGTGGTCTTCGCCGGTGCGACCGCTCCGCTGGTGGGTGTTGCGTTGGCGCAGGCTCCCTGGCCGGCGAGCGACGGTGTCGGTTGGTTGAGCCGGCCGGTGTCGCTCCACGCCGTGGTGACGCGGCCCAGGTAGTCATAGGTGAAGCACTGCAGGTCGGTCGCAGCCGGGGCGTTGTCTGGGATGGCCCTGATTGCGGTGACCTTGCCGGCCGGGTTGTAGGTGTAGGTGGTGTTCTGGACGGTGCCGGTGGTGGCGGTCTGCTTGTCGACGTACTGGGTCAGCAGGCGTCCGGTCGGTTCGTCATAGGTGTTGGTCGCGACGATCTGGGTGCCCCACGGATTCATGGTGGAGCGGATGTTGCGACCGTAGGCGTCCCAGTCCGCCTGGCGGAGGTAGGTGATGCCCGCGCCGCCCATGTCGCTGAGGAGGCCGTTGGCCTCGTAGTTGTAGTTGATCGACTCCTGGGCGAGGTCGCCTGCCGCGGCACGTCCTTCGTTGACCATCGAGCCGGTGACGGGGTTGTAGGCGGCGGTGTATTCGAACGTGGTCTGCCCGGTCTTGCCGATCTCGCTGCCGGGGATGGACACGGTGCTCTTGGTCGGCCGGTAGCCGATGTCGTATTCGGTGATCGCCTTGGTGTAGGCGGCTCCGCCGGCACCGCCCGCGTACCGGGTCGAGCTCGACGCCTGGCCCTTGAGGAGGGTGTCGTAGGAGTATCCCGTGAGCTGGTTGGCCGGGCTCACGGTGCCGTTGTAGGTGCCGGTTTTGCGGCCGAGCAGGTCGTAGGTGAGCACGACGGTCTGGTTGCGCGCGTCCGTGGTGGTGGCGAGACGGCCCGCGCTGTCGTAGGTGCGGGTGGATACGCCGGTGTCGGGGTCATCGGCCCGGACCTGTCGCCCGCGCTGGTCGTAGGCGTAGCTCCAGGTGTTGCCCGCGGCATCGACGCGGGTGGCGGCCTGGCCGGCCGGTGTGTAGGTGTAGGTGGTGACGTCCGCGTCCGCCGGGTTGCCGGTCGCCGTGGGTGTCCGGTACTGCCACAGCTGCGCGGTGCGACCGCGGGCGTCGGTGACGGTGCTGGTCGCGGTGGCGCCTGCCGGGGGCGTCACGTCGACGCGGTCGGCTCCCAGGTAGGACGTGGTCGTGGTGGTCTGGAGCTGGCCGAGTGCGATGAACTGGCTGCTGACGGGTCGGCCGACGCCGTCGAACTGGACCGTGGTCCTGTTCGGGACCTTCGCGGCGTCCGGGATCCAGCGGTTGGTGCCGGGTCGGTTGGTGTCGTCGTAGTAGCCGGCGTAGGTGGAGTTGACCCGTCCCTGGGAGTCGTAGAACGAGTCCGTGACCATCCGGCCTTGGTAGGCCGAGATCGCCGGCGGGCTCTGGGTCTGCACCACGCGGCCCAGACCGTCGAGGATCTGGGTCGACGTGCCGTAGTCGTGGCCGTTCGGCCACAGTGAGTTGGTGGTGATCGTGGAGGGCGCCGTAAGCCCGTTCACGGCGTAGTCGTACGTGACGTTGGCGCCTGCGGCCGTGTCACGGCCCGGAATCCAGACGGCCTTGAGGCGCCCGAGCGCGTCGTAGGCCTGGGTGAGCGTGCGGGCGTTGGGGTCCGTCGTGGTGATGGGCAGCGAGCGTGCGGGGTCCACGGTGACCGTGGTCTCGCGCCGGGCACCTGCGTCGGGTGCTCCGGCGGGTGCCGGGGTACTGGTAACGGTGCGATTGGGCAGCTCGCCGGGGTTGGCGGAGCTGTACGCGGTGGTGACCACGGCGCCGTTCGGGTTGGCGCTGTCGGTGACGGTCGGGTCGGTGACGGTGGCGGTGCGGCCGTAGGCGTCGTAGGTGTTGGTGCCGACGGTGACGTACGTGGGTGTGCCCGAGGCGTCGTAGCTGTCGAGGACCTGGGCGCCGGTGACCTCGGCCTTGGCTCCTGTGGTACCGAAGGCCAGGCCGTCGTAGAGGGTGCGCTTGTCGGAGATGGTGTTGGCCGCCGTCGGCGCCGCGCCGCAGGCGTTGCTGCCGGAGATCGTCAGGACCTCCGACACGAGGGCGGCCATCTGTGCGTTCGCGCCGGTGGCGTACGAGGTCCGGGTGCATTCGTCCGGAGTGCCGTCGGCGGTGCTGAGGGAGGTGAGGACGCGGTTGCCGTTCGACGGGTCGCTCGTGGTGACCGTCGATACCGTGCGTGTGCCGGTCGTGGTCGCCGCTGTGCTGACGCTGGTGGTCTTGACGACGGCGTAGCGTGAGACCAGGTCGGGAAGTCCGGTCCGCGCGTGTGTGGCGGTGGTCTCCTTCGGGCTCTCGTACGTGTTCACCGCGTACGCGGCGGGTGAGGTGGCGTTTGCGTCGGCGTAGGTGTCGGTCTCCAGTACCCGGCCCGACAGCCAGTCCGTGTCCGGTCGGCTTCCGCTGGTCGGCCCGGAGACGGAGGCCGGCCGCGGGTTGTTGTCCGCCTTGTAGTCGCCGTCCATGCCCTGGTAGTAGCTGGTGGACGTTTTGGACTGCGGACCGTCCTTGCCGGAGCCGGTCACGACCGTGACGCTCGCGTACCCGCGGAACTGGTCCCAGGTGCGGTAGTCGTTGTCGGTGAACGCGCCGTCGTTGCGGTGCCACGCCGCGGGACCGTAGGTGTAGGTGGTCGTCTTGGGCACCGAACCGCTGATGAGTGCGGCGTTGGGGTCGACGGTGACCGACTTGACCGGGTAGCGCAGGAACCAGTCGTCGACCGTCTTCTGCACTCCGCTGTCGAACCACTTGACGTTGTAGCAGCTCATCGTGTTGTTGTCGGGCGAAGCCGGCATGCGGCCCGACACCCGTGAGCACGAGTCCTGGTTGTAGTTCACCAGGATGGAGCCGCCGGTCTCGGTCGTGATCCCCACGAGCCGCGGACGGTTGTAGTGGGCGCGCGCCGGGACCAGGCCGTCGACCCGGTTCGGCATCATCAGGCCGGTGAAGGTGACCTCGGGCAGGTCCTTCTCGGTCTGGCCGTTGAAGTTGTCCTCGCCGAACCGTTTGACCGACTGGAGCCAGGCGACCGGGGCGTTCTCGGTCGGCTTCGTGGGATTCGTCGGATCCTGCTGGGCCGCGTTGTTCGGGTCCTTGAAGACGTGTGTCAGGACGTAGCGGTCGACCTGCCGGTAGGCGCCGCCGGACCGGATCGAGGTGGTGATGGTGTTGAGCCACTTCGTCGACCAGAAGCTCGGGCCGTAGTTGGAGCAGCGGCCCTGGTCGAGGCACTGCTTGTCGAGCGGGGCGTCCGGCCAGTACTCGGGGTGGGAAGACTGCTGCGACGGGTCGCAGGAGGCCGACGTGCACCGCTCACCGGTCTCGAAGTCGATCCTGGAGGCGGGCTGGTAGGTACCGCCGACGGTGAGCTGGTCGGACAGCAGCTGGCCGTAGCCGATCGAGGCGAGGGTGCCGGCGCGCGTGTAAGCGGTGTTCACCGCGGCGGCGGCGCCGTTCTGGCCGCCGCCGCGGGCGTACCAGTTGGTCTCGGGCGCGTAGGTGTAGGTGGTGAGGTTGCCGTGGACGTCGACGATGTAGTCGAGGTTCCAGCGCCATGCCGTCTGGCACCACGATCCCTTGCCCTTGGACGCGTCGTAGCACGGGTCGCCGGGGTTGGGGGAGTAGACCGGCACAGTCCACGCGGACTTGCTCTCGGGCCCGACCTTGCTCGGGGTGCCGTCGGCGGCGGGAAGCTGGTTGAGGCCGAAGTAGTAGACAGTGCCGGAGGAGTCGGTGACCCTCAGGTAGGAGCCGTTCCACGTGCCGTTGGCGGCACCGGTGAGGTACTCGACCTTCGTGCCGTCGTCGTTCTTCAGCCGCCAGGTGCACCTCGACTGCTCGTCGGCGGCGTTGCCCGCGACGCAGGAGGCGTCATGAGGGACGAGCTCTCCGGAGTGGCCGCCGAGTGACAGCGTCAGATTCGCGCCGCCCCAGCACTGGTCCGCCGAACCCGCGATGCCGGCCTTGTCGCACGACTTGTACGAGCGCTCGACGAAGCCGGAGCTCAGGTCCCAGCCGTCGCCGATCCAGGAGGCCTGGGAGTTGGTGGAGGCCGTCTTGCCGTCCACCGAGGCCGAGTCGTACCCGAGCGCGAGGGACGGCACCGCCCCGCCCAGGGTGGGCGGGGACTGGATCGGGTAGCTGTAGCTGAACGATCCCGAGGAGCTTCCGGCCGACCAGGCCTGGCTGGGCGAGAGCGAGGTGGCGCTGAAGGTGCCCGTCCCGCTGGACGGCGTGCCGTCCAGTGCCAGGACGACCGGCGCCGCCACGCCCATGGAACCGAGGTCGGACGACTTCGCCAGCGCTCGCTGGCGCGAGCTCGTCGGCGATGTGGTAGCGGGGAGGTCCACATCGGCCAGCAGACGATCGGTCTGCTCGTCGTAGTGCGACGCAACCGGCGTACGGGTGAGGCAGCCTGCGGAGTCCGGTGTGGTCAGTGCACACGCGGGCAGAGCGACCAGTCGCGCACGGTTCTTGTAGTCCCCGCCGAACCCCACGCCGCTCAGGTCCAGGCCGACCCTGACCTTGGCCGTGTCGGCTTCGGTGGTCCGCGAGAGCGATACCAGTGGACCTCGAACGCCGGCGGCGTCGGCGACGGTCGACGAAGCCACCTGGACGCTCACGGGTGCGGAGCCCGCGTCAGCGCCGGCCGGAGCGGATTCACCGGACGTGGCAACCGGGGCCAGCCATACCGGCAGATCGCCGGCCCGCTGCGACGCCCCTGCAGCAGGCTCCTGGATCTCAGCGCCGTCCGCGCCCTTGCGGGCCGCCGTCGAGCCGGCGGCCGGAGGTGCTGCCAGTGTTGCCACCGCGCTGCCGTGCGCCGATCCCGTCGGAGGCTTCGGCGGCACCCAGTCCGGCGAACCGGTCACCCGAGGAGTCGATTTGGGTACATCGTGCTTGCCGGGCACCGATCCCGTCTTCGGCAACGGCGTGTTGGGCGGTGACCAGATCTTGTCCTTGCCGCTGTCCGCGAGCGGTGCGGCAAGTGCCGGTGCCACCGGTGACAGCAACGCGCCGAGAAGCGCCAGCGAACTGACGAGTGCTACTCGGGACTTCCCCCACGTCGGCGGCGGACCCACCCGCCCAACCGATCGTCGTAAACGGACATGACGAACCAAAATGACTGCCCCCCAGCAGAGTTGGCCGCACCGCGACACGGCGCGGACGAACGACTGTGGCGGAGGGTAGCGTGCAAACCAATGGGCGGTCGAGCGGATTCACTGCATCAGCCCTGCGTGACCGATCTCACACGGAGGGTAAACGGGGAGGCCCGATGGCAAATCGGACATCCAGCCGGTGAAAGGTGGTTGACGAAGCCTTTGCCGCTGAGACAGCTTGCCTTCTGGCCCTGCCTACGTTCACCGGCAGGTTGCTCGCACGCATCGACACGTGCATCTCTCGTGGGGGGACTACATCATGCCTACCGCTCCGCCCGGAGCTTCCTCCGGCATGCGCCGAATCAGGTATCCGTCACGGCGCTCATCAGCCGCCGCGATCGGTCTGGCTCTCGCGCTGACCTCGGTCGGGCCGATCGTGCCCAGCGCCTTCGCCGACACCGCGCCACCTTCGACATCCGCTGCTTGGGCCGGCCTCCCGGCCGGACTGTCCGGCGCGATCACCGTCGGCGACACCAAGTTCGCAGGCGAGAAGCCCGTCCTGCCCGGCGACAAGGCGATCGCCGAGGCGAAGAAGACCGGAAAGCTCGTCGCGGTTCCGGAGCTGACCGACGAGTCGAGCGAGACTATCGCCACTCCCGACGGCCACCTCGCCCGGACCATGCACGCCGACCCGCAGCGCGTGAAGCAGAACGGGGCGTGGGCCGTTCTGGACGGCACGCTGATCGCGGACGGCTCCGGCGGATTCCGCCCCAAGGCCTCGGTCTCCGGCGTGCGCCTGTCCGGCGGGGGTGCCGGGCCATTGGCCACCCTGACCAGCCCTGACGGGGAATCGCTGAGCATGGATTCCCCGTTCCCGCTCACCAATCCGACGCTCGACCCGGGTGGCCAGGCACTGATCTATCCGGAAGTCGCGCCCGGCGTTGACCTCAAGGTGGCCACGTCCAAGCTCGGCAGCCTCAGCACGGTCCTGATCGTCAAGTCCGCCGAAGCGGCGAAGAACCCGGCACTCAAGAAGGTCCGTTTCCCCACGACCGCCAAGGGCGTGACTGTCAAGGCCGACGCCGACAACAACCTCACCGCCACCACCGCGGACGGCAAGGTCCGCTGGCACGCCTCCGCTCCGCAGATGTGGGACAGCTCCACCAGCACGTCGCCGGCTACCGCACCCTCGAAGCGGGACGCCGCCGGTGCCGTCGATGACGTGACACCAGGCGGGTCCGACCGGACCAGCACCGCCGAAGGTCCTGGCCCCGGAGCCAAGATCGCCACCATGGCCACCACGGCCACCCCTGACGCGGTCGAACTGACCACGGACGAGTCCATCCTCGGCCAGGGCCAGGGGCCCTGGTTCATCGACCCGGGCTGGCTCTACGACAGCCGCTCGGCCAACGCCTGGACCTGGACCCAATCCGCCTATCCGACCACGGCCAACATCGGGAGGACCGTAGCCAACACCGGTGACCAGTACGCCACCCCCGGCGTCGGATTCCAGGGCTACCGGACCAAGAAGGGCGTCGAACGCTCGTACTTCCAGTTCGACACCCGCTGGTACAACGACATCGTCATCGACAACGCGACCCTGTCGCTGTGGGAGGTCGAGTCCTCCGACTACTCCTGCACCAACCCGTACGACGTCGACCTCTACCTCACCAATCCGATCGACAACAACACGACCTGGAACAACCCTCCCGGCGTCATCGGAGGCGTGGTCGGCACGAAGTCCGTACCCGGAGCGCACCACGACGGCTGCACCGGCAGCTACCAGATCGACTACGACGTCACCTCCGTCTACCAGAACTACGCACCCGCGCGGGACAGCCTCGCGTTCGGCCTCGCCGCTCACGACGAGACGATTCAGAAGGCGTTCAAGCGCATCGACTACACCCCGGTCGTCGTCGTCAAGTACGACCGCGTCCCCAATACCCCGACCAACCCCAACGCCTCCCCGGCCCCCACCACCAAGGTCCCGGAGACGACCAACCAGGGCTGCGACGGCAACTCGATCGGCTGGATGAACTCCTCCGCCGGTTTCAACGGCACGGTCACGCTCAACGCCACCGTCAGCAGCCGAGCCCAGGACTCGCTCACCGGCTGGTTCCACATCTGGGACTACGCCGACCTCAGCGCCGACGCCGACCAAGGCAACTCCGCTCTGACGCCCAACAACGGCGTGGCGGTCTTCCAGGTCAAGCCCGGCGTCATCAAGGACGGTCACGTCTACGGCTGGGGCGCCCTGGGTGCCGACACCGTGATGCAGCAGATGTCGGCCTCGACCCCGGTCTGCCGCTTCGGCGTCGACCTGACCCCGCCGACTCTTTCGGTCCCGGACGTCTACACCCAGTTGTCGGATGCCGATCTGGCGACCAAGTACCCGCCGTCCGGCAACGGCCAGGTCACCAAGAAGCGGGTCGGGGAGACCGGTCTCGTGCCGTTCACCGCAGCCGACCCGGCCCCGGCGGGGGGCGGCTACGCCTCCGGTGTGGTCTGCGCCCGCTGGTCCTGGGACCCCCAGTTCTCCGGTGCCGGCTGGGCCTGCGGGTCACAGATGCCGCAAGGCGGGATCCCCGTCGCACCCGGCCGCTGGGGCACCAACATCTTGTACATCCAGGTGATGGACAACGCGCAGAACGTCTCGCCCGTCGCGTCGTACTCGTTCTACGTGCCGTGGAACCCCGACGGCCCGCCGCCGGTCTTCGGCGACGTGACCGGCGACGGAGCACCCGACATCCTGCTGGCCGACCAGGCCGGCAACCTGCGCACCTACAACGCCCCGGGCAACCCGAACGTCAAGAACCCGTCCGTCACGACCGTTGCCACCGCCGGTGCCGCGCCCGACGGTCTGAGCTGGAAGAACTTCCAGTTCACGCACCGTGGCACCCTGACCGGCGGTACCCACATCGATGACGTCATCGTCCATGGACCGGGTTCGCCCGACCTCGTCGCCTACCCCAATCCCGGGAACGACGGCGTGTACGGGCGGATCGACGCGAAGAAGTCGATCTCGAAGCCCGCCTGTTCACCGACACAGACGGAGAACTGCGCATGGCTCGGCACTCCCGGCTACAACGCCAAGGATTGGTCGAACACGCTCCGGGTCGCCGCGCTCGGCGACCCGGTGAACTCCGACCTCGATCCCAAGCTGGGATTCAAGAACAAGACCGGCCTGCTCACCGTTGAAAGCTTCAACAACGGCACCGATGCCGCCCTCTGGTACTACCCGGCCACAGACACCAACACCCTCGGAAAGCCCGTCCAACTGGCCGCCTCCGGCTGGAAGGACAAGGAACTCATCACTCCCGGTGACTGGGCCAAGCAGGGACACCCCGGGTTGTGGAGCCGGAACCTCGCGGCGACCGGTGACGCGGCCAAGGACGACCTGCTCGCCTACACCTTCACCACCAGCACCGTCGTCGCCACCGACAACCAGGGCAAGCCGATCCTGGACCCGACCGGCAAGACCGTCATGGCCCCGACGCTCACCCAGATCAGCCCCGGCACCAAGATCGGCGGAGTCAGCGCCGACACCTGGCCCACCGTCGGCTCCGACGGTGACCTCACCGGCAGCGGCAACTCGACCCTTTGGGCCATGAAGGGCAACGGCACGATCGACATCTGGTGGGGACAGCCCACTGCTCCCGGCAACCCGGCCGCCGGATACACCTGGCAGGTCGGCCCCTCCACGATCGGCAACACGTCCGTCAATCCCCAGTGGTGGGCACTCGACGGCCGTAGCAGCGGTGACACCGGCGACGCCAACGCGCTGTACCAGAACGGAGCGCCCGGCACTGCCTACCCGAAGAACGCCGTGCTCACCGCCGATCACACCGGCAACGCCAACAAGGCCACAGCGCTCGACGGCTCCGTCTTCTACCGCACCACCGGACCGTCCGGCCTCGACACCACCCGGAGCTACAGCGTCGCAGCGTGGGTGAAGCTCAACAGCACCAACGGCTACCAGAGCGTGCTATCGCTCACCGGCGACGAGCGCAGCCCGTTCTACCTCCAGTACTCGGCCGGGCTCGGCAAGTGGGCCTTCGTCCTGCCGGACGGCGATCACTACAACACCGGCACCTACTACGTCGCAACAGACCCGACGACGGACCGGGCCAAGCCCCGACTCGGCGTCTGGACTCACCTGGTCGGCACCTACAACGCAGAGGCGGGCACCGCCACGCTGTTCGTCAACGGCCGAGCGGTCGGCTCCACCAAGGTCCCGACCGCGTGGAAGACCGCCGGCAGCCTCAACATCGGCAACGACATCAGCAACCGCTACCCCGCCGGCAACGCGCTCAACGGCGCGGTCGGCGACGTCCGGATCTACCCGTACGCACTGACCGACCCGCAGGCGAACGCGCTCGCGACGACCGACTCGCTCGTCCAGATCCACACCGCCTTCAACCCCGGCAAGTGCGTGGACAACTGGGGCGGCCTCACCGGCGCCGCCGCCGCGATCTACGACTGCTGGAACGGGGACAGCCAGCACCTCCTGATGACCGGCGACAACAAGATCAAGAACCCGGTCACCGGCACCTGCCTGGGTACGGCGACCACGCCCGCCGTCAACGGCACCCGGATCACCGCCCAACCCTGCGGCGACCCGGCCGCCCAGACGTGGATCCGCCAGTTCGACGGCTCGATCTACAACCCGGCATCCGGACGCTGCATCGACGTGCACGGCTGGGACACAACGAACGGCAGCGCGCTCGACATGTGGGACTGCACCGGCGGCGCGAACGAGCGCTGGACCTACGAGGCCCAGACCAAGTAGCGCACGTCCGATCGGCATCGTATCGGCCTCTCCCCGAGCTTCGTTCGGAGAGAGGCCGATACCTGTTCCCGTCCTCTGCCCCTGATGTGAGGTCAGGCGCTCCAGCCAGTGGGCCTGCCGTTCAGCGGCACCCCGCACCTTCCGCTCTGTCTACAAGGGTCGACCCAAAGTCGGTCGCGCGGGCGTCCCGGTGTGACGCGGCGAACGGCAGCGGTGCCCGTTACTGGGCTTCCGCTGGAACTCGCTTCCCGGAGAGTAGCCATATGGACCGAACCGTCCGAACATCCCAGGGGGTTTTGATGCCGGAGACAAACAGCGGGACTGCCGACCCCTCACCCGTTCCCGTGGAAGCGGTACTCGGCGCAAGGTCGGCGGCGGTGCTCGTGGAGCTCCAGCGTGCCGACGGAAAGGCTGCCGCGCTCTGCACGCTGGCCAGCGGCGCGCTGGCCGCAGCCGTGGCGGCCGTTCCGGCTTGGTCCACCTGGCCGGCGCTGCTGACCATGGCGGTCTTGTGCGGCTGTGTGCTCCTGCTCGCTGCCGCGGCGGCCGCGCTTCTCGCCATCCGGCCCGCGTTGCCGAAGGGGCGGTCGTTGGCCGAGCTGGAGCAGTACCGGCTCAGTCCGGTGACGGCGAGCACCCTTGCCAACCTGACGACTCTGGATCGGGAGGCCCTGGCCGAGCTGGAGACGCAGCGCCTGCAGCGGCTGGCCGCGCTCGCCGAGCGGAAGTTCCGGGCGGTGAGGACCTCGGTGGACCTAATCGCTGCGGCAGGCACGGTGACCGGAATCGGCCTGTTGATCGCGTGCGCGAATTGAGAGCATCGTGCGGCTGTTGTCCGAGGAAACTCAGGGGGGGACGTGTATCTCTGCCATAAATCTATCATCGGCGATCGACTCTGGTCGAAATTGCGCAATCTCGCACCAGAACGCAGCCGTCCCGCCAGGTCCATGCTGCTCCGGCAGGGCGACCCCGCCACCCAGGTGATCCTTCTCAGCTCCGGATCCACCCTGGTCACGCTGGTGGGCGCCAACGGTGAACGGACGCTACTGGCCGTCCGCGGCGCGGGCGAACTGCTCGGCGAACTCGCGGTCCTGGATGCCCAGCCGCGCTCGGCCTCGGTGATCGCGGCCGAGCCGTGCCGCGTCCACCTCATTCCCGCTCCCGAGTTCCTCGCCTTCGTCCACGAACACGATCTGACAATTCCCTTGCTACGACACGCCATTGCGCGCGTTCGGGAGGCGGAGGCGGCACGGCTGGAAATGGCAACCGCGCCGGTTCCGGTGCGTCTGGCCGCAGCTCTGGGTCGACTGGTCCAGGCGGCTTCCCGGCATGGCGCCGACGCCGTGGTGCGGTTGACCCAGACCGAGCTGTCGCAGCTGATCGGAGCCTCCCGGAACGGCGTGGGCAGTGCGATCAAGCCGTGGCGGGAACGGGGCTGGCTCGGGACCGAGGCGGGCGGCGGGCTGGTCATCCGGAACATGCCGGCCATCCAGGCCGATGTGCTCGCCTGAGTGACGCAGGCCACCGCGGTGGTGCCCAGTACTGGGCACCACCGCTCCGTCCCGCCGAGCAGCATGGGGTCTCGTTCACCGCCCCCACTGCCGAAAGGGCTGCTCACCCATGACTTCCTCCGTTTTCACACCGGACCACGCCGCACTGGACCGTGACGCATCGGACCGCGACGTGCCGCCTGAACAGGCCGTCTTGGTCGTCGACATGAAGGGCTACAGCCGACTCCCCGAAGCGCAGATGGCACCGGTCCGGTCCGATTTGGACAGCATCCTGGAGACGGCCTTCGTCCAGAGCGGATTGCCCGAGCCCCGTACCTTGGACACCGGGTTCAAGGACACGGGCGACGGCGTCATCCTGCTCCTTCCACCCCGGCATGCCGCGCGGATGGTCGATCCGCTGCTGGGGAACCTGAGCGCCGCGCTCCAGCGCTACGAGGGCATCCGGATGGCCACTGCACCGGCCATCTGCGTCCGGGTCGCCGTCCACGTCGGCCCGCTGAGTGTTCCCGACCATCGCGGCGCCGCGATCAACGACGCCTGCCGGCTGGTCAACAGCGACGCGGCCTACCAGGCCGTCGCGGCTGCGACGGATAACGGCCTGTTCCTCGCGGCCGTCCTCTCGGAGCCCGTCTACCAGCGCTCCGTGCAGGCTGGGCGCACCCACCAGGGCCTCACGGAACGCCATTTCCTGGCGACTGTCGCCAGGGTGGCCGACAAGCCCGGGTTCGAGGCGCCGTGCCGGCTGTTCGTTCCTGGCTTGCCTGTCAGCTCCCTCCGCGGGTGCCTGCCTGACCCGGACAGCCCCGAATCGGGCATCGCTTCCACGCCTCCGGCGCACCCCAGGTCGGAGCAACTTGCCAGGGCAGGGGCTGTCCAAAATTTTCATGCCCCGTTGCACGACCCGGTGATCAACGGGCATGTCGAGACCCTCCGGATCGACCGCCGCAGCCGTTGAACCGACAGCACCTCATCCGTCGTATCCCTACAAGGGAGAAACCATGTCCGAAATCCTCCACCCGCGCCACTCCGCTGACGGGCCGAACGATGAGGGATACGGCGGTGAAATCCTCGAGGCCCGGCTGCCGAAGTGGGTACAGCCTCGACAAGTCCCCCGCTTGGAGCTGCCCGACGCCTTGCCAGCCCCGGTGGAGGACGCTTCGGAGCAGGCTGCTACTCGGCAGGTGACCCCGGATACCCAAACGGCCACCGGTCCGGTAGCGCACTTCCACGGCCAGGTTGACGTCGTCGTCGGCGGCGACGTCAAGCAGCTGATCCTCGAGACCCGCAAACGTGATCTTCTTGAGGGCGAGGAGTTGGACCGTGAGGCCCTCCTGGAGCAGCCGTTCGTCCGTGACGCGTGGACGGACACCTGGCAGGAAGCGCTCGATCCGGCCACCGGCAATTTGCGGGCGCCCGTCTTGGTCATCGTCGCCCCCCGCGAGATCGGCGCGACCACCTTCGCGCTGCGCCTGCTGGCCGAGCGCACCGCGCCGAGCGCCGCGCTGGTCAAGCTGCAGGCGGACTGGAATTCGCCGAGCCGGGCCTGGCTGCCCTTGGAGGAGAGCCATGCTTTCCAGCTCGATCTCAAGGATCCGGACACCGACCGGGTCTCGGCCGACTTCCTCAGCTCGCTCGGGAAGCACGCCGCGGACCTGTCCGACTGCGGATCCCACCTTGTACTGACGGTGGCCCAGGAGCTCTGGGACGTACCCGGCCTGGTCTCCCGATCCGGCGTGCACGTGCTCCGCCTCGTCGATCCCCCCGCCGCCGGCACGGTGGTGGACGCCCACCTTGCGGCCGGCGGCCACCACGAGCTGGCCAAGGAGATCAGGGAGTCCACGCAGGCCCAGTTTCAGCTGCAAGGCCTGAATGCTGTGGCGGCCGTTCGGGCGATCCATCGCATCGTTGCGGTCTGGGAGGAGCACCGCCTCTACCAAGCGGCCCCTGCGCTGCTCCGGAAGGCAGTGGACCCTGACGCGGTAAAGACGTTCGAGGAGCGCGTGCTGGACGCGCTATCGGACTGGCGCGGGGAGTTGGACGAGCTCTTCGGGGACCGCACCGTAGCCCGTGGCAGGACCGACCGGTCGTTGACGCTAGAGGACCGTTACCTGCTGCTCGCCCTGGCGGTGCGGCAGTCCGTGCCGGTGTCCAGGGTGTCCGCCGACGCGCGGAAGTTGCAGGAAGCGGTGGAGTCGGGGAACACCGACCCGATGACTGGGACGGCCGCCCAGGCGGCCTTCGCGGCCCGCGGTCTGCGCCGCCGGATCCAGGACATCGGTGCCACGGTCGACGGGCGCGACGTGGTGCTCTTCGACCGGCCGGCCTACGGGCGGGCGGTGCTCGAGTACGTCTGGGACAATTATGAGGCGATGCGGACGCCGCTGCTCGGCTGGCTAGGGAAGCTCGCCGACCGGCCCGACCCGATGGACCCGGTGGTGCGGACGCTGGCGTCCTTGGCCCTGCGCCACGGGACTAGGGAACACCTCAACAAGTTGGCCGAGCTGACCGAGCCGGACGTGCTGGGTGCCGTCCTTCGAACTGTGGTGCGTGATGAGCACGTCGGGCGCCTCGTCTGGGCCACGCTCTACCAGTGGGCCGACACGAGCGGCGGCGCGCTCACCGTGGTTTCTACCTGTCGCCTCGTCCTGGCCGACCCCGACGTCAGCTCTGCCGTCGCGAAGATGGCCTTGGTCCGGCTGCGGCGGGTGGCACAGAGGACCAACGACCCGGCAGTCCGGCAGAGCGTGCTCACAGCCTTCGAGGAACTCGCCCGCCAACCCGCCGGTCGGGCTCGACTGGTTACGGAGGTTCGGGCCTGGCAGCAGGCGAAGAGCTCGTCCCGGAACGGGAGTCTGGCTTTCCTGGCCTTGATGTCGGTGGACAGCCCGGAGCTGCCGTGGCTGCTGTCGGGTGACGCGCCGGAGATCGACGTTCAGAGGGCCCTGGCAGAGTTGCTCGGCAGTCCGGATACTGCAGTCGAGACCATCCCGCGGATCACCGGTTGGATCCACTCCTGCGCCGGAGACGCCGACTCCGACAGCTACGTGCAGCTCCGTGACCAGCTGCTCGTGCCGCTCCGCGGGCACCGGATGTTCCAGGCCGGGATGGACCTGATGAAGGCGCTCGCGAGCTCCGTCACGGCGCAGGGAGTCAACATCGCTGAGGACTTCTACCAGCACTTGGTCGGCGCTCCGCTCCGCAATGTCTTCACGCTCGACGGCACCACTCGATGAGGTGGCCGTGGCAGCGGGCCCCGCACACCACGGCGTGCCCGAGACCTTGTCAACTGCCGAGCGCTGAACCGGACATTCCATTCGAAGGGACATTCTCCCTTGTATGGCGGCCCACCATGCGGGGCCGAGCCAATCTGGCAGAGCAGGTCCGCACTGACCTCCGCAGCGCCGCCGCGGAGGTGACCGCCGGGCTGCAACCGGACGACCTACTCGGGGCCGAGGACATCCTCAACGCCGTGCTCGGTGTGCCCGGTGGGCGGCGCACCCCGCACTACCGGCTGTTGTCCGCGAAGTTCGTCCTCCGCCTGTCGCCCACTTCACAGGAGGCTCTGGCCGTCCGGCGGGCCGACACCGAACGGATCAGGCGGCTGAAGTTCCTCAAGACAGCTCTCTACGACAACCCGGACCTGGTGGTGCTCGACCGGATGGAGCGGACCTCCCAACTCCCGGACGACGCCCGGGTGGCCGACCTGCAACGGCTCTCTCGAGCGATCAGGTCCTGCAACGCATGGTGGCACCCGCTCTTGGAGCAGTGGGAGATGGTCGGTGCCGGGTTCCAGGACCCGGAGACTCAGCATGAGGCCATGCGGGTCCTGCTTCGTCAGTCCGTCGAGGCCTTGAGGGTGGCCACCGTGCCGCCGGACTGGGCTGCCCCGGTTGGGCGGGCAGGATGAGGGTGGTCCTGTGGCGGGTCATGCTCGCCCCGCTCACGACCCTGCGGGCACTCCGCCTCCAACGGCTCAGCCGCTACCCGTTCGACCTCGAAAACGCTTGGCGGCAGGCCCGGATGTACTGCGCGCCCGACGAAGTTGAGTACCTCTTCCAGCGCTACGTCCAGGAGGCGGAGGCCCGCCGACCCGAGTCGTAGCGTGGCCGGTCCCCCCCCGCCCCTTGGCGGACGGTGACGGGGCGGCGTCAGCCGGACAATCCTGGCAACGGCTAATTGGCGGTGCCCCGTTGTCGTCAAGCAACGGGACACCGCCGTTCGAGGGAGGACGAGGTCGTGGCTGCCATCTGTGTCGGCAGCGGGTGCCGGTGTGGGCGAGGTACTGTCGGGCCGCTGCTACTCGCATCGGAGGGAGGCGGCATGCGCTCCTGGAGGTCAAGGGCGCCGATTGTGTGATCGGCGCAGGAAGTCGGCGGGTCCGACTTCCTGCGGGCCGGGTGGTCAGGCGGGGACGTCGGCGTGCCAGCGCCAGGTCGTGCGTTGGGGGTGGCCGGGGAGTGGGGCTCGGCCGGTGGCCCAGAGGAGGGTGGGCCAGGGGGCGGCGTCGACGGTGGGGATGTCGGGGAAGAGGCGGGTGAGGGTGCGGTGGCAGATGTCGGCCGGGGGCTTCCAGGGGAGGTCCAGGCCCCGGGTGACGTCGTGCAGGTGCACCAGGAGCTCCACCAGGCTCATCGCCACGAAGCCGGTCGGGTCGGCGAGGCCCCAGGGGTGGTAGGCGCGCGCGTCGGGTGAGGCGGTGCGGGCGATGGCGACCATCAGCCCGCCGCTGGCCTCCAGCACTTCGACGAGCCCGGCCGCGCCGGCCCCGCGCTCGGCGCGGACGAAGCTGTTCGGCGCACCCGGGGCCTCGCGCGTCGAGACGAACGGGACGTAGCGGTCCCGCGGCGGCCGGGCGGGGCCGAGTTGGGCGGCGTAGGCGAGGAGGTCGTCCGCGAGGTGTTCGACGGTCTCCCAGCAGGACCAGCCGAGCGTGCCGGCGGGGCGGGACCAGTCGGCGTCCGCGGGGGCGCCGCGCAGGGTGTCGGCGGCGAGGCGGAGGGCGGTGGCGAGGTCGTCCGGGGTGGGGGTCTCGGTCATGATCGTGATGCTAACGGTCCCGGCCCCGGCCCACCGCGCGCCTGCGATACCCCTGGGGGTACGTCTGCTAGGATCCGGCCCGATACCCCCAGGGGTACATCCGGGGTACATCCGTGAGGAGGGTGCGTGTACTTCGTCGACATCCTTGAGAGCGAGGCGCCGGGCGGTCACGGCTACCTGGCGGGCGGGCCCGGCGGGGCGGTGGCCGTCGACCCGCCGGCCGACGTCGGCCGGGTCCTCGCCGCGGCCGCCCGCCGGTGCGTCCCGATCGCGTACGTCGCCGAGACACACGTGCACGACGACCACGCCACCGGCGGGCCCGAACTCGCGCTGCTCACCGGCGCGCACTACCTCGTGCCCGCCGACGCGGCGGTGTCCTACCGGCGCGTCCTGGTGCACGACGGCGACGAGTTCGACCTCGACCCCGACCACGGCCTGGCCCTGCGCGCCGTCGCGACGCCCGGCCACACGCCGCACCACACCTCGTACGTCCTCACCCGGCACGGCCGCCCCCTCGCCGCCTTCACGGGCGGCCCGCTGCTGGACGCGGTGGGGGTGGCCGGCCTGCCGGGTGCGACGGCCTGACGGGAGAGAGAGGGCCTAGTGCAGGACGTCGAGGACGTTGTCGGCGTTGTTGACGAAGTAGACCGCGTCGTGGTCGAGGTCCAGGTCGAGGCCGAAGAGCGCGCCCGCGCCGGGCGGGGTGCCCTCGTTGTTGATCGTCTTGGTCGCCACCTGCCGTCCGCTCCGCGTGGTCTCGACGATGTTGCCGTCCCCGCCGTTGACCGTGAGGATGTCGCCCCTGGGCGTGAGGGCCATGCCCAGTGGGGCGTTGAGGCTGCCACCCGAGGTGATGACCCGTCCGATGCCCGCGCTGTTCTTGCGGGTGAGCGCGTCGGGAATGGCCGTGATCCGGCTCAGCACGGTGTCCGCGACGTAGAGCGTGCCGTCGTGCAGGCCGACCCCGGTCGGGCCGACGACCAGGGCCGCCGGGTCCGTCCGCTCGGGGAAGCCCGAGCCGATCTCGGTGAAGGCCACCGGGGCGGGCGGCTGGTCGCCCTCGGCGCACAGGGTGATCCGCAGGACGGTGCCCTCGTCGACCTCCGCGCCGTTGCCGTCGACCGTCCCGTTGAGCACGTTGGTGACGAACAGCTCGCTGCGCTTGCCGAAACTGACGGCGGTCATGTCCCAGGGGCCGTTGATACCGTGCCCGGCGATCGTCTCGCGGACCGTCCCGTGCTCGTCGAGCACCAGCAGGCACCCGGCCTTGGCGGTGGCGGACGTGCCGTCCGAGGTGGGGAGGCTGCCGACGACCACCCAGCCGCCGGGCAGGACGGTCAGCGCCGTGGTGAGGCCGACCCCGCCGTCGCACGGTCCCGGCAGGTTGTTCGGGTCGATCGTGGCGAACGTGGTCAGGGCGCCGTCCGGGGCGACCTGGACCAGGGTGGTGCCCCGGCCCTGCTGGCCCGCCGGCAGGTTCACCGAGTTGTTGAAGTTGCTGATCAGGACGTTGCCCCGGCGCAGGTCGCCGACGCTCTCCCGGATCGTGAACGTGCCGTACGGGTTCACGTCGCCGTTGGCGGGCACGGTGGACCCGACGAGGGACACGGTGTTCAGCCGGTCGAGGAACGGCCGCGGCTCGGCGGCCACGGGCGGGGTCGCGGTCCCGGCCCCTGCCCCTGCCCCGGCCGGGGTCGCGGCGGCGGTCAGGCCGAGGGTCAGCGCGGCGCTCACCAGCGCGCTCGAACAAGCCCGAAGTCTCATGTGCGGTGCCTCCTGGAGGGCGGGCCCGGGACGGTCCGTCCCGACCCGCGGAAGTGCTCGGATCGCCCCCAGGACGTCACGCTAGGCATGCACCCCTCGGCCCGCCCGCCGGTGTCCGCCGAATGCCGGGCGCCCGGGTGACGCGGCGCGGGCGCTGCACCGGCCGTGCCCGCTGTCGGTGGTGGCGGGTAGCCTCACTGGTTCCGACCGAGACCGGCTCCGCCCGGACTCGTTCCGGCCGAGAGGAGCCCCGTGACGATCGCACCGCAGCACCCCGACCGGCCCGCCGGCTGGATCTCCACCGGCCTGAGCTGGCACGAGGGCCGGCCGCGGCTCGGTGCCGTGTGCGGTCCGCGGGTCCACGAGCGCGTCGTCGGGGCCGGGACGGAGGTCGGCTGGCTGCTCGGCGGCCCGCGCCGGTGCACCGGGGCCTGGCTGGCCGGTGCCACCGAGCGCACGCCGTGTCCGTACCACGCGGAGATCGATCCGGGCGGCGGCGCCGTCCAGTGCCCGGCGTGCCAGAGCGTCGACCGCGGCCTCGCCCTCGCCCGCGACCAGATCCTCGACGACGGCCGCACGTACCTGCTCTACCTGGCCTGGTTCGGCGACGGCCTGCTCAAGGTGGGCCTGACCGCCGAGCAGCGCGGCGACAGCCGGCTCCTCGAACAGGGCGCGCTCGCCTACGCGTTCACCGCGCGCGGCGGTCTCCCGGCGATCCGTCGCGCCGAACTCACCGTCGCCGCCTCGGGCCTGGCGCGCGAGCGGTTCAAGAGCCGCGCCAAGACGGACCGCTGGTGGTCGCACGGCGACGTGCCGCACCGCCGAGCCGTGCTCTCCGACGCCCGCACGCAGGCGCACGGGCTCCTGCGCGGCCACGCCCTGGAGCTGCTCGCGGACCGCCCGGTGACCGACCACGTCGAGCGCTTCGGCCTGGCCGGCGGCGCCCCGGAGAGCTACCGGCACGTCGACGGGCTCGCGCACGGCGCCGTCCTCGCGGGCACGCTGCGGGCGCCGGTCGGCCGGCACCTCTTCCTCGACCAGGCCGACGGCGCCGACCCGCTGCTGCTCGACACCCGGCTGCTCACCGGCTGGACGCTCACCGCCGTCACGGGCCGCGCCACCGCCGGCGTCGCGCTCGCGGAGCGCGTCCGCCCGCCGGAGCCGGACACCCAGGAAGCGCTGTTCTGAACCCGCCCACCATTGTGGTTGCTTAATGAAACCACGAGGTCTGGCCTCGCCCTCAGTGGTTTCAACCTGCTACCAGTGCGGAGTGAGCACCCCGCGATGATCGCCGCCCACGAGACCTTCGACGGCACCTTCCCGTACCGGCCGCACTTCAGCACCGCCCCGGGCTTCCGGATGCACCACGTCGACGAGGGCGACGGCCCCGTCCTGCTCTGCCTGCACGGCGAACCCACCTGGGGCTACCTCTTCCGCGACCTGGTCCGCCGCTTCGCGCCCACCCACCGGGTGGTGGTCCCGGACCACATGGGCTTCGGCAAGAGCGAGACGCCGGCCGGCCGGACGTACCGCCTGCAGGACCACGTCGACAACCTGGTGGCCCTCGTCGACGACCTCGGCCTGCGCGAACTCACCCTCGTGCTGCACGACTTCGGCGGGCCGGTCGGCACGGGCCTGGCCGCCCGGCGCCCGGGGCTCGTCACCGGGGTGGTCAGCCTCAACGGGCCGACGCCCTTCGGCCGGCCCAGGCTCCCGGACGCGCTGATGGCCAACGCGGCCGAGTCCCCGTGGTTCCGCTGGATCGCCCGCGCGCACGCGGACGGCAGCCTGGACGCCGTCCTCGGCGAACTCGGCTACACGATCCTCAGCACCCTGAAGCTCAACGGCTTCGAGAACAACGCGCTGATCACCGACACCTGGCTGCGCGCCTACGCCTCGCCGTTCCCCACCCGTGCGGAGGCGGCCGGCGCGCTCGGCTGGGCGGAGGGCTTCGCGACCGGGGCCCACGTGTTCGAGACGCCGGGCGACGAGGCCCGCGCCGCGCTCGCCGCCGTGCCCGCGCTCGCCGTCTGGGGCGGCGCGGACCGGACGCTGGGGGCGCGGTACTTCCTGCCGCTGTTCGCGGAGGCGTTCCCGCGCGGGCGGACCGTCGAGCTGGCGGGCGTGGGCCACTACAGCCCCGAGGACGCCCCGGACACCATCGCGGCGCTGCTCCGGGAGTTCCTCTCGACCGCCGGACGGCGGCGGGGGCTCAGCCCAGCCGCCCGCGCACCCCGCCCGGCCCGGAGCGGGACCGGCGCGAGAGCGGCGGCCGCGACGGGCGGACGTCGGTGCGCGCGGGCGGTTCGGTGTCCGCCGCGCGCCGGGCCGCCGCGGCGCGGGCGGCGGCCAGCGCCATCCGCGCGAGCAGCGGGTCCTCGCGGACCCCGGCCGCCCGCTTGGCCGTCTGGCAGCGCGAGCACCAGATCGGGGACGCGGGCCCGTCGGGGTACGCCAGGCTCTCGGGCGGCAGGTAGTGCCCACCGCACTCGACGCATTCGAAGACCAACCTCATCCGACGATCACCGTCCCGGATCCGTGGCACCGACCGCATGGCGACCAGAAGGTGTGGATCCTCGGCACCATGCTTCCTTCCTCGTCCAGTTCGACCGTGGCCTCGGTCTTCTGGGTCCCCCCGGACCCGCCGCAACCGGAACAGGACTGAACCTCGGGCATATGCCGTCCTTCCGTAGCGGAGGACCACGGTAGCGCGAAAATCCGCGCAGCAGCACCGGTCCTGACGATCCACCACTCCATCGGGGAGCGCGCGGACGCCCCGCGCGCCCCGCTGGACGCCGCAGACGCGTCCGGCACGCGCTTCGGCCTCCCGCGCACGCACGGGAGACCGAAGGGGAGGGGGCAGTTCAGCCGCGCGCGGCCTTCAGGAACTCGCGGTTCATCGCGGCGATGCTGGGGAGCGGGATGCCCTTGGGACAGGCGGTGGCGCACTCGCCGGTGTTGGTGCACCCGCCGAAGCCCTCGGCGTCCATGGCGGCGACCATGTTCCGCACCCGGGAGGAGCGCTCCGGCGCGCCCTGGGGGAGCACGTTGAGGTGGACGACCTTGGCGGACGTGAAGAGCATCGCCGAGCCGTTCGGGCAGGCGGCCACGCAGGCGCCGCAGCCGATGCACTCGGCGTGCTCGAAGGCGGTGTCGGCGGCCTCCTTGGGGACGGGCGTGGCGTGCGCGTCGGGGGCGCTGCCGGTGGGGGCGGTGACGTAGCCGCCGGAGCCGATGATCCGGTCGAAGGCCGACCGGTCCACGACGAGGTCCTTGACCACCGGGAAGGCGGAGGCCCGCCAGGGCTCGACGTCGATGGTGTCGCCGTCGGTGAAGTGCCGCATGTGCAGCTGGCAGGTGGTGGTCCGTTCCGGGCCGTGGGCCTGCCCGTTGATGACCATGCCGCAGGCGCCGCAGATGCCCTCGCGGCAGTCGTGGTCGAAGGCGACGGGCTGGTCGCCGCGGGTGATGAGCTCCTCGTTGAGGGTGTCGAGCATCTCCAGGAAGGACATGTCCGGGCTGATCCCGCCGACCTCGTAGGTGGTCATCGCGCCGGGGGTGTCCGGGCCCGCCTGGCGCCAGATGCGCAGGGTGAGGTTCATGCGTAGCTCCGCTGGGTGGGGTGGACGTACTCGAAGTCGAGCGCCTCGCGGTGGAGGACGGGCGCGGTGCCGGTGCCGGTGAACTCCCAGGCGGCGGCGTAGGTGTAGTCCTCGTCGCGGCGGGCGGCCTCGCCGTCCGGGGTCTGGCTCTCGGTGCGGAAGTGGCCGCCGCAGGACTCGGCCCGGTGCAGGGCGTCCAGGCACATGAGTTCGGCGAGCTCGAAGTAGTCGACGAGCCGGTTGGCCTTCTCCAGCGACTGGTTGAGCTCCCGGCCGGTGCCGGGCACCTTGATGCGGTGCCAGAACTCGTCGCGCAGGCGCGGGATCCGCTCCAGGGCCCGGCGCAGCCCGGCCTCGTCGCGGGCCATGCCGCACTCGTCCCACAGGAGTTCGCCGAGTTCGCGGTGGAAGGAGTCGGGGGTGCGGTCGCCGTCGACGGCGAGGATGAGGCCCAGCCGGTCCCCGACCTCGGCCTCCGCCTCGGTGACGGCGGGGTGGTCGGCGGGGACGGCCGGCAGCTTCTCCCGGGCCAGGTAGTCGTTGAGGGTGGGCGGCAGGACGAAGTAGCCGTCGGCGAGGCCCTGCATGAGGGCGCTGGCGCCGAGCCGGTTGGCGCCGTGGTCGGAGAAGTTGGCCTCGCCGATCGCGAACAGGCCGGGCACGGTGGTCTGGAGGTCGTAGTCGACCCAGAGCCCGCCCATCGTGTAGTGGATCGCGGGGTAGATCCGCATCGGCACCCGGTACGGGTCCTCGGCGGTGATCCGCTGGTACATGTCGAAGAGGTTGCCGTACTTCGCCTCGACGGCGTCCCGGCCCATCCGGCGGACGGCGTCGGCGAAGTCGAGGTAGACGCCCTGGCCGCCGGGGCCGACGCCGCGGCCCTCGTCGCAGACGTTCTTGGCGGCGCGGGAGGCGATGTCGCGCGGGACGAGGTTGCCGAAGGCGGGGTAGACGCGCTCCAGGTAGTAGTCGCGTTCGTCCTCGGGTATCTCGGCCGGCGGCCGCTGGTCGCCGCGCGCCTTGGGCACCCAGATCCGGCCGTCGTTGCGCAGCGACTCGCTCATCAGGGTGAGCTTGGACTGGTGGTCGCCCGAGCGCGGGATGCAGGTGGGGTGGATCTGGGTGAAGCACGGGTTGGCGAAGAGGGCGCCGCGGCGGTGGGCCCGCCAGATCGCGGTGGCGTTGGAGTTCTTGGCGTTGGTGGAGAGGTAGAAGACGTTGCCGTAGCCGCCGCTGGCGAGCACGACGGCGTCGGCGGTGTGGGTGCGGATCTCGCCGGTGACGAGGTCGCGGGCGACGATGCCGCGGGCGCGTCCGTCGACGACGACGAGGTCGAGCATCTCGGTGCGCGCGTGCATCTCGACGTTGCCGGCGGCGATCTGCCGGGAGAGCGCCTGGTAGGCGCCGAGCAGCAGCTGCTGGCCGGTCTGGCCGCGGGCGTAGAAGGTGCGGGAGACCTGGACGCCCCCGAAGGAGCGGGTGTCGAGCAGGCCGCCGTACTCGCGGGCGAACGGGACGCCCTGGGCCACGCACTGGTCGATGATCTCCACCGAGACCTGGGCCAGCCGGTGCACGTTGGACTCGCGGGCGCGGAAGTCGCCGCCCTTGACGGTGTCGTAGAACAGCCGGCGGACGGAGTCGCCGTCGTTGCGGTAGTTCTTGGCCGCGTTGATGCCGCCCTGGGCGGCGATCGAGTGGGCGCGTCGCGGGGAGTCCTGGAAGCAGAACTGGACGACGTGGTAGCCCTGTTCGGCGAGGGTGGCGCCGGCCGCGCCGCCGGCCAGGCCGGTGCCGACGACGATCACCGTGTGCTTGCGGCGGTTGGCCGGGTTGACCAGCTTGGCGTCGAACCGCCGCTGGTCCCAGCGCTGTTCGATCGGCCCGGCGGGCGCCTTGGTGTCGGCGATCGGCTCGCCGACGGTGTAGGACGCGTAGCTCATTTCACGACTCCGGTCATCACGGCCACGGGGACGGACAGGAAGCCCGCGGTGAGGATCAGGGCGAGGCCGTTGGCGGCCAGCTTCAGTGCCCGGTCCCGGCGGGCGTTGTTGGCGCCGAGGGTCTGCGCGGCGCTCCAGAAGCCGTGCCGGACGTGCAGGCCGACGGCGAGCATCGCGACGATGTAGATCACGTCGCTGTACCAGCGGCCGAAGGTGGCGACGATGTTCTGGTACGGGTGGCCGTGCTCGGCGACGGGGTTCACGGTGAGCGTCGTCAGGTCGAGGACGTGCCACACGATGAACAGCGCGAGGATCACCCCGCCCCAGCGCATCGTGCGGGTCGCGTAGCTCGCGCGGCGGCGCTGGTGCACGTACTTGCTCGGCCGGGCGGCGAGGTCGCGCCGGCTCAGCTGGTAGGCGGCGACGCCGTGCAGGACGACGGCGGCCAGCAGGCCGGAGCGGGCGATCCAGAGGAACCACTCGTAGCGCAGGAACGGTTCGCCGATGGTGCGCAGCCAGTGCGCGTAGCCGTTGAGGTCGTCGGGGCCGAAGAACACCTTGAGGTTCCCCAGCATGTGCGCGACCAGGTACAGCAGCATGGCCAGTCCGCTGACGGCCATGACCGCCTTCTTGCCGACGGTCGACCGCCAGAGGGTCGCCAGGGTGGACGGGTGCCGGGCCGTCCGAGTCGCGGTTGTCATGGCAGCCACGGTAGGGACGGCCGCAAGGGTGCGTCCAAGACATGATGCGGCTCGTGACGATAGGCAGCCACTATCAAGGAGGCCTATCCTGGCCGTGTGCAGCTCCAGCAACTCCGCTACTTCCTGGCCGTCGCCGAGACCCGCCACTTCACGCGCGCGGCCGAGGCGGCACACGTGGCGCAGCCGTCCCTCTCGCAGCAGATCCGGGCACTGGAGCGGGAGTTGGGCGCCGAGCTGTTCCACCGCACGCGCGGCCGGATCGCTCTCACCGACGCGGGGGACGCACTGCTGCCGCTGGCGCGGCGCATCCTCGCGGACACCGAGAGCGCGCGGCTCGCCGTGCAGGAGACGGTCCAGCTGCGCCGCGGCCGGGTGCGGCTGGGGGCGCCGCCGAGCCTGTGCACGAGCCTGGTGCCGGACGTCCTGCGGGTGTTCCGGGACCGCTACCCGGGGGTGGCGCTGGCGGTGCGCGAGGGCGGTTCGCGCGACCTCGTCCGCTGGCTGGCGGCGGGGGAGCTGGACCTCGCGCTGGTGATCACCCCCGCGAGCGGGGAGGCGGCGCCGGCCCTGGACGTCACCGAACTGCTGCACGAGGAGCTGGTGCTGGTGTCCGCCCTCCCGAAGCGGGCCCGGCGCACGGTGCGGGTGACGGAGCTGCGCGGGCGGCCGCTGGTGATGTTCCGCGAGGGCTACGACGTGCGCGAGGCGACCCTGGCGGCCTGCCGGGCGGCGGGGTTCGAGCCGGAGTTCGCGGTGGAGGGCGGGGAGATGGACGCGGTGCTCGGCTTCGTCCGGGCCGGGCTCGGGCCCGCGGTGGTGCCCGGCATGGTGGCGGCCCGCTCGGGGCTCGGGGTGACCCCGTTCGCGGGACCGGGCCTGGGGCGCACGATCGCCGTCGCGCACGGCCACGAGGTGCCGCTCACGCGCGCCGCCGACGCGCTGCGCGAGACCCTGCTGGCGCACCTGCGCGACGCCGCCCGGGACGGCGAACTGCCGCCGGGCACACGGCTGTTGCTATGAGAAAGGCCCGGGGCGCGTGCCCCGGGCCTTTCTCGTGGCAGTGCGGCGATCAGGCCGGCAGCACGGCCTCGATCGCGGCGACGACCTCGTCCGACTCCGGCTCGGTGGCCGGGCGGATCCGGGCGGCCACCGTGCCGTCCGGGGTGATCAGGAACTTCTCGAAGTTCCACTTGACGTCGCCGGCCTCGCCCTCGGCGTCCGCCGTCCCGACCAGCGTGGCGTACAGCGGGTGCCGGTCGTCACCGTTCACCTCGATCTTCTCGAACAGCGGGAACGTGACGCCGTACGTCGTCGAGCAGAACGTCTCGATCTCCTCGGCGCTGCCCGGCTCCTGCCCGGCGAACTGGTTGCAGGGGAAGCCCAGCACGCTGAACCCGCGCGCGGCGTAGCGCTCCTGGAGCCGCTCCAGGCCCGCGTACTGCGGGGTCAGACCGCACTTGGAGGCGACGTTGACGATCAGCAGCGCCTTGCCCTTGTAGTCGGCGAGCGAGGTGGCCTCGCCGGACAGCGTGCGCAGCGGAATGTCGTACAGGCTCACGGTGGTCCCTTTCGGCAGGTCGGTGGGGTCGGACTCCCGGGTTACGGTAGCGCTCCCGGAAGGCTCAACCACGACGGCGCCGCCGGTGTTCCGCGAGCGTGGGGGCGCACTGAGCGGCACGTCCGCCCCCACGCTGCGGGTCCGTGCGCCGCCTCAGACCGCGAGCGGCTTGATGGCGGTCGGCGCGTGCTCGGGCAGGGTCGCGAGCTCCTCGAACTCGTTGACCTTGTCGATGTCGTTGCCGCTCATCGAGATGTTGGTGACCCGCTCCAGGATCGCCTCGACGACGACCGGGACGCGGAACTCGGCGGCCAGCTTCTTGGCCTCCTCGAAGGCCGGCAGCAGGCCCTCCGGCTCGGTGACCCGGATCGCCTTGCAGCCCAGGCCCTCGGCGACCTTGACGTGGTCGACGCCGTAGACGCCCAGCTCCGGCGCGTTGATGTTCTCGAACTCCAGCTTGACCTGGAAGTCGATGTCGAAGTTCCGCTGCGCCTGGCGGATCAGGCCCAGGTAGGAGTTGTTCACCAGGACGTGGACGTAGGGGATGCGGTGCTGGGCACCGACCGCCAGCTCCTCGATCATGAACTGGAAGTCGTAGTCGCCGGACAGGGCGACGATCTGGCCCTCGGGGTCGGCGGTCGCGACGCCGAGCGCGGCCGGGATGGTCCAACCGAGCGGGCCGGCCTGGCCGCAGTTGATCCAGTGGCGCGGCTTGTAGACGTGCAGCATCTGCGCGCCGGCGATCTGGGACAGGCCGATGGTGGTGACGTAGCGGGTCTCCGGGCCGAAGGCCTTGTTCATCTCCTCGTAGACGCGCTGCGGCTTGAGCGGCACGTTGTCGAAGTGGGTGCGGCGCTGCAGCTGGGCCTTGCGGGCCTGGGTGGCGGCGGCCCACTCGCCGCGGTCCTTCAGCCGCCCGGCGGCCTTGAGCTCCTTGGCCACCGTGACGAACAGCTCCAGTGCGGCCTTGGCGTCGGAGGCGATGCCGAGGTCGGGGGCGAAGATCTTGCCGATCTGGGTGGGCTCGACGTCGACGTGGACGAACTTGCGGCCCGCGGTGTAGACGTCCAGGCCGCCGGTGTGGCGGTTGGCCCAGCGGTTGCCGATGCCGAGGACGAAGTCGGAGGCGAGGAAGTTCTCGTTGCCGTAGCGGTGCGAGGTCTGCAGGCCGACCATGCCGGCGTTCAGCTCGTGGTCGTCCGGGACGATGCCCCAGCCCATCAGGGTCGGGATCACCGGGACGCCGGTCAGCTCGGCGAACTCCAGCAGCAGCTCGGAGGCGTCGGCGTTGATGACGCCGCCGCCGGCGACGATCAGCGGGCGCTCGGACTCCTGGAGGAGCGCGATGGCCTTCTCGATCTGGATCCGGTTCGCGGTCGGCTTGTAGACCGGCAGCGGCTGGTAGGCCTCCGGGTCGAAGTCGATCTCGGTGAGCTGGACGTCGATCGGCAGGTCGATCAGGACCGGGCCCGGACGGCCGGAGCGCATCAGGTGGAAGGCCTGCTGGAAGACGCCGGGGACCTGGGCGGCCTCCAGGACGGTGGTCGCCGCCTTGGTGACCGGCTTGGCGATCGAGGCGATGTCGACGGCCTGGAAGTCCTCCTTGTGCAGGCGGGCGACCGGGGCCTGGCCGGTGATGCACAGGATCGGGATCGAGTCGGCGATCGCCGAGTACAGGCCGGTGATCATGTCGGTGCCGGCCGGGCCCGAGGTGCCGATGCACACGCCGATGTTGCCGGCCTTGGCGCGGGTGTAGCCCTCGGCCATGTGGGAGGCGCCCTCGACGTGACGGGCGAGCGTGTGCCTGATCCCGCCGGAGGCCTTGAGGGCGGCGTAGAACGGGTTGATGGCTGCGCCCGGCACGCCGAACGCGACCTCAACGCCTTCGAGCTTGAGGATCTCCACGGCCGCGCGGGCGGCTGTCATACGAGGCATCGGGTTTCTCCTGCGTCGGCCCGCAGTGGCTCGGAGGGCTCATCTCCAGAATTCCACCATACGGAAGAACGGTTTCTGTATGTGGAAGAAAAGGTAGGACGGAGCCTGTCGGGGCGTCAAGGGGAGATTCAACAGATTGTGGACGTTCGCCCAGGGTGTGGCCTGTGGGATCCGTGGTGGGCAGGCCTCGTTCGTACACGCGGACGGCTGTCGTGCAAGTGTGCCCGGGGAACCGTGCGTTCCGGCCCGGAAAGCGGACCCGGTGTGCAGCCCGGGTGAAGGGGCCGTGTGCGAGGTTGGCCCGCCCCGCTCCCCTGGGTACCGTCGGAGCCACGCCGGGCCACCCACTGTCGCCCCCGTCGTGCGGCCCTTCTTCCCGTCCGCACCCGCTAGCACCGCGCGCATCCGCAAGCGCCGGACGTACCGCAGGCCCTGCCCTTCGTACCGTGCCCCTCGCGCCCGCACGTCCCGTCGCACGCTTCCTCGCATGTGTCTGCGCATGTGTCGTCCGCGCATGTGTCCCCGCATGCCTCCCCGCATGCCGATCCGCACGCTTCCCGCATGCCTCCCCGCATGCCGACCCGCACGCTTCCCCGCCCGCCCCGGAGCAGCGTGCCCGCCGCCGGCGGGCGCGCGGAAGGAACGTACCCATGCGCCGAAACCCCGTCCATCGCCCGGCGGTGACCGGGTGAGCCGTCCGCCCCACCGCCGCAAGGGCCCGCCGGGCCGCCCCCGCCGCACCGCGCCCCCGGGCCGGCCCCGGGGTTCGCTCACCGGACTCCTGCGCACCGTCCCGTGGCGCTACGACCTGCCCGCCTCGATCGTCGTCTTCCTCGTCGCCCTGCCGCTGTGTGTCGGGGTGGCCGTCGCCTCCGGTGTCCCGGCCGAGCTCGGCCTGGTGACCGGCATCGTCGGCGGCCTGGTGGTCGGGCTGCTGCCCGGCAGCAGCCTCCAGGTCAGCGGGCCGGCCGCCGGGCTCACCGTCCTCGTCTACGACGCCGTCCATCGCTTCGGCCCGCACGCGCTCGGCCTGCTCGTCCTCGGCGCCGGACTGCTCCAGCTGGCCATGGGCGCCCTGCGGCTCGGCCGCTGGTTCCGCGCCATGTCCGCGTCCGTCGTGCACGGCATGCTCGCCGGCATCGGGCTCACCCTGCTCTCCGGCCAGCTGTACGCGCTCGCCGACCGCCGGGCCCCGGCCACCGGCCCGGAGAAGATCGCCGGCCTGCCCGCCCTGCTGCGCGACGCCCTCACCGGCGCCGCGAACCCGAGCGCCGTCGCGCTCGGCGTGGCCACCCTGCTGGTGCTCGTCCTCTGGAAGCACCTGCCGGAGCGAGTCGCCCGCGGCGTGCCCGCCCCGCTGGCCGCCGTCGGGCTCGCCGCCGCCGTGACCGCGGCCGCCGACCTGCCGGTGGCCCGGGTCCGCGTCGCCGGCCTGCTCGACGTCGTCCACCTGCCCGACCGCGTCACCCTCGGCGAACTGGCGGGCGGCGCGGGCCTCGGCACCGTCGTCGCCTTCACCCTCATCGCGTCCGCCGAGACGCTGTTCAGCGCCGCCGCCGTCGACCGGATGCACCACGGCCCGCGCACCGACTACGACCGCGAACTCACCGCGCAGGGCATCGGCAACACGGTGTGCGGACTGCTCGGCGCGCTGCCGATGACCGCCGTCATCGTGCGCAGCGCCACCAACGTCCAGGCCGGTGCCCGCAGCAAGGCCTCGCGCACCCTGCACGGCGTCTGGCTGCTGCTGTTCACCGCCCTGCTCCCCGGCGTGCTCGGGCTCGTCCCGCTCACCGCGCTCGCCGCCGTCCTCGTGCACGCGGGCGCGAAGCTCGTCCCGGTGCGGCGGATCGCGGCGCTGTGCCGGGAGCACCGGGGCGAGGCGGTGGTGCTCGCGGTGACGGCGGGCTCGATCATCGTCACCGACCTGTTCGAGGGGGTGCTGATCGGCGTCGGACTGGCGGTGGTGAAGTCCGCGTGGCAGACCTCGCACCTGCAGATCCGGGTGGAGGAGGAGCGGCTGCCCTCCGGCGAGGCGCTGCAGCGGGTGCGGCTGAGCGGCAACGCGACGTTCCTGCGGCTGCCGCGGCTGCTCGACGCGCTGGAGCGGCTGCCGGCCGACCGCCCGGTGGAGCTGGACTGGTCCGGCCTGCGGCACCTGGACCACGCCTGCGCGGTGGCGCTCGCGTCCTGGGCCGCGCAGCACCGGGCGCGCAGCTCGGCGCCGCTGGCCGTCGAACCGCCGCTGCCGATGGTGGTGTGACGGCCGCCGGCTGACGTCTGGTTAGCCTGGTCGCGGGGCCCCGGGGGGCCCGGGGCCCCCCCCACGGGCGGGGGGGGGGGGGGGCGCCCGGGTGGCGGGGGTTTTGGTGGACCCCCGTGGGCTAGGC
>NZ_JBHVOL010000004.1:520550-610967 GCF_042887925.1 Kitasatospora sp. NPDC057904
CCCGGGGGCGGGCCGGGGGGCGCGGGGGCCGGTACCCCCCCCGCGGGTGGGGGGGGGGGCCGGGCCCGGGGCTGGTGGGTGTTCCGGGGGGGGGGGGCCCGGGGGGGGCCCGGCCCCCGCGACCAGTGCCGTTCGAGAGGAGTGCAGCCGTGATCGCTGCGTTTTCGGTCACCCCGTTGGGCATCGGCGAGGACGTGGGGGAGGCGGTCGCCGCCGCCGTCCGCGTCGTGCGGGCGAGCGGGCTGCCCAACCGCACGGACGCGATGTTCACCAGCGTCGAGGGGGAGTGGGACGAGGTGATGCCGGTGATCAGGGCGGCGATCGAGGCGGTGAAGGCCTACAGCGGCCGGGTGAGCACGGTCATCAAGATCGACGACCGGGCCGGCGTCACCGACGGGCTCACCGCCAAGGTCGCGTCCGTCGAACGGCACCTCGCGGAGGGGGAGCGGTCCTAGCCCGGCCGGCACCTCGCGGAGAACGGTCAGGGCTGGCTCACCCGGGCGCGCTCCGCCGCCGGCTCCGTGGCGTGGTCGGCGGCCTGGGTCCGGCCCGGCAGCAGCCGGTCCAGGGCGTACGGGCCGGAGCCGATGGCGGCGATGGCGAGGAACGCCCAGCAGAACATGACGGACGGCTCGCCGCCGTTCTGCAGCGGGAGCAGCGCGTGCTGCTGGTGGACGGTGAAGTAGGCGTAGGCCATCGAGCCGGAGCAGAGCAGCGCGGCCCAGCGGGTGCCGAGGCCGACCGCGACGAGGAGGCCGCCGGCCAGCTGGATCAGGGCGGCCCACCAGCCCGGCCACTGGCCGAACGGGACGGTGCCGCCGCCCTTGGCGCCGCCGAGGACGCCGAACAGGGAGGCGGCGCCGTGGCAGGCGAAGAGCAGGCCGACGACGACCCGGAAGGCCGCCAGGGCGAGCGGGCGGGCGCTGTCGGTCACTGCGCGCGGGGTGGTGGGGAAGTGGACGGACATGGGGCAACGCCTCCTGGTGTGGGGGAGGAGGGGTGGTCGGCAAGGGTAGCTATGGTCTAGTCCACTTGACAATGGTCCGTCAGATTCCCCTCGGCTCTGGCGAATTCCGTCAAGTCGGCCGGCGTGCGGGCCGGCCGTCGATCGGCAGGAGAAGAGTCGGACGAGCCCCTTGCAAACTTCTATATTGACCGAGCGGTCCAGAAAGGTTTAGCGTTCCACCATGGCGCGAACGAAGGAATTCGACCCGGACGCGGCGCTGCAGGCGGCCCTGGAGCTGTTCTGGCGGCGCGGCTACGAGGCCACGTCCATGGCCGACCTGGTCGAGGGGCTCGGGATCGGCCGCGCGAGCCTGTACGCCACGTTCGGCAGCAAGCACGAGCTGTACCTGCGCGCGCTGGAGCGCTACGGCGAGCAGACCGACCCGGTGCTGCTCGCCGAGCTCTCCCGGCCCGGGCCGGTGCTGCCGGCGGTCCGCGCGGTGGTCCGTCGGTACGCGGCGGAATCCACCGGGAGCGAGCGGGAGCGCGGCTGCTTCGTCGTCAACACGGCGGTCGAACTGGCGCCGCACGACCCGTCGGCCGCGCGCCGGGTGGAGGCGAGCCTCGGCCACCTGGAGGCGCTGCTGACCGCCGCGCTCGTGCGCGCCGAGGCGCAGGGGGAGCTGTCCGAGGGGCGCGACCCCCGGGCGCTGGCGCGGACGCTCATGGTGCTGATGCAGGGCATGCGCGTGATGGGCAAGGTCGCGGACGGGCCGGCGCGCGTGCGGGACGCCGCCGAGCAGGCGCTCGTGCTGCTGGGCTGACCGAGGTCGCGGGGTGGCGGCCGCGCGGCCTTTTTGTGTCCTTATTCTGAACCGAACGGTCTACATAGGGGGAGTGGCCATGAGGGGGTTGTCCATGCCGGGCTCTCGGGCTCCGGCGAAGGCAACGGCAATGGCAGCGGCAATGGCAGCGGCAATGGCAACGGCGCGAACAGGCTTCGCGCTGCTCGGCGCCGTCCAGGTCGCGCTGATCTTCACGCTCATGCTCCTCACCGTCCCGCTGCCCTTGGTGGCGCGGCAGTTCGGGCTCGGCCCGTCCGGCGTGCTGGTGCTGAGCGCGGCCTACGGGCTCTCGTTCAGCTCGCTGCTCCTGCTCGGCGGGCGGCTCGCCGACCGGTACGGCGGGTGCCGCGTGTTACGGGCCGGGCTCGCCCTGTTCGGCGCGGCCTCCGCCGCCTGCGCCGTCGCGCCCGGCTTCGCCGCGCTGTTGGCGGGCCGGTTCGGCCAGGGTGCCGGTGCGGCGCTGGTCGCCCCGGCGGCGGTCGCGGTGGTCCGGGCGCTGCACCCGGGGGCCGCCGACTACCGCCGGGCGATGGCGACGTGGGGCGGGCTCTCGGTGCTCGGGGCGACCGCGGGGAGCCTGATCTCGGGCGTGGTCGCGGCGTGGGCGTCCTGGCGCTGGCCGTTCGCCGTGCCCGTGCTGGTCGCGGCCCTGGCCCTGGTGCGCTCCGGTGGCCTGCCGCCCGCCGAGCCCGGTCGTGGGCGCGGGCCGGGCCTGGACCTGCGGGGTGCCGTCCTCGCCACCGCCGGTGTGTGCGCGGCCAGTTACGGCCTGGTCGCGTCCACCGACCACGGCTGGGGCACTCCCGTCGTGCTCGCCCCGCTCGCCGCCGGACTCGTCCTGCTCCTCGCCTTCGCCGCCGCCGAACGGCGCGCCGTCGACCCACTGCTGCCGCCCGGCTTCCTGGCCGACCGCCGCCGCGCCACCGCGCTCGCCGCCGTCATGGTGACCGCCACCGGCACCGCGCTGACGTTCCTGTTGCTCGCCCTCTACCTCCAACAGGTCCGCGACTGGGACGTGTTGGCCACCTCGGCCGCCTTCCTCCCGTACGCGGCGGTGCTGGTGCTCGCCGGCCGCCTCGCCGCGCCGCTGACGGCCCGGTACGGCGCCGTCACGGTCACCGCGGGCGGCCTGGCCGTGGCGGCCACGGGCCTCGCCCTGCTGGCCGGCCTCGCACCCGGCAGCGGGTACGCCGTCGGGCTGCTGCCCGGCCTGCTCCTCCTGCCCGCCGGGGCCGGACCGGCCTTCGCCGGCGCGGCCGTCCTCGCCACCGGCGGGGTGCCGCCCGAGCGGACCGGCCTCGCCGCCGGACTGTTCAACACGGCGATGGAACTCGGCCCCACCGCCGGCGTCGCCGCCCTGATGGCGCTCGCCGCCACCCGGCCGACCGTCGTCGGCGGCTACGCGGCGGCCTTCGCGGCCGGCGCCGCCGCCCTGGCGCTCACCGGCGCCGCGGTCGCGACGCTGCCCCGCACCACCCGCACCACCCGCACCACCCGCACCACCCGCACCACCCGAACCACCCGCACTGCCACATCATCCGAAAGCACGATCCACATCAAGGAGTTCACGTCATGAGCAAGCGCTTCGCCGACCGCGCCGTCCTCGTCACCGGAGGCGGCACCGGCATCGGGCGCGCGGTCGCGCTCGCCTTCGCCCGGGAGGGCGCCCGGGTCGCCGTCGCGGGCCGCACCGGAGGCCCGCTCGCCGAGACCGTCGAGCTGATCGAGCGCGAGGGCGGCAAGGCCGTCGCGCTCACCGGCGACGTCACGGACGGCGCGGACGCGGCCCGGCTGGTCCGTGAGACCGTCGAGCACCTCGGCGCACTGGACGTCGCCGTCAACAACGCGGGCGTGTTCGGCGGCGCCGGCCCGGTCGCCGACATCGACGAGGCCGAGTGGGACCGCGTCATCGGCATCAACCTGACCGGCACCTTCCTCGCGATGAAGCACCAGATCGCCCACCTGCGCGCCAACGGCGGCGGCGCGATCGTCAACATCTCCTCCAACATCGGCGTGCACCAGCGCGTCGCCGGCCTCGGTGCCTATGCCGCCAGCAAGGCCGCCGTCACCGCGATCACCCGGGCCGCCGCCCGCGACCACATCGCGGACGGCGTGCGGATCAACCTGGTGAGCCCCGGCCCGGTGGAGACGACGATGTCCACCCGCCCCGGGGAGAGCGCCGCGGACAAGGCCGAGCGGATGAAGGACGCCGTCCCGCTGGGCCGGACGGGTTCGGTCGAGGAGGCCGCCGCCGCGGTCCTCTACCTCGCCTCGCCCGAGGCCGGGTACACCGTCGGCGCCGACCTCGTCCTCGACGGCGGCGTGACGGCCTGACGAGCGCACCACGGCCCAACGGTCCGGCCACGCCGAGCCGTTGGGCCGCAGCATTCTCAAAGCGCGTTCAACGCTTCCTCCGTACGGGCCCTGGCCGCGATGAGGTCGTCCTCGATCACGAGCACCAGTGCGTCCGGCCGGGCCTGACGAACGCCCAGGCGCCCTCCCGCCCCCGCAAGGTTTCGGCCATTCCGGCCCGCACGTCGACGATCCCGTCGTTCACGTGGGAACCGTACGCCGCACCACCGACGGCCCGAACGCTGCTCCGCGCACGACCGTCCGGATTTGACGCGAACGCGTAATCCCGTGGTCACCGGTTGATCACCGCAGGGTTCCCGGCGCGTCGCACGGGCAGGACACGGTTTCGGCCGGAACCGACATCACGAAAGGCGGACGCGCTCACCCATGCCGACCGCACCGCACCCCGCGCCCCACCCGCGGCGCAGCCGCCGCTGGGGCGAACACGGCCTCGCCTGGGCCTTCCTGCTGCCCTCGCTGGCCGTCTTCGTCCTGTTCATCGGCTACCCGCTGGGGCGGACCCTCTACCTGAGCGCCCACGCCAACGACCTGTTCGGCGCGCCCTCCCGCTACGTCGGGTTTCAGCACTACACCGACCTGCTGAGCTCCGCCGACTTCGGCCGCACACTGGTCACCACCGCCCTGTTCACGCTGCTCACCGTCGTGCCCGGGGTCCTCGGCGCGCTCGTGCTGGTGCTGCTCCTGGAGAACCGGATCCGCGGTGTGCGGCTGCTGCGGTCCGCGTTCGCGCTGCCGTTCGCCTTCTCGGTGGCCAGCGCGTCCGTGGTCTTCGCGGTGTTCTTCAACCCCGCGAGCGGGGTGATCAACGGTCTGCTCTCGCACGTCGGCCTCGGCCCGGTGGGCTGGCTCACCGACGACCGGTACGCGCTGGTGTCCGTCGCCGCCACGACCGTGTGGATGAACCTCGGCTACAACGTCCTGGTGCTCTCGGCCGGCGTCGGATCGATCCCCGGCGAGATCATGGAGGCGGCGCGGCTGGACGGCGCGACCGGCCTGCGGCTGGCCCGTTCGATCACCGTGCCGATGCTCGGCCCGCACCTGTTCTTCCTCACCGTGGTCTCCACCGTCCACTCGCTGCAGAGCTTCGGCCAGATCCACATCCTCACCAAGGGCGGTCCGGACGGCGCCACGCGCACGCTCGTCTACTCCGTGTACGAGAAGGCGTTCGCGTACGGCTCCAGCGACTTCGGCACCGCGAGCG
The DNA here is from genome assembly GCF_042887925.1 of Kitasatospora sp. NPDC057904. Classification (NCBI taxonomy): domain Bacteria; kingdom Bacillati; phylum Actinomycetota; class Actinomycetes; order Kitasatosporales; family Streptomycetaceae; genus Kitasatospora; species Kitasatospora sp. NPDC057904. The sequence goes on from NZ_JBHVOL010000004.1 coordinate 525,915, forward strand.
CGCAGGCCGTCGTGCTGCTCCTGGTCGTCCTCGCCTGCACGGCCGTCCAGTTCGGCGTCCTGGAGCGGAAGGTGCACTACGCATGACCACTGTCGTCACGGAGGCCGCCGAGCCCCGTCGCCGCACGGGCGTCCTGGCCGGCCGGTCCCCGCGCGAGCTGCTCGCCCGCGCCGCCGTCTACCTGGTGCTCGCCGTCGCCGTCGTCACCGTGGCCTTCCCGGTGTACTACGCGGTGGCCGGCGCCTTCATGGGCCCGTCCGAACTCTCCTCGTACCCGCCGGCGCTGGTGCCCCACTCCGTCACCGGGCGGAACTTCTCCGGCGCCGTCGAGACCATCCCGCTGGCCCGCCAGTACGCCAACTCGGCGATCACGGCGACGGCCATCACCCTGGCCCAGCTGTTCACCTCGATCCTGGCCGCGTACGCCTTCGTCTTCCTGCCGATCCGGGCGCGGGCCGTGGTGTTCGGGGTGTTCCTGGCGACGCTGATGGTCCCCTGGGAGGCCATCATCATCCCCAACTACCTGACGCTGTCGGACTGGGGCCTCGGCAACACCTACTTCGGCCTGGTGCTGCCCTTCCTCGCCTCCGGCTTCGGCACGTTCATGCTGCGGCAGTCGTTCCGCCAGCTGCCCGCCGAGCTGCGCGACGCGGCCCGGATCGACGGCGCCGGCCACTGGCGCTTCCTGTGGAAGATCGTCGTCCCGCTCAACAAGCCGGCCCTGGCGGCGCTGTCGATCTACGTGTTCCTGTCCGCCTGGAACCAGTACTTCTGGCCGCTCATCATCACCCGCACGGCGAACATGCAGACGCTGCAGATCGGTCTGACCTCGCTGCGCGACTCCGAGATGTCCGACCCCGGCCTGATCCTCGCCGGCGTCGTCCTCTCGCTGCTGCCGACCCTCGCCCTGGTGGTCTTCGGCCAGCGGTTCATCGTCCGCGGCCTGACCGCGGGCGCCGTGCGCTGATCAGCTCGTCCGTCCCTCCCGCACCCCACAGAGAGAGAACCCCCGTGAAGAAGAGTGCACGCGCGCTCGCGGCCCTGCTGGTGGCCGGCCTGTCCCTGACCGCCTGCAGCTCCAGCGGCTCGACGTCGGGCTCCGGCGGCTCCGGTGACGCGGCGGCCCCCGGCGCCCAGGCCCTCGACCAGGCATCCGGCGTCACCACCGTCGAGTTCTGGCACTCGATGACCGGCAAGAACGCCGACGTGCTGAACGGCCTGGTGAGCCAGTTCAACGCGGCCCACCAGGGCAAGATCGAGGTCAAGGCGGAGTTCCAGGGCAAGTACGACGACCTGGTCGCCAAGTACAAGGCCGCGGTGCAGCAGAAGGGCACCCCCGCCGTCGTGCAGGTCTACGACATCGGGACCCGCTTCATGATCGACTCCAGGCAGACGGTCCCCGCCCAGGCCTTCGCGGACAAGGACGGCTACTCGCTCGCCGACCTGGACCCGAACATCCGCAACTACTACTCGGCCGGCGGCAAGCTCCAGAGCATGCCGTTCAACTCCTCGATGCCGCTGCTCTACCTGAACACCGACGCCTTCAAGGAGGCCGGCCTCGACCCGGCCAAGCCGCCGACGAACCTCGCCGAACTCGGCGACCTCGCGCAGAAGCTGACCAAGAAGGACGCGAGCGGCCAGACGGTGCGCTACGGCTTCGGCGCCGCCATCTACGGCTGGTTCGTCGAGCAGCTGCTGGCCGAGTCCGGCACGATGTACTGCGACCAGGACAACGGGCGCAGCAACAAGGCCGGCAAGGTCGTCTTCGACTCCGCCCAGGGCGCGCAGATCGTCCAGTGGTGGGCCGACCTGGTCAAGAACGGCTACGCGGCCAACACCGGGCGCAACACCGACGACGCCCAGGCCGCGTTCAAGGCCGGCACCGTCGCGATGCACCTGGAGTCCACCGGCGTCCTGAGCGGCTACACCCAGGCGGCCAAGTTCACCGTGGGCACCGCCGCCTTCCCGAAGGTCGCCGCGGGCGACCAGGGCGGCCCGGTGATCGGCGGCGCCTCGCTGTGGATCAGCGGTCCCGGCCACTCGGACGCCGAGAAGCGCGCGTCCTGGGAGTTCGAGAAGTTCCTGACGTCGCCGGAGCAGCAGGCCGCCTGGCACAGCGGCACCGGCTACTTCCCGGTGAACACCAAGTCCCTGGACGACCCCAAGGACAAGGAGTGGGTGGCCAAGTACCCGCAGTTCCAGACCGCCATCGACCAGCTGAAGGCCACCAAGCCGACCCCGGCCACGGCCGGCTGCCTGCTGGGTGTGATGCCGCAGGCGCGCAAGGGCGTGGAGACGGCCATCGAGCAGACGATCAAGGGCTCGAAAACGGCGCAGCAGGCGCTCGCCGACGCGGCCAAGGAGCTGCAGCCGGCGATCGACAGCTACAACAGCTCGGTCGGCTGACGCCCTCCGTCGACCCGAAGGCGACGCCCGCCCGGTGCACCTGCGCCCGGGCGGGCGTCCGCGTTCACGCCGACAGCGCCTCGCCGTCCTCCGGCAGGGCGCAGGCCGCGGCGATCTCGTCGAGCGAGAGGTCGAGCGCGTAGGCGAGCGCGGCGATCGTGAAGAACGACGGCGTCGGCGCCCGGCCGGTCTCGATCTTGCGCAGCGTCTCCGCCGAGATCCCCGCCGACGCGGCCACCTCGACCATGCTGCGCGTGCCGCGCGCCTCGCGCAGCAACGCCCCGAAGCGCTCGCCGCGCTCGCGCTCCCACGGGGTCAGCGGAGTCCTCACCATGCTGCCGATCCTAAGCCTTCCCGGGCGGAGAGGTGTCCCTTTCCCGCCCTCGACCGTGATACAAATACCGGTATAAGAATTGGATTCCGAGAGGACGCCCCACCCCCATGGTCGAGATCAAGTCCGACGCCGCCCTCGCCGCGATGCGCGAAGCCGGCCGCGTCGTCGCCAATGCCCACGCCGCCATGCAGGCCGAAGCGGCGGTCGGGGTGAGCCTGCTGGAGCTGGACGAGATCGCGCGAGGAGTGCTGCGGGCGGCCGGGGCCACCTCGCCGTTCCTCGGGTACCGGCCCTCCTTCGCGTCCGTCCCGTTCCCGGCCGTCATCTGCGCCTCGGTGAACGACGCCGTCGTCCACGGGATCCCCGACGGCTACCGGCTGCGCGACGGCGACCTCGTCAGCATCGACTGCGGCGCTCTCCTCGACGGCTGGGCGGGCGACGCGGCCGTCAGCTTCACCGTCGGCACCGCCCGGCCCGAGGACACCGCGCTGATCGACACCACCCGCCGCGCCCTGGAGGCCGGGATCGCCGCCGCCGTCGCGGGCAACCGCACCGGCGACATCGGGCACGCCGTCGGCACCGTCGCCCGGAGCGCCCGCTACGGCCTGCTGGACGGCTACGGCGGCCACGGCATCGGACGCCGCATGCACGAGGACCCGCACGTGCCCAACGAGGGCCGCCCAGGCCGGGGCTACCCGCTGCGCCCGGGCCTGGTGCTGGCCATCGAGCCCATGCTCATCGCCGGCGGCCGGGACGACTACGCCACCGACCCCGACGGCTGGACGCTCCGCACCACGGACGGCGCCCGCGCCGCCCACATCGAACACACCGTCGCCATCACCGAGGACGGCCCGCGGATCCTCACCCTCCCGTAGGGCGACATGTCCGTCCGCTGAACGTCCGCCGTCGAACCGCCGGACGCCGGCGAGCCCGCCCCCGGTGCCCGGTAGTCTCGGCGGCGTGACCAAAGGCGTGATGTTCGACTTCTCCGGGACGCTCTTCCGCGTCGTCTCCACCGCCCGGTGGCTCGACGCCCACACGGCCGCCGCCGGCCCGGCGCTGACCGACCGGGAGCGGGCCGAACTGGTCGCCCGCCTGGAGGAGTTCGGCGCCCTGCCGGGCGGCGTGGCGCCCCGGCGGATCCCGGCGGACGTCCAGGAGGCCTGGGACGTCCGGGACTTGAGCGCCGAGCTGCACCGGAGCGCGTACACCGCGCTGGCCCGCGCCGCCGAGCCGCCCGCCGGGCTCGACGTCGACACCCTCTACGACACGCACATGGCCCCGGCCAGCTGGCAGCCCTACCCCGACGCCGAACCGACGCTGCGCGAGCTGCGCCGCCGCGGCGTCCCGGTGGCCGTGGTCAGCAACATCGGCTGGGACCTGCGCCCGGTCTTCCGCGCGCACGGCCTGGACGAGCTCGTCGACGTCTACGTCCTGTCCGTCGAGGTCGGCGCGCAGAAGCCGGACCCGGTCATCTTCGAAGCGGCCTGCGCACGGCTCGGCCTCGCGCCGGCCGACGTCCTGATGGTCGGCGACGACCGCACCTGCGACGGCGGCGCGACGGCCCTCGGCTGCGCGTTCCACCCCGTCGACCACCTGCCGGTCGACCGCCGCCCGGCCGCCCTCGCCCCGCTCCTCGACCTCCTCCCGTGAGCCCCTGGTGACCGACACCACACGGCAGCCCCGCCGGCCCCCGGAGTAGCGTGCCGACCATGACCGATCACGACTTCACGACGCGGGTGACGGTCCGCGGGTACGAGACCGACACCCAGGGCCACCTCAACCAGTCCGTCTACCTCCAGTACGCCGAACACGCCCGCTGGGAGTACCTCCGGGCCGCCGGCATCCGCCAGGCCGAGCTGGTCGCCAAGGGCGTCGGCCCGGTGGTGCTGGAGACGACCGTCAGGTACCTGCGCGAGCTGCGCGCCGGCGACACCGTCGACGTGAGCTGCGCGTTCGTGTGGCGCGACGGCAAGACCTTCCAGGTGGTGCAGCGCATCACCCGCACCGACGGCGTCGTCGCGGCCGAGGTCACCGGTGTCGGCGGCATCCTCGACCTGACGGAGCGCCGGCTGGTCGCCGACCCCCGCGAGGCGCTGCGCGCCGCCGCCTCCGACCCGGCGCTGCTGGGCCTGTAGAGCCCCTACGCGTGCCGGTGCCGACCGCCGCGCGCCGCCGCCCCCGGGTGGTCGGCCGCGGCGATCAGCGCGGCCAGCGCGGTGGTCACCGGCACGGAGGCGACGAGCCCGATGCTGCCGACGAGGGTCCGCGCGATCTCCTCGGCGACCAGCTCGCTCGTCGCCACGTCGATCACGTTGCGGTGCGCGATCGAGAACAGCAGGAGCAGCGGCAGCGCCGCGCCCGCGTACGCGAGCACCAGGGTGTTGACGGTGGACGCGATGTGGTCGCGGCCGATCCGCATGCCCGTCCGGTAGAGCTTGCGCACACCCATGCCGGGGTCGGCCGCGTGCAGCTCCCAGATCGCCGAGGTCTGGGTGACCGTCACGTCGAAGAGCACGCCGAGCGAGCCGATGACGAACCCGGCCAGCAGCAGGCCGCGGATCTGGATGCCCGGGTACAGGTCGTGGACCAGCCCGGTCTCCTCCGACGTGTTGCCGGTCAGGTGCGCCCAGGAGGCGAACACCAGGCTCAGCACGCCGATCAGGACGAGCGAGACGAGCGTGCCGAGCACCGCGACCGACGTCCGGGCGGACAGCCCGTGGCACAGGTAGAGCGCGATCAGCATGATCGCGCTCGCCCCGACGATGGCCACCAGCAGCGGGTCCGAGCCGCGCAGGACGGCCGGCAGGATGAACAGCGACAGCACCGCGAAGCTGATCGCGAGCGCGACCAGCGCGGCCAGCCCGCGCCACCGCCCGACGGCGACCACGGCCACCGCGAAGACGCCCGCGAGCACCCCCATCGGCAGGTTCCGGTCGACGTCGACCACGCTGTACTGGAGGTCCGGCGGAGCGTCCGGCGCGTACGTGAGGACGACCTCCTCGCCCACGTCGTACTGCCGCGGCTCGCCCGGGTGCACGACGACGGCGAAGGTGCGGCCCTTGTCCGGACCGGTGGTCACCTCGACGGTGTCCTGCCGGCAGGTGCCCTGGTCGGCCGGGTTGACGGCGCTGCACGGCAGTTCCTGCACCCTGGTCACCCGGCCGTGCTGGACCTGCTGGTCGAACCCGACCCCGGTGCGCGGGTGCGACGGCACGCCGCCGGGCCACAGCACCACGAGCCCGGCCAGGACGGCCAGCGCGAACGGGATGAGCACGGCGGCGATGATCCGGCGCAGGCGGGCGGAGACGGGCGCCGCCGGTCCGTGGGAGTGCCCGTGCCCGTGCGCCGCGGCCCCGGCCCCGCCGTGCCCGTGCTCCTTGCCGTGCCCGTCCTGGTGACCTTCCTGCCCGTCGTCGTGCTCGTGCGTCCCCTCGTCCACCTCACGCCTCCTCAGCGGTCGCGCGGCTGCCAAGGTCCGCCGCAGCCCCCCGAAATCATCGGCGCCGGACCGGCCGGACCACCGCAGTGACCAACCCGTGGGCGTGCCGCAGCGGCCGGGCGGGGGATTACCCTACCGGGGACCGGCCGGTTGGCCGGATGGGGTCAAGTGGCGTTCCGGCGAAGAATTCTGACCATGCCGAACACGAAGTCGAACCTCAAGCGGGCCGCCGCCGTCGCCGCGGTGGCCGCGCTCTCCCTCACCGCCCTGCCCGCCGCGGCCGCAGCCGCCGACCGTCCGGGCCAGGGCCTCGCCTGGACCTCCTGCGAGGGCACCGTCGACCCCCGCCAGCAGTGCGCCACCGTCACCGTCCCGCTGGACTACGCCGATCCGCACGGCGAGCAGATCACGATCGCCGTCTCCCGGATCCGCGCCGCCAAGCCGGACGAGCGCCACGGCGTGCTGCTCACCATCCCCGGCGGACCCGGCGGCTCCGGCCTGAACCTCCCGACGAGCGCGGCCCGGCACCTGCCGCAGTCCGTCCTCGACCGCTTCGACCTGGTCGGCTTCGACCCGCGCGGCGTCGGCCGCTCGACGCCGGTCGGCTGCGGCCTGGACACGCCCGACCTCGCGATGGTCAAGCTGCGCCCCTGGCCCGCCGCCGACGGTTCGATCGACGAGAACCTCGCCACCGCCCGCCGGGTCGCCGAGACCTGCGCCCGCAACGGCGGCCCGGTGCTGCGCAGCATCTCCACCCGCAACGAGGCCCGCGATATCGACCGCGTCCGCCAGGCCCTCGGCGAGCGCCGGCTCTCCGCGTGGGGCACGTCGTACGGCACGTACGCGGGCGCCGTCTACGCCACGATGTTCCCCGGGCGCACCGACCGGGTCGTCCTCGACAGCAACGACGACCCGGACCCGTCCCGCGTCGAGCGCGGCTGGCTCGCCAACTTCGGCCCCGGCGCGGAGGACCGGTTCCCCGACTTCGCCAAGTGGGCTTCGGCGCCCGGGAACCCGGACCGCGTCGCGGACAGCCCCGAGGAGGTCCGCCCGCTCTTCCTCGACCTCGCCGCCCGCCTGGACCGCACGCCGCTGCCCTGGCCCGGCGCCAACCCGGCCGAGCTGAACGGCAACGTGCTGCGCGAGACGATGCTGCAGAGCCTCTACGCGGACGCCGAGTTCCCCGACCTCGCCCGGCTGATGCTGGCCGGTCTCGGCCGCCGCCCGCTGCCGGCCCCGGTCACGCCGCCCGAGCAGGCCGTCCAGAACACCATCGCCGTCTCGGTCGGCACCCTGTGCAACGACGTCGCGTGGCCCACCGACCCCGCGGCGTACGCCCGGGACACCGCCGCCGAGCGCGCCGCCCGCCCGCTCACCGCCGGCATGCCCGTCAACGTCATGCCGTGCGCGTTCTGGCCGTTCAAGCCCGCCGAGCCGCCGACCCGCGTCACCTCCCGCGGCCCGGCGAACGTGCTCCTCGCCCAGAACCTCCGCGACCCCGCCACCCCCCACCAGGGTGCCCTGAAGCTCCGTGAGGCGTTCGGCCCGCGGGCCCGCATGGTGTCGATCGACTCGGGCGGCCACGACGCGTACGCCGCCAACGGCAACGCCTGCGGCGACGCGGCCGTCACCGCGTTCCTGCTCACCGGGCGGCTCCCCGCCGAGGACGTGACCTGCCCGGCCGGATGACGCGCACATGATCCACACGTGCCAAACCGGGCGGGGGCCGACAAACCGTGAGTGATCGCCCCGGCCTCCGCCCGGACGTGTGACCGATCGTCTCGAATGAGTCGAACCTGTCGCGGTTTTGTGACAAAGCTTGGCCAACACCCGCTCCTCAGCGGCTTTTCGTGGCCGTAGTGTTCCAGCTATGTCACGGAAGAGCCGCATACCTGCCCCGGACCCCGGCGACACGTGGGTGCCACGACCCCGGCGCCGGGAAACCCCGCTCGGGCTGGTCGGGCACACGGCCACGTTCCTCGGCAGCAGTGTGCTCGGTGGCGTCCTGCTCGCGGGGATCGTGCTCCCCGGGGCCGGCGCGATCGGGCTGGGTGCGAAGAACGGTGCGGAAAGCTTCGAGAGCATCCCCGACGACTTCAAGACGCCTCCACTGACGCAGGCGACGCAGATCTTCGACGCCAAGGGCGGCCTGATCGCCAAGGTCTACGAGCGGGACCGCACGGTCATCCCGGCCGAGCAGATGTCACCGCTGATCAGACATGCCCAGGTGGACATCGAGGACGCCCGCTTCTACGAGCACGGCGCCGTCGACCTCAAGGGCATCCTGCGGGCCATCACCAAGAACGCGGAGAGCGGCGCGACCGTCCAGGGCGCCTCCACGCTCACCCAGCAGTACGTGAAGAACGTCAACGTCGAGAAGGCCGGCGACGACCCGGTCGCGGTCGCCGAGGCCCAGCGCAAGACGCTCGGCCGCAAGATCCAGGAACTCAAGTACGCCATCAAGCTGGAGGAGGACCTGACCAAGGACCAGATCCTCACCAACTACCTGAACATCACCTTCTACGGGCACCAGGCGTACGGCATCGAGGCCGCCTCCCAGCGCTACTTCGCCAAGGACGCCAAGGACCTCACCCTCCCCGAGGCGGCCATGCTCGCCGGGCTGGTGCAGAACCCGTCCCAGTACGACCCCAAGCTCCACCCGGTGGCCGCGCAGAAGCGCCGGGACACCGTCATCGACAAGATGGTGGAGAACAAGCACATCACCGCCGATCAGGCCCGGGAGGCCAAGGCCGCGCCGCTCGGCCTCAACTACCGCGACCCGCAGAACGGCTGCATCACCGCCAGGGCGGGCATGGGCTTCTTCTGCGACTACGTGCGCCACGTCGTCAAGCAGGACCCGGCGTTCGGCAAGAGCGCCGCCGACCGCAAGAAGCTGTGGGACCAGGGCGGCCTCAATATCTTCACCACCATGGACCCGGAGAAGCAGGCCGCCGCCCAGAAGGCCGTCTCCGACCTGGTGTACGTGACCGACCCGGTCTCGGCGGCGATGACGATGGTCGAACCCGGCACCGGCGACATCCTCGCGATGGCCCAGACCCGCCCGTACGGCCTCGCGAAGGAGAAGAACGAGACCGTCGTCAACTACAACGTCGACGCGGTGATGGGCGGCGGCATCGGCTTCCAGCCCGGCTCCAACTTCAAGCCCATCGTGGCCGCCGCCGCCCTGGAGGCGGGGCTGCCGCCCACCCAGTCCTACTCGGCGCCGAACCGGATGGACTGGCCGACGATGTCGACCTGCAACGGCACGTGGAAGAACCTGAGCAAGGGCAAGAAGGAAGGCACCATCCCGAACGAGAGCGCGAGCGAGGTCGGCCCCTACGAGCTCAAGGAGGCCATGGCCAAGTCGGTCAACACCTACTTCGTGCAGATGGAGCAGGAGATCGGCCTCTGCGCCGTCAAGCAGATGGCCAACAAGCTGGGCGTGACGGCCAAGGCCAGCGGCGAGGCGCTCCAGGAGGTGCCCGCGATCGGCCTCGGCACGCAGGAGGTCAGCCCGCTGACCATGGCCAACGTGTACGCGACCTTCGCCGCCCGCGGGAGGTACTGCGCGCCGGCCGCGATCACCCGGATCTCGACGGTCGACGGCAAGGACGTCCCCGTGCCCCCCGCCAAGTGCGACCAGGTGATGTCCCAGAACACCGCGGACGTCGTCAACACCGTGCTCCTCGGCGTGACCGAGAAGGGCACCGGCAAGGACCTCGGCCTCGACGACGGCCGCCAGATCGCCGGCAAGACCGGCACCACCGACGAGAAGAAGTCGGCCTGGTTCACCGGCTACACCGGCAACCTGGCCGGCTCGGTGTGGCTGGGCAGCCCGGGCACCAAGGTGCCGATGAAGAACATCCGGATCGGCGGCCACTACCAGGAGGAGGTCTTCGGCGCGACCGGCCCCGGGCCGATCTGGCGGCAGGCGATGAGCGACGCGGTGAAGTCCATGCCGGAGGACGACTTCACGACCGTCTACATCCCGGACCCGCCGCCCAAGCGCGACCCGGCCGGCCCGAGCGGTAGCCCGTCCGCCTCCGGCAGCCCCGGCGGCACGACCCAGGGCCCCGGACGCCCGCACGGCACGCCCACACCCGACCACTCCGACGACGGCTGAGCCGGGCGGACGGCGGACGGCAGATGGCGGACGACGGACGGAGGGCCCCGCAGGAACGCTCCTGCGGGGCCCTCCGTCCGTTCGCCTACCGCGCCTCCACCGGATCGCCGGTGTCCGGGTCGAGGGTGAACACCCGCTGGTAGGCGTCCGTCACGATGGTGATCCGGTCCCGGCCCGTCCAACTCGCCTGCACCAGCCGCCCGTCGCCCGGCGCGCCGCCGACGTCGGCCAGCGTCCAGCGGCGGGCGTCCCAGCCGCTGCCGGATTCCAGCAGCACCTGCCAGTGCTCGCCCGGCTCCGGCCCCGTCCCGTACGAGCGGTGCACCACGACGAGCGCCCGCTCGGCCCCTGCCGGGGCGCTCTCGCGGCTGCGCGTCTCCGCCGCCGACACCTTGTGCACGGCGACCGCGCCGAGCAGGAACACCACCCCGGCGGTGACCGTGACCGCCCGGGTGGCCGACCGCACGGCACTGCGCCGGTCGGCCAGCCACGCGGCGCCGATCATCGCGGCCAGCGCCGCGCCGAGCAGCGCCTCGGGCCGGTTCAGCAGGTCGGCGACCTGCATCCGGCCGCCGGAGCGGCTCTCCCACTGCCCCACGGTGTAGAGCAGGACGGCCGCCAGCCCGGCGCCCGCGAGCGCCCGCACCAGTGTGCGCCGCATCCGCGGCGTGACTCGTCCGCGCATCCCCCGTCGTCCCCCCGGTCGTCGGTGCGAGGGCTCCCGGAGGGGGAGCCTCGGTGTCGTTGCCCGTCTTCGGTTGCCCGTCTTTGGTGGCCCGCTGCCGTCAGAGCTCGGCGAGCAGTGCCCGGCCCGCCGGCCAGTCTCCCAGTCCGGCCGCCGAGTTGAGGTGCCCGTGGGCCCCGGCCTCGACGAACCGGGCACCCCACGCCCCGGCGAACTCCCGCGCCCGATCGGTCGTCACCCACGGGTCGTCGGTGCTGGCGACCACCACCGCGGGGAACGGGAACGGTGCCAGCACCACCGGGCGGAAGCCCGCCAGCACCGGGACGTCGGCGTTGTCGATGTCGGCGGGCGCGACCAGCAGCGCACCCCGCACGGCGGCCGTCCGCTCCGCGGCGGCACCGGCCACCCAGCGCGCCGCCGTGATGCAGCCGAGGCTGTGCGCGACGAGCACCACGGGCCCCCGCGCCGCGGCCTCCGCGACCGCGGCGTCCACCCGGGCCACCCAGTCCCCGGCCTCCGGCCGGTCCCAGTCGGCCTGCTGGACCCGCCGGAACGCCTCCGGCTCGGCCTCCTCCCACCGGGTCTGCCAGTGCTCGGGCCCCGAGTTCTCGTAGCCCGCCAGGACGAGGTAGGTGGTGCGGTCCGACATGTGACTCCTTGGAACGTGGTTCGTGCGGTGAGGAGTCTAGGACGCCTAGGGCCCGGCGCGCACGGCCCTTTCGGGGCGCGCGAGAACCGTCACGCGCCGCAGTTCGCCCGGTGCGCCCTGTTGCGAACGCCGCGGCGGGTGCGGGAGGTTGTACCGGGCCCGCGGCCCGTTTCGTGCCTGACGATCGATCACACGGAGGGATGTCGGCGATGACATCGAAGATCCTGCTCGTCACCGGGGACGCCGCCGAGTCGCTGGAGGTGTTCTACCCGTACCAGCGGCTGCGCGAGGAGGGCTACCAGGTCGACATCGCGGCGCCGACGAAGAAGCGCCTCCAGTTCGTCGTGCACGACTTCGTCGACGGATTCGACACCTATACGGAGAAATCGGGCTACACCTGGCCCGCGGACGTCGCCTTCGCCGACGTCGACCCGGCCGACTACGTGGCGCTCGTGATCCCCGGCGGCCGGGCCCCCGAGTACCTGCGCAACGACCCCGAGGTGCAGCGCATCGTCCGCCACTTCTTCGCGGGCGACAAGCCGGTCGCGCAGATCTGCCACGGCCCGCTGATCAGCGCCGCCACCGGCGACCTCGCCGGCCGCCGCAGCTCCGCCTACCCCGCGCTCGCCCCGGACGTGAAGGCCGCGGGCGCCGAGTTCGTCGACGCCGAGGCCGTCGTGGACGGCGTGGTCGTCTCCGCCCGCGCCTGGCCCGACCACCCCGCCTGGCTCCGCGCCTTCATCGAGGTCCTCCGCACGAAGGCCCCCGCCTCCTGACCTGCGCCCCCGCCGCGCCCCCGCCCCACCCCGGGGGCGCGGCCGGATGGGGCAAGTACCGTGCGATGTCAGACCTTTGGGACGTGCTCGACGAGGCACGTGATCCCAGGGACACCTGCCATCTTCGCGTCGGTCGTGAGTAGCGGGCAGAGCAACGTCTCGGCGAGCGCGATGTAGAACGCGTCACCCACGTAGGTGTTGTCCCGCAGCGACCAAGCCCGCTGGAGCAGCCCGGGAATCGGGATGCGCTGGACGTCGAGGGCGTCCAGATCGTTGACCGCAGCGGTTGCGTCGGCCTCGGCGAGCAGGTGCTTCTGCCACAGGCGGCAGATCACACGACTGACCTCGTGGTCGAGGTGTGCCGGGGCGTACACGTCCTCGCCGATGAGGCGCTCCCGTACGCGGTCGGCGGTGGGTCCGGTGCCGACCAGTAATTCGACGGTCGCGCTGGCATCGATGACGATCACTCCGCTGCCTCGCGGCTGATTCGGATGGCCAGGGCTTCCAGCACGTCACCTATGGTCGGCTCGCTGTCAGCGGCTCCGGGCTCGCTGTCAACGGGCGGCTCGGCGCGCGGCCGGTGCACGTCGATGACGGCGGAGAGCGGAGTGTCGATCCATTCGCTGAGCGCCTCGGCGATGGCGCGTACGCGTTCTTCCCGCAAGTCGGCGGGGGCTGCGACGGCATGGGGATCGGGACTGTCGGCCTTGACGTCGTCCATGACCGTGCGGATGTCGTCGCTGGAGGGTTGGGTGTCCGCGGACCGGGCCCGAGCGGCGATCCGCTCGATGTCCGTGGCCGCCATGGGGCGAGGCCCGATGTGGGCGCCGGACAGCAGGTGGAGCAACGCGGCCGGCACGACTGCGGCGACGGGCTTGCCGTAGCGCGTGATGGCGGTGATGCGGCCGGTGTGTTCGGCCAGAGTGACGATCTTCGAGAGCTCGGCGCGGGCATCGGCCAGCGCCACCGTGGGCACGGTGGCCGGAACCTCTGACCGGTCGTGCGGAGCGGTGGTCATGTAAAGACTTTACAACTCGCCTCGGCCATTCCGATGCAAAGTCGCCCAAACGGGGGATGCGGCTGCCGGTTGCGGGACAGGCGGCGGTCGCTGGGACGGACCCCTCTTCCGGTGCCGTCGGCCGACGTCCTACGGTGACCGGCGAGAGAGCAGTTGATCGTCAGCAGGAGGACGAGACATGGCAGAGCCGCTGATCGCCGCCGTCGGGGGCAGGGTGCCCGCCGTCGATCCCGGGGCGTTCGTCGCGCCCAACGCCGTCGTGGTCGGGGACGTGACCGTCGCCGCCGGGGCGAGCGTCTGGTACGGCGCGGTGCTGCGCGGCGACGCCGAGGCCATCGTGGTCGGCGCGGGCAGCAACATCCAGGACAACTGCACCCTGCACGCCGACCCGGGCTTCCCGCTGGTGGTCGGTGAGCGGATCTCCGTTGGGCACAACGCCGTGCTGCACGGCTGCACCGTCGAGGACGACGTCCTGGTCGGGATGAACGCCACCGTCCTCAACGGCGCCCGGATCGGCGCCGGTTCGCTGGTCGCGGCCGGTGCCGTGGTGCCGCAGGGGATGCAGGTGCCGCCGGGTTCGCTGGTCGCCGGCGTGCCCGCGAAGGTCCGGCGCGAGCTGACCGAGGACGAGCGGGCCGGGATCAAGCTCAACGGCGCCGGCTACCAGCTCCTGGCCGACGCCCACCGGGACATCGAGCCCGTCGGCTAAGGCGTGCCCCAGACGGCCGCGGCCTCCCGGGCCTCCCCGGCCGGCACCGGCACCGCGGGCGGACCGTCCGCGGGCCGGCGCCGGTCGGCGGCCCACGCGAGCAGCGCGACCACCGCGCCCGACGCCGCGAGCCCGGCGCCGACGAGGGTCGGCGAGGTCCAGCCGAGGCCGGCGTCCAGGGCGAGGCCGCCGAAGTACGCGCCCTGGGCGTTGGCCAGGTTGAACGCGCCCTGCACGGTCGCCGAGGCCAGCGTCGGCGCACTGCGCGCCTTCTGCATGACGAGGGTCTGCACGGCCGGCACGATCGCGAAGCCGAACAGCCCGATCAGCACGACGGTCACGGCCGCCGACCACTCCGCGTGCGCGGTCACCGCGAAGAGGCCGAGCGCGGCGGCCAGCAGCAGGAACGCCGCGCAGACGGTCGGCCGCAGCGCCCGGTCGGCGGCGAAGCCGCCCAGCACGTTGCCGATCGTCATTCCGACGCCGAACAGCGCGAGCACCAGCGTCACGGACCCGGTGGCGTACCCGGAGACCTCGGTGAGCAGCGGCGTGATGTAGCTGTAGCACGCGAAGAACCCGCCGCACCCGAAGACGACGGTGGCCAGCGCCAGCCACAGCTGCCCGCTGCGGAAGGCGCGCAGCTCGTGCCGGAGCCCGGACTGGGCGGGGGAGGGCAGGTGCGGTACGAGGCGGGCGATGGCGAGCGTGCCGGCGGCGGCGATGAGGACGACGACGAGCATCGTCGCCCGCCAGCCGAGGTGCTGCCCGAGCAGGGTCGCGGCGGGCACGCCGACGATGTTGGCGACGGTCAGGCCGGAGAACATGACGGCGACCGCGCGGGCCTTCTTGTCGGGGGCGACCAGTTCGGCGGCGGCCACCGCTCCGGCGCCGAAGAACGCGCCGTGCGGCAGCCCGGTGACGAGCCGGGCGGCGGCGAGCGTCCAGAAGTCGGGGGCGAGCGCGCACAGCAGGTTGCCGGTGGCGAAGACCCCGGCGAGGGCGACCAGCACTGCCTTGCGCGGGCGTCCGGCGGCGAGCGCGGTGAGCAGCGGAGCGCCGATCACGACGCCGACGGCGTACGCGGAGATCAGCCAGCCGGCCTGGGGGATCGAGACGTGCAGGCTGTCCGCCACCTGGGGGAGGAGCCCCATGGCGGCGAACTCGGTGGTGCCGATGGCGAACGCGGTGACGGCCAGGGCGACCAGCGCGAGAGGCAAGGGGGTGGCTCCGGGGGAGAAGTGCGGACGGATCGGGGCGCATTCGTTCGTCCGGCATCCTAATCCGCCCGGGTGACGGTCCCGTAAGCCGATCATGACGGGCCGGTGACGCGGGGTGGTGCGGAGGCGGCCGGCCGGGGCGGACACGCCGGGTGACGTCACGGGCTCGTCGGAAGGGCTCGCCAGCGGGCCGCCCGCGCGGGAGACTGGGGGCATGTGCCGCAACATCAAGACGCTGCGACCCCCCGTGACTCCCGACGCCGACGAGGACGACTTCCGCGCCGCCGCGCTGCAGTACGTCCGGAAGGTGTCCGGGTTCCGCGCCCCGGCCGCGCACAACCGGGAGGCCTTCGACCGGGCCGTCGAGGCGGTCACCGAGGCGACCGCCCGGCTGCTCGACGAACTGGAGGTCCGCGGCGCTTCCGCCCGGGCCACGGCCGAGGCCACCGCGTAGACCGCCGCCCACCGGGCCGGGAGACGGCCCCGGGACGCGGGCAGGGCGTACAGGTACCAGGAGGAGGTCGGTGATGAACCCGCCCACACGTTACGCACTCACCTTCCCCGGCACCCCCGGCACCCAGGCGCCGCAGGACGTGGTCGTGGTCGCGCGCACGAGCGCGACGGGCCCGGGCGGCCATCCGGTGTACGAGGACGCGAGCGGCATCGTCCGGGCCGAGATCAGCGACGCCGGCGAGGTCCGCATGCTCGCCAGCGGCGGTCACCAGTCCCCGCACCTCCCGGTGCACGCCGAGCCGCTGCCATAAGGGCCTGAGGGCGCGACGAACCGACTAGCACCCGCCCGGACCGGGTAGCGGATGTGCATGGCAATCTTCCGCAAGCCCGGCCGTTCGGACCGCTCCGAGCCCGGTGCCGCCGTCCCCGAGCAGCTCGCGGACGAGCTCGCCGGCCTGGTCGAGGAGGCCGAGCGGCCGGTCGGCGAGTGGCAGGTGGCCGAGTACCGGGCGGAGGGCGGCCGCGGCCGGTCCCTGGTGCGCGGCGTCGCCCGGCGGCTCGGCACGGGTGGCCGCGCCGCCGCCAAGGGCGCCGCGATCGGCGGCCGGGCGCTCACCGACCAGCTCGTGCGGGCTGCGCCGCGCATCCCGGTCCGCAGCCTGGCCACGCTGCGGGCCCAGCACCCCGGCGCCGCCGACCCCGAGCAGCTCGCCGACCTGCTGGTGCTCGGCGCGACCAGGGCGTCGGGCGCGCTCGGAGCGAGTGTCGGCGCGGCGGCGATGCTGCCGGTGCCGCCCGCGATGCCGGTGGAGATCGCGGCCGAGACGCTCGCCGTGGCGGCCGTGGAGGTCAAGCTGATCGCCGAGCTGCACGAGGTCTACGGCGTTCCGGCGACCGGGAGCGTCACCCAGCGGGCCACCGCCTACGTCTCCGCGTGGGCCAACCGCCGGGGCGTCGACGCCACGCTGCTGGCCCGCCCGGCGGGCTTCGCCGCGCTGGCGCTCGGCGCGGAGGTGCGCCAGCAGGTCCGGCGCCGGCTGACCCGCAGCTCGCTGCGCCGGCTGCCCTCGGTGACGCCGCTGCTGGTCGGCGCGGGCATCGGTGCCACCGTGAACCGGCGCGACACCCGACGGCTGGCCGGCGAGGTCCGCGAGGACCTGCGCCGGCGCCGTCCGGCGGACGCCTCCTACTGGGACGCCGCCGCGCGGTAGCCGACTGCCCGGCTACCCCGCTGCCCGGCTCCCCGCTGCCCGGCTACCCCGCGACGGGCGGTGCCGCGGCGCCGCGGCCGGCCTTGACGCCGTTGACCATCGCCTGGTGGATCGCCCGCGCGGTCGTCTCGTCCGCCGCCGGAACGGGGCTGCCGGACACCGTGTACCAGTCCAGCGCGCCGGTGTACTGGACGGTCAGCCGGGCCTCGCCGTCCACCCACGTGGTGTGCACGGTGAGGTCGCCGGAGATCGGCCCGACCTCGGCGGTGGTGACCCCGCCGGGCCCGCTGATGATCGACTGCGTGGTCCAGGTCGCCCACGAAGCGCGCGGGTCCGCGGGCGGCTGGACCCGCCCGCCGCCCTGAGTGTGCTCGGTCATGCGCCTATCCTCCCCCGCCGGTCGGCCGCCCGTCCGGGAGCGACACCAGCGGTAGCCGGAGGCCGCCCGGGACGTCCGGGCGGCCTCAGGGCGCGTCTTCCGGCTCGGACCGGAAGACACGCCCTCGTCCGTCAGCTGGTCAGCTGCTGCTCGTACCGTTCTCGTCCAGCATGGGTTCGCCTTCCGCCCGGGACTCGTCCTGCGCGTGAAGGTTCTGCATCGAGGTGACGCCCTCCTCGGGGTCCGCGGCGCGGACGTCCTCGTCGGTCTCGGTGCTCACGTGGGCCCGGTCGCTCATGTCGGTCATCTGCGGGCTCCGTCTCCTCGGCCGGTCCGGGCACGCCTCGACGGGGCGCGGCAGGCCGGGTCTGTCGTTCGCCCTTCCAGCCTGCCCCCGCCCCGGCCCGGGGGCCAGCCGGGTCACCAGGTGACGGGCAGCGACTTCAGTCCGTAGATGATGTTCTCGGAGCGGAACCGCAAATCGTCCTCGGGCACCGCGAGCCGCAGGCCGGGCAGTCGGCGGAACAGGGTGGCGAGCGCGATCTGCAGCTCGGCCCGGGCCAGCGGCTGGCCGAGGCACTGGTGCACGCCGAAGCCGAAGGCCAGGTGGCGCCGGGCGTCGCGGTCGAGGTCGACGTCGTCGGGCGAGGTGCGGTCGGGGCCGCCGAACATGCCCTCGTCCCGGTTGGCGGTGGACAGCATCGCGAAGACGCCGTCCCCGGCCCGGATGAGCGTGCCGTCCAGCTCGATGTCCTCGACGGCCACGCGCGGCAGGCCGGTGTGGACGATCGTGGTGTGGCGCAGCAGTTCCTCGACCGCGCCGGGCACGGCGGCCGGGTCGGCGAGCTTCGCGATCCGCTCGGGCTGCCGGAGCAGCAGCACGGTGGACAGCCCGATCATGTTGGCGGTGGTCTCGTGGCCGGCGATCAGGAGCAGCACGCCGGTGGAGGCGATCTCGCGCAGGGTGAGGTCGTCCCGGGCGGCGAGGCGGCTGAGGATGTCCTCGGCCGGGTGCTCCTTCTTGTGGGCGGCGAGTCCGCCGAGGTAGTCGAGGATCTCGTCGTTGGCCCGGGCGACCTCCTTCTTGGGGGCGGAGGTGTTGAGCAGCGTGGCGCTGAGGGCCTGGAACATCTCCCGGTCCTCGTAGGGGACCCCGAGCAGGAGGCAGATCACCAGCGACGGGACCGGGAGGGCGAACGCGCCGACCAGGTCGGCCTCGGTGACGCCGTCGGTCATCCGGTCGAGGGCGTCGTCGACGATCTGCTGGATCTCGGGCCGCATCGCCTCGACCCGCTTGACCAGGAAGTCCCCGGTGACCATGCGGCGCAGCCGGGCGTGTTCGGGGTCGTCGAGCCGGATGAACGCCGGGTTCTCGGCGATGAGTTCGCGCCGGTCGGGGGCGAACAGGGGGAAGGCGGGGTGGCGGGCGTCGGCGCTGAAGCGCTGGTCGGACAGGACGGTGCGCACCTCGGCGTAGCCGGTCACGAGCCAGATGGGGGTGCCGTCGGGCAGGGCGGCGCGGCTGACGGAGCCGGTGCGGGCGGCGTCGGTGTAGGCGGGCGGCGGGCTGAACGGGCAGCGCATGTCGTGCGGGGCGGGCAGCACCGGGGTGGTGGGCGCGGGCGTGGTCGTCAAGGCGGTACTCCTCGGCGTCGCGGTGGGGATCTCCCGGGTGGGGTCGGGTGGAGCGCAGGCGCTGGGCTAACGGCCGGTCGCGGCGGGTCCGTCGGCCGGGGCGGTGTCCTCGGTGACGGTGATCGCGCCGCACGGGCAGAGTTCGGCGGCGAGTCTGAGGTCGGGGTACTCGCTCGGCTGGAAGGTCGTCCGGCGCAGTCTCACCAGACTGTCGTGGTCGTCCTGGTCGAAGATCTCCGGGGCGTTCGAGACGCACAGGCCGGAGCTGCAGCAGCGGTCCCGGTCGAGGCTCACCTTCATGGGCGTTCCCTCCTGCACTCGTTGCTCGTTGGCAATGCCAACCTGGGCATTGCCAACCTAACCCGGTGGTGCGGCGCACCCGGAGGGTGTCGTGGCGGGTTTGCGCAGATTGGCCGATTCGGTCCGGGACGGAACGACCTTTGGCAGCACGAGGTTTGATTTGACGTCAGTTTGTCAAGGGTGGTTCGGTGCGACCCCGCTCACAGCCCTTCGGCGGCCGCGATCTCCCGGACGGCGGCGACCGTGTCGGCCTCGGCCGGGTCCTTGTCCGGCCGGTAGCGCACCACCCGGGCGAAGCGCAGGGCCAGCCCGGCGGGGTAGCGGGGGCTGCGCTGGACGCCGTCGAAGGCGATCTCCACGACGAGTTCCGGCCGGACCCGCACGGTCCGGTCGTCCCGGCCGGTCTCCCGGGCGAGGAGTTCGGCGGTCTGCCAGGCCAGCGTCTCGTCGGTGAGGCCCTTGAACGTCTTGCCGAGCATCACCCACGGGCCGAGCCCGGGCTCGCCCGCCGCCCGGGCGCCCAGGTGCAGGTTGCTGAGCCGGCCGCGGCGCCGGCCGCTGCCCCACTCGGCGGCCAGCACCACGAGGTCCAGGGTGTGCCGGGGCTTCACCTTGATCCAGCCCGCGCCGCGCCGGCCGGCCGCGTACCCGGCCGCGGGGTCCTTGACCAGCACGCCCTCGTGGCCGAGGGCCAGCGTGTCGCGGAAGAACGCCAGCGCCTCGGCGCGGTCCCCGGTCTCCGTGCGTGCCACCCGCAGGCCGGGCGGCACCACGTCGGCCAGCGCCGCCCAGCGCTCGCCGCCGGGGCGGTCGACGAGGTCCTCGCCGTCGTGGTGCAGGAGGTCGAAGAAGTAGGCGCTGAGCGGCACTTCGGCCCGCAGCCGGTCCGGGTCCCGGCGGGTGGCGGTCCGCGCCGCGGTCTCCTGGAACGGGCGCGGGCGGCCGTCCGGCCCGAGCGCGATCGCCTCGCCGTCCAGCACGGCCGAGCGCAGCGGCAGCGCGAGCGCCGCCTCGGCCACCTCGGGCACGCGCGCGGTGATGTCGTCCAGGCTGCGGGTGAACACGGCGACGTCCCCACCGTCCCGGTGCACCTGGACCCGGATGCCGTCCAGCTTCCACTCCAGCGCCGCCGGGCCGGTGCGCTCCAGCGCCGAGGCCACGTCGGGTGCGGACGCGGCCAGCATCGGCCGCACCGCGCGTCCCACCTCCAGCCGGAACGCGGCCAGCGCGGGCACCCCGCCGGTCAGCGCCGCCGCGGCCACCGCCCGGGCCGAGCCGCGGAACATCAGCGCCCGCCGCACCGCCGCGACCGGCACCCCGGCCGCCTGCGCGACGGCGTCCCCGACCACCGCGTCCAGCGCGCCCTGGCGCAACTCGCCGACCAGCACGGCCCGCAGGAACCCCTGCTCGACCTCGGTCGCCCGGCCGAACAGCTCCGTCAGCAGCCGCCGCCGCTCGCCCTGCGCCCCGGCCCCGTGCACCGCGGCGATCCGCTCCAGCTCCCGCTCGACCTCCCGCACGCCGAGCTCGCCGGGCCCGTCGGCGGGCGGCGGAAGGTCGCGCAGGCCCGCGTACCCGACGCCGGTGCGCAGCCGCTGCGACTCGCCCGACAGGAGTGCCACGGCCGCCGGTGCCTCGTCCGGTCCCAACTCCCGCAGGCACGCGGCGAGCAGCGCGGTCTTCGCCTTGCGGCCGGACTCGGCGGCGACGGCCCGGGAGGTGAGGGCGAGCTCGCGCAGGGCCATGGCACCTCCTCGGGCGGACGGCTTCGGACACCTCCAGAATCCCTGTCGGGCCTCCGCAGCGCCCGCCGGGAGACGCGGCACGGGGGCGCGGCACGGGGGCACCGTCCGGACGGTGCCCGGTCCTCGCGGCAGGGTCCGTGACCGGTCCGCCGGACATTCGTTCGGAATTTTTGTTATCGGCGGCGCGCCGGAGGGTCTCCCAGGTGTCGGCACCCGACCGCCGACCCGGACAGAAAGCGTGGCCAGGTGAACAGCGAAGACAGGACGACCATCCTCCCGGCGACCGGATCGGCCGACGGCGCGGGCGGCCGTTCCGGAGGGCGTGCCGCGCGCCGGGCAGCCGAGCGGCACACCGATCGCCACGAAGGGCGCGGCAGGCGGGGCCGCAGGCGCGGCGCGTTCGTCCCGGTGTCGACGGTCGTCGTCGCGGTGGCCGGGACGGGCCTGCTCGCGGCGCTGGCGGGCGCCGGGTACGCGGCGTACGCGGGCAAGCAGTCCGACCGGGACCCGGGGCAGGCGGTGGCACTGGACGCGCTGATGGCCGCCGAGGCCGGCACCCACGAGGGCATCCAGGTGCCCGGGGCCGGCGGGGGGCCGGCCCTCGTGCCCGGTACGCCGCAGTCGCCCGTCAACCTGTCCGCCACCGACCCGGGCACCCCGTCGCCCACCGCCTCCGCCACCGCCACCGCCACCGCCACGGCTTCCGCTTCCGCGACGCCCACCCCGACCGCCACCGCCACCACCAAGCCGACCCCGACCGCCAAGCCCACCACCGCCCAGCGCACCGCCACGGGGAGCGCCCCCGCGGCGACGTCCGCGCCCACCCCGGTCGGCGGCGGCGCGTCCCCCTCGTACGCCCAGCAGGTCGTCGACCTCGTCAACGCCGAGCGGGCCAAGGCCGGCTGCGACCCGGTCGCGGCCGAGCCCCGCCTGGCCACCGCCGCCCAGTCGCACAGCGACGACATGGCCGACCGCAACTACTTCGACCACGCCAGCCCCGAGGGTTACCACGCCGACCACCGCATCGAGGCGACCGGCTACCGCTGGAGCACCTGGGGCGAGAACATCGCCCGCGGCCAGAAGGACCCGGCCGCCGTCATGGACGCCTGGATGAACAGCCCCGGCCACCGCGCCAACATCCTCAACTGCGCCTTCAAGCAGCTCGGCGTGGGCGTCCGGACCGGCTCCGGCGGCCCGTGGTGGACCCAGGTGTTCGCCGCCCCGGCGTGACCCCGCCGCGGGCCCGTCACCGGCCCGTTTTCCGATTCCGCGCAAATTGTTGTTATCTGATCACTCCCCAGGGGTCTCCGAGGAGGCATCGGCGGGCGGAAGACGGCAAGACGGAGTGCGGACGATGAACGCTGACGTGCAGAACGCTGACGTGCGCAACACAGACGTGCGCGGCACCGGGACGACCCTGGTGCGCGCCGCCCAGGCGGGCGACCGGCAGGCCCAGGAGGCGCTGGTCGCCGCCTGGCTGCCGCTCGTCTACAACGTGGCCGGGCGCGCGCTCGGCGGGCACGCCGACGTCGACGACGTCGCGCAGGAGACGATGATCCGCGCCCTGGACGGCCTGGAGGGGCTGCGCGACCCGTCGTCGTTCCGCTCCTGGCTGGTCGCGATCACGATGAACCAGGTCCGCCGCCGGCACGCCGCGGGCCAGCAGCAGCCGACCGTCGGCGGCCTCGACGAGACGTGGGAAGTCGCCGACCCCCGCGCCGACTTCACCGACCTCACCATCCTGCGGCTCGGCCTCTCCGGCCAGCGCCGGGAGGTCGCGGAGGCGACCCGCTGGCTCGACCCGGACGACCGCGAACTGCTCTCCCTGTGGTGGCTGGAGGCGAACGGCGAGCTGACCCGCGCCGAACTCGCCGAGTCGCTCGACCTCAGCCCGCAGCACACCGCCGTCCGGGTGCAGCGGATGAAGAAGCAGCTGGAGTCCGGCCGCGTGGTCGTCCGGGCGCTCGGCGCCTACCCGCGCTGTCCGGAGCTCGCCGAGGTCACCGCCGGCTTCGACGGGACGCCGAACTCGGTGTGGCGCAAGCGCATAGCCCGGCACATCCGCGGCTGCGCCACCTGCGACCGGCTGGGCCGCGACCTCTTCCCGGCGGAGGGGCTGCTCGCCGGGCTGGCGCTGGTGCCGATCCCGATGGGGTCGCCGGTGCTGCTGCACTTCAAGGTCACCGCGGCCGCGGTCGCCTCCGCGGCGGGGACGGGCGCCACCGGCGCGGGCGGAGCCGGCGGCGCGGCGGGCACCGCGGGCGCCACCGGGGCCGGCTCGCACGGCGGCTGGGCCGCGCTCGCCGCCAAGAAGGCCGTCCTGGTGAGCGGTGCGGCGGCCGCCGTGGCGGTCACGACGCTCGCCCTGGTCTGGCCGGCCCCCGCCGAGAAGCCGCTGGAGGCGGCACCGGAGCCGACCACCCCGGCCGCCGCGCCCGACACCCCGACCTGGACGCCGCTCGCCCTCCCGGTACCGGCCCCGGCGGCCGTGACCGACACTCCCACGCCGACGCCGACCCCGACCGACACCCCCACGGCCACGCCCACGCCGACCCCGTCGCCCACCGCGTCCAGGGCGACCGCCCCGCCCAGCCTGGAGCGCCAACTCGTCGACCTGGTGAACGCCGAACGGGCGAAGGCCGGTTGCGCCCCACTGCGGATCGACCCGCGGCTGCACGGAGCCGCCCAGAAGCACGCCGACGACATGGTCGCCCGCAACTTCTTCGACCACGTCAACCCCGACGGCGTCCACCCCGACGCCCGGATCACCGCGGCCGGCTACCGCTGGTCCCAGTGGGGCGAGAACCTCGACCGCGGCACGACCAACCCCTCGGCCGTCGTCTCGCACTGGATGGACGGCGGCATCCACCAGTCCAACCTGCTGGACTGCGGCTTCAAGGACGTCGGCGTCGGCGTCGCCGCCGGGCCGGCCGGCACCTACTGGGCCCAGGACCTCGGCGCCCCGCTCTCCTGAGCCGGGCCGCCGCCCCGACTACGCCGGCGTGACCGGGACGAGCCCGTCCGCCTGCCCGGTCACGTAGCCGGTGGCGTGCCCGACCACGCCACCGGCGTCGCCGACCTGCCCCGGCGCCAGGTCGGCCGTCGAGCCGAGCGGCGCGGGCAGCCCCTCTTGCCCGCCCACGGCGCTGGCGTGTGCGCTCGGGGCGGTCAGGGAGGCGACGACGCCGACGGCGAGCGAGGCCACGGCAAGCATGCTGCGCTTCTTCATGCCCGGGCTAACGAGCCCGCACCGCGCGGGTCACGGGGCAGGGGGCGCGGGCCGGGCGCGCGGGTCGAGGGCCTGGCGCGCGGGCTACGGGCCCGGCGCGCGGGCGTTCCGGTGGCGGGGGGCTTAGGAGCGGGGTGGGATGGGGAGGGGTTCCGGAACGAATCCGGCAAATCGATCTTTCCGCCCCTCCCTTCCGGCCGGGTTCGCCGACCGTCCCAGGCCCCGCCACCCCCGCGACACGAAGGGCACCCGATGCACGCAGCCGAGCTCACCTCCGCCGTCCTCGCCGAGCTGCGCCGCCCCCGGCGCTACCCGGCCGTCTCCGTCCTGCTGCCGACCCACCGCAGCGAGCCCGACAACACCCAGGACCCGGTGCGCCTGCGCAACCTCGTCGCCGAGGCGAAGGCCAGGCTGCAGGCCGACGAGGCGGTCAGCCGGGCGGACCGGCTGGACGTCGTCGAGCAGCTGGACCGCGCGCTCGCGGAGGTCGACCTCGTGCACGCCGAGGACGGCCTGGTGATCTTCGCGGCGCCCGGCGAGCACCAGGTGTGGTCGCTCCCGCGCTCGGTGCCGGCCCGGGTCGTCGTCTCGGACACCTTCCTGACCCGCAACCTGGTCGCCGCGTACGTCTCCGGCGCGCCCTACTGGGTGCTCACCGTCTCCGCCGACCGGGCCGCCCTGTTCAGCGGCTCGGGGCCGAAGCTGGTGCCGCACGACGGCGGCTTCCCGGTCGACCAGGTCCGGCCGGACTGGGACGTCGAGCGCACGGAGCGGATCGGCAACGTGCCGAGCACCTTCACCGACGAGGAGACCCGCCGGTTCCTGCGCTCGGCCGACACCGCCCTGGCCGCCGTCCTGGAGGCCGACGCCCGCCCGCTCTACGTGCTCGGCGAGGCGGCGGCGATCTCCCTGCTCGACGACGTCGGCACGGCGGCCAAGCGCGCCTCCGCCCAGGTCGCGCGCGGCGGACTCGGCCACGCCTCCCCGGCCGCGGTGGCCGAGGCGGTCCGGGCGACGGTGGCCGACCAGGGCCGCAAGGCTGTCGCCGAGGTCCAGGAGCGCCTCAGCCAGGCCCAGGGCGTGAAGGGCCTGGCCGCCGGCATCGACGAGGTCTGGCAGAACGTCACGCAGGGCCGGGCCGCCGTCGTCGCGGTGGAGGAGGACTACTGGCAGCCCGTCCGGGTGACGGACACCCACCTGGTGCCCACCGACGACGGCGGGCCGGACGTGCGCGTGGACATGGTCGACGAGATCGTCGAGCGCGCCCTCGACACCGGCGCCCGCGTGCAGTTCGTCCCGTCCGGCGAGCTCGCCTCGCGCGACCACATCGCGGCCGTCCTGCGGTACTGACGCCCGCTACGCCCCGGGGTCCAGGCCGAAGCGGGCGGCCACCCGGTCGGCCAGGTCGGCGGCCGGCGTGGCGCCGTCGACGGTCAGGACGTCGAGCCGGTGGCCGGCGGCCTGGGCACGGACCTCCGCGTCCCAGAGGGCGTCGCGCGCGAGCCGCTCGGCGAGCACCGCCGAGGGGTCGCGGCCGCCCCACGTGGCCCGCGCGCGCTGCGGATCCGCGTAGCGCGCGCGGAGCACGTCCCGCCGGAACTCCGCGGTCGGCAGGAGGAAGACGGCCTGGCCCGGCCGGCTCAGCAGCGGCGCGAGGTCGGCGGGCAGGATCCCGAAGTAGTCGACCAGGACGATCCGGTCGGTGGGCATGGCGAGGAGGTCGTCGACGACGAAGCCGAGCATCTCCCCGTGCATGCTCGGCATCGCGCGCAGCACCTCGTCCGCCGTGCGGCCGTCCCACATCGCACCCGGCGGCAGGTCGCGCAGGGCGGAGAGGTACGGGTGCTGCTCCGGCGTGCAGAGCGTCAGCCACCGGTGCTCCGCGAGGTCGCCGTCGTACACCGGGAGACCGTGGCGGGCGGCGAGCAGGCGGGCCAGGGTGCTCTTGCCGCTGCCGGTGCCGCCGGCGATCCAGCGGACGTGGGCCAGGGACGCGGCAGTCGAGGGGAGGGAGTCTCTGCTGGTCCCGGTGTCCGGGCGAGAAGAGGTCATGGGTGCCAGGGTCCCCCTCTCCGCCCGGAAATTGCAGTCTTGTTCTTCCCCGGCCGATCGCCGAATCTGGAAGAGAGGGGATGGACAGCTCACCGCGCCAGCGCCGCCGCGTCGCCCATGACGACCACCGGGTGCAACGTCGGGTCGAGCGCGCGGAGCAGCTCGCGCATGTCGTCGACGCGCAGGCCGACGCAGCCGTGGGTCGGGCCGCCGTGGTCGACGTGGAGCCAGATGCCGCCGCCGCGGCCGCTGCCGTTCGGGCGGCGCGGGGCGGCCCGCGGCGGCGGGTGTGACGGCCGGAGCGGTCGCCGGTGGGGCGGTCGGTGCGGCGCTGACGGAGGTGGCGGGCGAAGCGGCCGGGCCGGGCGCGCAGCTCATCAGGAGCAGCGCGCCCAGCCCGACGAGGGCACAACGGGGTAGGGACATGGCGGTTCGGCTTTCGGAAGGAGTACGGGGGGCAGGGGCGGCGGAGCTCAGCCGACCGAGTCCTTGGCGGCAGGGCTGTTCCGCTCCGCGGAGCGGACCGACTCCAGCACCTGCGCCACCTGCTGGGCGGCGATCAGGGAGGGCCCCCGGAAGCACGCGGTCAGCTCGACCAGCGTCGAGGTCGCACCGGTCCCGACGGTCCGGTAGCCGACCAGCTGGTCGCTGCCTCCGGCACTCGCGCACTCCTTGCCCACGGCGGTGACCTCGCCCGGGCCGGACTGGCCCACGTACCTGTAGAACGTGCCGGCGTCGTCGACGAGCCGGAAGGTCAGGACGACTCCGCCGGCGTACAGCTTCCCGACCGGGAAGCAGATCGACTGCTGCGCGGGGCAGCTGGACAGGGGGATGAGCTCCTGATTGGCGAGGGTGCCGATGCTGCGCTGGGGGCTCGACCCGCCGCTGTCCTGGGTGAACCAGCCCTTGGGCACGTTGACGACCATCTCCGGAACCGACCTGAACGAGATCGCCGGCCCCAACGGCCCCACGGCGTCCGGGCCTTCGGGCGCGGGGGAGGGCGAGGGCGCGGCCGCGCTCGGTGCGGGCACCGGGGCCCCTGCGGCCCCCAGCGGGCCCGAGTGGGGGCCCGAGGGCGCGATCGCCGGGGCGGCGGCCAGCACGGCGGCGAGCAGTCCGCCGGTGAGCCCGGCGCCCAGTCCGGCGGCCCGCCGGCGACGCCGGGTGCGGTCGGCGCGGTCGAGGATCCGCTGGATGCGGTCCTCGGGCGCGGCGAGGTGCGGCGCGGCCTGCTGGAGGAGGATCCGCAGCTCCTGCTCCTCCCCGGTGTCGGCGCCGCCGGGTCCGTCCGGCCGGTCCGGGTCGGTGAAGTCAGTTCCCGTCACGCCGTCCCCCGTCCAACATCAGTTCCCTGACCGGCAGTTTGCCGCGCAGCGAGGCGAGCGCCCGGTGCGTCTGGCTCTTGACGGTGCCGGTCGTGCAGCGCAGCACGTCGGCCGTCTCCTCGATGCTCAGGTCCTCGAAGAAGCGCAGCACCACCACGGCCCGTTGCCGTGGCGGCAGCGCCCGGACGGCGGTGGCCACCACCTGGCTGAGCACGACGTCCTCGAAGGGGTCGGCCCGCTGCACCGGCGGCTCGGGCAGCTCCTCGTGCGGGAGTTCGCCGGTCCAGCGGCGGCGCCACCAGGAGACGTGCGAGTTCACCAGGACCTTCCGCACGTACGCCTCGGGGTGCTCGATCGAGATCCGGTCCCACTTGGGCCACACCTTGGCGAGCGCGGTCTGCAGCAGGTCCTCGGCCTGGTGCGGGTCGCCGGTCAGGAGCCAGGCCGTGCGCAGCAGCTTCGGGCCGCAGGCGGCGACGAACTCCTCGAAGTCCGGTGTCGCGTCCCTCATCCCGCCGCCCCTGCCATGGTGTTCCCGTCGTTCCCGTCCGCCGTGGCGGCCCGGTCGGCCGCGTGCGTGGTGTTGTCCTCACGGCAGGTGGAACGCGGTGGCCCGCGGTTCGGGTTGTCTCCGTTCCGGGGATATTTTCCCAGGCCCCGGCGGACGGCCGCGGCCCGGCCCGGCCGGAACGCTGGACGGCCCGCGAGCCGGCCGGGACTGAGCCGGGCGGCGGGCGGGCCGTGGCACCACGATGCGCCGCCCGTCCCGTGCGGCGCAGGGGCGCGCACGGGGCGCCCGGACGCACGGGCCGGGCGCGATCGGGGCGTACCGGACCGGGGCGTACGGGATCGGCCCCGCCGTCAGAGTGTGCCGGAGCCGTGCTCCACGGGCCCGGCCGCCCCGCGGGCCGCCATCGGCTGCGCGCCGACCGTCCAGTCCGGGTGGCCCGGCATGGGCGGGGTGCGGTGGCCGTAGAGCCAGTCGGTGAGGAAGGCGGTGAGGTCCTGCCCGGAGACCTCGGAGGCGGTGCGGATGTAGTCGGCGGTGGTC
The DNA here is from genome assembly GCF_042887925.1 of Kitasatospora sp. NPDC057904. NCBI lineage: Bacteria > Bacillati > Actinomycetota > Actinomycetes > Kitasatosporales > Streptomycetaceae > Kitasatospora > Kitasatospora sp. NPDC057904. The sequence goes on from NZ_JBHVOL010000004.1 coordinate 554,654, forward strand.
GCGTTGCCGTACCGGTGGCGGGCGAGGAAGGTGCGCTCGATCGCGTCGAAGGCGTCCTCGCCGACGCGCTCGCGCAGCGCGAAGAGCACGAGTGCGCCGCCGGTGTAGCGCTGGCTGTCGAACAGGTCGGCCGCGGTGGGCGAGGCGACCGGTCCGGCGTCGTGGCGCCACTGGTCGCCGAGGCCGTACAGGTAGCGCATGCGGTCGACGAGGGTGGTGTAGCCCCACGCGTCCGGCCAGCCGCGCTCGTAGCGGTAGAGCAGGCCGTAGTAGTCGGCGTGGCCCTCGTTGAGCCAGAGGTCCGCCCAGGTGGCGGGGGAGACGCTGTCGCCGAACCAGGAGTGCACCAGCTCGTGCATCATGTGCGAGCCGATCGCCGCCTCGGGCTGGCGCAGGAAGTTCGGCTTGTACAGCGTCAGGGTCTGGGTCTCCAGGCCGGTGAAGCCGAACGCGTCCGGGTCGTCGGTGTCGGCCGGCAGGATCCCGTACGCCTCGAACGGGAACGGCCCGAGGTGCCGTTCGGCCCAGGCGAGCTGGTCGGCGGTGAGCGCGAGGGCCGGTTCGAGGTCGGCGGCGCGCGCGGTGGGCACGACGTCGCGCAGCGGCAGGCCGTGCGGGCCGGTGCGCTCGCGGACGGTGTAGTCCCCGACCGAGACCTGCACGAGCTCGGTGGCCATCGGCTCGCGGGAGACGTAGCGCCGGGTGGTGCGGCCGTCGCCCAGGGGCGTGGTCCGGGTGAGCTCGCCGCTCGCGACGCCGAGCAGCCCGTCCGGGGCGGTGACGTCGATCGTGAAGCGGGCCTTGTCCCTGGGGTGGTCGTTGGACGGGAAGACGGTGTGCGCACTGGCGGGCTGCCCGGCGACGGCGAAGCCGTTCGCGGTCGGCACCCAGCCGGTGTGGGGGAGCCTGGCGTGCGGGTCCGCGGTGTACGTGACCCGCACCCGCGCGGTAGTGCCACGGCGCAGCGCCCGGCCCGGGGTGACGGTGAGCTTCTCGTCGTGCGTGTGGAACGCGGCGGGCCGGCCGTCCACGTGGACCTCGTGGACGTCGAGGCCGAGCGCGTCGAGGTCCAGGCTCGCCAGGTCGCGGGAGGGCCGCGCGGTGATCACCGCGGTGGCGTCGACGGTGCGGGTGTCCGGCCGGTAGGCGAACGAGAGGTGGTAGGCGAGCGCGTCGTAGCCGCGGTTGCCGAGCAACGGGAAGACGGGGTCGCCCAGCCCGTCCGCCGCGGTGGCCGCGGGCCCGCCGGTGGTCAGCAGCGCCGCGCTGAGCGCGAGCACCAGGGCGAGCCCGGCACGGCCGCGGGCTCGGGTCCGACGCAGGGGGATCAGGGCGACCACCGCTCTCCGGGTTGACGGCACGGGAGATGTTCCGGGCACGGATGGTAGTGGACGGACGCGGCCTCCCGGGCGGGTTTACCGCGACACGGTCGCGTCCCCCGGACGGAGCACTGCGGTAGCGGCGCGGTGGCCCTCCGTCATACGGTCGAAGAGTTCCGCCCCCTGACGGGCGGGGCCACGGCCGTCGGAGAACCTGGCCAGGTCCGGCGGCCGTACTCTCATGCCCGCCCACAGCCGTAGGCTTGCGGTCCGACCCTTCCGCGCCGGACCGCCAGGAGCCGCTGTGACCACGTCCCCGAACTTCCTGGTGATCGGCGAGTGCGTCGCCGACGTCGTCCGCGCCGACGGCGTACCGGACCGAGTGCACCCCGGCGGGAGCCCGGCGAACGTCGCGTACGGCCTGGCGCGTCTGGGGCGGGCGGCGACGCTCCTCACACAGCTCGCGGACGACGCCCACGGGCGCCTGATCCGGGCGCACCTGGAGGCGGCCGGGGTGACGGTGCGCGCGGAGGCCGTGGCGCGGACGCCCTCGGCCGTCGTCGAGCTGGACGGCGAGGGGCGCGCGCAGTACGCCTTCGACATCGGCTGGACGCTCGGAACTCCCCACGGTGTCGATCTCCTGGGGCCTGACGTGCCCGGGTACCTGCACATCGGCTCGATCGCGGCCGTGACCGAGCCGGGCGCGGCGGCCGTGCTGGGGGTCGTCGAGCGCCTGCGCGGCCGGGCGAGCGTCAGCTACGACCCGAACGTGCGGCCCGCGCTGATGGGCGAGCGGGCCGGGGCCGTCCGCCGGGTCGAGCGCTGCGTGGCCCTCAGCCACGTGGTCAAGGCCAGCGACGAGGACCTGGCCTGGCTCTACCCGGACGAGGATCCGGAGTCCGTCGCCCGGCACTGGCTCGGGCTCGGCCCGGCCGTCGTCGCCGTGACGCTGGGGGTGGCCGGCGCCGTCGCGCTCACCGCCGACGGCGCCCGGGAGCAGGTCGCCGCCCGCCCGGTGCGGGTCGCGGACACCGTCGGCGCCGGGGACTCCTTCATGGCAGCCTTCCTGCACGCCCGCGCGGGCGGCGCCCCGCTCGCGGTCTGCCTCGCGCACGCGGTGACGGCCGCGGCCGTCACCGTCTCGCGCCCCGGCGCGAACCCGCCCTCGTCCGCCGAGCTGGCCGAGGCGCTGGCCCGGTAGGCCCCAAGTGCCTTACCGCGCCGCCTCGGTGAGGTCCTTGCCGTACCAGACCTCGGCGTACGGGCCCGTGCTGTAGGCGGGGATCTCGCGGTAGCCGTGGCGGGTGTAGAGGGCGCGGGCCTCGACGAGGTCGAGGCGGGTGTCGAGCACGATGCGCCCGGCGCCGAGGGCGAGGGCGGCGGAGTCGACGGCGGCGAGCAGGCGGGCGCCGCCGCCGGTGCCGCGCAGACCGGGGCGGACGTAGACGCGGGTGAGCTCGACGGTGGCGGCGTCGAGGCGGCGCAGCCCGGCGCAGGACTGGGTGCGGCCGTCGTAGCGGCCGATCAGGAACAGGCCGGTGGGTTCGGCGAGGTCGTCGCTGGGGGTGTCGGCCAGGCCGGCCTCCAGGACCTCGGCGTCGAAGTCCTCGCCGTGGTGCAGCCGTCCGTACCGGTTGGCGACGTCGTAGTAGTACTCGCGCAGCAGGGCCAGTGCCTCGTCGGTGGTCACGTCGGCGGGGGCGACGGTCCAGGCCGGGCCGGGTGCGGTGGTGCCGGTGGTCATACCCCGCATGGTCGCCGTGCGGGCGGCCCGGCGGCAAAGGGTTTTCGCGGTGCGTGCGGGGCCGTCCGGCAGTCCTGCGCAGGGCAAAGCTTGGGCAAGGTCCCGGGCGGGTCGTTCTGCCGTGCGGGTGACGGGGGGATTGACGGGGGTGCCCTCCGGGGGAGCAGTGGCGTTATGAACGCACCATCAGATCATCGCATTAATGGGGGTTTGAAGGGCAGTCACCCGGCCCGGAGGGGTCTGCGGACCGGTCTGCTGGCCACCGTCTGCCTCTCCGCCGTCGTCGCCGGCTGCGCCGGGCCGTCCGGACCCGCCGGGCCCAAGGCCGCACCCGCCGGCGCCGCCAACGCCGCCAAGGCCGCGGAGGTCGCCAACGCCCCGAGCGCCGCACCGGCCGCCCAGGCGGAGGCGGCGGCTGCCGGGGAGCCCGCCGTCGACCGGGCGGGGGCCCGCCCGCCCGCCGCGCCGCCCATGCTGCCGGGCCTCGCCCGCAAGGAGGAGGAGAGCAGCAGCGAGGCCGTCGCCCGCCAGGAGACCGCCGTCCGCGCGGCGTTCGAGACCGCCCAGCGCTGGGGCCTGGCCGAGCCGCCGCTGAAGGCGCCCCCGCCCCCGGCCGCCAAGCCCCGGCTGCGTGCGATGCAGGGCGTGAAGCTCAAGGACGGCCGCCCGCCCGTGGTGTTCCGCGTCCCCACCGACGACAAGGTGGTGTTCCTGACCGTCGACGACGGCGCCGAGAAGGACCCGCAGTTCAACAAGATGGCCGCCGAGCTCGGGATCCCGCTCAGCGCCTTCGTCTCCGACTACCTCGCCCGAGAGAACTACGGCTACTTCCGCGACCTCCACTCCCAGGGCGTGGAGATCAACAACCACACCATCAACCACCGCAACCTGAAGATCCACGACTACGAGACCCAGCGCTACGAGATCTGCACCCAGCAGGACCAGCTGGAGCAGCAGATCGGCGTCCGCCCCCGGCTGTTCCGCCCGCCGTACGGCGAGTACAACGACGACACGCTGCGCGCGGCCGGGTCGTGCGGGGTCCAGGCGGTGCCGCTGTGGAACGAGGAGGCCTTCCCGGACCACATGGAGTGGCGCTACGACGACCAGAAGCTCCACCCGGGCGACATCATCCTCACCCACTTCCGGGGCACCGAGGACTGGAAGGCCACGATGCCGGACCTGCTCCGCAAGGTCCTGAACGAGGTCACGGCACAGGGCTACGCCCTCGGGCGTCTGGACGACTACCTGTAGCCGTGCGGGCGGGAGCCGGGAGCCGGGAGCGGGCAGCCGGTCTCAGCCGAGCGAGAGGGCGTCGAGGTACACCCAGGCGCCCTCGTGCCGGACGAACCGGCTGTTCTCGCTGAGCACTCCCTCCTCGTCGCCCTCCGTCCAGTACGCGCGGAACGCGACGGTGCCCTCGGAGTGGAACGCGCCGCCCTCGGTGGTGGCGCCGACCTCCAGCCGGGTCCAGCGCAGCGCCGGGTCGAAGTCCACCGAGTCCGGCCGGGTGTCCGGGTGCCAGCTGCGCAGCAGGTACGCCTCGTCCTGCACGACGAACGCGCTGAAGCGGGAGCGCATCAGCGCCTCGGCCGTGCGGGCCTCCGCCACACCGCGGTGCATCCGGCCGCAGCAGTCGCCGTAGGAGGCGGACAGGCCGCACGGGCACGGGGAGGAGGGCAGCAGCCGGGGCGCGGGGGCGGCGGCTCGGGGAGCGGGGCGACGTCGGGACATGCGGTCCATTGTCCCCCGTGCGCTCCGCTCCCCGCGCGCCGCCCCCGCGCCCCTCGGGCGGCCGTTACGCGTTGCGCTTGAACGAATAGTTGAACTCGCCGGTGTCGAAGTGGCGGTAGAGCCGCAGCCAGAACGGCATCATCATCTCGGTCGCGCGGGCGCCGCTGATGTCCCCGAGGTCGATGATCCACTCCGCCGGCCAGCCGAACTCGCCGAGCAGCGCGACCGCCTCGGCCTTGGCCGCGTCGTCGTTCCCGGAGACGAACAGGTTGTGCTCGCCCGGCAGGACGGCCGGGTCGACCATCACGGCGACGTTCATCGTGTTGAGCGCCTTGACCACCCGGGCCGCCGGGAACTCCCGCTGGATCTGCTCGCCGACACTGTCCGTGTTCACCGGGTCGAGGGTGAGCTCGCCCTCGGGGGAGAACACCAGCGGGTTCGACACGTCGATCAGCAGCTTGCCCGCCAGCCGCTCGGCCCCCGCCGCCCGCAGCGCCGACAGCGCGACCGTGCCGCCGGTGGCGTTGAACACCACCTCGCCGAAGTCCGCCGCGTCGGCGAAGGTGCCGCAGTGGCCGTGCGGGCCCGCCGCGGCGGACCAGGCCAGCCCCTTCTCGTTGTCCTTGGTCCGCGAGCCCAGGGTGACCTCGTGGCCGAGCGACACCAGCTTGCTCGCCAGCGTCTGCCCGACCACGCCCGTGCCGATGATTCCGATGCGCACAGCTACTCCGCATCTCCCGTGAAACGCGCCCTCGTGGAGCGTTGCCGGCGACGACGATAGTTGACCCGGGCTCAGTCCCGAAGGACCGTCCGGCGAACGGGTCCCGGTTGCGGGCCGGCCTGCGGCAGTCAGCGTCCCCGCTCGACCACGAATCCCGGCAGCGCGAGGAGGAACTCCCGTGCCTCGTCCGCCTCTTGCTCCCCGCAGGCGTCGGTCGCGCCGAGCACCCCGTCGATCTCCCGTTCCGCCGCCGCGACCAGCCCGGCCGCCGCCTGCCGCGCGCTCTCCACGCACTCGTACGCCGCGAGCCGGTCGAGCAGCCACCGCACGTCCTCGGCGGCCTCCGGGCCGCGCTGGGACCTCGTACGGCTCAAGTACCGCTCGGCTCTGGTGCGTTCGGCGGGGGAGCAGCGCTCCAGGAGGTGGATCAGCATCAGCGTCCGCTTGCCCTCCCAGAGGTCCCCGGCGATCTCCTTGCCGTACTCCTCCTGCGTCCCGGCGAGGTTCAGCACGTCGTCCTGGATCTGGTAGGCCGCGCCCAGGTACCAGCCGAACCGGTCCAGCCGGCCGGAGTCCGCCGAGGGGCCCTCGGCGACCAGCAGGCCCGTGCGGCACGGGTAGAGGAAGGTGTACCAGGACGTCTTCTTGAGGCACAGCCGGTAGTAGTCGCCGGGGACGAGGGCGCACGCGTTGTCGCGGATCCAGGCGATCTCCAGGGCCTGGCCCTCCAGCGACTGGCGGCACATGAGCTCGGTCTCCTCGAACAGCCGCCAGGCCAGCTCGCCCCCCAGCCCCCGCCGGTTGGCCATCAGCCGCTGGAGGCCGAGCAGGTGGGTGGCGTTGCCGACGTTGAGCGCGACCTCGACGCCGTACGCGGCCGGGAGGGTGGGTTCGCCGCGCCGCAGCTCGCTGCCGTCCTGGATGTCGTCGTGGATCAGGAAGGCGTTGTGGAACAGCTCGACGGTGACGGCCGGGTTGAGCGCGCGGCCCGGGTCGCCGCCGAAGGCCGCGCAGGTGGCGAGGCACAGCGCCGCGCGCAGGCCCTTGCCGGGGCGGGCCGGGTAGTCGGCGGCCAGGTCGTAGAGGTAGGGCGGACTCTGCTCGGGGATGTGCCGCAGCAGCGCGGCCACCGTGCGCTCCCGGTAGCGGGCCAGCACCCGTTCGACCAGTTCGGCGCCGCCCGTGAGCCGGGGCGGTGTCACTCCCCGGGCCGCTCGTCGGGCTCCCCGGCGGCGGCGGTGCGCTGCGGTCCGAAGGCGGTGCTCAGGCCCTGGTTGGCGAGGGCCGGCGCGAGGCGGCTGAGGTTGAGCAGCAGGTCGACGATGTCGTGGGCGTTCTCGGCGATCCTGCGCGTGTGCTCGGCGGCGTCGCCGGCCGTGTTGCCCAGCACCCGGGCGCTGACGGCGTCGATCAGTTCGTGGGTGTTGTCCGAGACCCGGCGCACCAGCCGCCCGAACTCCTCCTGGTCGACGCGGTGTTCGTCGACGAGGCGCTCGCCTGCCGCCTTGGCGTCGGCCAGACCGGCCGCCAACTCGCGCTCCAGGACGGCGGCGGCTTCCGAGACCGCCCGCTCGCCCTGCTCGCCCGCCCCGCTGAACCGACCGGCATCGGGCATGGCCGACCTCCTGGCTCGTGCCCCGGCCAGCCCGGGGTGCACCGTCGCAATGCTTGCCGATGGTACACGCCCGTGCGCGGAGCGTGTCCGGAGTTCGCGGCCCCATTCGGCGCCCGGGGCTCGGCGAGTCGCCCGGTACCCTCCGTTCGTCACTGATAGTAGTTGCGTGGTTTCGCTGCGAAGGAGCTGGCGACGGCACGAAGGAGCGGTCAATGGGTGGCAGACAGCGTCCGCCGAAGGCGCGGACCCCGCGGCAGAAGGTGGACACCCGCGTGGAGATCGCCCGCCTGGAGGGCTTCCTGGCCTGGGAGGCGGAGGTCGCCGCGGCCGAGCGGGACGCCCGGGCCTTCGCCGGCCAGTTCGCCTGGCTGCCGGCCGCCGAGCGCGAGAGCCTGGAGCGGGCCTACGCCGCCGACCGGCTGCGCTACGCCGAGGAGGTCGTGGACCGTGCCGTCGACCGCTGCCGCCGCCTCGCCGCCCGCTACCGCAGCGAGTGCCGGCGGATCTGCGCCCGGTGGGCCGCCCTCTGCCTGTCCGTGACGCTGGCGGCCGCGCTGTTCGCCGCCGTGCCCGCGATCCTGCGGGGCTGATGCTGCGACAGGGCGCCGCGACAGGACGCCGCGACGCCGAGGGCCCGCCGCAGACGCTGCGGCGGGCCCTCGGCGTGTGCGGGGATCAGTGGTGGCCGTGGCCGCTGCTGATCTCCTGGTGCTCCTCGACGGTCGGCTTGGCGATCCGGCTGCCCTCGCCGTAGAAGCCGCGCGACAGCTTCGCCCGCGCGCGGGTGAACAGCCCGGCCCTGCGGGCCACGCCGTTCTCGTCCACCTCGGGCTCCAGCTCGACCGGCTCCGGCTGGTCGTGCGAGGTGAGGGTGTACATCCGGCCTTGCGGCAGCGGCGCGTGCACCTCGATGAACTCGCCGTGCTGGAGCCGCTGGATGACGCCGGTCTCGCGGCCGTGCAGCACCTTCTCCTTGTCGCGGCGCTGGAGGCCCATGCACCACCGCTTGGTGATCACGAAGACGACCACCGGCAGCGCGAAGAAGCAGATCCGCACCGCGTAGGTGATCGCGTTGATCGACAGGTGGAAGTGGGTCGCGAGCAGGTCGTTGCCGCCGCCGGCCAGCAGGATCAGGTACAGGCTGATCCAGGCCGCGCCGAAGGCCGTGCGCACCGGAGCGTTGCGCGGCCGGTCGGCGATGTGGTGCTCGCCGCGGTCCCCGGTGACCCACGCCTCCAGGAACGGGTAGCACCAGATGACCAGCAGGACGGTCGGGAAGACCATCAGCGGGACGAACACCCCGAGGTTCAGGGTGTGGCCGCCCCAGACGCTGATCTCCCAGCCCGGCATGACGCGGATCAGGCCCTCGGAGAAGCCCATGTACCAGTCCGGCTGGGCGTCGGTGGACACCTGGTCGGGGCGGTAGGGCCCGTAGGCCCAGATCGGGTTGACCGTCGCGATCGCCGACATGAGCGCGATGATGCCGAACACCAGGAAGAAGAACCCGCCCGCCTTGGCGGTGTAGACCGGCAGCAGCGGCATGCCGACGACGTTGTCGTTGGTGCGGCCGGGCCCCGCGAAGTGGGTGTGCTTGTGGTAGAAGACCAGGATCAGGTGCGCCGCGAGCAGGCCCACCATGATCCCGGGGATCAGCAGGATGTGGACGGTGAACAGCCGCGGGATGATGTCGTGTCCGGGGAACTCCCCGCCGAACATGAAGAACTGCAGGTACGTGCCGACGATCGGCACCGCCAGGACGGCGCCCTCCATGAAGCGGATGCCGGTGCCGGAGAGCAGGTCGTCCGGCAGCGAGTAGCCCATGAAGCCGTCGAACATGCCGAGGAAGAGCAGCAGCGCGCCGAAGACCCAGTTGACCTCGCGAGGCTTGCGGAACGCCCCGGTGAAGAAGACGCGCATCATGTGCGTCAGCATCGCGGCGATGAAGACGATGGCCGCCCAGTGGTGGATCTGGCGCATCAGCAGGCCGCCGCGGACCTCGAAGCTGATGTTGACCGTGGAGGCGTAGGCCTCCGACATCTGGATGCCCTTGAGCGGGACGTACGAGCCGTTGTAGACGACCTCGCCCATGCTCGGGTTGAAGAACAGCGTCAGCCAGACGCCGGTCAGGATGATGATGACGAACGTGTAGAGCGCGATCTCGCCCAGCATGAAGGACCAGTGGTCCGGGAAGATCTTGCGCAGGTTGGCCTTCGCCAGGGAGTAGATGCCGAGGCGGCCGTCGGCCCAGTCGGCGAGGGCCTCGGCCTTGTTCGCGGGCTGGTCACGCGTACTGGTGGTCACCGGTCCCGGCTGCGACTGCTGGTCGGTTCTCACGACGGGCTCCCCGGCGTCCTCGGCGTGCCGTGCTGGAGGCCCGTCGGCGAGAACGCCGGCCGGCGGAGTGATGTGATCATGGGACCTCTCGATACGGGACCGCCGGGCGGATCCGGCCCGCGGTGCTGGTGACCGCTGGTCCCGTTGCTCAGGGTGATGGATCGCTTACTCTGTCATGCTGTCGGCAGGGGGCCGACTGTGCACGTCCATCGGCCCGTCCGGCCGCTCGTGTCGGGCCGGACGGGGGTCCCGGGGCCCGCGATCGGCCGTCCGGGACGCGGCCGGTGCTGCGCTCGGGTGCCGCCGAACCGTTTCGGCGCGCGCCGCGGCCCGGGGTCGCGGGAACCCGGGCCTACGCTGCGCCAATGGTGGATCACCGTGAACTCCTCGCTGACGTGACCGCGACCCTCTCCCGCGCCGGACTCGACGCCGCCGGCCCGTCCCCGCTGCGGATCGGCCCCGGTCCGGAGGGGGTGGTGGTCGGCTGGCCGCCGGGCGGCGATTCGCCCGAAGGGGTGCGCGCCGCCGTCCTCGGAGCGGCGGCGGTCGTCCTGCGGGAGGCCGGCCACGAGGTCGCGGAGGCGGACGGCGGCGACCTGCACGTGGCGCCCGTCCCGGATCCCGTCGGAGTCCCGGCCGAGCCGGAGACCGTTCCCGAGCAGTGGTGGGGCTGAGTCCTAGCGCTGGTGCGCCGGGAAGGCGGCGCGCCGGAGGCCGGGTCGAATGCTGAGACGGAAGGTGGGTTTCATACCTAACCCTTACCTTGGTGGCGGGTTCAGTGGCTCCCTGCACCTCTAAGGTTTGCCTAAGCTAAGCCGAGGCGCCCTGGACCGAACCAGTCCGGGGCGTTCGGCTGTGCCGTCCCCCGTCACCGCGGTGGGACTCCGAGGACAGGTACGACCCGGGGTGACCGGGGGAGGAGCCCGCTGCATGTGGGATGAAGCGTTTCCCAGCTTTTTGATCGGGCTGCGGGAGGGCCTTGAGGCCGGCCTGATCGTGTCGATCCTGGTGGCCACCCTCGTCCGGTTCGACCGCAAGGGGCGCCTGCCCCAGGTGTGGACCGGCGTCGCGGCGGCCGTCGCCGTCAGCCTCAGCTTCGGCGCGGTGCTCACCTTCACCGCCGCGAACCTGTCCGGCCACGCCCAGGAGGCGTTCGGCGGGATCCTGAGCCTGATCGCGGTCGGCTTCGTCACGGCCATGGTCTTCTGGATGCGCCGCTCCGCGCGCAGCCTGTCGGCCGAGATCCGCTCGAAGGTCGAGGCCTCGCTGGCGCTGGGCGCCGGCGCGCTGGTGCTCACCAGCTTCCTCGCCGTCGCCCGCGAGGGCCTGGAGACCTCCCTCTTCCTGTGGACCAACGTCCGCACCGCGGGTGAGTCCACCGGCCCGCTGATCGGCGCCGCGGTCGGCCTGGTGCTCGCCGCGGGCCTGTGCTGGGGCCTGTACCGGCGCGCGCTCAAGATGAACCTCACCCGGTTCTTCACCATCACCGGCGCCGGCCTGATCGTCATCGCGGCGGGCGTGCTCGGCTACGGCCTGCGCGACCTCCAGGAGTCCGGGCTGGTCGGCGGCTCCACGTCGTACGCGTTCGACCTCAGCGGGCACCTGGACGCGCAGTCCTGGTACGCCACGCTCGTGCAGGGCACGCTCAACCTCACCGTCACCATGACGGTCCTCCAGGTCGTCGCCTACGTCGCCTACCTGTGCATCGTCATGACGCTGTTCCTGCAGGGCCTGCGCGCCGGCCAGGCCGCGCCCGCCGCCGAGCAGACGGCGGAGAAGACGGCCGAGCAGGCGGCCGAGCAGACGGAGGAGAAGGCCACCGGGACGGCTGCCGGGACCCCCGCGCCCGCCGCCTCCGGCCGGCCGCGGTGGGTGCTCCCGGCCGCGCTGGTCGCCGTCCCGGCCGTCGTCGCCGGAGCCGTCATCGCCGTCAGCGACGGCAAGAAGGACAGCGCCGCCACCGTCGCCGTCTCCGAGCAGGAGTGCGGCAAGGGCTTCACCGCCCCGCTGCCCGGCCAGCAGGTCTTCCAGATGCGCAACACCGGCGACAAGGTCTCCGAGGTGTACCTGGTCAACCCGGCCAGCGGCGCCGTCTACGGCGAGGTCGAGGGCCTCGCGCCCGGCACCACCCGCGCCCTGACCGCCACCATCGGCACCGGCGACTACGCCTGGCGCTGCGTGCCCACCGGCGGCAAGTCCGTCACCTCGGCCTCCGTGCACGTCACCGGCGGCAGCGAGGTCAAGGCCGTCAAGCCGGTCGGCGACGGCGACCTCAACGCCCCGCTCGACGCCTACAAGGACTACGTCAACAAGGGCCTCGCGACCCTCATGACGCAGTCCCAGAAGCTCCAGGCCGACATCCACGGCGGCGACCTCGCGACCGCCCGGGCGGACTGGCTCACCGCGCACCTCCAGTACGCCTCGCTCGGCGCCGCCTACGGCACCTTCGCCGACCTCGACGGCAAGATCGACGGCCGGGCCGACGGGCTCCCCGACAAGACCGCGGACCCGGGCTTCACCGGCTTCCTGCGCCTGGAGTACGGCCTGTGGCACGGCCAGTCCGCCGCGGACCTCACGCCCGTCGCCGACGGCCTCGCCCGCGACGTCGCCACCCTCGTGCACGACTTCCCCACCCAGGACTTCGACCCGGCCGACCTGCCGCTGCGCGCCCACGAGATCCTGGAGAACACCCTCCAGTTCGAGCTCACCGGCGACACCGACATGGGCAGCGGCACCAGCCTCGCCACCACCCAGGCCAACCTGGCCGGCACCCAGGAGCTGCTGACGCTCCTCCAGCCGCTGCTCGACGAGCGCGACCCGCAGGTCCTCGTCCGGGTCAACACCGGGATGAAGCGCGTCGGCGACCTCGTCGCGGCCGCCCGCACCGCCGACGGCTGGACCCCGCTGGACAAGCTGCCCGCCGACGCCCGCCGCCGGCTCAACGGCGCCACCGGCCAGCTGCTCGAAGACCTGTCCCCCATCCCCGCCCTGCTCGAGATCCGGAAGGCCGCCTGATGACCGACCACACCGCAGCCACCGGCTCCTGCCCGTTCCCGCACGGGGCTTCCGCCGCTGCCGCCGCGCAGCAGGCCGCCGCCGAGGCCGCCGGCCAGGGCGGCTGCCCGGCCGGCCCGGCCCGCCGCAGCTTCGTGCGGGCGGCGCTCGGCGCGGGTGCGGGGGCGGCCGTCCTGGCGGGCACCGGTGCGGCGTTCACGCTCTCCGCCGAGCCGGCCGCCGCGGGCGACGGCCACCAGGCCTCCAACGGCGTCGTGCCCTTCCACGGCGCGCACCAGGCCGGCGTCACCACCCCGGCGCCCGGCTACGCCGCCTTCGTCTCCTGCCAGGTGATCGCCCAGGACCGCAAGGCCCTGGAGGACCTGTTCAGGACCCTGACCGAGCGGATCCGCTTCCTCACCGCCGGCGGCACCCCGCCGGACCTCGGCGTCGGCGCGCCGCCCTCCGACAGCGGCCTCCTCGGCCCGGTCGTGGCCACCGACAACCTGACCGTGACGGTCGGCGTCGGCGCCTCGCTCTTCGACGACCGCTACGGCCTCGCCAAGGCCAAGCCCGTCAAGCTCGCGCCGATGAAGACCTTCCCCAACGACAACCTGCAGGCCGCCGAGCTCCACGGCGACCTCTCGCTGCAGATCTGCGCCGACCGCCAGGACACCGTCCTGCACGCCCTGCGCGACATCACCCGGCACACCCGCGGCGCGATGCAGATCCTCTGGCGGATCGACGGCTTCCAGAACCAGTCCCGCCCCGACGGAGCCCAGCGCAACCTGCTCGGCTTCAAGGACGGCATCGTCAACCCGGACACCGCCTCCGCCCGCGAGATGGACCGGCTGGTGTGGGTCACCGACGGCATGGGCGAGCCCGCGTGGGCGACCGGCGGCAGCTACCAGGTCATCCGGATCATCCGGATGCTGATCGAGTTCTGGGACCGCGTCACCCTCACCGAGCAGGAGAAGATGTTCGGCCGCCGCCGCGACACCGGCGCCCCGCTCGACGGCCACCAGGAGAACGACGCCCCGGACTACGCCAAGGACCCGGACGGCAAGGCGATCCCGCTCAACGCGCACATCCGCCTCGCCAACCCGCGCACCGCGGACACCGACACCTCGCGCATCCTGCGCCGCGGCTTCAACTACGACCGCGGCATCGACAAGGCCGGCAACCTCGACATGGGCCTCGTCTTCTGCTGCTACCAGCAGGACGTGGTGCGGCAGTTCGAGGCCACCCAGACCCGCCTCGTCGGCGAGCCGCTGGTGGACTACATCTCGCCGACCGGCGGCGGGTACTTCTTCGTCCTGCCGGGCGTGAAGGACGACGCCGACTGGCTCGGCCGGGGGCTGTTCGCCTCCGCTTGACACCCCGCGCGCGCCACGGCCCCCGGAACTCTGGAGGAGTTCCGGGGGCCGTTCGCGCGTCCGCGGCCCGTCAGTCGCCGAGGGTGAAGCCGATGACGGCGCCGCCGCCGTCCCGGTTGACGGCGAACGCGGTGCCGCCGTGCGAGGTGGCGACCTCGTGGACGATGGCCAGGCCGAGCCCCGAACCGGGCAGGCTGCGCGCGGCGGTGGCCCGGTAGAAGCGGTCGAAGACGCGCTCCAGGTCGGCCGGGTCGATGCCGGGACCGCGGTCGCGCACCTCGACCCTGGGACCGCTCACGACGACGTCGATCGGGGCGGCCCCGGCCGGGTCGAACTTGGCCGCGTTGTCGAGCAGGTTGCCCACCGCGCGGGCCAGCGCGTCCGGGCGGGCGGTGACCACGGTGGCGTCGGCGTCCACGGCGATTTCGCGGCCGGTGCGCCGGCGGGCCTGGGCGGCGGCCTCGCGGACCACGTCCGCCAGCACCACGTCGACCGGGTCCTCGTCCGCCTTCTGCTCGGCGGCCAGCGCCACCAGCTCGTCCACCAGCAGGGTCAGCTCCTTGGCCTCCTCGGCCAGGTCGTCCAGCAGCGCGGTGCGCTCGGCGGGCGGCAGGCGGTCCAGGCTGGGGAGCACCGAGAGGTTGGTGCGCAGGCTGGTGAGCGGCGTGCGCAGCTCGTGCCCGGCGTCCTGGACCAGCCGGCGCTGGTTCTCCTTGGCGGTGGCGAGCCGGCCGAGCATCCGGTCGAAGGCCCGGCCGAGCCGGCCGACCTCGTCGCTCCCGGCGGCCGGCACCGGGACGTCCAGCCGGCCGCTGTCGGCGACCAGTTCGGCGACGTCGGTCAGCCGCACCAGGCGTCCGGTGATCCGGCGGGCGAGCAGCCAGCCGGCCGCACCCGCGAGCAGGGCGACGGCGGCCACCACGGCCGCCATCTGACCCCGCAGGGCGTACAGCAGGTCCTCGACGTCGCCGGTCTCCTGCACGACCTGGACGGCACCCCGGCCGCCGCCGAGCGAGACGACGCCGACCCGGTAGGTCGCGTCGCCGACGTGCCGCACGCCGATCACCGTCCGGGCGGGGGCGGTGGCCCGGGCGAGGTCGCCGTCGTCCGGCGCGCCCGGGAGGACGACGTGGGAGCTGCCCGGGAGGACGGCGCCGTTGGCGTCGAGCGCCTGCGCGGTGACCCGGATCGGGCGCAGCAGCTGCTCGCTCAGACCGGTCGGCCCGTTGAAGTCGCCGGGGTACAGCGTCTGCCGGGTGACCTGGTTGCCCACCGACTGGAGCGCGGTGGTGAAGTCGGCCTTCTCGTCGTCGCGGATCAGCGCGGCGGCGGCGTGGTAGCCGAGGGCGCCGATCAGCACCGCCACCAGGACGGCCAGCGCGGCGAACGCCAGCGACATGGTGGTGCGCAGGCCCGGGCGCGGCCGGAGCCGGCGCGGGTCGAAGCGGCGCGGGCGGGTCACGAGGCGCGCAGCGTGTAGCCGACGCCGCGGACGGTGTGGATCAGCGGTGCCAGGCCGGGGCGGTCGAGCTTGCGGCGCAGGTAGCCGATGAACACCGCGAGGTTCTTGGAGCCGGGGCCGAAGTCGTAGCCCCAGATCCGCTCGTAGACGGTGGCCTGGTCGAGCACCGAGCCGGCGTGCCGGGTGAGCAGCTCCAGCAGGTCGAACTCGGTCCTGGACAGCTCCAGCTCCTCGCCCGCGCGCCAGGCCCGCCGGGCGCCCGGTTCGACCCGCAGGTCGGCGACGGCCAGGACGTCCTCGACGGGCTGCTCCGGGGGGTTGCGGCGCAGCAGGGCGCGCAGGCGGGCGAACAGCTCGCCGACGTCGAAGGGCTTGACCAGGTAGTCGTCCGCGCCGGCGTCGAGCCCGGCGATCCGGTCCTGGACCTCGACCCGGGCGGTGAGCATCAGCACGGGCGTGCGGTCGCCCGCGGCGCGCAGCCGGCGGCAGACCTCCAGGCCGTCCGGGGCGGGCATCATCACGTCGAGGACCAGGACGTCCGGGCGCTGCTCGTCGAGGGCGGCCAGCGTCCGGGCGCCGTCCGCGGCGGTGCGCACGCGGTAGCCCTCCAGCTGCAGGGCGCGGGTGAGGGAGTCGCGGATGGCGCGGTCGTCCTCGGCGATCAGCACGGTGTGGGTCATGCGTGGGATTCTCCCTGGCGTGTGCACGGCGGTTCCAGGCGGGGGGCGGGGCCGGCCGGCGGGCTCACCCGTCGGCGTAGCGGTCGGCGAGGGCGCGGGCGGTGGCGGCGAGGCGGGCGCGGAGTTCGGGCGGGGCGAGGACCTCTATGTCGGTGCCGAGCGCGAGGAAGGCCGCGTGGGCGTGATCGAGCGACTCGATCGGCAGCACGGCCCGCGTCCGGCCGTCCGGCTCGGGGACGCCGGTGGCCTCGGCGGCGCGCGCGGCGGCGGTGCTCAGGCGGGCGGTGGCGCCGGGGGCGAGCAGGACGAGGGCCTCGCCGCGGTGCAGGCGGGCGTGGAAGTCGGCCTCGTGGCGGCGCCAGTGGGACGCCAGGGAGAAGTCGTCGGGGATGGTGAACTCCTCGTCGGTCTCGGTGAGTTCGAGGATCTGGTCGACCCGGTAGGTGCGCGGCCCCGGCCCGGCGACGACGTACCAGCGGCCGGCCTTGAGGACGAGGCCGTACGGTTCCAGCCGGCGGTCGACGTCCGTCGGCGCCTTCCAGCGGCGGTAGCGCACCCGCAGCACCCGGCCGCGCCACACGGCGTCGGCGACCTGCGCCAGGAACGGCACCTCGTCGTCCTCCGCGTACCAGCCGGGCGCCTCCAGGTGGAAGCGGGTGCGCAGCCGGTCGGCGTCCGCGCGCAGCCCGGGCGGCAGCGCGGCGCGCAGCTTGAGCTGGGCGGCGGCGAGGGCGGGGCCGAGCCCGAGGGCGGCGGCCGGGCCGGGCAGCCCGGCGAGGAACAGCGCCTCGGCCTCGCCCGCGTTGAGCCCGGTGAGACGGGTGCGGTAGCCGGCCAGCACCTCGTACCCGCCGCCGTGCCCGGCGTCCGCGTACAGCGGCACGCCGGCGGCCTGCAGCGCCTCGACGTCCCGGTAGACGGTGCGCACCGAGACCTCCAGCTCCTCGGCCAGCCGCTGGGCGGTCATCCGGCCGTTGGTCTGGAGGAGGAGCAGGATCGACAGCATGCGGGCGGACTTCACGGGGACCCCTCGGACTTCACTGACACACGATGTCAGGGAACCCGGCTTAGCGTCCAGGCATGGGACTTGAGAACAACACCGGACGAACCGACTTCGACTTCCTCGTGGGCGAATGGGACGTGGCCAACCGCCGCCGCGCCGACTTCCTCGACCCGCGCAGCCCGTGGGAGGAGTTCCCGGGCGTGACGCGGGGCTCGCGGCACTTCGGCGGCAACGCGAACGTCGACGAGATCGACTTCCCGACCGAGGGCTTCTCCGGGCTCACCCTGCGGCTGTACGACCCGGCGCGCGAGGTGTGGTCGCTGTACTGGTCCAGCACCCGCACGGGCACGCTGTTCCCGCCGGTCGCCGGGCGGTGGGCGGACGGGCGCGGCGAGTTCTTCGGGGACGACGAGTACGACGGCACGCCGGTGCGGGCGCGGTTCGTGTGGTCGGGCGTGACGGCGGACTCGGCGCGCTGGGAGCAGGCCTTCTCCACGGACGGCGGCGCGACCTGGGTGACGAACTGGACCATGGAGTTCACCCGGCGCGCGTAGGTCCGGCCGCCCTCGCGCCCCCACCCTTCGTGGGCGTACGGTGGCCACACGGTGGCGCGTCCGGCGCGCCCCGGACGTTCCCTGCACGGCACGTCCTGCCGGAGGCCGCTATGGCAGACCGGATGGCCTTCTTCACCACCCCGCGCGCGGAGCGGGCGCGGCGGGACGCGCACGAGCGGGTGGGGGACTGGCGCGAGGTGTACCGGCCCGGGGCGCTGCTCCCGGTCGTCGGCGGGCAGGCGGGCCGGTGCATGGACTGCGGCCTCCCGTTCTGCCACGACGCGTGCCCGCTCGGGAACATCGTGCCCGAGTGGAACCGGCTGGTGGCCGACGGCGACTGGCGGGCGGCGGCCTCCCGGCTGCTCGCCACCAACAACTTCCCCGAGTTCACCGGCCGGCTCTGCCCGGCGCCCTGCGAGAGCGCGTGCGTGCTCGCGATCGACGGCGCCGCCGTGACCATCAAGAACGTCGAGCTGGCGATCGCCGACCGCGCGTGGGAGAGCGGCTGGGACCGGCCCCGCCCGCCGGACGTACCGAGCGGGCGGCGGGTGGCCGTGGTCGGCTCGGGCCCGGCCGGGCTGGCGGCGGCCCAGCAGCTCACCCGCGCCGGGCACGCCACGACGGTGTACGAGCGGGCCGACCGCCCCGGCGGGCTGCTGCGCTACGGCATCCCGCCGTTCCGGCTGGAGAAGCACCGGCTCGACCGGCGGCTCGACCAGATGCGGGAAGAAGGCACCGGCTTCCGCTGCGGCGTGCGCGTCGGCCGGGACGTCGCGGCGGGGGAGCTGCGGGCCGGGTGCGACGCGCTGGTGGTCGCGGTGGGCGCCACGGCCTGCCGCGAACTTCCGCTGCCGGGCCGCGACCTGCCCGGCGTGCACCAGGCGATCGCCTACCTGACCTGGGCGAACCGGGTGGACGAGGGCGACCGCCCGGACTCGCCGCTGTCCGCCGAGGGCCGGCACGTCGTGATCGTCGGCGGCGGGGACACCGCCGCGGACTGCCTCGGCACGGCGCTGCGCCAGGGCGCCGCGTCCGTCACCCAGCTCGACATCAACCCGCGCCCGCCGGAGCGCCGGGCGGCGGGGCAGCCGTGGCCGGTGCACCCGAAGGTCTACCGGGAGACGACCTCGCACGAGGAGGCGGGCGCGGCGGCGGCCGGGCCACGGGTGTTCGCGGCGGTGGCCGTCGGCTTCGAGGCGGGCCCGGACGGGCGGCTCGCGGCCGTGCGCTTCGCCGAGGCGCAGCCGCCGGACCGCGGGCCGCGGCCGGGCACCGAGCGGAGCCTGCCGGCCGGGCTGGCGCTGCTCGCGCTGGGCTTCGCCGGGCCCGAACCGGACCAGGAGCTGATCCCCCAACTCGGGCTCGCCACCGGCCCGGACGGCGCGCTGACCCGGGACGACGGCTTCGCGACGGGCGCGGACGGCGTGTTCGTCGCGGGCGACGCGGGGCGCGGGCAGTCGCTGATCGTGTGGGCGGTCGCCGAGGGGCGGGCGGCGGCCGCGGCGGTGGACCGCTACCTGCGGGGCGTCACCGAGCTCCCGGCTCCGATCCGGGCGTCGGCGCGGGCGTTGACGCTGTGAGGGGGCAGTGGACCTGCCCCCTCACCCGGGCCGTCAGCTCAGGCCGAGGACCGACAGGGCGGTGGTCCAGTCGGTGACGATCGCCTGCTGGGCGGGGACGAGGTCCACCTGGTGGTTGCAGACGGCCCGGTAGAGCTTGTACTCGACGCTGTCCTTGTCCGTCGAGGTCGACCCGTTGCTGCCGGTGGCGTAGTGCGGCTGCGGCCACAGGTTGTTCGGGTCGGTCGGGTGGCCGCCGAGGGAGAGGGGGATGAAGTGGTCCTCCTCGTAGTCGGACGTGTTGGTGTCGCTGTAGCCGTACGCCGCGATCTGCTGGATCTTCAGCTTGGTGGTGTAGCTGGACGGCGGGCGGATGGACGTGCTGTAGCCCGGCACGCAGATGGTGTCGTCGATGGTGGCCTGGGTGACGTCCGGGTTGGTGGCGCCGGGGGTGCAGGCCGGGTCGGGCAGCGGGAGGTAGGCCTGCGAGCAGGTCTGGTCGAGCGGCGCTGCGGCGCGGTGCTGGGTGGGGGCGGCGGCGTGCGCGGTGCCGCCGGCGGCGAGCGCGCCGACGGTGAGGACGACGGCGGCCACGGCGGGGGCGAGGCGCTGGGAACGAAGCATGTGGGGAGCTTCCTGTGGCGGCCCGGCTTCCTTCGCCGGGCGGTGTGTCCATGCCACCACCATGGGATCTATGCGGGTAGACCGTGAATGGTGAACTGTTGACAAAGTGTCAGTCAACAGAGTCGTGGAAACTATTCGCTTGACGTGAACAGAACGGGCCTGCTGCGCGGTTGATCGCGCGGCAGGCCCGGTGGGGTGGCGGTGGCGGTCCGTCAGAACCGGTACCTGTGGACGAACACGTCGGGGAGCTTGTTGGAGTCGTCCGGCACGAGGGTGCCGTCCTCCGACGTGAACAGCACCGTGGTGCCGAACGCGTCGACGAACGGGGCGCTCGACCCGCCGGTGCTCTGCGAGCCGTCGGTGGCCACGCTGACCCGCTCGGTGCGGTTGCTCCACAGGTCGAACCGGAAGACGTCGGAGGCGTTGTTGGTGTCCCCGGGCACGAGGTCGTCGGCCGTCGAGCTGAAGTAGACCCAGCGGTCGTCCGCCGTCATCCGGCCCTCCCACGCGTCGGAGCGGACCGTGGTGCCCGGGAGGGCGACGGTGACGGAGCGCTCGGTGCCCTGCTCCAGGTCGCGGACGAACACCTCGAAGTGACGGTCCCACGGGCCGGTGCCGTGGAAGACGGGGGCGGAGAAGACCGCGAACCGGCCGTCGGGGCTGAGGCTCGGGTTCTCCACGCCGCGCGAGCCGCCCTTGCCGTCCGGGCTGGCGAGGCGGGTCTCCTCGTCGTCGAGGTCGCGGACGTAGAACGGGTAGCTGCGGGGCTTGAGGATCCTGGGGCTGCTGCTGCTGCTGCCGGTGCCGCTGCCGGTGCTGGTGCTGCTGCTGCCGGGCGCGAGGTCGTCGGCGGTGGTCCGGTCGCCGAAGGCGTCCTCGTGGAGGGCGCCGGGCTTGTCCTGGGCGATGAGGTTGGTCGCCTTGGAGATGAAGCCGACGGTGCGGCCGTCCGCGCTGATCACCGGCGAGGCGGAGGAGCCGTTGGCCGCGGTGCCGTCCGCACCGATGCTTACCAGGCGGGTCTTCCCGGTCCGACGGTCGGTGACGTAGATGGTGCCGCCGTGCGGGGTGACGCCGGCGGGGGCGAGGTCGGTGCGGTCGGACTGGAAGGCGACGTACCGGCCGTCCCAGCTGATCGACGGGGTGCCGGCGGAGTGGCCGGTCTGGGGCTTCGCCGGATCGGTGGCGGCGACCGGCTCGGTCCTCCCGGTCAGGCGGTCGTGGACGTAGACGTCCGGAGTGGCGCGGCCGGCGCCGGAGCCGAGGTTCGTCGCGGAGGACGTGAACGCCACGAAGCGGCCGTTGCCGCTGATGGTGGCCTCGTAGGAGTCGAGGTCGGCGTCGGCCCCGGCGGTGCTGACGTCCTCCCGTTCGACCTTGCCCGTCCACAGGTCGCGGACGAAGACCTTGGTCCGGCCGTTGCCGCTGCCGGGCAGGAGGTTGGAGGCGCTGGAGGTGAAGACGGCGAAGCGGCCGTCCGCGCTCAGGCCCTGCGCGTTCGAGGCGCCGTCGGGCTGCGAGCCCGGGGTGCCGACCGTCACCCGCTTGGTGGCGCCGGTGGGCGCGTCGGCGTGCGCGGGCGCGGCCGCCGCGCAGGCCAGCGCCGCCGCGGCCAGTGTGCAGGCGGCGCGCAGGACGTGGCGCGTCGGGCGTGCTCGGTTCATCGTGGTACCTCCCCTGGGATCGGCGGGCCGCGCTCGACTCCCCAGCGGCCGGCCCGGAGTGAGCCAAGCGCCTGATGGGGAAGGGGTCAACGGTTGTGCGGCCGGGGCGGCGTATTCACGTCAATCGTTCTCGCACTGCCTGCCGAGTACTGCCTGCCGAGGCTGCCTGCCGAGTGTCGGCGACCGGACGCGGCGTCTCCGCCCCGGCGCGGCCCGGTGGCGTCACCGCGCCGCCTCTTCGGCCTGCGCGGCCGCGCGGACGGCCCGGACGTGCGGGTCGGTGCGGCGGTCGTAGCGCCACAGGGCGGGCAGGGCGGCGGAGAGGGCGGCGGCGCTGGTCAGGCAGAGGAGCCCGCCGGTGCGCAGTGCCGCGCGGATGCCCTGCCGGGCGGCGAGTCCGCCGGCGCGCAGGTCGCCGAGGGCCGGTCCCGCGGAGCCGATGAGCATCTCCAGCCCGGCCGTGCGGCCCCGGAGTTCGTCCGGAATGGACTGGTTCCAGATGGCGCTGCGGAAGGTGTCGCCGGTCCAGTTCGCGGCGCCCGCGACGACGAGGCACGCGAGGACGGCCCACAGGTGCGGCACGGCTGCGGCGCCGGCCATCGCGAGTCCCACCGCCGCGGCGGAGAGGAGCACGAAGCGGCCGTGCCGGTGCACGCGGTTCGTCCAGCCGCTGGTGGTGGCGGCGACCAGGCTGCCCGCCGCCGAGGCGGCGTAGAGCAGGCCGAGGGCCCATACGGCGTCCAACTCCCGTGCGAGGAAGGGGAAGAGTGCGGTGGGAAGGGCGAAGACGGTGGCCGCGAGGTCGGCCAGGTAGGTGCCCAGCAGATCGGGCCTGCGGGCCGCGTACCGGGCGCCCTCGGTGAACTCGCGCCACTGCGGGGCCTCGGCGTCCCGCTCGGACGGCACCGGGCGGACGGCGGCGAGCAGCGCGATCGAGACCAGGAAGGTGGCGACGTCGACCAGGTACGCCACCGGGACGCCCGCCGTCGCGATCACCAGGCCGGCGGCGGCCGGGCCGGCCAGTCCGGCGACGCTCCAGCGCAGTGACAGCAGCGCACCGGCCGCGACCAGCTGATCGTGCGGGACGAGGCGCGGGATCATCGCCTCCAGCGAGGGCTGCTGGAGCCCCTGGAGCGCCGCCGCGAGCCCGGCCGCCGCGTACAGCGGCCACAGCGCGGGCGTGCCGAGCAGCGCGTTGGCGAGGAGGAGCGCGCTGAGGACGGCGAGTGCGATCTCGGTGACGAGGGCGACGGTGCGGCGGTCGGCGCGGTCCGCGAGCACGCCGCCGTACAGGCCGAACACGATCGTCGGCACGAGTTCGACCGCGCCGACCGCGCCGACGGCGAGCGGCGAGCCGGTGAGGTCGGCGATCTGGAGCGGGATCGCCGTCATGGTGAAGACCGAGCCGAGCAGGGTGACCGTGCCGGAGGTCCAGGTCAGGCGGAAGTCCCGGGAGGAGCGCCAGGGCGCCGTGTCGAGCCAGGGCGGGGTGGGCATGGGTGTGGTCCTCGATGCTGTCCTTATCACTGATAAATTCCGGCGCCGACCTTATCGGCGATAAAGTTGGTGGGCAAGCGAATAAGGCGGGCGAACGACGCGGAACGGGTTCGGAGGGCGGTCGGCATGGCGCTGCAACGTGACGAGGTGGTGCGCACCGCGCTGCGACTGCTCGACGAGGTCGGCATCGACGGGCTCACCACCCGCCGCCTGGCGCGCGAACTCGGCGTCCAGTCACCGGCGTTGTACTGGCACTTCAAGAACAAGCGGGAACTGCTCGACCTCATGGCCGAGGCCATGCTCGCCGAGGCCCTGCCGCCCGACCGCACCCCCGACCCGCAGCACTGGCCGGACTGGATCGCCGCCGACGCCCGCGCGAAGCGCCGTGCGCTGCTCGCCTATCGCGACGGTGCGCGCGTGCACGCCGGCACCCTGCCCAGCGAGGATGAACTCCCGGCAGTCGAGGCCCAGGTGAGCGCCCTCTGCCGGGCCGGGCTGCGGCCGCGCACGGCCCTGCGGCTGCTGCTCGCCGTCGACCGGTACATCATGGGCTGGGTCACCGAGGAGCAGGCCTGGCGGCAGGACGCCGAGGACCGCGACACGCCGCTCTACGACGACGACGCCCTGCGCGACCTGCCGCTGCTGCGCGAGGCCGCCGACGTGCTGCGGATGGCCGACCACGACGCCGACTTCGAGTACGGGCTGCGGGTCATGGTCGAGGGGTTCCGTGCGGAGATCGCACGGGAGGCCGGGGAGGCCGGGGAGGCCGGGGAGGCCGGGGAGGTCGAGGAGTTCGGGGAGTCCGGGGAGTCCGGGGAGGCCGGGGAGTCCGCTTGAGGAGAGGGGGCGGATTCCGGGTGCCGGGAGATCCACTAGCGTGAGCGCCATGCGAACCCTCGATGCCTGCAGCACCGCGCTCGTCCTCGTCGATCTGATGGACCGGATCGTCGCCAACCCGCTCGCCCCGCGCCCCGGCACGGAGGTCCTCGCGGCCTCGCTGGAGCTGGCCGGGCTCTTCCGCGAGGCCGGTGCCCCCGTCGTCGCCGTGCGCGTCGAGCGGCCGAACGTCGCCGAGCAGCCGCCGGGCAGCGACCTGGTCGCGGAGGTCGCGGCGGTGGCCGACGAGGTCGTGGTCAAGCGCACGATCGGCGCTTTCCACGCGACCGGGCTGGACGAGTTGCTGCGGGCGCGGGGCGTCAGGACCGTCGTGCTGGCCGGCATCGCGACCAACCTCGGCGTCGAGTCGACGGCCCGCGCGGCCGTCGACCTCGGCTACGAGGTCGTGTTCGTCGAGGACGCGATGACCGCGCTCACGGAGGAGGAGCACCGCGCGCCGGTGGCGCACTCCTTCCCGCGGCTCGGGGCGGTCGCCGGGAAGGCCGAGCTGACGTTCGGCTGAGGATCCCTCAGGCGCGCTTGAGGGCTTCGCGGAGCCGGCCGTCGCAGTCCGCGAGCAGACGGGCGGCGGTCGGCGCGTCGACGTCCGCGAGCAGGACGAGGACCGCGTCCTTGGCCCGGCCGTCGGTCGCCGCCAGGGCGCGGCGCACGTCCGCGTCGGCGGCGCCGGTGGCCTCGGTGACGATCCGGCGGGCGCGGTCACGTAGCTTGGCGTTGGTGGCGCGGACGTCGACCATCAGATTTCCGTACGTACGGCCCAGGCGGACCATGACGGCCGTCGAGACGAGGTTGAGCACGAGCTTCTGCGCCGTGCCCGCCTTGAGCCTGGTCGAGCCGGCCAGGACCTCCGGGCCGGTGACCACCTCGATCGGCAGCTCGGCGGCCGCGACGAGCGCCGAGCCGAGGTTGCCCGCCAGCCCGGCGGTGAGCGCACCGGCGGCGCGGGCGCACCGGACGGCGGCCACCGCGTAGGGCGTCCGGCCGGAGGCGGAGACGCCGATCACGGTGTCGTCCGGGGTGAGTGCCAGGGCGGCCAGGTCCGCCGCGGCGAGGTCGGCGCGGTCCTCGGCGCCCTCGGCCGCCGACGTGACTGCCGCCGGACCGCCGGCGATCAGCCCGACGACCCGGCCGGGGTCGGTGCCGAAGGTCGGCGGACACTCGGCGGCGTCCAGCACCCCGAGCCGCCCGGCCGTCCCGGCGCCCGCGTAGATCAGGCGCCCGCCCCGCCGCATCCGCTCGGCGGCCCCGTCCACGACGGCGGCGATGCGCTCCAGCTGCCCGGCGACGGCCACGGGGACGGTCCGGTCCTCGGCGTTCATGAGGTGCAGGAGGTCGAGCGTCGGGAGCCCGTCGATCTCCGCCCAGTCGGGGCGGACGGTCTCGGTGGTCGTCTCGGTGGTCGCTTCGGCCGTTGCTTCGGTGGTCGTTTCGGCGGTCGTTTCGGCGATCGGGAGTGCGGGCTGGTTCATGCCGCTCAGCCTCCCCGGGGGTGACGGCCGCCAACCCGGGCAGACGCCGATGGCCGAGCGGCCGGTGTACGGGTGTGCGATGGCGGCGCCCACACCGAGGTGGGGCGCCGCCATCGGGACGCCGGGGCGGCTCAGCCCGCCGGAGCGTTCCGGCTGGGCCCGGGGGTGGCTGCGGAGCCTCGCCGTTGCGGTGATCGACAGCTCCGATCCGGGGCAGTCGCCTGGCGTCCGGTCACCGCGGGGCGCTCTGCAGGGCGCCGTGGAGGAAGAGGTCGACGAGCTCGGCGGTGGTGAGCGGGTCGGGGGCGCCGGGGCGGCCGGAGGACATGATCATCAACTGGAAGGCGTCGGCGAGGCGTTCCGGGCTGAGCCGCAGCGCGTCGCGGTCGGGCTCGAACAGGGCGGCGAGGGCGGCGCGCGGCCGGGCCAGTCCGGCTTCGCGGTCGGGCAGCTTGCCGTCCGGGCCGGGCCCGGGCCGCTCCAGCCGGCCGCCCGCCATGAGGGCTCCGGCCACGGCTCCGATGCGGGTCAGGTGTCCGCGCACGACGTCGGCGGCCTCGGCCAGCCGGTCGGCGAGGGGCTGGTCCAGGGGGATCGCGGCGAGGTGGGTGATCGTGTCGTCGGGGTTGAGGACCTCGGCCATGCACGCGGCGAGGAGGGCGTCCTTGTCGTCGAAGACGCGGAAGATCGTGCCTTCGCCGATGCCGGCGGCCCGGGCGATCTTGGCCGTCGTCACGGACGCGCCGTACTCGACGACGAGGGGGAGCGCGGCGGCGACGATCATCGCGCGCCGCTGCTCCGGGTCCATCGCGGGTGCCCGGCGTCGGGCGGGCTGGGTGCCAGGTGTCTCGGTCATGGCTCCATAATGCGGAGTGAGCACTCACTCCGTCAATGGGTTATCGGCCGTCAGTTTCGGAACTCGCCGTCAGCGGACAGGAATTCGGCGATGCGGACGATCGTCCGGTGGTTGTCGTCGAACAGGTGCGCCTGCATGCCCAGGGTCAGGGCGGTTTCGACGTTCGGCGCGTGGTCGTCGACGAAGAGGCAGTCGGCGGCGCGGACGCCGAGGATCGTGCAAGCCTTCTCGAAGGCCTGCGGGTCGGGCTTCTCCACACCGATCTCGTGCGAGTAGACGATGTGCCCGGCGTCCTCGACGAGCTCGTCGAAGCCGTAGCGGCTCACCTCGCGCTCGCGGGCGCCGACGAAGCTGTTGCTCAGGATCCCGAGCCGGGTCCGGTGTCGCAGGCCGCGTACGTGGGCGATGAGTTCGACGTTCGGCGTCCCGAGGTACTCCGCCCAGAAGTCGGCCATGAACGCCGTCGCCCGGGGAGGGTCGAGGCGCAGTCGGGCGGCCACCTGTCGGCGCACCTCCGCCTCGTCGACGGCGCCGATCGAGCCGGCGTGCCAGACGTCCTCCAGACGCTGGTCGACGGTGCCCGGCGGCAAGCCCAACTCCCGTTCCCAGTAAGGAATCCAGCCGGTTCGCGGCGTGTGCTCCAGCACGCCGCCGATGTCGAGGATGATGCAGCGTTCGTCCATGACCCACTGTCGGCGGGCGGGGACCGGCCGGGTCAAGCGGTTCGCGCGCTCTGTGACAGGGGCGTGACAGGGGCGGCCGGCGGGGTCGCGGGCCGGGTGCTGCTACCGGGCAGGTGAGGCGACCGGGATGCCTTCGGGGCGTCCGGCGAGGAGTGCGGCGAGGTGGTCGGCGCAGCGGAGGGCGGCCTCGGCCATGGCCGTTCGGGTCATGCCCGCGACGTGCGGGGTGAGCAGGGCGTTGGGCAGGTCGAACAGGGGCGAGGCGAAGGCGGCGTGCTCGTGGGCGAAGGTGTCCACGGCGGCGGCCGCGAGGGGGTGGGCGGGGTCGCGCAGGGCGTCGGCGAGCGCCCCTTCGTCGACGATGCCGCCGCGCGCGGTGTTGAGGAGCACCGATCCCGGTCGGAGCAGGGCGAGTTCGCGTCGGCCGATCAATTGGCGCGTCTGCGGGGTGAGTGGGAGGTGAAGGGACACGACGTCGCTGGTGGCGAGGAGGGTGTCGAGAGACGGGACGTGCCGTATCGGTGGCGCGGTCGGACGGCGCGCGTGTGCCTGGACGGTCATGCCGAGGGCGGACGCGCGTGTCGCGAGTGCCGTGCCGATCAGGCCCGGTCCCACGATGCCGAGGGTGAGTTCGGAGAGTTCGCGCGGCGGGGTCGCGGGTGCGCCCCAGGCGCCTCGGTGTGACCTCTCGTTGTGGGCGGACAGGTCCCTTGTGAGAGTGAGCAGTTGGGCGAGGGCGAACTCGGCGACGGCGTTCGCGTTGGAGCCCGGGGTGTGGGTGACGGTGATGCCGTACCGGGCCGCGGCGGCCAGGTCCACGTGGTCGGTGCCGGCTCCGGCACGGCCGATCACCCGCAGCGGGCGGTGTCGTTCGGGGGCCGTCGCCGCGGCGAGGAAGGCGGCGCGCAGGGGCACGCCCGCGCGGGACTTGAGCGCGTCGAAGCCCGGTCCGCGGCTGAACTCGGCCATCAGGGCCGCCTCGTCGAAGGGGTCGAGGTCGGTGAACTCGACGAGCTCCGACCAGGCGGACCGGGCACCCGCCCGGTCCTCGACGCGCCGGAGGTTGAGCGTGACGGCCAGGCGGTGGCCGGTCAGGCGCTCCAGTTCGCGGTCGAGGAGCGGACCGGGGGCGGCGTCGAGTAGGAGGACTCGCGGGTGATCCATGGTGAAGGTGCGTGCCGTTCGGTCGGGTTGTCCGTCGGGACGGTCATCGGGCCCTCCGCCGGGCCGTCCGTCGGGACGGTCATCGGGCCCTCCGCCGGGCCGTCCGTCGGGACGGTCGGCCGGCGGCGCGTCAGGCCATCCAGAAGAAGACGGCCGTCATCCGGCGGTCCGCCAGCTCGGTGCCGTAGTAGGTGGTGGCGCTGTGGATGAGGTTGGCGTGGTAGAGGAGCAGCTGGTTGTAGCGGTTCGGGACGCGGACGTCCTCGGTGAAGTGGTCGGCGGGCACGTGGCGGGTGCCGAGCGCCTCCACGAGGTTGTTGTGCGGCGCGTTGACGAGGTTGCCGCCGAGCCGGCCGCCGGGGAGCTGCTGGCGGTAGAAGCTGGTGCCGGCGTCCTTGGGGGCGCCGGGGCTCAGGTAGAGCACGGCGGCGTAGCGGCAGAGCGCCCGGGAGTCGGTGTGCGGACGGGACTCCGACTCGCCGGCGCCGACGACCTGGACGCAGTTGTGGTTGAGCGTGCCGCCGCCCGGTGTGCTCTGGACCCAGAGCCGGGAGGCGCCGGTGGCCTTGCGGACCTGGGCCTCGACGCGGGCGAGCTCGCCGGGCTCCAGGCCGGGCATGGTGCGCAGGCCGGGCCAGGTCTCCGGGCGGTGCGGGTAGCCCTCGGTCCAGTCGCCGCGGGCCAGGACGCGCTCGCGGACGGCGTCCGGATCGGGCAGGACGTTGTCCAGGACCCAGTAGTCCCGGCCGCGGGTGGGCTTGCGGTAGGGGAGGACCGGCAGGGCCGTCGGCCTGATGGGCTGTGGGGGCATGGGCATGGGCCGACGATAGGGGCGGCGGGCGTCAACTTTCTGCCGTGAACAGGTCAACCTTTCGTCAAGTGGCGATCGGGGTGCGGGTGTTCGGTTCGGTGCCGGGTGTGCATTCGTTCGTGGTCGGGCGGCGGTCCGGCGGGTGGTCGTGCCCCGCCCGGTTCGTGGTCATTCCTCGATTGCCTTGACCACCTCGGTTTCCTTGGCTTCGTCGGTCGCCCCGGCTTCGTCGGCCCGGACGGCGAAGTCGCCGAGCGCGCCCTCCAGGCGGTCGAAGGCGCGGGCGGCGGACGGGCGGACGGCCGCCGCGATGGCCTCGTGGCCCTCCCCGGCCAGGGTGCGGCGGAACACCTCGGCGGAGACGGCCCGGGGGACGGCCGCCAGCAGGCCGGCGGCGACCCGGCTCTCGAAGTCGCCGGCCGGCACGTGGGCGGCCTCGGCCAGGGCGGTGGCGAGCGCCGTCTCGCCCTGCTCGTGCAGCTCGCGCAGCCGGGCGGTCAGCGCGGGGCTCTCGGTGATGGTGCGGGCGAACGCCTCGCCGGAGAAGCCGAGCGCGGCGTCGCGCCGGTCGATCTCGGCCAGGCAGGCGCGGCGCAGCGCGGCGAGGGCGGACTCGCCGGGGGCGCGGTCGGCGACCGCTCGGGCGTACCTGGCGACCATCTCCTCGTGCAGGTCGAGGAAGAGGTCCTCCTTGCGCGGGAAGTGGTTGGTGACGGTCATCTTGGCGACGCCGGCGGCCGTCGCGACCTCGGCGATGGTGGTCCGCTCGAAGCCCCGGTCGATGAAGAGCCTGGTCGCGGCGTGCGAGATCGCCTCGCGGGTGCGGCGCTTGTTGAGCTCGCGCAGGTTCGGGGTGCTGTCGGTCATGGCGGGAGCCTAGCGCAGTTCGCTGGGTCGAGCACAGAAATTATGCTTGACCCAATCACTGGGTTCGACCTAAGTTCTTCCTCGGCGGCCGGACAGGCCGTCGGAGGAGTCCTCGGCCGCACGGGCGTGGACACGACGTCGAACCTCGGGGAGGGGCCATGACCGCGAAGGTCACCACGGTGAAGAGGGAACCGGCGGAGGGGACGGCCGGGCGGACGCCGGTCCGCGCCGGGCGGGAGCCGCTGCCGCCGGGCCTGATGAAGATGGGTGCGGTGCTGGCGCTCGGTCCGGTGCTCGCACTGCTGGACACCACGATCGTCAACGTGGGCATCGGCTCCGTCGCCCGCGATCTGCACGGCTCGATGGCGGCGGTCCAGTGGGTGTCCACCGGGTACCTGCTGGCGATAGCCCTGGTCATGCCGCTGTCCGGCTGGGCCGCCGGGCGGTTCGGCGCCCGGCGCGCGTGGCTCGCGGCGGTGGTGCTGTTCGTCCTCGGCTCCGTGCTGTGCGGGCTGTCGTGGTCGACGGGCAGCCTGATCGGCTTCCGGATCCTCCAGGGGTTCGGCGGGGGGATGATCCAGCCACTCGGGCAGACGCTCATGGTGCAGGCGGCCGGTCCGTCCAGGATCGGGCGGGTGATGGGCACGCTGCTGTTCCCGATCAGTCTCGCGCCGGTCCTCGGTCCGATCCTCGGCGGTGTGCTGCTGGATCACCTGAGCTGGCGCTGGATGTTCCTGCTGAACGTCCCGGTCGGGCTGGTCACCGTGCTGCTGGCGCTCCGCTGGCTCCCGTCGGAGGGCGGTCCCGCGCAGGCCCGTCCCCGGCTGGACGGCCTCGGCCTGGCCCTGCTCTCCCCGGGCCTGACGGGCCTGGTCTACGGGCTGTCGGTGATCGCTGACGGCGGCTGGGCCGGCCCGGCGGCGGCCGCGGCGGGGGCCCTGCTCCTCCTCGCGTACGGGTGGCACGCGCTGCGCCCGTCCGCCGGCGGGGGCCGGGCGCCGCTGATCGACCTGCGGCTCTTCGCGCGGCGCGGCTTCGCGGTCGCGACGGCGAACTCCTTCCTCCAGGGCGCGGCGCTCTACAGCTCGATGTTCCTGGTGCCGCTCTACTACCAGCAGGTGGAGCACGCCGGCGCGGTGGAGGCCGGGCTGCTCCTGGCGCCGCAGGCCCTCGGCACGGCGGTCACCTCGCTGCTTGCGGGGCGGATCGCGGACCGGCTCGCACCGCGTCCGCTGATCCTGCTCGGCATCGCCTGCTCGCTGCTCGGCACACTCGCCTTCACCCGGCTCGGTGCGGGCGGCGGTCCGGCGGACTGGCTGCTGGCGGCCTCCCTGACGCTGCGTGGCGTCGGCATGGGGATCATCCTCATACCGGGGATGGCGGCGGTCTACTCCAGCGTGGAGAAGGCCCAGGTGCCGGCCGCCGCGAGCGCGGTCAACGTGCTCAACCGGCTCGGCGGCGCCCTCGGCACCGCGGTGCTGACGCTGGTCCTGCAGCAGGCCCGGAGCGGGCACCCGGGCCACCCGGCCGCGGCCTTCGGCGACACCTTCTGGTGGGTGCTGGCCCTCTCCGCCCTCTCGATAGCCCCCGCCCTGCTCTACCCGGGCACCCGCAAGCAGGTCTGACGGCACGACAGGGGAGCCGTCTCATCCGGGAACGGCGCGGCGGTCCCGTTCGCTCACCTCAATGATCAACTTCCAAGGAGTACTCATGTTCACCAAGCACCCCGGCGGACTCCGCCTGCTCACCGTTCACGCGCACCCCGACGACGAGTCCAGCAAGGGCGCGGCCACGCTCGCCCGGTACGCGGCCGAGGGTGTCGACGTCCTGGTGGCCACCTGCACCGGCGGCGAGCGCGGCTCCGTCCTCAACCCGGCGCTGGACCGCCCGGAGGTGCGGGCCGACCTCCCGCGGATCCGACGCCAGGAGATGGCCGCCGCCCGCGAGATCCTGGGCGTGCGCCAGCAGTTCCTCGGCTTCACCGACTCCGGGATGCCCGGGCCCGGGGAGGACCTGCCCGAGGACTGCTTCGCGGCCCAGGAGTTGGAGGTGGCCGCGGCCCCGCTGGTCGCCCTGATCCGGGAGTTCCGTCCGCACGTCGTCATCACGTACGACGAGACCGGCGGGTACCCGCACCCGGACCACGTGATGACGCACCGGGTCTCGGTCGAGGCCTTCGAGGCCGCCGCCGATCCGGACCGCTATCCGGCGGCGGGGGAGCCGTGGCAGGCGGCGAAGCTCTACTACCACCTGGCGCTCTCCCGGGCCTGGTTCCAGACCATGCACGACGCGATGACGGAACGGGGCGTCCCGTCGGCCATGGGCGAGTTGCTCGTCGGCTGGCCGGAAACCCCGCCCGCCCTCGCGACCACCACGCGGATAGCGTGCGCCGAGCAGTTCGTGGTCAGGGACGCCGCGATGCTCGCGCACGCCACCCAGGTCGAGCCCGGGGTGGCCTTCATGGCCCACCCCCGGGACATCGAGCGCGAGGTCTGGCCGACGGAGGACTACCACCTCGCCCGGTCCTGCGTGCCGGCCGTCGCTGAACTGCCCGAGGCCGACCTGTTCGAGGGACTGCGATCGTGAGAGGAGGCGCGGCGGATGCGCCGTTCAGCACTGACCGTCCGCGAGGACGTAGTAGCCGGGTCCGGTCTGCCGCAGGGTGTGCGTGACGAAGGTGTTCCAGAGGCCCATGTCCTGCCTCGAGCCGAGCGCGTAGGTGAGGCCGCCGCTCTGGGTGGCCCGGCCGGCCTGCACCTGGGCGTAGTTGCTGTCGGTGAAGCACTGCGGTGCGCTGCCGCTGGTACTCGCCGTCACCGCCGCCGACCTGGCGCCCAGGGTCCCCGAGGCGTCCACCGCCGCCACGGTGTAGGTGTACGGGGTGCCGGGAGCCAGCCCGGTGTCGGTGAAGGAGGTGCCGGTCGTGGTGCCGGCCGGCGAGCCGTCGCGGAGCACCTGGTAGGACACCGCGCCGCTGACGGCCTGCCAGGAGAGGCCGATCGAGTCCGGCCCGGCCGCGGACGCGGTCAGCCCGGTCGGGGCCGGCAGACCGGGGGTGGTGGGCCCGCCGCCACCGGACAGGCCCCAGAACTGCGCGGTGTAGTAGGAGGAGCAGATGGTGCCGAGGAAGTAACTGCCGGTCGCGCCGCACTGATCGGCGCCGGAGCCCGGGTCGACGGCGAGGCCGTGGCCCATCCCGGCGACGGAGTACACCGCCACGGCGGGCCGGCCGCCCGGGTCGGCGTACAGGTCCTCGGTGGTGCCGCCCGGCAGGGGGCGGCTCGACGTCGGGCGCTGGGGGAGGCCCCAGACGTCGGTCCACTGGTCGCGCAGTTCGGTGGCGTTCACCGGCCGGACGACGGTGTCCGAGGTGCCCTGCCAGACCGCGACCCGCGGCCACGGCCCGGCGTACCCCGGGTCCGCGGACCGGACCTTGTCGCCCCACTGGGCGGGGGTGAGGCCCTGGTCGCTGTTCTGGCAGGCGGAGGCGGCGCCCTGGGTGGTGGCGCAGTGCGCGGGCAGGCCGGAGTCGATCGCACCGCCGGCGAACACGTCCGGGTAGTCGGCCAGCAGGTCGGCCGCCAGGCCGCCGCCGGCCGAGAGCCCGGTGACGTACACCCGGTGGCCGTCCGAGCCGT
Source organism: Kitasatospora sp. NPDC057904 (assembly GCF_042887925.1). Classification (NCBI taxonomy): domain Bacteria; kingdom Bacillati; phylum Actinomycetota; class Actinomycetes; order Kitasatosporales; family Streptomycetaceae; genus Kitasatospora; species Kitasatospora sp. NPDC057904. The sequence continues at coordinate 587,916 of NZ_JBHVOL010000004.1, forward strand.
ACAGCGCCTCGGCCTTGGCGACCATCTGGGCCACCGAACCGGCCTCTCCGGTGCCTCGCGTGTCCTTGGTCGCGTCGAACCAGCTGAAGCACGACAGGCTGTTGTTGGCACCGTTCGTCTGGGGGAACACCACGGCGAAGCCGTACAGGTCGGCGAACTTGGTCCAGCCGGAGTGCTGGTAGTAGTCGGAGGCGGTCTGGAGGCAGCCGTGCAGCGCGACCACCAGCGGCGCGCCGGCGGGCAGCCCGGCGGGGGTGTAGGCGTACATCGCGAGGTTGCCGGGGTTGCTGCCGAAGCCGGTGACCTGCTGGAACGTGCCGGTCGGGGAATCGGCCGCGGAATCGGCCGCGGAGTCGGCGGGGGAGATGGTCGCGGAGGCGGCTGCGGCGGCTGCGGCGGTGGGGGAGGCAGTAGCGGCCCCGGCGGCCAGTGTCCCGGTGAGCGTGCCGGCGGTCAGCACGGCGGCGGCGGAGGTACGGGCGAGCGCGGCGAGGACGGACATCGGAGGCTCCTGGGTGGGGGAGGAGTCGACGTGGATGCCGTGCAGCGTGTCGCCTCCCGTGCACCGTGGCCATGTGGCGCGCGACCGCCGTCCAGCGGCCCGGCATGGCGTGCACCACCACCCCGAAGCCGACCGTCTCGGCGCCGACTTCCGGGTGCCGGGCGACACTTGAGGGAAGGGCGGGAACAAGGCAGGTTGATCCCATGACGAATCAAGAGGTTGCGACCGACGAGCCGAATCCGCTGGTCACCGGGGAACTGCGGACCCGCACCCACACGTGGACGGCAGGTCCGCCGCTGACCGCCTACGCGCACCTGACCGGTGAGGAGATCCTCCAGGAGATCATCGCCGGGCGGATCCAGCCCTCCATCTGCAGCACGCTGGGCTTCCACCTCACCGCGGCCAAGCCGGGGTTCGCGGTGTTCGAGGGCGAGCCCGGTGACCACCTGTACAACCCGATGAACACCGTCCACGGGGGCTTCCTCGCCACCCTGCTCGACTCGGCCCTCGGCTGCGCCGTCCTGAGCCGCCTGCCCGCCGGACTCGGTTACACGACCACCCAGTTGAACGTCCACATGGTGCGCCCGGTGTTCGCCGACACCGGCCTGCTGCGCTGCGAGGGCGAGGTGGTGCACCTCGGCCGGACGATCGCCACCGCCGAGGCCAGGGTGGTCGGTGCCGAGACCGGCAAGCTGTACGCACACGCCACCACCACGTGCGCGATCCTGGGCCCGCGCTCGACGGACTGAGCCGAAGGGCCGGGAAGGGCGCCGGGGCCGGGCTCGGCGCCGGGGACAGGACCGGATCGAGGCGTTGGGGCCGCCCGATCCGGTCCGTGGGCGGCCGACATGCCGCGGGCCCTCCGGCCGGACGGGCGTGTCAGCCGCCGAGGCTGGTGTTGTTCTCGCCGTCGGTGCACACGATGCGGATGGTGAGGTCGGCGGGCCGGGGCTCGCCCTTCTGACCCTCCGGCGGGCAGTCGTCCTTGCGGACGGCGACGATCCAGCCGGTGGCGTCGTCGTTCGGGCGGTTCTCCAGGACGTCGGTCGTCTGGCGGTCGAGTCTGCGGTTCTCGCCGGGAGTGATGCTGAACCCGCCGCCGTAGACGCTCTCGTCGGGCGGGCAGAGCAACTCGTGCGGCTTTCCGTCGGCGCCGCCCCGGAGGGTGGGGCCGGTCACCGACTGCGGGGCGAGGATGCTCGTCGTCGCCGCCGCACTGCCGCTCGTGGCGGCGAGGACGACGACTCCCGTCACGAGGGTCACGGCGATCCTGGTCTTCCTGGGCACGAGGCGCTCCTGAGGTCCGGGGGTGGGGTGCGCGGCCATTTCAGCACGATGGTGATGCCCCGCCAGGAACCACGCACGGTGACGGTGTGTCGACAGCCGATCATGGGGCGACTGGGGTGTCTGCTCACGAACGACTACCTAGCGTGGTCTACTGGCCGCGAATCGCTGTCATCCGTGCGGCTGCCGAGCAGCCCTGACCGACATGTCGCGAGGAACCCCATGCCACGCAGAACACCCCCCAGCACCCTGCCCGCCACGTCACCCGGAGCTTCGCGCAGAAGGCTCCGGGCGGTGCTGGCGGCCAGTGCCGTCACCGTCGTCCTATCGACCACCACGATCCTGACCTCGCCCGCACCAGTCGCCGCCGCGGTGACCGACCCCTTCGCCGGGACCGGCGCGCCGCGCATCACCGACGAGCAGGTGCGGGCCGAGGTCCGGGCCGACGAGGTGGCCGCCTTCGGGCGCCCGGCCGCCGAGGGGATGGCGCGGGACCGGATCGGCCTGCGGGCCGTCCAGACCGGCTACCCGCAGACCACCCGCACCAACCGCTTCAACATGCTCACCGCCACCCAGGCGCAGGACAACGCGAAGTACGACCCCGCGCAGTTCGGCCGGTTCAAGCAGTACATCCCCTCGCCCGAGTACGGGGACCACATCGCCCTGCTGCCCACCGGCAAGGTGCTGATCTTCTCCTTCGAGGCCGTCGAGGAGAACCCCCAGAAGGAGACCGCGCCCACCGACGTCATCGGCAAGCAGAACGCCGGGCGTGCCTACCTGTGGACGCCGCCCGCGAACGACACCGACCCGGGCACGTTCAAGGCCGTCCCGCCGCCGGACGTCAACATGCCGGACGGCCTGGACGAGCCGCGCCCCGCGCCGTTCTTCTGCGCCGGTCACTCCTACCTGCCCAACGGCATGGTCGGCGTCTTCGGCGGCAACCTCGGCGGCAACGGCGGCACCGGTGCCAAGCTCGCCCTGGTCTTCGACCCGTGGACCGAGACCTGGCACCAGGAACGGGACATGGCGGTCGGCCGCTGGTACCCGTCCGTGGTCACGGGGGCCGACGGCCGGCAGACCATCATGTCCGGCCAGTCCGAACTCGGCTACGGCACCCCGACCCCCATCGTCGAACGCTTCCCGGCCAAGGGCGTCGACGTCTCCTACGGCAAGTCGAGCGTGCCCGAGAACCTCCCGCTGGACCAGTGGAAGGCGGACGCGCCCTACCGGATGGACTACCCGCACCTGTTCTCGCTCAAGGACGGGAAGATCTACGGCTTCGGCCGCAGCGCCGACCAGCAGTTCGTCTTCGACCCGGTGAACGAGACCCGCGGCACGCTGCCCAACCGCCCCGACGGCTTCACCCGCCTGTACGGCTCGGCGGTCGCCCTGCCCAACGGCACCAGCGGCCCGGACTCGGTGCTCGTCCTCGGCGGCGACCACAAGGACCCGAACACCTTCAAGTTCTCGGGCGGCCAGTGGACCAAGGAGAAGCCGAGGAACCTCGGCCGCGCCCAGGACGACACGCTCATCTTCCCCAACGGCAACCTGTTCACCGTCAACGGGGCCGTCGGCATCCGCGACTACGGCCTCGGCGACTACAACCCGAACGTCCCCGACGACCGCTTCCGCCAGGTCGAACTCCGGGACGCCGACGGCAACTGGGCCCTCGGCCCCAAGCAGCGGCTGCCGCGCGGCTACCACTCCAACGCGGTGGTCCTGCCCGACGGCCGGATCATGGTCACCGGCGACGAGCTCCAGCAGATCGCCAACAACCCGGACATCAAGGCCGGCAACAACGGCACCATCGAGATCTACGAGCCGCCGTACCTGCACCAGCCCGGCGGCCGCCCGGACATCCGGACCGCCCCGACCGACCCCGTGGGCTACGGCACCACGTTCCGGATCAACACCAACTCGCCGACCCAGGCCGCCCGCGCCGTCCTGCTCGCGCCCATCACCTCCACGCACTCGGTGGATACCAGCCAGCGCCGTCTGGAGCTCAAGCTGGTGAGCCGCGCGGGCGGCCAACTCGTCTTCCAGAGCCCGGCCTCGGCCGCGGACGCCCCGCCCGGCTGGTACATGATCTTCCTCCTCAACGACGCCGGTGTGCCCAGCGTGGCCAAGTGGATCCAGCTGGCGCCGAACCCCTAGTCCCACCGGCACCCCCGTCGGCAGCCCCATCGACACACGCCGACGCCGAGCCGACACCGCGCCCACGCCCACGCCGAGCCGACACCACGCCGACCACTCCCGCCACTCCGACGGAGCCGACGGAGCCGACGAACGGAGCCACCCCGTGCCAGACCTGAGTCTGCGTCAAGACACCGAGATCCAGGGCGACATCCTCGCCGGATTCAAGAAAGACCACATGACCCTGCTGCTCCTCCAGTTCAGCGACGCCTCGGCGGCGCGGAGCTGGCTGGAGAAGATCACTCCCAGGATCGCCACCACCCAGGAGGTCGCCCGGTTCAACGAGACCTTCAGCGACGCCCGTCAGTCCTCCGGCGGCAGTGACCCGGCGGCGCTCAAGGCCACCTGGCTGGGCCTCAGCTTCACCTACCAGGGCCTGCAGTTCGTCACCGGGCAGCCGGAGCTCCTGAAGGCGGAGGCCAGGACCGGCGACACGCTGGAGGCGTTCATCCAGGGCCCGGCCGACCCGTCGCGGTCGATCGCGCTCGGCGACACCGACGACAACGACCCGAAGCGCTGGCTGTTCGGCTGCGCCACCAAGCCGGTCGTCCACGCGGTGCTGACCATCGCCTCCGACACCCCGGCGGACCTCGACAGCGCCGTGAAGGAGCAGAAGCAGGCCGCCGGCCAGGCCGGCGCGGTCGTCGTCTACGAGCAGGAGGGCAAGCACCTCGCGGGCGACAAGAAGGGCAAGGAGCACTTCGGCTTCAAGGACGGCGTCAGCGAGCCGGAGGTCGAGGGCTTCGACGAGCCCGACCCCAACCGGTTCACCGGCGAGGGGGCCGAGACGGTGTTCTACTCGAAGAAGCACCCCGGCACCCGGATCATCCCGGCCGGCGAGTTCGTCATCGGGAAGAAGCTCGCCGCGACGCACGCCCCGGAGACAGCCGCCGCCAAGACCGTCCCCGCCTGGATGCACAACGGCTCCTTCCAGGTGGTGCGCCGCCTGGAGCAGGACGTCGCCGGCTGGTGGGCGCAGGTCGACGCCCAGCTGCGGCGGCTGAAGGACCTCAAGGCGGTGCCGGAGGACACGAAGCGGGACTGGTTCGCCGCCCGGCTGGTGGGCCGCTGGCGCAACGGGGCGCCGGTGTGCAAGTACCCCGACCAGCAGCCCGGCGACCCGGCCGCCGGAGCGGACAACGACTTCACGTACCTCGGCGACCCGGAGGACCCGGACGGCCTGATCACCCCGCTCTTCTCCCACCTGCGCAAGACCAATCCCCGCGCCGGGCTCGTCGACGGCGTCCCGGTCGACGAGGCCTTCATCGACGCCCGCCGGATCATGAGGCGCGGCGCCCCCTACGGGAAGCCCTTCGATCCGACCAGCGACATCCCCGAGTTCGGCCCCGACGCCCAGCGCGGCCTGCTCTTCGTCTGCTACCAGTCCGACCTGGTGGGCCAGTTCGAGTTCATCCAGGCCAACTGGATCAACGACCCGGACTTCCCGCCCGGCCGTGAGGCCAAGCCCGGCCCGGACCCGCTGGTCAGCGGCCAGCTCGCCACCGTGAACGACGGCCGGGTCAGCTGGGAGGGCAGGTCCCCGGCGGGCGAACGGGCCACCACCGGGCTGGACTTCCGCCCGTTCGTCCAGACCCGCGGCGCGCTCTACTGCTTCACGCCCTCCATCACCACGCTGCGCCGGCTCGCCCAGGGCCGTCTCAACGGCGAGCTCGTCGACGACGGCAGGCAGCCGGTCGTGGCGCAGAGCCTGCCGATGGACTGCGTCCTGCCGCTGCCCGACGTGGACGGCCGCTACTGGACGTTCCAGCAGGGCACGATCCGCCTGATCGGCGCCGGCGGCACCGAGGTCCGCCAGCTCACCACCGGCACGGTCGACGACCGCACCGGGGTCGTGGTCAGGAACGTCGGACCGTACTCGTCCTGGCCCGCGCTGAGGGGCGTCACCCGGATCGACACCATCCTGCCGGTGTTCGACCAGCAGCGCGTCGACGGCAAGTGCGACTACTGGGTCTTCCACACGGTGGGCGGCAACCAGGTCTACCGCTACGTGTCGATCGACGCCTCCGAGCCGTACGCGAGCCGGGTGGTGGCCGAGGACCAGCCGGTGAGTCGGTGGAGCTCGTTCGGCGGGACGACTCCCGTCACGCACGTGGACGCCTTCCTGGCCGTCCCCGACATGCGGCCCGCCGGCGACGGCTCGCACTGGTACTGGGTGTTCCACAACACCCCGGTGGGCCAGCGCTACCGGCTGATCTCCATCGGCCGCTCCGGCCGGGCGTACCCGGACCGGCTCCAGCGGGACGACCGGCAGCTCGGCCTCTGGCGCTCGCTGGAGGGCGTCACGCGCGTGGACGCCTTCCTGGCCGTTCCCGGCCGGGACGACCCGAGTGGCGGTCAGCACTGGTACTGGGTGTTCCACCAGGACAAGTACCGGACGATCATGATCAACCACGGCGGCAACCACCAGGACGACCTGCTGCGCGAGGACCGCCCGACGGCGGTCTGGTGCCGCCGGCCGTAGCCGTTCCGGGACCCTTCGGGGAGATGGACGACATCGGGTCCCGGCCGCCCCGAGGCGGCCGGGACCCGATCGGTGTGCGGCGTCAGAGCGCGGCGAGGATCCCGCAGACGGCCAGGAGGCCGCAGATGCCGAAGTTGACGAGCTTGTGGGAGAGGAAGACGGCGGCGAACTCCCGGATGGTCGCGCTGGGCCAGTAGTAGGCGGCGGTGGGGGAGCCGAAGACGTGGCCGTTGACGCCGGTCCTCCGGGCGGTGAGGGCGGCCCGGAAGGCGTGGAAGTTGTTGGTGACGACGACGCAGCGGTAGTCGGGCTTGGCGCCCTCCATGATGGCCTTGCTGAAGAGCAGGTTCTCCTCGGTGGTGCGCGAGCGGTCCTCGCGGGCGACGTGCTCGGCGGGGAAGCCGCGTTCGAGCAGGTAGTCGGCCATCGCGTGGGACTCCGGGAGCTTCTCGTCCGGTCCCTGGCCGCCCGAGGTGATGAGCACCGGCGGGTTGCCCCGCGCGGCCTGCTCCTCGTAGACCTCGCGGCCCCGGTTCAGCCGGCTGGCCAGCAGCGGCGGCACCCGCTCGCCGCCGATCAGCCCGGAGCCCAGCACCACGACGAAGTCGACGTCCCGGCGCGGCCGGTGGCGGCCGTAGAGGAAGGCGTAGCCGACGAAGCACACGAACAGGAAGGAGACGTAGCCGACCACCAGCACGGACGTGACCGCGAGGATGCCGAGCCGGTGCGAGCCGGTGGCGACCGCGAGGACCAGCAGGCCGAGGACGCCGACGATGCCCAGGCCGGCCAGCAGCGACAGCAGGTTGGCGGGCCGCACGCCCTCCTTGCGGATCATGGTCACGCCGTTGGCGAGCAGGAACCAGACCAGGGCCACCGTGCCGAGCGCCGGCAGCAGCACGATGGCGAGCGCCGCCAACTCGGCCACCAGCGTGGGCGCGTGCCGCAGTTCGGCGAGCAGGGCGAGCGAGAGGAAGGAGACGGCGATCCCGAGCAGCACGGCATTGCTGAACCGGCGCCGGTCGCGGAGCACCCCTATCCCGAACAGCACGAGGAACAGGACGGCCGGAGCGTAGGCGAACATGCCTCGTATCGTAGGTGTCGAGCGCGCCCGCCCTGAACTCGCGCGCGAACCGCGGCCGGTGGGTAGCGGTTATGGCGCCACGAGAGGGGGCGGCCGGCGCCGCTACCTCGACTCCGGGGGGAGCAGGGTGGCGAGGCCGTCGAGGACGCGTGCGACGCAGAACTCGAAGCGGGCGTCCATGTCGGGTTCGGTGAGGTCGCCGGCGAGTTCGACCAGGGTGGGGAACTCGGCGGCGGGCAGGGAGCGGAAGCGGTCGGCGGCCGCGTCCACGGCGTCCCGGCGGCTGCTGCTGCCGGTGGCCTCGGCGGCGGAGACCGGCGCCTGCTCCTGGAGGACGAAGCCCTGGACGAAGGTGCCGAGCAGGTAGGTGACCATCGCGGCGTCGGCGTTGGAGAAGCCGGCCTCGCGGAGACGGTCGAGCTGGTCCTCCAGGATCGCGAGCATGTGCGGGCCCAGGCCCAACCGGCCCGCCACGACCTTGGCGGCGTCGCGGTTGTCGAGCAGCAGCCGGCGGTGGATCCGGCAGTACCCGTGGAGCTGCTCGCGCCAGCCGCCCTCGCGCGGCGGCGGTTCGGCCTTGGCCATGATCGCGTCGTTGAGGAGGTCGATCAGCTCCTCCTTGTTGCGCACGTGCCAGTACAGCGAGGCGGCCTTGACGCCGACCTCGGCGGCGACCTTGCGCATCGACAGCCCGGCGAGGCCGTCCCGTTCCAGGACCTTCAGTGCCGCCTGCGCCAGCGCTTCCCTGGTCAGCGCCGGCGTGGCGCCCTCGTTCTCCGGCATGGGTGTGTGGACGCCTCCTGTGGTCGGACCGGGTCTTCCGGTGCTGGTCCGGTGCCGTTCCGGCGCGCCCGCGGCGCTCCTCCCGGCGACCTCACGATATCCCGCTTGCAATCTAACGGTGTTAGGGACACTCTTGGCGTGCCACCGGGGCCCCTAACACCGTTAGGGGCGGAGAAGTCCGGAGGGGAGTCCGGTGAATCTGGAGGGGAGTCCGATGAAGGAGTCGGGAGGGCCGGGCGCGCGCCGCAAGCGGCTCGCGCTCGTGACGCTCTGCGTCACCATGTTCATGTCCATGCTGGACAACGTCATCGTCAACAACGCCCTGCCGCGGATCGGGCAGGACCTGGACGCCGGCATCAGCGGCCTGCAGTGGGTCGCGGAGGGCTACAGCCTCGTCTACGCCGCGCTCGTCCTCACCGGCGGCGCGCTCGGCGACCGGTACGGCCGCACCCGGGTGTTCCGTCTCGGCCTCGCGCTGTTCACGGCCGGCTCCGCCGCCGCCGCGCTCGCCGGGACGATCGAGGTGCTGGTCGCCGCCCGGATGCTGCAGGGCGTCGGCGCCGCGCTGCTCACCCCGGGCAGCCTCGCCATCCTGCGGACGGTCTTCACCGGGGAGCGCGAGCGGGCCAGGGCGATCGGCACGTGGTCCGGGGTCTCGGCACTGGGCCTGTCCGTCGGCCCGGTGCTCGGCGGTCCGATGGTCGAACACCTCGGCTGGGCCAGCGTGTTCTGGATCAACGTGCCGATCGGCGTGGCCGGGCTCGTGCTCGCCGCCCGCGTGCTCCCCGACATCCCCGCGCGCCCCCGGCGGATCGACCTCGGCGGCCTCGCCCTGTCCGCGGCCGGCCTCGGCGCGCTCGTCTACGCGCTGATCGAAGGGCCGTCCCGCGGCTGGACCGACACCCGCGTGCTCGCCTGCGGCGCCGCCGCGGCCGTGCTGCTCGCCGCCTTCCTGGTGCTCGAACTGCGGGTGCCCCAGCCGATGCTGGAGCTGCGGCTGTTCCGCGACGGCGCCCTGAACGCCGCGCTGCTCAGCGGGTTCATGGTCAGCTTCGGAATGTTCGGCGCGCTGTTCTTCCTGCCGCTGCTCATGCAGGGCGTGCTCGGCTGGGCCCCCTCGGACGCGGGCTACGCGGGGCTGCCGATGACCGCGATGATCGTGTTCGCGGCGCCGCTCTCCAGTCGCCTGACCAGCGCGTACGGCCCCCGGCTGCCGCTGGTGCTCGGGGTCTCGCTGTGCGCGGTCGGCCTCTTCGGGCTGTCCTTCCACGGCGAACGGGCCCACTACGTCGAGTACCTGTGGACGCTGTTCACGATGGGCCTCGGCATGGGGATGACGTTCACCCCGGTGTCGATCGCCGTGCTGCAGCGGGTGTCCCCGGCGCAGACCGGGATGGCCTCGGCGACCATCAACACGCTGCGGGAGCTCGGTGGCGTCCTCGGGATCGCGGTGCTCGGCGCCGTCCTGACCAACCGGATGACGGACACCCTCACCGCCTCCCTGCACCGGCTCGGCGTCCCGGCCGGCGCCGTCGGCCCGATCGCGGACGCGCCCGCCGGGCGCGGCACGGGGGCGGCGGGTGCGCTGCCCGCTCCGGTCCAGGCGGCCGTGGACGGAGCCTTCGTCGACGGTGTCCACCTCGCGCTGCGGTGCGGCGCGGGCGCGCTCGCCGTCGCCGCCGTCCTGGTCGCGCTGCTCCTCGGCCGGGCCCGCCCGGTCGCCGGCCCGCCGACGGGTGAGGACGCCCACGCGGGTGCGGAGCACAGCCCGGCGGACGGCCCCGGGGTCCACGCCCGGTGACGCCGTCACCGGGCGGGTCTCAGCGGATCCCCTCGACCGCCGCCTGCGCCGCCCGGGCCAGTTCCCGCCGGGCGCCCCAGCGGGTGGGCTGCGGCTCGGGGGCCGGGATCGGCGGCAGGAGCGTCACCTCGGCGACGAGCCCGCGCACCGCGACCACCCGGGCGAGCGAGGTGAGCAGTCCGTCCTCGCCGACGAAGGCCGGCGCGCTGGTCGGCCGTCCGTCCGCCAGCCGGTAGCGGATCGTCACCGGCTGGACGAAGGCGCCGGTGTCCACGGCGGCCTGGAAGAGCGCCGGACGGAACCGCCCGCTCTCCCGCCCGCACCACGTCGACCCCTCCGGGAAGACGATCACCGGGTGGCCGGCGCGCAGCTCCCGGGCGACCGCCCCGACCGTGTCCGGCAGGGTGCGCAGCCGGTCCCGGTCGAGGAACACCGTGCCGCCCCAGGCGACCAGCGGCCCGAGCACCGGCCAGCGCCGGACCTCGGTCTTGGCCAGCGAGCGGCCCGGCCGCCCGGCGGCGATCAGCGGGATGTCCAGCCACGACACGTGGTTGGCGACCACCAGCATCCCGCCGCCGACCGCGCCGGTGGGCTTGTCGAGGCGGACGGTGACCCCGAGCGAGCGCAGCAGCGCGCGGGCCCAGAGCCGGATCATCCGGTCCCGCGGCTCGTGCGGGAGGAAGCGGACCGGCACGGTGAGGGCGACGCCCGTGACCACCGCCGCCAGGCAGAGCGCGAGCCGCAGCGCCCGCCGGAGGTGCGGGACCTCCGGCGAGGCCTCGACGAGGCACGTGTCCGGGCGGCAGGGCGCGCTCGGCAGCCACACGCTCATGCGCCCGCCTCTCTCCGCTCGCGGGGCGCTTCGCGCAACACGCACCGCTCAATGGCTCGCATTCCCCCAGCCTTCGGCCGGGGGTGCCCCCACCGCTCGCTCACTTGGTCGTGACCGACGGCAGGCCGGGCACGCCGGCGAGGAAGTGCCGCAGGTAGCGCGGGTCGGTGCGCTCCAGGGACAGCAGCACGTAGAGGTCGGCGCAGTCGAAGTCCGGGTCGTGGGCGGGCTCGCCGCAGACCCAGGCGCCGAGGCGCAGGTAGCCGCGGAGCAGCGCGGGCAGGGCGCCCCGCTCGGCGCGGGGCACGCCGGCGGCGTCCCAGCGGCGGTGCGGGGTGACGCGGTACTCCTCGGGGGCCAGGTGCTTGGCGCTGACGGCGTCCCAGACGCGCGCGGCGGTGGCGCCCCGGTCGTCGAGCGGGACGGAGCAGCAGCCGCCGAGCCAGGTGTTGCCGGTCTCGACCATGTAGCGGGCGATGCCGCCCCACATGAGGTTGATGACGGCGCCGTTGCCGCGGTGCTCGGCGCTGATGCAGGAGCGGCCGACCTCGACCAGGCCGGGGCGGACCGGGGCGAGCGCCGAGAGGTCGAACTCGCCGTCGGAGTAGAGCCGTCCGGCCCGGCGGGCGGCTTCGGGGCGCAGCAGCCGGTAGGTGCCGACGACGGTGCCGTCCTGGCCCTCGCGGACCAGCAGGTGGTCGCAGTACTCGTCGAAGGGGTCGACGTCGAGGCCGGCGACCGGGCTGTGCAGGACGGCGCCGAGTTCGCCGGCGAAGACCTGGTGGCGCAGCCGCTGGGCGGCGCGGACGTCGTCCTCGTCGCGGGCGAGGGAGACGGTGTAGGTGGGCGCGGGCGTGGGGTCCTGGCGCTGGGCGGGCACCGCCGGGGCGTCGTGGGTGGGGGCGACTGCGGTCGGAGCGTACGTGGGGACGGTGGTCATGGCGGACCCTCCAGGGCAGCACGGGCGGCGGTGCCGCGGTTCTCGTGGCACCGGCCCGGTTCGCACGCGCTGGGCACGGGCGCGAACCGGTCACCGGTATGTCTGTCCGAGTCGGCTGGAATTCACGTTGCCGTTCGGCGGAGGGCAGATGTGCAGCTGTTGAATGGGACCACCCTCGCCCGGTGGTCATCTGCGGGGCACCTGCGGGTCGTTCGGCGCTCGCCGGGTGGGGGTGGACACGACAGGGCCCCGCCGGGTACGCCCGGCGGGGCCGTCGTTCGGGTGTGCGCGGGCGGGGTCAGTACGCCCGCCAGCCCTCCGGGTCCACGCCGCCGGGGACGGCGTCGGCGGGGCCGTACGGCTCGCGGGTGAGCACGAAGGAGCCGAGGTCGAGGTGGCTCACGGTGCCGTCGGCGGCGCGGACGGCGCGCAGAGTCTCGCCGGCGTAGTAGTTGTCGAGCCCGGTCCAGGTGCCGTCCGGCTCGGCGCGGAAGCGGGAGTTGCGGTGGCCGCCGGCGAGCGGGCCGAGTTCGAGGCCGCGGTCGGCGGTGAGCCGCAGCACGTGCGGGGCGGCGCCCCAGTACCAGGGGCCGGTGAGTGCGAGGAGGTCTTGGTCCACCTCGGGCAGCGGGCGCCAGGGAGCCGGGATCCGCGGCTCGTGCTCGGCGGTGATGGCGATCAACTGGGCGGCCAGCAAAGGGGCGTTGGCGCCGCTGGTGGCGTTGGTGAGGGCGAGGGCCGCGAGGCCGTCCTGCGCGCTGACCCAGAGCCCGGCGACGAAGCCCGGCACCGAGCCGGTGTGCCCGTACAGCACCCGGCCATCGTGGCGCAGGAGTTGGAGGCCGAGGCCGTAGGCGGAGGTCCAGTCCGGATTGTCCGCTCCGACGGCCGGGCGGCACATCTCGGCGATCGTGCCGGCGGAGAGCACCAAGCCGTCGCCGGCGGCGAGGAAGGCGGCCCAGCGGGCCAAGTCGGAGGCCGTCGACCAGAGTTGGCCGGCCGGGGCCATCAGCCCGGTGTCGGTGAGGGGCTCGGGGAGCATGACGTCGGCCCACGGGTGGACGGCGAAGCCGCCGGCGTGCGGCTGCTCGGGCAGGAGCGTGGTGCGGTCCATGCCGAGCGGGGCCAGCACCTCGCGCCGCAGCGCCTCGTGCCAGGGCTCGCCGCGCAGCTTCTCCACCAGGGCGCCGAGCAGGGCGTAGCCGGGGTTGGAGTAGTGGTGGCGGCGCCCGGCCGGGTGCTTGAGCGGCTCCTGCGCTTCGAGCAGGTCGCCGAGGGCGGGCCGCAGGGCGCCGTCGGTCCGCTCCCACCAGGGGCCCGGCGTCTCGGCGGCGAGTCCGGCGGAGTGCGCGAGCAGCTGGGCGATCGTGGCGTCGTCGGCCGGGGTGCCGGGCAGGTGGCGGGCGAGCGGGTCGGCGAGGTCGAGCACGCCCTCGTCACGCAGCCGCAGCACCAGTACGGCGACCATGGTCTTGGTGAGCGAGCCGATCCGGTACTGGACGTCGGGGGTCGGCGCGTGCCCGTCCACCATGCTGCGGGCCCCGCTCCAGACCGGGCGGCCGTCGCGCACCACCGCGGCCACCAGGGAGGGCGTGCGGCCCTCGGCCTGGGCCACGGCGGTGCGGTGGAACAGGGCGCGGCGGGTGGTGGGCAGCAGCCCCTCGGGCAGGTCCGTCATGTGCTCTTCCGGAGTACTCATGATCGGACAGTAGTTCAGTCCGGCGCGCGTCTCCGGTGATTAACGGTCGTCCGCGGAGCGGCCGTACCAGCGCTGGAGGCCCTGCCGCCACCGGGGGACGTCCGGGCCGCCCGGCAGCGGCGGGAGTTCGGGCCGGTGCAGCCACGCGTCGAAGAGGTCCGTGAGCGACGCCTCGGTGTAGCGGGAGGCGTGCCCGACCAGATCGGCGGTGGCCACGATGCCGTGCCGGTGGATGCTCGCCCAGTCCTTCAGCATCCCGAAGAAGGCGACGTCGCCGAGCGCGCACCGCAGCGCGTGCACGGCGAGGCCGCCGCGCTGGTAGAGCCGGTCGTCGAACATGAGCTTCCGGCTCGGGTCGGCGAGCCGCAGGTCCTGCGGGAGCCCCGCCAGCAGGGAGTGCGCGGCGGCGGCGTGGGTGGCGGCCGCCGGGCCGCCCGCGTGCTCGGACCAGAGCCACTCCGCGTACTTGGCGAAGCCCTCGTTCAGCCAGATGTGCCGCCAGTCGGCGATCGTGACGCTGTTGCCGAACCACTGGTGCGCGAGCTCGTGCGCGACCAGCCGCTCCCGCTCCCAGCCGCCGCCGAGGTGGTTGGTGCCGAACGTGGCGACGCCCTGCGCCTCCACCGGGACGTCCAGCTCCTCGTCCGCGACGACCACCGCGTACTCGCCGAACGGGTACGGGCCGAACACCTCGGTGAAGTACGCCATCATCGCGGGCTGGCGGCCGAAGTCCCGGGCGAACGAGGCCGCCAGCCGCTCGGGCACGTACCCCGTCTGCGGCACCGCCGGGCGCTCGGTGAGCGGCACCGGCAGGTAGTGGCCGATCGAGACCGTCACCAGGTACGACGAGGTCGGCGCGCTCTGCTCGTACACCCAGGTCGTGCTGGACGCCCGGGTGGTGCGGGTCAGCAGCCGCCCGCTCGCCACCACCGTGAACGGCGACGGCGTGGTGACCGCTATCTGGTAGGTCGCCTTGTCCGCCGGCCGGTCGTTGCACGGGAACCACGAGGGCGCGCCGACCGGCTGGCTGGCCACCAGCGCGCCCTCCGTCAGCTCCTCCCAGCCCAGGCCGCCCCACGGGCTGCGCACCGGCCGGGGATTGCCGCTGTAGTGCACCTCGACCGTGAACGCCGCGCCCGCCGTCAGCGCCTTCGCCGGACGGACCCGCAGCTTGCCGCCGCGGTGGGTGTAGCGGGCGGCCTTGCCGTCCACGAGCACCCGCCCGATCCGGAACTCGGCCAGGTCCAGCGCGAACTCGGCGAGCGCCGCGTTCGCGACCGCGCTCAGCCGGGCCGAGCCGCCGAGCCGGTTGGGTCCGGGCCGGTAGTCCAGCGCCAGCTCGTAGCGGTGCACCCGGAAGCGGTGGTCGCCGCTGTTCGGGAAGTACGGGTCAGGTGCTCCGGCGGCCGCCGGGACGTGCTTGGGCTTCACGGGGTCGTGGTGCGCTTCCTGCGGGCCGGGACTGGTGGTCATGACGTGGGCTGCCACGCCTCGATGGGGTTGCCCAGCCACCGCGTGTCGGCGGGGACGGACTCGGCCCGCATCACCAGCGAGGCCGGGCCCAGCGTGCTGCGCTCGCCCACCGTGCTGCCGGGCAGCACGATCCCGCCCGGGCCCAGGGTGGCGCCCTCGCGGAGGACCACAGTATCCATCCGCATGATCCGGTCGTGGAAGAGGTGGGTCTGCACGACGCAGCCCCGGTTGATGCTCACCCCGTCCCCGAGGGTGACCAGGTCCGCCTCCGGCAGCCAGTAGCTCTCGCACCACACGCCGCGTCCGACCCGCGCGCCGAGCGCGCGCAGCCACAGGTTGAGCAGCGGCGTGCCCGGCACCGCGCCGACCAGCCACGGCACGGCCAGCACCTCGACGAAGGTGTCGGCGAGCTCGTTGCGCCACACGAAGCCGCTCCACAACGGGTGCTCGACCGCCCGGAACCGGCCGACCAGCACCCACTTGGCCACCACCGCGACCGCGCAGGCCACGGCGCCGGCCGCCAGCAGGACCGGGCCCGACAGCGCCGCGGCCAGCAGCGCCGACGAGCCGGCCAGCCGGGACAGCGCCGCGACGGTCAGCACGCCGAGCGCGCCCGAGGCCAGCACCGGCACCACCCGGGCCAGCTCGACCAGCCCGCGCGCCCACAGCAGCCGGGCCGGCGGCTCGTACGTGAGGCTCTGGTCCGACTCGTCCGCCGAGCGCGGCAGCCGCATCGGCGGCATGCCCAGGTACGAGCCGCCCTTCTTGGCCTTCTCCGGCGTCGCCGACAGCACCCCGACCAGGCCCCGCTTGGGCACCGCCCGCCCGGGCGCCGTCATCCCCGAGTTGCCGAGGAACGCCCGCTCGCCGACCTTCGCCTCGCCCAGGCGCAGCCAGCCGCCGCCGAGCTCGTACGGCGCCATCAGGGTGTCGTCCGCGAGGAAGGCCCCGTCGCCGACCGTCGTCAGGCTCGGCAGCGCCAGCACCGTGGACACCTCGGCGCCCCGGCCGACCCGCATCCCGAGCGCCCGCAGCCACAGCGGCGTGACCAGGCCCGCGTACAGCGGGAACAGCACCTCGCGGGCGCGGTCCATCAGCTGGGTGACCGTCCACGCCTGCCAGCCGACCCGGCCGTGCAGGGCGTGCACGCCCGGGACCAGGCCGACGCTCAGCAGCCGGACGGCGGCCACCAGCTGCGCCGCGTACACCGCGCCGTACGCCAGGGTCGCGGGCACCAGGCCGAGCAGGGCGCCGCGCACGGCCGCGCCGAGGTCGTCGCCGGGGCGGACGAACAGGGAGAGCAGTGCGAGGGCGGCGGCCGCGGGCAGCACCGGCAGCAGGCTCAGCGCCGTGCCGCTGACGCCGTACATCGCGGACCAGCGGGCCCGGCGGAGCGGGCGCTCCTTCGGCCACGCGCGTTCCGCGCGGCCCAGCTTGACGGCGGGCGCGCCGCCCCAGAGCTGGCCGGTCGGGACCTGGCCGGTGACGCTGGAGCCCGGCACCACCTGGGCGCGCTTGCCGATCCTGGCGCCCGGAAGCAGCGTCGACCGGGTGCCGACCACGGCGCCCGAGCCGACCTTGACCTGGCCGACCTCCAGCCGGTCCCCGTCCAGCCAGTAGCCGCACAGGTCCACCTCGGCCTCGACCGCGCAGCCCCGGCCCAGCTTGAGCATGCCGGTGACCGGCGGCTGCGAGTGCAGGTCCACCTCGGCCGCGACCTTGGCGCCCAGCGCGCGGGCGTAGTGCACCAGCCAGGCCCCGGACAGCTCCGTCGCGCCGCTCGTCTCGGCCAGCCGCTCGGCGGCCCACAGCCGCAGGTGGGTGCTGCCGCCGCGCGGGTAGCTGCCCGGGCGCAGGCCCCGCAGCAGCAGCCGGGCGCCGCCCGCCGCGATCGCGAGCCGGCCCGCCGGGGTGTACAGCACGAGCGCGCCCGCGCCCACCGCCCACCAGGAGGCGGTGGGCGCCCACGGGTAGTCGCCGAGGTGGCTGAGGAGGTTGCCGGCCGCCAGCAGGGCGACCGTCCAGCGCAGGCCCACCACGGTGAACAGCGGGAGCATCAGGAGCAGCTGCAACAGCTTGGCCCTGGTCGGCACCGGGCTGATCGTCCGGGCCTCGCCCCCGTCGGCGGCGGAGCGCTCCAGGTGCCGGGCCAGCTTGCGCAGCGTCGGGTTCTGGTAGATGTCGAGGACGGCCGCGCTCGGGTAGCGGGTGCGCAGCAGCGTCGTGAGCCGGGCCGCGGCCAGGCTGCTGCCGCCGATCGCGAAGAAGTCGTCGCGCGGGCCGCCGACCGTGACCCCGAGGATCTCGGACCACTGCTCGGCCAGCCAGGCCTCGGTGCCGTACAGCTGCTCGGTCGGGCCGCCGGTCTCCAGGTCGGGCAGCGGCCAGGGCAGGGCGTTGCGGTCGACCTTTCCGGACGTCCGGGTGGGCAGCGTGTCGACCGGAGCGAGCAGCGGGACGAGCGCGGCGGGCAGCTCGGCGCGCAGGCGCTCGACGGCCTTCTCGCGGTCGAAGGGCTCGTGGGTGTTCGGGTCCCCCGGTGCGTCGTCGGCGCCGTGGAGGACGAGGTAGCCGACCAGCAGCTGGTTGCCGCCGCGCGCGGTGCGGACGGCGGCGGCCGCGCCCGCGACGCCCGGCAGTGCCTGGAGCGCCGCGTCGACCTCGCCGAGCTCGATCCGGCGCCCGCCGAGCTTGATCTGTTCGTCGGTGCGGCCGAGGAACAGCAGCCCGGCCGGGTCGGCCTGGACCAGGTCCCCGCTGCGGTAGGCGCGCTCCCAGCCCATCGAGGGCAGCGGCGCGTACTTCTCGGCGTCCTTCTCCGGGTCCAGGTACCGAGCCAGACCGGCGCCGCCGATCACCAGCTGCCCGGTGCCGCCGGGCGCGACCGGCTGCCCGGCCTCGTCGACCACGACGAGGTCCCAGCCGTCCAGCGGCAGGCCGATCCGCACCGGGCCGTCGCCGGTCAGCAGCGCGGCGCAGGCCACCACGGTCGCCTCGGTCGGGCCGTAGGTGTTCCACACCTCGCGGCCCTCGGTGACCAGCCGCTGCACCAGCTCGGGCGGGCAGGCCTCGCCGCCGAAGATCAGCAGCCGCACCTCGTTCAGCGCCTCGGCCGGCCACAGCGCGGCCAGCGTCGGCACGGTGGAGACCACGGTGATCTCCTGGTCCGCCAGCCACGGGCCGAGGTCGGCCCCGCTGCGCACCTGCGAGCGCGGCACCGGCACCAGGCACGCGCCGTGCCGCCAGGCCAGCCACATCTCCTCGCAGGAGGCGTCGAACGCGACGGACAGGCCCGCCATCACGCGGTCGCCCGGGCCGATCGGCTCCTCCTGCAGGAAGAGCGCGGCCTCGGCGTCGACGAACGCGGCGGCGTTGCGGTGGGTGACGGCGACGCCCTTGGGGCGGCCGGTGGAGCCCGACGTGAAGATGATCCAGGCGTCGTCGGCCGGGGTGGGGCGGTGCTCCGGCGCGGGCGCGCGGTGCTCCGGCGCGGGCGCGCGCTCGGCGGTCGTCGTTTCGGCGGTCGTCGTTTTGACGGTTGTCGGTTCGGCGGTCGTGGGTTCGGGGGTCGTCCGTTCGGGGGTCGTGGGTTCGGGGGTCGTCGGTTCGGCGGTTGTCGTGAGGACCCGCTCGGCGCCCAGCACGCCGGCGACGGCGGCCTCGCCGAACACCAGCTGCGCGCGCTCGTCCGGGTCCTCGGCGTCCACCGGGACGTAGGCGGCGCCGGCCGCGAGCACGGCCAGGATCGACACGTACAGGTCGTTGGTGCCGGACGGCACGCGCACGCCCACCCGGTCGCCGCGGCCGATCCCGGCGGCGGCCAGGCGGCGGCGCAGCTGCTCGACCTCGGCGGCCAGGGCGCGGTAGCTGAGCACCGTGCGGCCGTCGTCGAGGGCGGGCTCGTTCGGGTGGCTGCGCACGGTGGCGTCGAGGACGTCGACGAGCGTGCGCGCGGCCGGCGCCGGGCGGCCGGGGAAGACGGCTCGGGCCGAGGCGTCCTGCTGGTCAGGCTGGTTCGGTTCGACCGGATGGTTCGCTTCACCTGTCATGGCAGCCCGTGACTCCTTGTCCTCGCCCCGTTCCACTCCGGGGCTGGAGTAGACAACCGACCGATGGTAGCCCGGGGGTGCGGTGGGTGACGGGGGCGCTACTGGCGGGTAGCGCGTGCAACTCGACTATGGGTGACCGAATCTGACTGTTCGTCAGTTGTTAACTGATGGGTCGTGGTTCGGATGTGATGGAGCGTCAGTCGTTTTGACGGAACGTCAGGTGAAAATCGGCGTCGTGAGGCATGCCACACGGGCCCTTGCGCTGTTCGGGTGGCGGGCCCGGGCGTTTCGGCCGGATCAGGGGTTTCCGGCCGCCGTCCGGGCCCGCCGGGGCGTGGAGGGGAGGGTTCAGCGGAAGAGGGGGAGGTGTTCCTCCAGGAAGGCCGGGAGGGTGCGCGGGACGCGCCCGGTCAGGCGGCTGATCGTCGGGTCCGGCTCCTCCTTCCGGAGCACCGCGAGCCGCTGGATCTCCACCACGTGGGTCGCCAGCCACTCCGGCATCCCGGCCCGCGTCACCAGGTGGGCGCGCAGCTCCTCGGGGGACAGGTCGACGTAGTGGACCGGCCGGCCCAGCAGCTCGCCGATCAACTCGGCCAGCTCCGGATGGCTGTACGCCCGCCCGCCGGTGAGCTCGTACGTGCCGCCCGCCAGCTCCGGCCGGGTGAGCACGTCCGCGGCGATGTCCCCGATGTCCCGCACGTCTACGTAGTTGCAGCGCGCCCGTTCCATCGCCCCGTGCACCACCCCGGCCGCGGCGATGCCGGGCGCGAGGAGGAGGAGCTTCTGCATGAACGCGTACGGCCGCAGGACGGTCGCCGCCATGCCGGAGGCGCGCAGGTGTTCCTCCACCCGGTGGTGTCCGCGCGAGACGGCCACGGGGGACAGCGGCTCCGCGGCCGGGGCGGAGATCTTCACGACGTGCTCCACGCCGCACTCCCCGGCGACCCCGATCGTGCGCAGCTCGTGCTCGACCTGGTGCGGGCCGTTGGCCATCGTGAGGAACAGCTGGTGGGCGCCCCTCAGCGCGGTGCGCAGCGACTCCGGGTCGGCCGCGTCGGCGAAGACCGGTTCGACGAGCGGGCGGGCGCTCGCGTCGAGGTCGCGGTCGAGGGTGGCGGCGAGGCGCTCGGGATCGCGACTGAGCGCTCGGGCCGGAGCGCCCAGGGCGGCGAGGCTGCGGAGGGTGGCTCCGCCGGTGGCGCCTGCTGCGCCCATGACGACGATCATGAGGTCTGCCTCTCGGGGTGGGGTGCGGGGTCGTTCCGGTGCTGCGGGGCGGCGCGGTGCGGGCGGCAGGCGCGCCAGCGGATGGTGATGAGGGTCGCGGCGATCGCCGAGGACAGCGGCAGGTCGACGGGGAGGCGGCCGGGCCAGGCCTGGTCGGCCAGTGCGGGAATCCGGGGCAGCCAGTGCGCTCCGGCGAGGCCGACGGCCAGGGCCACGGCTGCTGCGGTGACGGCGAGGACGATCGCGACTGCGGCGCGCGGCGCGCGGGCTGCCCACGCATGGGGCGGGCGGCGGCGCAGCCGGGCTCCGATGAGGGCCGCGACGACCGCCGATGTGCCGGCGATCGTGGTGACCGCGGCGAGCATCAGCTCGGGCTGGTGCGTCGCGGCGCCGCCGAGGCTGGCCATCAGGGCGGGCATGACGTAGGCGGTCAGGACTTCTCGCCGGAGGACGAACCTCGGGGGTGCGCCTGGGGCCTTCTTGCTCATGGGGGTTCCTGTTCTGTAGGGGAGGGCGCTTGATTAGGTGGCTAATTATTTGGGCGTGCGGTGGTTAGGTGGCTAAGTATTGGGGTGTTTGGGTGTCGGGTGCTGGGTGCTGGGGCGTTGGGTGGGGTGGGGGGTGGTTAGTCGGTGGTGAGTGCGTCGATGCCCTCGACCACGCGGGCCAGGAGGTCGAGGAACGTCGTCCGTTCCTCGACCGAGAGGCCGCCGACCATGGCCTGCATCCGGGCGTAGTGCTCCGGTGCCAGGTCGCGCAGTCGCTGCGCCCCCCGCGCGGTGAGGATCACCACGTTGCGCCGCCCGTCCTCGATGGACGGGCGCCGGGCCACCAGGCCTTCCCGCTCCAGTCCGTCGACCAGCCCGGTCACCGTCGCCCGCGAGACGCCGAGGCTCTCCGCGAGCTGGGACGGCGACTTCTCGCCGCCGTGGTCCTCCAGGTCGGCCAGCAGCCGGTACCGGCCGGTGGACAGTCCGAACCGGCCGAAGTGCACCTCGCCCGCCTGCCCGAGCCTGGCGCCCGCCGCCATCAGCCTGGCCGCCACCAGCACCGCCTGCGGGTCGGCCGTGAGGCCGTAGCGGGCGATCTGGCGGCGTGCCTGGTCCAGCGTGGGGGCGCCGTGGCCGGCGTCGGGGTGCTGCGTCATGGGTTTAATATGGCGGCTAATCAGTTTCCCGGTCAAGCCCGGGCGGGGCGGGTTGCCCCGGAGGCACTACGCGGCGCGTGAGGCGGGGGTGATGCGGGGCGGGGTCCAGTCGGCGTGCTTCAGCACCGTTCGGACCATCGCGCCGGGCGGGGTGAGCCGGATCGCCGCGTTGCGCAGACCGACGGCGACCGGGTTGGTGAGCTGCTGGCCCATCCTGCCTGCCCGTCGGGCGTCGCGTGCCACCGTCAGGGTGCGGGGGCGGCGTGCGGCGTCGTAGCGGGTGAGTGCGGTGGTGATGGCGGCTTCGGCGGTAGCGGTGTCGAGGGCGGTAGCGGTGCCGAGGGCGGTGGCGGTGCCGAGGGCGGCGGCCAGGGTTACCGCGTCTTCCAGTGCCTGGCACGCGCCCTGGCCCAGGTGCGGTGTCATCGCGTGGGCCGCGTCGCCCAGCAGGGCGATCCGGCCGACGGCGAAGGACGGGACGGGTGTGACGAGCTCGTTCACGTCGTGGTGCAGCACGTCCTCGGGGCGGGTCGCCGCGAGCAGCGCCGGGATCGGGTCGTGCCAGCGGGCGAACCTCCGGCGCATCTCGTCGAGCGGGTCCCGGTAGCGCAGGCCGGCCGGGGCGTTGAGCGTGGCGTGCCACTCGGCCCGGCCGTCCGGGAACCCGATGTGGCCGAACTCGGCGCCGTGGCCCCAGGTCAGCGCGAAGTCGTCGGCCAGACCCTCGACCGGGCGGTCCGTGATGGCCCGCAGGACCGTCGACCCCGCGTACACCGGGCCGGGGTGGGACGGGAACAGACGGCGGCGCAGCTTGCTGTTGATGCCGTCGGCGGCCACGACGAGGTCCGCCTCCAGCGTGGTTTCGTCGTAGGTCACCCGGACCCGGGAACCGGGGGCGGTTGCGACCTCGGTGACCTCGGAGCCGATCACGACGTTGCTGGGGGGTATCGCGGCGCGGAGGATCCGGTGCAGGTCGGCCCGCGGGATGCCGACGATGGGGGTGCCCAGTTCGCGCTCCAGTGCGGCGCCGTCCATCAGGGCGAGGCGGCGACCGTCGGGGGTCCTCGTACCTCCGGTGTACTGGCGCCGCGACGCGGCCTCGACGGCGTCGGCGACACCGAGCGTCGCGAGTGCGCGCATGCCGTTGGCGTGCAGGGAGATGCCGGCGCCCGCGTCGTCGAGGGTCGCGGCCCGCTCGACGACGGTCACGTCCCACCCCACCAGCCGGAGCCCGATCGCGGCGGCCAGGCCGCCGATTCCGCCCCCGACCACCACTGCGGTGTTGTTGCTCATGGCTGGTCCTTTCGTGCTGCCTTCTACATCTGTAGAAGGAGGGTACAGCGGGCTTATGGGGGCCGCTGCGCGGGGCTTGGGGTGCGGGGTGGGCTTTCGGGTGGGTGGGGTTCGCCGGGGGTGGCTGCGGGGGTGGCCGCTCCGGGGGCTGGATGATTTTCCGACTGCCGACTCTGTGGGGTGGGTGGTTAAGACCGTTGGCAGTCTGAAAATCACCCGTCACGCCCCTCTCCGCGGCCACCCCCTCCGCCACCCCCTCCCGCAGC
>NZ_JBHVOL010000005.1:0-56883 GCF_042887925.1 Kitasatospora sp. NPDC057904
CCCCCGACGGACACCTCGACTACCTCGGCCGCACCGACGACCAGGTCAAGATCCGCGGCTTCCGCATCGAACTCGGCGAAATCGAAACCGTGTTGACCCGCCAAGCAGCCGTCGCCCGAAGCACGGTCGTCGTCCGCGAAGACCAGCCCGGCCTCAAGCGCCTCGTCGCCTACATCGTCCCGACCACCCCCGGCACCCTCGACACCGAAGCCCTCCGCGCCCACCTCGCCGCCGGCCTGCCCGACTACATGGTCCCGTCCGCCTTCGTCACCCTCGACGCCCTCCCACTGAGCGTCAACGGCAAGCTCGACCGCAAGCAACTCCCGGCCCCCGCAACCGAGTCGGCGGCCACTGCGCGCGGCCCGCGCTCGGCGCAGGAGGAGGTGCTGTGCGGCCTGTTCGCCGAGGTCCTGAAGGTGGACCGGGTGGGCATCGACGACAGCTTCTTCGAGCTGGGCGGCGACAGCATCACCTCCATCCAGCTGGTCAGCCGGATCCGGTCCGTCCTCGGCGTGAAGCTCGGCAACCGGGGCATCTTCGAGACGCCGACCGTCGCCCGCCTCGCCGAGAAGCTCGGCACCGGCCAGGACGGCGACGGCTTCGAGGTGCTGCTGCCGCTGCGCACCGGCGGCGACCGCCACCCGCTGTTCTGCGTGCACGGCGCCGGCGGCCTCAGCTGGCCGTACTCGTCGCTCCTCAAGCACATCGCCGCCGAGTACCCGGTCTACGGCCTCCAGGCCCGCGGCCTGGACGGCGCGGACGCCCGCATCGCGACCAGCGTCGAGGAGATGGCCGCGGACTACGTCGAGCAGATCCGCGCGGTGCAGCCCGAGGGCCCGTACCACCTGATCGGCTGGTCCTTCGGCGGGCTGGTGGCGCACGAGGTGGCCACCCTGCTCGTCGGGCAGGGCGCCGACGTCGCCCTGCTCGCCAACCTCGACCAGACCCCGTTCGACGAGTCCTGGACGACCGACGAGGGCTACACCAAGCCCACCGAACGGGACGTCCTGGAGACGCTGCTCGACTTCGTCGGCTACGACCTCGACGAGATCCGCTCCCGCCCCCTGGACCACCAGCGGGCGATGGAGCTGATCCGCGGCCGGGACAGCGCGCTCGGCAGCCTCTCGGAGCAGCACATCACCGCCTTCGTGAAGGTCGGCGTCAACAACCACGCGCTGAGCGACGGCTACCGGCCGCGCCGCTTCGACGGCGAGCTGCTGCTGTTCGTCTCGACGGTCGGCACCGACGACCCCGAGGCGCGGATCGCGGCCTCCGCGGCGGCCTGGCGGCCGCACGTGGCCGGCCGCATCACCACCCACCCGGTGCACGCGCACCACGGCCACCTGCTCCAGCCGGAGCCGGCGGCCGAGATCGGCCGCGTCCTGCTCGCCCGGCTGACCTCCGTCAACTGACCACCTCACACAGCAAAGGAGCCGTCATGGAAACGGCGATCTCGGCGGAGGGCCTCCGCAAGCGTTACGGCGACCACCAGGCGCTCGACGGCATCGACCTGGAGGTGCCGGCCGGCACCATCCTCGGCGTGCTCGGCCCCAACGGCGCCGGCAAGACCACCACCGTGCGCATCCTCACCACCCTGCTCGCGCCGGACGAGGGCCGGGCCACCATCGCCGGCTTCGACCTGCACACCCAGGCCAAGCAGATCCGCGCGAACGTCGGCCTCACCGGCCAGTACGCGGCCGTCGACGAGCGGCTCACCGGCCGCGAGAACCTCCAGCTGATCGGCCGCCTGCTGCGCCTCGGCCGGCGCGGCGCCAAGGCCAGGGCCGACGAGCTGCTGGAGAAGTTCGACCTGACGGCCGCGGCCGGGCGCCCGGCGAAGACGTACTCGGGCGGCATGCGCCGGCGCCTCGACCTGGCCGCGAGCCTGGTCGCCGCGCCGCCGGTGCTGTTCCTGGACGAGCCGACCACCGGGCTCGACCTGACCAGCCGGCTCGCGCTCTGGGACATGATCAACGAACAGGTCCGCAACGGCGTGACCGTCCTCCTCACCACCCAGTACCTGGAGGAGGCCGACCAGCTCGCCGACTCGATCGTGGTCATCGACAAGGGCGTCGTGATCGCCGACGGCACCCCGGACGAGCTCAAGCGCAAGGTCGGCGGCGAGCGCCTGGAGGTGTCGCTGGCCACGGCCGCGGACCTCGCCGACGCCACCCGGGTCCTGGCCGGGCTCGCCTCCGGCGAACCGAGCGTGGACGAGGACGCCCGGACGGTGTCCGTGCCGATGAGCGGCGGGGTGACCACCATCGCCGCCGCCGCCCAGGGCTTGCAGCAACTCGGCATCGAGCCGCAGGACTTCGCCGTCCGCCGGTCCTCGCTGGACGACGTCTTCCTCGCCCTCACCGGCAAGCAGGGCGCGGAGCCCGCTGCCGCCCCCGCCCAGTCCAAGGAGTTGCAGACAGCATGACCGAGGTGTTCAGCGACACGTTCGCGCTCGCGGGCCGCCAGATGCGGCACATCCGGCGGATGCCGGAGCAGCTCCTGGGCATCACCGTCATGCCGGTGGCGTTCGTCCTGGTCTTCGGGTACCTGTTCGGCAGCGCGATGCAGGTGCCGGGGCAGGGGGGCTACAAGGAATACATCATGGCGGGCATCTTCGCCCAGGTGATGCTGGCCAACCTGACCACCACGGCGGTCGGGGTGGTCGAGGACCTCAACAACGGTCTCGTGGACCGCTTCCGCGCCCTCCCCATCTCGCGCTCTTCGGTCCTCCTCGGCCGTACCGTCGCGGACCTCGTGCTGGTCTCGTGGACCTCCGCGATCATGGCACTGGTCGGCTACCTCATCGGCTGGCGGGCGCACAACGGCATCCTGCAGACACTGGCCGGCTTCGGGCTGCTGCTGCTGATGGGCTTCGTGATGTCGTGGGTGGGCGCGCTGGTCGGCCTCTCGCTGCGCAGCCCGGAGGCGGTGAGCGCACTCGCGGGCGTCGTGATGATGCCGCTGGCGTTCCTGTCGAACGCCTTCGTCCCGCCGCAGGGCCTGCCCGGCTGGATGCGGGTCGTCGTGGAGTGGAACCCGGTCAGCGCGGTGGTGTCGGCCGCCCGTGACCTCTTCGGCAACGACCGCGGGGCGTCTGACGGCGCCTTCCCGTCCGACCACCCGATCCTCGCCGCCACGATCGTGATGGGCGTGCTCCTGGCCATCGTCATCCCCCTGGCCGGCCGCGCCTACCAACGCGCCGCCGCCAAGCGCTGAGCCGCATGGCCGCGCCCCCGCTCGGCCCCGGCCGAGCGGGGGCGTTTCAGCCGAAGGGCAGTACCGCCGTGCTGCCACCGGCAAGCACGCGCGCGTACTCGTCCGGGTCATCGAAGGGCCGGTAATTGACGACGGGATCACCGGCCCGGACGAGAGCGGTGGCACACCCAAGGCACCAGGCCTGCGGAGGCTGCTCGTCGAGGTCTTCGATCGCGGCGGGTGCGGAGCACTGCACGCAGTTCGCCATCGGGTCCTCCCGGGGATGTCGAGCTTGGTTGGTGGCACCCCATCCGCAGGCCGACCACATGCGGGCACTCAGGCTGCGGCCCTGGCTCAGCAGCGTACTGCTCTCCGAGCCAAAGCGCTGGCCCCCGACAACGCCCCCGCTCGGCAACGGGAAGAGCAATTCAGCGCACGACCGGGATGTCTCCGGACCGCCAGTCGGACACTCGCTTGCGGACCCTGGGCACCATCGGCAGCCCGTCCGTGTCGGCGGGGCCGAACCACGCCACTTCGTGGGACTCTTCCGAGATCCGGAGTTCGCCGCCGACCGGGCGCCCGAGGAGGCAGATGCTGAACTCCTGCCGGACCTCGCCGTCGTCGTAGGCGAGGACGCGCCCGGGGTTGGTGTAGGTGCCGACGATCCCGGTGATCTCGATGCGGATTCCGGTTTCCTCGTACGTCTCGCGGATGCCGCACTCCCCGAGAGACTCGCCGATTTCCATCATGCCGCCGGGAAGACCCCACATCCCGTTGTCGGTCCGGCGCTGGAGGAGGATGCGGCCCGCCGCGTCGACTACGACCACCGATGCGGCCGGCACCAGGCTGTTGGCCTTGGGAGCGTTCGGATCGTTCTCGTAGTCACGCCTGGGCATGCTCCACCTCCGGGATCGTCCACACGTCACCTGCGGCGCATCATCTCCTGCCCGAAAGCTGAACCCCTGATTCTGGCGCCCCCGCTCGGCAGCGGCCGAGCGGGGGCGCTTCGTCTTGTCCATCCCGCTCAGCTCGCGATCAGTGCCTCCCCGAGCGCCTCACGCGATTGACCGGCGAGCTTCTCGTGCAGCAACTCGGCTCGTGATCGGATCAACCCCTCCCGGTAGCCGCTCGGTAGCCGTTCCCACACCCCGACCGCCATCTCGGCTGCTCCGGTGTGGTCCCCGTCGATCCGCAGGCAGGCGGCCGTGTCCATCGCCAAAAGAGCGCGTGTCATGACCGATGGGGAGTCCGTGAGGTCGAGCGCCTGGTCCTGCGCGGCGTAGCCGTTGCGCGACTCGCCGAGCAGCGTGTACGCCTGTGAGAGGTGGACATGATGCTTCTGCTCGGGGTAGCCGAACCAGGTGTCGGCCGCCTCGGCACCGTCCAAGTGCTCCGCAACGGTACGGACATCGTTGACCGCGCGCCGTGCACCTTCGTAGTCACCGGAGGCAGCAAGGGCGCGGGCGGTGACCGCCGCGGCCAGGGCACCGGCCGCTGTCGAACCGCTCCCTGCTTCGAACCGTGCACGGGCCGCGATCCGGGCCGCCGTCTCGGGTGCCCCGTAGTTGAGCGGCACCATGGCGTGCCGGGCCAGAACCCAGGCGAGCATCCGCTGATCCCCCGACTCCCGGGCGGCCCGCTCAGCGGTCGCGAACCACTGGAAGGCGCCACGTTGGTCCCCGCGGTCGTGCTGGACGATGGCGACCAGGCCCGTGATCCCCGCAGCCGTCCGGGCCAGTTCCGCCCTGGTTCGCGTCGGGTGCGGACGGTTGAGAACATCCCGGAGGAGGTCGAGGTCGGACAGCATCTCACCGAGGACACGATCCGGCGACCGACCCCGGTATCCGCCCCGGTGCCGCTCGAAGGCCGCTTCCAAGTAGGCGAGATCACCGTCCTCGGACGGCGTCAGCGCTGAATCGATCCCATCCCGGGCCTGGGCGATGCCGGGCAGAACCACGACACCTGCCACCGCCGCGCCCACCCCGATGAACTTCCGCCGGTCCACCTTGTCCTCCGTGCCGTGTTCGCGCCGATGCCGCCGAGAGCGGGCTACGGCCTCGGCCACCTGGTCCACGGGAAGACCGTAAGCATCAGTGATCCCCTGGAGCGAGGGCTGGCGCGGAATCCGCTTCTCCGTTTCCCAGTTCTTAAGCGTGTCCGGGCTGCACCACTCACCCGTTTCGCGGCCGACGACGGCAGCCTGCTCCTCCCGGCTCAGTCCGGATCGCTCCCGGGTCCTGCGCAACAGCTCGCCGATCCCGTTCGGGGTGAGGGTCACGGCATCCCCTAGCTCTGAGGTGACGATGTCTCAATTGTGGCCCGGAAAGCGGCCCAGGGCCGAATCATCGGCCCTCTTTGCGGCCCCTCCCCTACGGCATGCCCAGGGCGTTGACTTGCTAACAGTCACTCCTCCGGAAACAGCCGAGCGTCCGGCCCCGGCGCCTGCGGAGTGATTGCTGCGGCTCGACAAGGCGTTCCATACAGCGCAGAGCCGTCGCATCGATACCCGATCGAGCGAACTGGAGCACTCATGGCGACTGCCGAGCGTCCTCTCGACGTCCCGAGAGCCGCAAAAACCACGCCCTCGAAGCCCAAGTGCGTCGTCTGCGCGGCGTTCGAGCGCATCGCGGATGCGGAGATGCGCAGGAGGTATCCGGAGGCCCGGATGCCCGGCGTGTTGGCGGAGCTCGAAAAGATCCGCGCCCGGCACATGGGGGCGTGCAGGGCGGTGGCCGATGTCCCTGCGTGAGATCGCGATGCGCAAGCAAGAACCCGCCGCCGACGCTGACGAGTGTCCCTCCTGCCTCTGGTTCGACGACCTCGAACGCCAGTACACCGAGCACCCGACCATCCAGCGCAAGGTCGCCAAATGGCGTGCCCTGCACCTGGAGCACGATGAATGCCTGGCGGCGCGCGATGACGGATAAACCGGAGAACCCGCTCCCGCCCTGGACCAACTTCCTTGGCGGGCCCGTCCGGTACGACGACATCGAGGAAGCCGGGCCGGCCACGCCGCCCCTCGAACCGGCGGCCGAATCGCCGACTCTCCAACGGCTTCGTGCCGAAGTCCGCAAGATCAACCGCCGCTACTGGCGGCCCTGAGCCATTCCAGTCTCCGTCGAACCCTCCGCCCAGGGAGCAGCCCAAACAGACTCCCGCCCCGGCCGTCATCCCTGGCAGGCAGCCGACCGGAGCGGGTCCCGCAACACCGAACGGACCGGGGCGTCGTCCGACGCCCCGAGAACCCCTCAGTGTGAGGAGAGCTCCAGTATGACCACTCCCGAACCGGCCCTGTCGCCGGCGCCGCCCTCCCCCGGCCCGATGCTCCCGGTGGACCCGGTTTCGCTCGTCACCGCGAAGACGTTCGGGGCCGTCGTGTGCACCGTGCTCGACAACAACCCCGGAATGCCGGACGACACCGCCAAGCGCATCGTCACCGAAGCGCTCAAGTTCGTCGCCACCGCACGCACGTTCCCCACCATGCGCATCACGCCGTCCACCGTCGTCGACGAAGGGTGGCACGCCCTCATCCTCCACACCCGCCCGTACGCCGACCTGTGCGCCCGGCTCGGCGGGTTCGTCCACCACTACCCCGAGCGCCCCGACCCGTCGCGGCACGACCCGGACGCCCTCGCACGGACCGCCGCCCTGATCGAGGAGGCCGGGTACACCCCGGACCACGAACTGTGGACCGGTCCCACCCACGCCATGGTGGCCGTGGCCGCTCAGTGCTCCCACACCCCCATCCCCGGCGGATGCGGACCCATCAACCCCGGAGGGTGCGCTTCACACTGCAACGGCGGAGGTGGAGGCGGAGGCGGCGAAGGCAGCTAGCCTGAACCCCACCCAACACGGAGAGGGCGGGACGCATGGACAAGGTCGAAGCCCAACAGGTAGCCAACACACTCCGCCGCCTGGGGATTCGGGGAATCGTCTCTCCCGAAGACCCGGGTAACCCGGACGGGCACTGGCGGGTCTACGACGGCACTGACCCCGTCACCCGGCGGGACATCACCGACGAAGCACTAGCGATCATCAGAGGCATGTCCCGTAAGACCGGTCCGACGCGAGGATTCATCGTCCCCACCTCCCGGTAGCCCCGTAACAGCCCCGTCCGGCAAGTCCGGACGGGGCCTCCCCGCACCCGAACGCGCGCCGGCCGCACGGCGGAGGACCGGGCACAGACGGGCCCGGAAAGGCGGGCGGCGGCAGCGGCGGGTAGCACTCCGGCAAGCGCGACGCGCCGCCGACCAACCTCCCCAAGCCCGGGAAGTCGGACCGCCGAAATGTCCTGGAACCAACTCGTCGATGCGCTCCGGCAGTCCGGAGCCCTGTCAGCCGAGTGGGAGCGGACCTTCCGTGCCGTTCCCCGCTCCCTCTTCACCCCGGACCGGATCCTCCACGACGGCGAGTGGATCGACCGGGCGACGCGGCCCAAGTGCTGGGACGACCTGGTCACCGCCGACCTGCCCCTCGTCACCCAGGTCTACGACGACGGCACGACCCCGTCCTCCTCCAGCTCCATGCCCACCGTGGTCGCCCAGATGCTCCACCACCTGAACGCCACCGCCGACACCCGCGTCCTCGAGGTGGGCACCGGAACCGGCTGGACCGCCGCCCTCCTCTCCCACCAGCTCGGCGCCGCCCAGGTGACCAGCGTCGAGCTGGATCCCGAGCTCGCCGCCCACGCGCGCGACCGGCTGCACGCCACCGGCCTGCGCCCCACCGTCCTCGCCGGCGACGGTACGCTCGGCCACCCCGCGGGTGCGCCGTACCAGTGCGCCCATTTCACCGCGGCCGTCCAGCGGGTACCGTCCGCCGCCATCGAGCAGGTGGAGCCCGGCGGCGTGATCGTCATCCCGTACGGCACGCCGTTCTGCAACGGGGGCCTGCTGCGGCTCACCGTGGCCGAGGACGGCCGGTCGGCGAGCGGGCCGTTCGTCGAGGACGTGTCGTTCATGTGGGTACGCGACCAGCGGCCCGACAGCGGCGACTTCGACATCGAAGACGTCCGCCACGGCCCGTCCGCTCTCGACCCGTCCGAAGTCGCCGAGCACACGCACGCCGCGTTCGCGATCGGTCTGCGCATGCCGGACCTGTTCCGTCGGGAGCTCTGGGCGGGCTACGACCGTCTCGGCACCGGCCGCGCCGAGGTGTGGGACGGGGTCTCCTACGCCCACTGCCGCCTCGCCGACTGGGACGGCAGGCACGCCGTCTCCCAGTCCGGTCCGCGCGACCTGTGGGACGAGTTGACCGCCGCCCACGCCTGGTGGGTCCGCAACGGCAGGCCGGACCTCACCCGGTTCGGCCTGACCGTGACCGTCGCCGGGGAACAGCACCCGTGGCTGGACGAGCCCGGCAATCCCATCACCTGACCCGACAAACGGCCCCTGCCCCCGGAGCTCCCAGGGCAGGGGCCGCGACCGGATAGCCGGCGTCACCGTCTGTGCTTGGGGCCGATCATCAGGAAGAGCACCCGCATCACCAGCACGGAGCTGATCACCAGCAGGTTGTAGCCGAAGAGTTCGAACAGGCCGAGCCCCTTGCTGAGCATCGGCCCGCCGCCTGTGCGCAGCAGCTGTACGCCGACCAGGCCGATCACTCCGCCAAGGAAGGCGAGCAGGATCTCGTGGACCAGTGAGCGCAGGAAGCGGCGGTCCTCCGGGTCGGCGAACATCCGCACGCCGACGGTCAGTTGGCCGCCCTCGATGGCGGCGCCGATCCGCTCGACCCGGCGGGGCAGCCGGCGCAGCATCGGGACCAGGCCGAGGAGTTCCTCCGCCATGCTGCGGCCGAGCGTCTCGGGCTTGAGCTTGCGCAGGTGCTGGGTGACGGCGAAGGAGCGGGCCTCGGCGACGATGTCGAAGCCCGGCACCAGGCGGTCGAGCGAGCCCTCCATCGTGGCGAGCGCGCGGAAGACGGCGGCGATCTCCGGCGGCACGTTGATGCCGTGCCGGGCCACGATCGCGAACAGGTCGGCGAACATCTCGCGGTCCGGCTTGACCCCCGGGGCGAAGTGCCGGGCGAGGAACTGTCCGACGGCACGCTCCAGTTGGCGCTCGTCGATGTGCTCGGGGTGGACCACGAGCTCGATCAGCGCGTCGGACAGGCCGCCCGGGTCGCCGCGGTGCAGGGCCAGCAGCATGCCGCGCAGGGTGGCCCGCAGGGAGCGGTCGATCCGGCCGACCGAGCCGAAGTCGAGCATGCCGAGGGTGCCGTCGTCGAGCAGGAGCAGGTTGCCCGGGTGCGGGTCGGCGTGGAAGACGCCGCTGGTCATGATCTGGCCGAGCAGGCACTCCAGCAGCGCGCCGGCCAGCGCCTTGCGGTCGAGCCCGCGCTCGTCGAGCACCTTGGGGGCGCTGTGCAGGGGGATGCCCGTCATCCACTCGCTGACCAGCACCCGCTTGCCGGTGAGCCGCTCGTGCACCTCGGGCACCCGGACCATCGGGTTGCCCCCGGCCTGCTCGATGGCCGCGGCCACCGCCATCGTGTTGCGGGCCTCGATGCGGAAGTCGAGCTCCTCGTGCACCGAGACGGCGAAGCCCTGGGCCAGCGCGACGGCGCCGACGCTGCGGCCCCACTCGGTGTGCTGCTCCAGGCGCTCGGCGAAGCGGTAGAGGATGTCCAGGTCGTCGACGACGATCTCGCGCGCGCCGGGCCGTTGCACCTTGACCGCGACGTGCTGTCCGTCGGGCAGCCTGGCCCGGTGGACCTGGGCGATCGAGCCGGCCGCGTACGGCTTGGTGTCGAACTCGGCGAACACCTCGTCCGGCGCGGCGCCCAGTTCCTCGCGCAGCACCTGCTCGACGGACTCCCAGGGCTCCGGGGTGGCCTGGTCCTGGAGCAGGCTCAGCTCGGCGATGAACTCGGGCGGCAGCAGGTCGTAGCGGGTCGACATCACCTGCCCGAGCTTGACGAAGGTGACCCCGGCCTCCTCCAGCGCGAGCCGCAACGAGGCCGCCAGCACGGCCCGTTCGGCGGCGGCGCCCGGCCCGCGCCGGGTGCGCCCGCTGAGGAACCGGCCGAGGCCGTGCCGGACGAATATCCGGCTGAGCCGGCCGTAGCGCCGGGTGCGGGCCACCTGGCGGCGCAGCGAGCCGGGCAGCCGGGCGAGTCCGCGCATCGGGGACGAGGGCAGCAACACCTCGGTGGCCGCCAGGAAGAGCATGGCGACGACCAGCGAGACCCCGATCTCCAGGGTCACCAGGGCGAAGGGCTGGACGTCGCGCAGCGGGTAGCTGACCAGACTGCCGCTGGCCAGACCGACCGCGCCGGTGGCGATCGCGCGCCCCTTGCCCAGCCGGACCCCGAGCAGCCGGCGCGCGCCCGAGGCGAGGCCGGTGACGAAGACGAACAGCGACAGCGCCCCCAGCAGGACGATCGCGGCAGCGCTCATGGTCGCTCCTCCGCAGTCCGCTCGCTCATGCCCGCTCCTCCGCGATCCGCTCGCTCATGCCCGACGGCGCCGGCGCGAGGCGTAGTTGACCGTCACGACGGCGAGCAGCGGCCCCCACAGCAGCAGCGGCATGTAGAGCCAGCCCATGACAGCCCGGTGCATGCCCTTGAGGTTCTCGCTGTCGACGCTGTCCCACACGGCGGCCTGACTGATCGTCACGGCGGTGAGGATGGCGGCGCCCAGCAGCGCGGCCGTCACGGCGGCCCAGGTGCGGACCTGCTTACCACCGATCAGCGGCAGCCAGCGCGGGGCGACGATCCCCCAGTCGCGGACGAGTCCGAGGGTGAGCAGGGCGGCGCCCTCCTGGAGCACGCAGATGGCGGGCAGCACCAGGTAGCCGTTGCCGGGGATGCCGTAGTCGTGGCGCAGCACCTCCGTGCTGTACCCGACGGGCACGCCGATGGCCATCGCGAGGCGCCAGAGGGTGGAGGGCAGGGCGATCAGCGGCACCGCGTGTGCGACCCAGACCGCCCAGCGCGGCGGCGGGGGCGTGCCGTCCAGGGCGGCTCCGGGGGCCAGGACTCGGCTGGCTTCGATTGTCATATGACACTGCCAATCAGATCGTCAGGTGCATGCTGGCCATAAATCGTATGGCGCTGACCTGTGCCTTTCCGGTGGCACTGACAGCTTGCTGCCAGGATCCGGCCACCCGTGCACCATCCGATCACATGTCCACTCACTGCCAGCCGATCTTGGAATTCCCGGCGGAATTCCGCGTTCCCCGGCACTTCAGGCCAACGCCGTTGAGCAGCCGCCCGTTCGGGCCAAGACTCTTCGTCGGGGAAACACCCCTGAGGAAACTCCTGAGGGAACTCCGGACGATCCCTGCAATCCCTCCCGAGAAAGGAAGAAAACATGTCAAAGAAGCAGTACGAGACCCCGGTTTTCGAGTCCGCCGGAACGTTCCGCGCCGTCACCGGCTGGAAGGGAATCTTCAGCTGGGATTTCTTCCACGGCCAGATCATGTGACCGCCGGAAAACTGGAGCTGATGTGATGTCCGGCCACGGCACACCGTTCTTCTTCGCGTTCCCAGACAGCGCGGCCGCGTGCGCCGTGGCCCGGCGCCTGTGCGCCGACCGCCCGGAACTCGATGTCATCCCCCACGCCTCCGGGCGGCCCTGGATCGTCGGACACTGGTCCGCCGGGGAGCTCCTGGTCGTCCGGTCCCCCCACCTGACGGTCGCCCTGATCGGCACCTTCGGCGTCACCGCGGCCGACCTGGCCCGGCGGGTCGCCCCGGTGCGCGAGCCGGCCGGCCTGGACCGGCTCGGGCTCGAACTCCCCGGACAGTTCCACCTGCTGGCCGCCACCGACGGCGCGATGAGGGTCCAGGGCACCGCGTACGGCACCCGCCGGATCGCCTGGACGAGGATCGCGGGCGCCGTCGTCGCGGGCGACCGCGCCGCCGAGCTCGCCCGGTTCGCCGGCGCCGGGCCCGACCTCACCTCCGTGGCGCTGCGGCTGCTCAACCCGCTGCCGGCGCCGTTCGCCGACCGCGCCATGTGGCACGGCGTCCGGCCCGTCCCGCCCGGCCACTGCCTGGAGCTGCGCGAGGGGCTGCCGCCGAGGCAGCGGCGCTGGCACCGGCCGCCCGAGCCGGTCCTGGGCCTCGCCGAGGCGGCCCGCGACGTCCGGTCGACGCTGACCGAGGCCGTCGCCCTGCGCACCGCGGACTCCGGCCTGATCAGCGCGGACCTCTCCGGCGGGCTCGACTCCACGTCGCTGTGCTTCCTGGCCGCGGGTAGCCCGGGGAACCCGAAGCTCATCGCCTGCACCGCCACCGGCGACGAGTCCGAGAACGACGCCGGCCACTGGGCCCGGCTCGCCGCCGAACGCCTCGTGGACACCGAGCACTTCCTCGCCCCCGCCTCCGAACTCCCGCTCTTCTACAGCGGGGCGATGAACGACGGCGGCCGGCACGACACCCCGGTCGGGATCGTCGTCAGCCGCGACCGGGTCACCCACTTCATCGAGCGGATGGCCGAGCGGGGCTCCCGGCTGCACCTGACCGGAAACGGCGGCGACCACCTGTTCCTCGGCAGCGCGGTCGACTACCACGCCCTGCTGCCCACCCGGCCGCTGCTCACGCTCGCCGCCCTGCGCGGCTACCGCACCCTGTTCGGCTGGTCCCGCCGCGCGGTCGCGGGCGCACTGCTGGACCGCCGCTCGTACCGGAGGAGCTTCGCGGCCCTGACCACCCGCTCCTCCGGCTCCCTCGACCCGGGCCGCCCGTCCTTCGGCTGGCTGCACGACCCGGTGATCGCGTCGTGGTTCACCCTCGACTGCCTGGAACGGGTCGAGCAGGCCCTGGCCGAGGCCGCCCCCACCGTCGAACCGCTCGCGGCGACCCGCGGCCGCCACCACGACCTCGCCGGCATCCACGCCGGCACCCAGGAGATGCGCGGCCTGGAGGAGATGGGCCGCCTGGCCGGCGTGCCGGTGGCCAACCCGTACTTCGACGACCGGGTCGTCGACGCCGCACTGGGCGCCCGCCCCGAACTCCGCGCCACGCCCTGGGCGTACAAGCCCCTGCTGGTCGAGGCGATGCGCGGGATCGTCCCGGACCGCAGCCTCGCCCGGCGCACCAAGGGCGACGGCTCGCCCGAGGCGACGCTCGGCCTCTACCGGCACCGCGAGGAACTGGCGGCGGTCTGGGAGGACAGCGCGCTGGCCCGGGCCGGCCTGGTCGACCCGGACGCGCTGCGCCGCCTCTGCCGCACCCCCGGCTCGCCCGAACTCGCCTACAACCCCCTGACGTCCACGCTCGCCTGCGAGGCCTGGCTCCGCACCGCCTGAGCACCGACGACCTGCCGAACGGAGAAGCGCCGATGAAGCTGCGCAACCACGAACACCTCACCGTGGCCGAGACCGAGTACGGCGGCGTCCTGCTCGACGCCAGGATCGGCCAGTACTGGCAGCTCAACCCCACCGCCACCGTGGTGGCCCGCACCCTGCTCGACGGCGGGTCGGAGGCCGACGCCGTCGACGGCCTCACCGAGGCCTTCGACGTCGACCGGGAGCGGGCCGCCGCCGACGTGGCCGCCCTGGTCGACGGCCTGCGGGAGGCCGGGCTGGTCGCGCCGTGAGCTTCACCTTCGCCCTTGAGCAGGACCGCAGCCAACGCCCGCCGCTGCCCAGGCGATTGGCGATCCGGACGGCGGTGGGCCTCGCCCGGCTGCTCGTCCTGCTGCCCGCGCACCGGCTCCAGCGCGTGCTGGCCGTGCTCAGCCGCGGCGCCCGGCCCGCCGGCGCGGACGAGACCGGGGCCGTGCGGGACGCCGTCCTGGCCACCAGCCTCGCCATGAACGGGCTGCGCAGCTGCCTGCCGCGCTCGGTCGCCGTCACCCTGCTGTGCCGCGCCCGGGGCAGTTGGCCGACCTGGTGCGTCGGGGTGCGCACCGCGCCGCCGTTCACCGCGCACGCGTGGGTGGAGGCCGAGGGCCGGCTGATCGGGGAGAAGGGCCGCCACGACAGCTGGGCGCGGCTCCTGACGGTCGCCGCGCCCAGCCCGCACACGAGTTCCGGAACGTCCGGAAAGTCCGGAGAATCCGCGAATTCAGGGAAATCGGGTCACTGACAGCTGTGCTGCCAATTCCACCCGATGAAGGTGTGCCGGGTCTCGGTCTCGAACCGGCAGGTGGCGGTGCCGTCCGCATTGAGGTCGATGAACGAGTGCATGGTGTTCGCGTACCACGCACCGGTCACGTCGAATATCCCCTTGTAGGTGAATTCGGCGTCGGCCTGGGTGTGCGAGACGGTGCAGTCCGCGGTGCAGTCGGTGTTCTTCGTCGCGGACTTCAGGGACCAGCCGGCATTCCACGGCTCGCGGTTCCACTGCTGGGTCGCGTCGGTGTTCGCGGCGCTGATCCGGGTGCCGTCGGTGGTCCACGACGAGGTCGTGTACAGACCGGTCATCCGGATGTTGCAGCAGTCGTACCACTCGCTGGCGCTCTTGAACTGGCGCGTGGTGCCGGCCTCCACAGCGGCCTGTGCCGAACGGGCCGAACGGGCCGCGACGGCGCCGGACTTGGCCGGGACGAGCCTGACCTCGCCCAGCACCGGCTTGCAGTCGGCGCCGACGGACACCTGCTGCTGCACGGCCATCCCGGCCGGCGGGGCCGGCAGGGCGCCGGTCAGCTTCAGCTCGCCGCAGTCCTTCGCGGCCGGGGCCGCAGCCGCCCCGGCCGCGGTGGTGGCGGCGGTGGCCGGGGCGGCCGTCAGCGCGAGGGCGCCGGCGGCGAGGGCCGCGGCGAGGGCTATTCGGGTGCGCAATTGTCCGTGCCTTCCTGGTGGGTGATCGCCAGGGAGCGTAAGCGGCGGGCGTTCATGGTCGGCCGGTCCGCGGAAATCTTGGCAGGAAGCTGACGATTCCCTGGTCAAAACGCCCGCGACGGTCCTAGTGGCACCTTCCTGACAGCGCTGTTGAACACCGGTGCGCACCCGTTCGAAGCTGGCGCACGAATCCCTTGAATCCAGCGCGGCGCGGCCGCGGAGGAGGTTTCCGCATGACGGCCGGACAGACGTACGAAGCCGTGGCCGTCACCGGCCCGGGCACCACCCCGGAACCGTCCGCCGCCGAGCTGCTCGATCGGCTCGAACTCGCCGAACCCGAGTTCGAGAACCGGCTGCGCGCGGCACTGGCCGGGGCCGAGGAGTGGCTCCAGGCCAGCGCCCACGACGCCCTGGACCCGCGCATCGGGCCCCTCACCGGCCACCTCGCCGCCGCCGGCGGCAAGCGGCTGCGCCCGCTGCTGGTGCTGCTCGGCGCGGAGTTCGGCGACCCGTGGGCGCCGGGCGTCCCGCAGGCGGCCGCGATCGCCGAGCTCGTCCACCTCGCCTCGCTGTGCCACGACGACGTCATGGACGGCGCCGCCACCCGGCGCGGCATCCCGAGCGTGCACGCCCGCTGGGGCGAGCGCGCCGCCGTGCTCAGCGGCGACTGGCTGCTCGCCCGCGCCGCCCAGCTCGCCGCCGACCTCGGCCCGGCCGCCGTCCACCTGAACGCCCGCACCGCCGGGCGCCTGGTCTCCGGCCAGCTGCGCGAACTCACCGGCCCCGGCCCCGACGTGGACCCGGTGACCCACTACTTCCACGTGGCGGCCGGCAAGACCGCCGCCCTGCTGTCGATGTCGCTGGCGATCGGCGCCGTCCAGGCCGGCGCGCCCGCCTCCGCCGCCGCCGCGCTCACCGAGTACGGGGAGCAGCTCGGCATCGCCTTCCAGGTCGCCGACGACCTGCTGGACCTGCGCCGGCCGGCCGAGCTCAGCGGCAAACCGCGCGGCACCGACCTGCTCGCCGGCGTGCCGAGCCTGCCCGTCCTGCTCGCCCGCGAGGGCGCCGACCCGGCCGATGCCGAACTGCGCGCCCTGCTCGCGGCCGGTCCCGTGCCCGCCGCCGACGTGCCGCGCGCACTGGAACTGTTCGAGCGCTCCGACGCGCTCGCCGAGACCGAGGCCGTGATGCACCGCCGCCTCGACCGGGCCCGGACCGCGCTGGACACCCTGCCCGACCTCCCGGCCCGGCGCGCCCTCCTCGCCCTGTGCGAGCACCTGGCCCTCCGCTAGCCCTCCGCCCCCGCTGACGCGGGCGTACCCAAGGAGCCCCCCTCATGACCATGGCCGCCCGGGTCGCCGAACTCGACCTGATCCGCCGGGACGTCCGGCACGGGCCGAGCGAGAAGGCCACCGAGGCCCAGCACGCGAAGGGCAAGCTGACCGCCCGCGAGCGCATCGACCTGCTCCTGGACGAGGGCTCCTTCCACGAGGTCGAGCCGCTGCGCCGGCACCGCGCCACGGGTTTCGGCCTGGAGGCCAGGCGCCCGTACACGGACGGCGTGATCACCGGCTGGGGCACCGTCCACGGCCGGACGGTCTTCGTCTACGCGCACGACTTCCGGATCTTCGGCGGCGCCCTGGGCGAGGCCCACGCGCAGAAGATCCACAAGATCATGGACATGGCCCTGGCCGCGGGCGCGCCGCTCGTCTCGCTCAACGACGGCGCCGGCGCCCGCATCCAGGAGGGCGTGACCGCCCTCGCCGGCTACGGCGGCATCTTCCAGCGCAACACCCGGGCGAGCGGCGTCATCCCGCAGATCTCGGTGATGCTCGGACCGTGCGCGGGCGGCGCGGCGTACTCGCCCGCGCTGACCGACTTCGTCTTCATGGTCCGCGAGACCTCGCAGATGTTCATCACCGGCCCGGACGTCGTCCGCGCCGTCACCGGCGAGGAGATCACCCAGAACGGCCTCGGCGGCGCCGACGTCCACGCCGGCACCAGCGGCGTCGCGCACTTCGCGTACGACGACGAGGAGACCTGCCTCGCCGAGGTCCGCTACCTGCTCTCCCTGCTGCCGCAGAACAACCGCGAGACCCCGCCCGCCACGCCCGCCGGCGACCCGGCCGAGCGGCGCAACGACCGCCTGCTGGAGCTCGTCCCCGTCGACGGCAACCGCCCGTACGACATGCGCGCGGTGATCGAGGAGCTCGTCGACGACGGCGAGCACATGGAGGTCCACGAGCGGTGGGCCACCAACGTCATCACGACCCTGGCCCGGCTCGGCGGCCAGGTGG
The DNA here is from genome assembly GCF_042887925.1 of Kitasatospora sp. NPDC057904. Taxonomy (NCBI): domain Bacteria; kingdom Bacillati; phylum Actinomycetota; class Actinomycetes; order Kitasatosporales; family Streptomycetaceae; genus Kitasatospora; species Kitasatospora sp. NPDC057904. Next base: position 17,222 of record NZ_JBHVOL010000005.1, read on the forward strand.
TCGGCATCGTCGCGAGCCAGCCGCTGCGGCTGGCCGGCGTCCTCGACATCAGCGCGAGCGAGAAGGCCGCCCGCTTCGTCCAGCTCTGCGACGCCTTCTCGATCCCGCTGGTCACCCTGGTCGACGTGCCCGGCTTCCTGCCCGGCGTCGACCAGGAGCACGGCGGCGTCATCCGGCACGGCGCCAAGCTGCTCTACGCCTACTGCAACGCCACCGTCCCGCGCATCTCGCTCATCCTGCGCAAGGCGTACGGCGGCGCCTACATCGTCATGGACTCCCAGTCGATCGGCGCCGACCTCACCTACGCCTGGCCCTCGAACGAGATCGCCGTCATGGGGGCCGAGGGGGCGGCCAACGTCGTCTTCCGGCGCCGGATCGCCGACTCCGACGACCCGGTGACGATGCGCCGGCAGCTCGTCAAGGAGTACCGGGCCGAGCTGATGCACCCGTACTACGCGGCCGAGCGCGGCCTGATCGACGACGTGATCGATCCCGCCGAAACCCGCGCCACCCTGATCCACGCCCTCGCCATGCTGCGGACCAAGCACGCCGTCGGACCGGCCCGCAAGCACGGCAACCCCCCGGTGTAAGCGAAGGAGTAAGCGTCATGCCCGGCGAGACCGCGTCCGTGCTCGAAGGCCCGCTCGGGCCCGCCCTGTTCCGGGTCATCAGCGGCAGCCCCACCGCGGAGGAGCTCGCCGCGATCGCCGTCCTGCTGAGCACCCGCGCGCCCGCGCGGGACCCCGCCGACCCGGCCCCGCCCGCCCGTTGGGAGGCGGGCGGCGTGCTCCCGCCCGCCTCCTGGGCCGCGCACCGCTGAACGCTGGCAGCTTGCTGCCGTCCGCGTTGCGGCCCCGCGCCGACGACCTGTAACTCAGAGTGAAGAGGTCGGGGCCATTCCGGATGTGGCGGCGGCCGAGTGGAGGAGGGCAGCCGTGCTTCAGGTGGTGTTCCGGATCCTGGGGCCGCTGGACATCAGCGCCGACGGACGGCCGGTCGCCCTCCAGGGCGCCCGCCAGCGCACCGTGATGTCCATGCTGCTGCTCGCGCCCGGCCGGGTGGTCTCCGTCGACACCCTGGCCGACGCGGTCTGGAACGGCAGCCCGCCCGCCACCGCCCGCAACCAGATCGCCATCTGCGTCTCCGGCCTGCGCAAGACCCTCAAGACCGCCATCGGCATCGACGACCTGATCGTCACCAGCCACCCCGGCTACCTGCTGCACCCCGGCGAACACCGCATCGACGCCGTCGAGTTCGAGGAGCGCGCCGCCGAGGGCCGGGAGGCCGCCCGGCGCGGGCGCGCCGAGGAGGCCCGCGCCCACTACGAGGACGCCCTCGCGATGTGGCGCGGCCCCGCCCTGGCCGGCATCACCGCCGACGCCGTCGAGGCCGAGGCCGCCCGGCTGTCCGAACTGCGGCTGGACGTCCACGAGCAGCTCAGCGCGCTGCGCCTGGAGCTCGGCGAGCACCGCGAACTCATCGGCGACCTCACCGCGTTCGTCCGCGAGCACCCGCTGCGCGAGCAGTCCCTGGCGCACCTGATGCTCGCCCACTACCGGGCCGGCCGGCGCGCCGAGGCCCTGGAGGCCTACCGCGACGGCGCCCGGCTGCTCGCCGACGAGCTCGGCATCGACCCCGGGCCGACGCTCCAGGAACTGCACGAGGACATCCTCAACGACGCCCCCGAACTCACCCTGCCCACGACGCCCGCGGCGGCGCCGGCCCTGGCCGTGCCCGCCCACCTGCCGCCGGTGCCCGCCGCGTTCACCGGCCGCCACCAGGAACTCGCCGCGCTGGACCGGCTGCTGGAGCACCAGGGCGGCGCTTCGCTGCCGGTCGGCTCGATCATCGGCACCGGCGGCGTCGGCAAGACCGCGCTCGCCGTCCACTGGTCCCACCAGGTCGCCGCGCGCTTCCCGGACGGCCAGCTCTTCGCCGACCTGCGCGGCTACGACGAGGAGGAGGAGCCGCGCCGCCCGTCCGCCGTCCTCGACCGCTTCCTGCGCGCCCTCGGCGTGCCGGGGCCGCAGGTCCCGGCCGACCCGACCGAGCGCACCGCGCTGTTCCGCAGCGTCCTGTACGACCGGCGGGTGCTGATCGTGCTCGACAACGCCCGCTCCTTCGAGCAGATCCGCCCGCTGCTGCCCGGCAGTTCGACCTGCTGCGTGCTCGTCACCAGCCGCGACAGCCTGAGCAGCCGGCTCGCCGGCGACTACGCGCTCGTCCCGCTGCACCTGCCCTCGCTCGGCGAGGACGAGGCCGTCGCGCTGCTGTCCCGGGTGGCCGGCGCCGAGCGCTTCGCCGCCGACCCGGCCGGCGCGGCCCGGCTCAGCGAACTGTGCGACCGCCTGCCGCTCGCCCTGCGGATCGCCGCCGCCCGCCTGGCCGCCAAACCGCACTGGACGGTGCGCATCCTCGTCGCCCGGCTGGAGGACCAGCGCCGGCGGCTGGACGAACTCAGCCTGGACGCCCGCGGCGTGCGGGCCGGCTTCCGGCTCAGCTACCGCGACCTGCCGGCCGGGGCGGCCCGGATGTTCCGGCTGCTCGGCTCGCTCAACGTCACCGAGTTCTCGGCCTGGGCCGGCGCCGCCGTGCTCGACATCGACCCGGTCGACGCCGAGGACCTCATCGAGCAGCTCGTCGACGCCCAGCTGCTGGAGCCGCTCAGCGCCAGCGCGGGCCACGTCCGCTACCGCTTCCAGGACCTCCTCCGCCTCTTCGCTCGCGAGTGCGCGCTTGCCGAGGACGGAGAAGGTGACCTGAGGCAGGCCCTGCGGCGGGCCTGCGCGGTGTGGCTGGGCCTCGCCAAGGAGGCCCACCGCCGGGTCTACGGGGGCGACTTCACCGTGGTGCCGGGCACCGCGCCGCTGCACCCGCTGCCCCGCCACCTCACCGACGACCTGGTCGAGGACCCGATGGAGTGGTTCGAGGCCGAGCGCGCCGCGATCAACGGACTGATCCAGCAGGCCGCCCGCGACGACGAGTCCGGCTACGCCTGGGACCTGGTGATGACCACCGTCACCCTCTACCAGAACCGCAACTACCTGGAGGACTGGCGCGAGGGCGCCGAGGCCGCGCTCGCCACCGCCCACCGCACCGGCGACGCCCTCGCCGAGGCGGCGATGCTGCACTCGCTCGGCACCCTGGAGATCGTCCAGTACGAGCACGACAGCGCCTACCGGCGGCTCGGCCTGGCCCTGCGCCTGTTCGAGGAGCAGGGCCAGGACCAGGGCCGCGCCCTGGTCCTGCGCAACCTGGCGCTGTGCGAACGCCAGCGCGGCGACCTGGACCGGGCCGTGGAGACCGGCCGCCGCTCCCTGGAGATCTTCCGCAGGGGCGGTGACCGCTACGCCGAGGCCCATGTGCTGGGCCTGCTGGCGCAGATCGAGCTGGAGCGCGGGGACGCGCAGGCGAGTCTGGTGCTGTCGTCGGAGGCGGTGGCGCGCAGCCGGGGGCTCGGCACCGTGCGGGGCGAGGCGCAGAGCACCGTCCGGCTGGCGGAGGCGCTGATCCGCGCGGGCGACGGGGTCCGGGCCGAGGAGGCCTGCCGGCGCGCGCTGGAGCTGGTGCTCGGCAGCGGGGACCGGCGCGGCGAGACGCACGTGCTGAGGGCGCTGGGCGAGGCCCTGTGGTGCCAGGGCCGGGGCGAGGAGGCGGAGCCGGTGCTGCGCAGCGCGCTCCAAGCCGCGGAGGCGGTGCCGGACACGTTCCTCCAGGCCAGGGCGGGTGCGGTGCTGGGCTGCGTGCAGGCGCTGCGCGGGGACCGCGACGGCGCGGTGGCGATGCTGCGGGCCGCGTCGGGCCTCTTCGCCGAGGTCGGCGCGGGCGGCTGGTCGGAGCGGATCGACCGGCTCATGGTGGCGATCGCGGACGGCGGACCGGTCGACTCGGGGCGGCTGTTCGAACTCGTGCAGCCCTGACGGTCCGGGCGCTCGGCGGGATCAGGTCCACGGGTCGTCCTTCTTCAGGGTGTAGCCGACCGGGTGGGTGCTGATGGCGGCGGCCTGCACCGAGGCGTTCGAGGAGTCCGCCGCGACCGCGCTGCCCTGGCCGGCCGCCACCCCGCCGACCGCGACGAGGAGCACGGCCGCGCTCGCCGCGAGCCTGCCGAGCGGAGCGACCACCGCGGTGTGCGCGGTCTTGCGGGCGGAGAGAAGAGCGCTGTTCACGGTGGCCTCCAGGACCTCTCGTTCGTCCGCCTGACCCGGTGTCCTGCGGTACGACACGAACGCTACGGAGACCGCGTTTTGGGGCGCTTTCAAAGCGCTTTCGATCCGTCGAAATCGATCCGAGAGCGACCGAACAGCCGGATACAACCGCAGGTCAATAGCGTTTCGCCCAGGTCGGCCCGCGGGCGTTCGCGGGCCCTGGACGGTCGGGGGCCGGCATGGACTTCACGCTTCTCGGGCCGGTGTCGGCCGCGGTCGACGGCCGCCCGGTCGAGCTCGACGGCGCCAAGCAGCGCACCGCGCTGGCCGCCCTGCTGCTCGCCCGCGGCCGCGTCGTCCCCGACGAGCGGCTCACCACCCTGCTGTGGGGCTGGGAGCCGCCCGCGACCAGCACCAACCAGCTCTACACCTACGTCTCCCGGCTGCGCACCCGGCTCGGCGCCGGCCACGGCCTGCACCGCCACGGCGCCGGCTACCGGATGGACACCGACGGCACCACCGTCGACTGGGACCGCTTCCGCGAACTCGCCGACGCCGGCCGCGCCGACCTGCGGGCCGCCCGCTACGCCGAGGCCGAACGCCGCCTCGCCGACGCGCTCGCGCTCTGGCGCGGCCCGGCCCTCGCCGACGTCACCGAGCACCTGGCCGCCGCCGAGGGCCCCCGGCTGGCCGAGGCCCACCTCGCCGCCGTCGAGCAGCACGCCGAGGCCGCCCTGGCGCTCGGCCGGCACGACGAACTGCTGCCCGGCCTCACCCGGCACGTCACCGGCCACCCCGTCCGGGAGCGGGCCCGCGCCCAGCTGATGACGGCGCTGTTCCGGGCCGGACGGCAGGCGGACGCGCTCGCCCAGTACGAGGAGGCGCGGCGGCTGCTCGCCGACGAGCTCGGCATCGACCCCGGCCCCGAACTGCGGGCCCTGCACCAGGAGATCCTCACCGGCACCCTGGCCGGACCGGCCGCGCCCGAGCGGGCGGCCGTCGCCGTCGCCCCGGCCGCGCCCGCCGAAAAGCCCGTCGCCGCCGGACCCGTCGCGGAGCCGACCGCCGAACCCGTCGCGGAGCGGGCCACGGAACCCGTCGGTGAGCCGACCGCCGAGCCCGTCGCCCGCCCGGCGCTGCTCCCCGCCGCGCCCCGCGACTTCACCGGCCGCGAGACCGAACTCCGGCTCGTCCTCGACGCGTTGCACGACGGAAGGGACGTCACCGTCACCGGCGCCCCCGGCACCGGCAAGTCCGCCCTCGCCCTGTACGCCGCCGAACACGCCCGCGACGCCTTCCCCGACGGCCAGCTCCACGCCGACCTGCGCGACGCCGACGGCACCCCGCGCAGCCCCCGGCAGGTCCTCGGCTGGTTCCTGCGCGCCCTCGGCACCGCGCCCGCCCACGTCCCCGACGGCCTCGACGAACGCGCCCAGCGCTACCGCACCCTGCTGGCCGGCCGCCGGATGCTCGTCCTGCTCGACAATGCCGCCGACGACACCCAGGTCCGCCCGCTGCTGCCCGGTGGCGGCGCCACCCGCACCCTGGTCACCGGCCTGCGCCCGGACCTCGCCGCCCTGGAGGGCGCCCGGCTGGTGCGGCTCGGCCCGATGAGCCCCGCCGAGGCCGCCCGCCTGCTCGCCTCGATCGCCGGCCCCGAACGCCTCGCCGCCGACCCCGAGTCCACCGCCCGGATCGCCGAGTACTGCGACCGCCTCCCGCTCGCCCTGCGGATCGCCGCCGCCCGCCTCGCCGACCGCCCGCACTGGCGCCCGGCCCGGCTCGCCGACCGGCTGGCCCCCGCCGAACGCCGGCTCGGCGAACTGCGCATCGGCAGCCTGGACATCACCACCGCGCTGCGCCCCGCCCTGGCCGCGCTCGACGCCCCGGCCGCGCACGCCCTCGCCGTCCTGGCCGCCGCCGGCCTCGCCGCCCTCACCGCGGCGGACGCGGCGGCCCTGCTCGACCTGCCCCTCGACGACGCCGAGGACGTCCTGGAGCGGCTCTGCGACGCCCGGCTCCTGGAGCCCGGCTCCGGCGCCGACCGCCCCGCCCGCTACCGGATGCCGGCCCTCGTCGGCCTCCTCGGCCGGCTCGGCCGCGCCGCCGTCCTGGCGGCCTGACCCCGAGGCTCCCGCCGCCGGATCAGGCCGCCGGACCAGGCCGCCGGCCCGCCCTCAACCGCACCCACCGGCGTGGCCCTCGTCCAGCCCGTAGGTCGCGATGTACCCGTTCTCCGCGGTGCCCCGCACGGCCAGTTCGCTCAGCGCGTCGACGTAGTCCGCCAGCAGCTCGGCCCACGGCGTCCCCCCGTCCTGCAGCAGCAGGTCCTGGTCCAGGGCCGCGCTGCGCTCGATCTCGGTCAGGACGTCCAGCGGGTGCTCGACCTTCAGTTCCTCGAACATCGTTCCCTCGTTTCCGTTCCGTCGGTGGCGTCGGGCCATCCCCGGCCCCGCACCAACAGACTGGAACCGCCGTCTGTACCCGCCCTCCGCTCCGTCTTGCAGCACCGGTACAGATCCCCGATAGGCCCGCCATACACGGCCGTTGGACGCTCCCGCCATGACCCTCGACGCCCGCACGCCCGCCCCCGTCGACCGCATCGTCATCGCGGGCGGCACGCTCACCGCCTGGATCGCCGCGGCCCGGCTGGCCTCCGCCTTCCGGGACACCGTCCGCGTGACGGTCGTCGAGACCGCCGAACGCCCCACCGCGCAGGTCACCGCGCTCGCCCCCGCCTTCCGGCGCGACCTCCTCGACCGGCTCGGCACCCCCGAAAGCACGTGGCTGCGCGCCTGCTGCGCCTCCTTCAACGCGGCCACCCGGTACCGGGGCTGGCGCCCCGACCCGGTCTACCTGCCCGACCCCGGCGCCACCCCCAGCTGCGAGGGCTTCCCGCTCACCGACTTCTGGCAGCTGCGCCGCAGCACCGGCCACACCCTGGAACCCGTCGACCACGCGTGCTTCGTCACCCCGCCGCTGCTCGACGCCCGGAAGTCACCGCGCTGGCTCGACGGCCGCACCGCCTTCCCCCACGGCTGGCACGCCGACACCGCGATGCTCACCCACTTCCTGCGCCGCACCGCCGTCCAGACCTGCGGGGTACGGCTGCACAGCGCGGAGATCCTCGGCGCCGAACGCGACCCGGCGGGCCTGGTCACCGCACTGCACACGACCCGCGGCCGCGAGGAGGCCGACCTCTTCCTCGACTGCACCGGCCGCGCCGCCCGCCTGCTCACCGGCATCCTCGGCGAACCGTTCCGGCCCGCCGCCGACGGCCTCGTCGCCGACACGCTCGCCACCGTCACGCTCCCCCACGACAGCGCCCGCCACGGCGTCGCGCCCTACACCGCCGTCACGACCCGCCCCGAGGGCCACACCTGGCACCGCACCCTCCTCGGCCGCCGCACCACCGGCCTCGCCTACGCGAGCGGGCGCACCGGCGCCGCCGAGGCCGAACGGATCCTCGGCGCCCCGGCCGGCGCCGTCGTCACCCACACCGCCACCCCCGCGGGCCGGCTGCGCCGCAGCTGGGTCGGGAACTGCCTGGCCCTCGGCACCGCCGCCGCCAGTGCCGACCCCCTGGACGAGGACCACGCCGACACCCTCGCCCTGCTCGACCGGCTGGTGCGCGACCTCCCCTCCCGCGACGGCCGCACGACCCCGGCCGCCCGCTTCGACGCCACCGCCGCCGCCCTGCACGAGCAGGCCCTCGACCTCGCCCGGCTCCGCCGGCTCACCTCCCCCTACGCGCCGCCCGTCCCGGCCCCCGACCACCTGCGCCAGGTCCTCGACGCCCACGCCGCCGGCCTCGCCCCCACCCCCGACGAGCTCCCGCTGCGCGCCCTCCTCACCGCCCTCACCCCGCACACCGCCGCCCCGCCCCCGTCCCTCGCCCACCACCCGCACGCGATCCGCACCGCCGACGACGCGTTCACCCGCATCAAGCGCCACCAGCGCACCCTGCTGGAGACCCTCCCCGACACCCACACCTACCTGACCGCCGCCGGCTCCCTCCCCACACCGGCCCTCGCCTGACGCCGTCTCCCCCTCTCCGGCCCCCACTCCGACCCCCGCCCGACGCCGCCTCCCCCTCTCCCCCAATCCCCCACAGCTCCCGTCCCCCTTCCCCCCATCTCCTCCCCCCGCCCCGAAGCCCCCGCCTCTTCCCCCCACCGACGGGGTGTGCTTCGGCCCGACCCATGCCTTATGTTGCACAGGCAAGACACGGGGGAGACGGCGGGCGGCGAATGGCACGGGACTACGACAGTCAGCTGCTGGAGTCGGTGGCGGTGCGTCGGCGCAGGATGCGCGACGCGCTGCTCTTCGGCGCGCAGCGGGTGCGGCGGACGGCCGACGAACGGTTCGGGAAGGTGTTCGCGGGGATCGCGATCGCGGCCGTGCTGTGCGCCGGCTGCGTCGGGTGGTCGTTCCTGCAGACCACGCTGGCCAAGCAGAAGGCCGACCAGCAGAAGCAGCAGCAACAGCAGCAGCAGTTCCAGGTGCCCCACGACTCGCCGGACCCGTCGCGCCCGCCCACGCCGTCGGTGTCCCCGTCGGCGGCCCACGCGGTGACCCCGCAGTCGGCGCCGAAGGCCGGGCCGCAGTCGACGCAGCAGGCCGCACCGACAAAGGCCGCGAAGTCCCCCGAACCGGCCCATTCGTAGAAGCATCGGCCCGAGAGGTCGCAAAGGTCGCGATGATAGGTTCCCGCAAGTGGTGAGCACAGCAACGACTTCCCCGGCCCGTCTCAGCAGGGTGACCCTGATCGGGGAGCGGCGCCGGGCCGACGTGGTCCTGCCCTCCGACACACCGATCGGCATGTTGCTCCCGGACGTGCTGCAGCTGCTCGACGACCGGGCCGCGAACCGCCCGATGACCCGCCAGCTGGTGACCCCGGACGGCTCGGCGCTGCCGCACGACAGCACCCTGGACTCCGCGGGCGTGGCCGACGGCGCCGTCCTGCGGCTGGTCCGCGCGCACTCCGCCCCGCCCGCCCCGGTCGTGCACGACGTCGTCGACCTCGTCTCCGACGACCTGGACCTGCGCGCCTGGCGCTGGCGCCCGGCCGCGCGCCGGGGCAGCGCCGGGGTCGCGACGGTGGCGTTCGCCGTGACGGCCGCCGTGCTGGCCCGGCACGAGTTCCCGCTGGCCCCGCTGGCCGGCGGACTGCTCGCGGTGGCCGCCGTGCTGCTGGCCGCCGGCGCGCTGGTGTCGAAGATCGGGGAGGGCAACCGGGGCCTGGCCACGGCGCTGCTGCTGGCCTCGGGCGGGCTCGGCATCCTCGGCGCGTGGACCGCGGCGGACGCCTACCACTGGGGGCCGCCGGTGCGGCTGGCCGCGGTGGCGGGCGCGCTCGCCGTGACCGTCGTCATGCTCGGCTTCTTCTCGCCGCTCGGCCGCGGCGGCCTGATCGGCGCCGGCGCCCTCACCGTGATCACCGCGGTGTGGGAGGCGGTGGCCGCCGTCCACACCGAACCGGCCCGGGTGGGCGCCCTGATGGCGCTGTTCTCGGTGGTGCTGCTCGGCGTCCTGCCGCGGCTCGCCCTGATGGCCTCGGGCCTGACCGCGCTGGACGACCGCCGCTCGGCCGGCGCGTCGGTCAGCCGGCACTCGGTGGGCACCGCGCTCGCGGCGACGCACCGCGGCCTCGCGCTCGCCACGATCGCGACCGCCGCGTCGGCCGCCGCCGCGGGCTGGCTGCTGACGCTGGCCGCGAAGCCGACGGCCTGGACGGTGGTGCTACCGTCGCTCGTCGCCGTGGTGCTGCTGTCCCGGGCACGGGCGTTCCCGCTGGTCGCCGAGGTCGTGGCGCTGCTCGCCGCGGCCGCGGTGCTCACGGTGCGCCTGGTGGTGCTGTGGGTCGGGCACGGCGGCGGGGCCGGGGCACTGGCCGTGCTGTGCGTCGCGGCGGTGCTGCCGCTGGTCGCGCTGGCGGTGCAGCCGCCGGAGCACACCCAGGTGCGGCTGCGCCGGGTGGCCGACCTGGTGGAGTCGATCGGCATGGTGGGGCTGTTCCCGCTGGCCGTCGGGGTGTTCGGGGTGTACGGGCAACTGCTCAGCAAGTTCTGAGCCACCCGTCAGCAGGTCGGATCTGGAGGGGCAGAGGAAGTCATGTCGAACGGGGAGAACTGGCAGGGCGACGTCCTGCGCGATCTGCGGGCCCAGCTCGACGGTTCCGCGTGGGGCCCACCGCCGGCCGACGGCGCCCGGCCCGCGCCCGCGGGACCGCCGCAGGACCGGGTGCCGTACGACCAGGCGCCGCCGCAGGACCCCGCCGCGCAGCAGTACCAGCCGCCGCAGGGCCGACAGCCGTACCCGCAGCAGCCGTACGAGCAGCAGCCGCAGGTGACGACCCAGCGGACGCCGGAGTCCCGCCCCACCGTCGATGGCAGCCTGACCGCGCTCGGCCGCAAGCCGCGCGGCGGCGAGCCGTTCGCCACCCGGGCCGCGCACGCGGTGTGGAAGAACGTCTCCTCCTCCGCCTCCCGCGAGGTCGCCGAGATCACGCGGATCGCCGAGAGCCTCCAGCAGCCGGTGACCACCGGCCGCCAGATCGCCGTCACCTCGATCCGCGGCGGCGCCGGCAAGTCGACGGTCGCCGCCCTGCTCGGCACCACCTACGCCCACTACCGCCAGGACCCGGTCCTGTTCGTCGAGGCCGACACCGCGCTCGGCTCGCTGCCGATCCGGCTGGGCACCGAGACGCTGCGCTGGACCGCCAGCGACCTCGCCGAGATCGTCAAGCCGCAGATGTCGCTGCTGGACATCACCGGCTACCTGGTCCAGCTGCAGAACAACTCCTGGCTCCTGCCGGGCAGTCAGGGCCAGATCGGCGCGATGCTCGACGCCCGCGGCTACCAGCGCGTCATGGTCGCGCTGCGCCGCTACTTCGGCGTCACCGTCGTCGACTGCCAGACGCTGCCCGACGAGGTCGCCCGCGTCGCGCTCTCCGCCGCCCAGGCCCGGGTCATCACCACCCCGGCCACCCTCGACGGCATCGCCAGCACCCACGCCGTCCTGCAGTGGATGCGCGCCCTGCCCGCGCACGTCATCGCCGGGACGGTCGTCGTCGTCACCGAACTGACCCCGCACGCGGGCGTCGACGTCGAGGCGGCCGTGCGCACCCTGCGCGCCACCGGCACGGCCGTCCACGTGCTCCCGTACGACCGCCACCTCGCGGCCGGCGGCGTCATCCGGACCGACCTGCTCGCCCGCGCCACCCGGAGCACCGCCACCCGGCTCGCCGCCGACGTCTTCCAGCTCTCCCAGAAGCGCCACTGACGATGAGTACCCGACTGATCCACCGCCCGGCCCGGACGGTCCGTCCGCCGGCCGCCCCCGAGGCCCGCACCATCGAGGCCCCGCCCAACCTGCCCGAGGGCAAGGCCGGCAACATCGCGATGTCGCTGCTGCCGATGGCCGGCGTCATGTCCTCGGTCATCATGATGACCGTCGTCCGCAACAGCCAGTTCGCGGGACTCGGCGCCATCATCCTGCTGGTCACCGTCCTGGGCTCGGTCGGCCTGCTGTTCTCCCAGCGCGGCAAGGCCCAGCGCACCCGCCGCACCCAGCGCGAGGCCTACCTCACCTACCTGGAGGACCTGCGCGAGGAGCTCGCCGCCGAGGAGCGCGCCCGCGGCGACCACGCCGACGTGCTCAACCCGCCGCCCGGCGCCCTGTACGACATCGTCCGCGACCCGGCCCGGCTGTGGGAGCGCCGCCGCGTCGACGGCGACTTCCTGCGGGTCCGCGTCGGCACCGGCGAGATGCCGGTGCGCGACCTACGGATCGGCCAGCAGGCCTCCTCCGCGATGACCCCGCCCGACCGCTTCATGCTCAACGAGGCCTCGGCGCTCACCACCCGCTTCCGCACCGGCACCGAACTCCCGCTCACCGTGCCGCTCGACCGCGTCGGCGACGTCAGCGTCATCGGCCCGCGCGAGGACTGCCTGCGGGTCGCCCGCGCCCTGCTCACCCAGAGCGCCGCCCTGCACGCGCCCGACGACGTCGCCGTCGCCCTGGCCGTGCCCGGCGAGCGCCTCCCCGACTGGGAGTGGGCCAAGTGGCTCCCCCACCTGCTCGACACCGACCAGTACGACGGCCCGGTCGCCGCCCGCCGCATCGCCCCCTCGATGCCGCAGCTGGCCCGCCAGATCGGCGCCGAACTGCGTCGCCGCGCCTCCTACGCGACCGAGGTCCGCCGCGGCCTGTCCGGCTCCGACGCGCTGTCGATGACCTCCCGGCTGCTCGTCGTGGCCGACGGGCACGGCGAGGACGCCGTCGACCTGCCGCGCCCGGACGACGCGGTCGGCCTGCGCGAGATGGGCGTCACCGTCCTGCACCTGCTGGAACGGCGCGTCCAGGAGCCCGGCCAGATCGGCGTGCGGATCACGGTCGAGGGCGACCAGGTGCTCATCGAGGACCTCCGCCAGGAGCAGCCGATCAGCGCCCACGGCACCGTGGACGAGGTCGGCCCCTCCTTCGCCGAGGGCCTGGCCCGGATGCTCGCCCCGCTGCGGCTGTCCGCCGAGTCGCTCGGCGACGCCCCGCTGAGCGGCCCGGTCGAGTTCGCCGGCCTGCTCGGCATCGACGACGTCGCCCACCTCGACCTCGCCCGGCTGTGGGCCCCGCGCGGCGAACGCGCCTTCCTGCGGGTGCCGATCGGCATCAGCGACGGCCACGAGCCGGTGCTGCTCGACCTCAAGGAGTCCTCCGAGCTGGGCATGGGCCCGCACGGCCTGTGCGTCGGCGCCACCGGCTCCGGCAAGTCCGAGCTGCTGCGCAGCCTGGTGCTCGCCCTGGTGGCCACCCACCCGCCGGAGGACCTCTCGCTCGTCCTCGTCGACTACAAGGGCGGCGCGACCTTCGCCCCGTTCGCGAACCTGCCGCACGTCGCCGGCGTGATCACCAACCTGGAGAACCAGGCCGGCCTGGTCGAGCGCGTGCACGCCTCGCTCGCCGGTGAGGTCAAGCGCCGCCAGCAGGTCCTCAAGGATGCCGGGAACGTCGCCGACATCGGCTCCTACGCCGCCCTGCGGGCCGAGCGCCGGCCCGACCTCGAACCGCTGCCGCACCTGTTCGTCGTCATCGACGAGTTCGGCGAACTCCTCACCGCCAAGCCGGACTTCATCGACCTCTTCCTGTCCATCGGCCGGATCGGCCGCTCCATCGGCGTGCACCTGCTGCTCTCCAGCCAGCGCATCGAGGGCGGCAGCCTGCGCGGCCTGGACACCTACCTGTCCTACCGGCTCGGCCTGCGCACCTTCTCCGCCGACGAGTCCCGCACGGTCCTCGACACCACCGACGCCTTCCACCTCCCGCCGCTGCCCGGCTTCGGCTACCTCAAGGTCGACACCAGCCACTACGAGCGGTTCAAGGCCAGCTACGTCTCCGGCGCCTACCGCGGCCCGGTCCAGCGCGGGGACGAGGACGCCGGCCCGCTCGCCCTGGAGTACGGCGCCTTCAACACCCCGGCCAAGGCCGAGGACCAGGACGGCCCCGAGCCGGCCGCCCGCCGCCGCACCACCGGCCCGACCGAACTCGGCGTCGTCGTCGGCCAGCTGGAGAACGCCGCACCCCCGGTCCGGCGGATCTGGCTGCCACCGCTGCCCGCCGCGATCGCGCTCGACAGCGTCGCCGGCCCGCTCGACGTCGGCCCGCGCGGCATGCAGCTCACCGGCCGGCGCGGACGCCTCCAGGTGCCGCTCGGCCTGCTCGACGACCCCACCCGGCAGTGGCAGGGCAACTGGGTCCTGGACCTGACCGTCGCCGGCGGCCACGTCGCCTTCATCGGCGGCCCGCAGTCCGGCAAGACCACCCTGCTGCGCACCCTGGTCCTGTCGCTCGCGCTCACCCACACCCCGCAGGAGGTCGGCGTCTACGGCCTCGACCTGGTCGGCGGCGGCCTCCAGGCGCTGGCCGGCCTGCCGCACGTCGGCGGCATCGCGGGCCGGGCCGACCGCGAGCGCGCGGCCCGCACGGTCGAGGAGGTCCGGGCGATGCTCACCGCCCGCGAGGACCTCTTCCGCGACCACAACATCGACTCCGTCGACCAGCTGCGCAGCCTGCACGCCGCGGGCCGGCTGCCGGAGCTCGCCTCCGCCGAGATCGTCCTGGTCATCGACGGCTTCGGCGCGCTGCGCGACGACTTCGAGGAGCTGGACGACGCCGTCCTCGACATCCTCAAGCGCGGCGGCGGCTACGGCATCCACGTCGTGGCGGGCATGCTCCGCTGGAACGACGTGCGGATCGCCGCCCAGTCGAACTTCGGCACCCGGGCCGAGCTGCGGCTCAACGACCCCAGCGAATCCAGCATCGAGCGCAAGCTCTCCGAGACCCTCTCCGCCGACGAGCCCGGCCGCGTCCTGACCGACGGGCGGCTGTTCGCCCAGGTCGCGCTGCCCCGGATCGACGGCCTCGCCGACAACGGCGAGCTCGGCACCGTCCTGGAGCAGAGCGCCAGGACCGTCCGCGCCACCTGGACCGGCGAGCTCGCCCAGCCGGTCCGCGTGCTGCCGCACGTCCTGGAGCCGCACCTGCTGCCCGGCCCGGTCGCCGAGCCGCGGCGGGTGCCGATCGGCCTGGACCAGGCGGCGCTCGCACCCGTCCTGCTCGACCTGTTCCACCACGACCAGCACCTGCTGGTCCTCGGCGACAGCGAGTGCGGCAAGTCCAACCTGCTGAAGACCGTCGCCGGCGGGCTGATCGAGCGGCACGGCGAGGACGAGATCGTGTTCGCCGTGATGGACCCGCGCCGCAGCCTGCGCGGCGTGATCCCCGAGGAGTACAACGGCGGCTACGCCTACAACGCCCGGATGTGCGCCGGCCTCGCCGCCGCCGTCGCGGGCGAGCTGGAGAAGCGGCTGCCGGACGAGAACGCGCCGCTGGAGGACCTGGAGCCGGGCCGCTGGCGCGGCGGCGGCCCGCGGATCGTGGTGCTCGTCGACGACTACGACGTCCTCACCACCGCCGGCCAGAGCCCGCTCGCGCCGTTCCTGCCGTACCTGCCCTCCGCCGCCGACATCGGACTGCACTTCGTCGTGACCCGCCGCGTCGCGGGCGCCTCGCGCGGCATGTACGAGCCGCTCGTGCAGGGCCTGCGCGAGTCCGGCGCCTCGGCGCTGGTGATGACCGGCGACCGCGGCGAGGGGCAGCTGTTCCCCGGCGTGTACGCCGCGCTGCAGCCCGCCGGGCGCGGCGTCATCGTCCGCCGGGGCCAGCCGAACCGGCTGGTCCAGACCGTGTACACGCCCGAGTAACCGAAGGACTCGACGACATGACCAAGGACGTCATCGCCCTCACCCCGCGGATGCCGGACGCCTGGACGGTGCTCGCCGGCCTCCTCTCCGGCGGCCCCGACAAGCTCCTGGACACGACGGGCGAGGGCGCGGTCGTCCAGCTCCTCGACGAGCAGGCCCGGCCGCTGGTCTCGGTCGAGGCGCCGCTGCTGGTGCAGGTCCCGGGCGAGGCCGAGCGGCTGCTGGGCGCGACCCCGCCGCGCGTGCCGTACTGGTGGACCGAGGCCCGCGCCACCACCGGCGTGCCGGACGCCGAGAAGCTCGCCGGCACCTTCGCGGCCCGCGTCGCCCACCTCGCCGACGGCACCGCGTGGCCGCGGGAGGCGACCCGCTCGCTGGCCGTCGTCGACACCGCCGGGATCACCGCCGCGCCCACCCCGGCCGCCGCGCAGCCCGCCGTCGACGTGCTGACCGAGAAGGTCGCCGTGGTCATCATGGACCGCCCGGTGGTCGCCATGACCGCCTGGCTCTCCGACGCCTTCCGGGCCGCCGCCGACTCCAACCGCGGCCTGCAGATCGTCACCCCGGCCGGCACCACGCTGTCCCCCGCCGTCCGCGGCAACCTGCCCGGCTGGCCGTCCCGCTGGGTCGTCCAGGACGAGCGGGACGGCTACTACGACGGCCTCACCGGCGCCGTCCTGCGCTGGCAGGAGGGCATGTTCGCCACCGTGGTGAACCCGGAGGGCACCGAGGACGACCCGCGCACCCCGGTCGCCGCCTCCTACCAGGACGTCTCCGCCACCGGCGACCTCCAGCTGGCCGTCACCTTCCGCACCGCCCACCCCGCCGACGCCCGCCTCGTCCTCGGCGGCGCCCTGGAGACCGTCTGGCGCGAACTGACCGGCGAGCCGCCGGCCGGCTGGGGCAGCGCCGAGCCCGCCAACCTGCCGTGGTCCCCGGGCCGGCTCACCGACCTCGCCTACTCCCGGGCACCCGAGCCCACCTGGTTCGTCGTCGTCGGCAGCCCCGAACGCCCCGGCCTGGCCACGCTGAAGGTCACCCGCACCAAATCCGGCGTCGAGGAGGAGGTGACCCTCGCCTTCGGCTACGGGCCCGGCGAGGAGCCGCCGCTGGACGCCCTGCCGCGGATGGCCGAGGCGTTGGTGACCCGCCACCGGCTCAAGTCGATGCTGCTCCAGCTGCGCCGCGCCCGCCGCGACCTGGCGGTGCCCGCGTACTTCGAGGGCCCCGGCGTGCCGCTGGCCTTCGTGCTCGGCGCGGAGGAGGTCCGGGCCGTCCCGGACGACCGCGCCCGCCGGACGCCGCTGTCGGCGGAGCCTGTCAGACTGGGTCCGAAGGCCCGGCCGGCCTATTACTACCCGATGCCCGGGGATCCGTCCGACCTCTCCGGGTGGACGGAATTCGAGCGTCTGGTGCGGCATTTGAAGGGTGAGTGAAGGCCTCGGCGGCGACCGGCGGCAACACGCCTGGTGGTGTGTCATACGTTGGTCACAAGCCGGGGGCCGCACCTTGCGGGCGGGATATAGGTTGATAGAAATGGACATACTTACGATTCGTCGAGCGGACGGGGGAGCGGTATGAAGTTCGACATGGGGAACCAGGCGCTGCAGACGCTGATGTCGGGGTCGAAGACCTCGAACCAGGATCTGGGTGCGCTGGTCAAGCAGCTCGTGGCGGCGGCGGAGCCGCTGGAGGGCAAGTTCAACGGTCAGGGCAAGCAGATGTTCGACAGCTTCAAGTCGCGGGCGGACGAGATCGCGAACGCGCTGAACTCGTCGCTGTCGGCGATCCTGGGCGGTCAGTCGGGCATGGAGCAGGCCTTCGGCCAGGGTGACCAGGAGCAGGGCCAGAACGCGAAGACGAACATGACGTCCGCGCGCTTCGACGCGGCGCGCTTCGGCGCCCGCTGACCGCGACCGGGTCGTCGGTTCCTTCTCTGCAGGGTCCTCCACGAGGTCCTCTGCAGGTTCTTCAACGGGTTCTTCATCGGGTTCTTCAGCAGGTTCTTCAACGGGGAGTGTGATCTGTCATGGCCGGTGGCGGGGGTTCGGACCGTCGTTCCTACGACCACGGTGCTTCGTCCGAGGCGCAGCGCAACATCCAGGGCGTGATCGGGCAGCTGGAGCAGGTGATGACCGCGCGTGACGCGCAGGTGAAGGCCGTCATGGGCGACTTCCAGGCCGACGGCGTGTCCGAGGAGTACCACGCCAAGGAGCTGCGCTGGAAGAACGTCTCCCAGGAGGTGCGCAACATCATCTCGCTGCTGCGCAAGACGCTCGAGGAGAACGACAGCACCGCACAGCAGACGGTCGCCCGCGCCAAGACCGCGGTCGACAACATCGGCTGACACGGGCCGATCCAGTAGGCACGGACAACGGGGGAGCTCGACATGGCGGGTGACTGGGATATCCAGCCGCAGGGCGTCCAGGGCCAGTTGAAGATCGTCGGCGGACACGCCGGCGACCTCTCGACGGCACTGAACAACCTGGTGACGGACATGCAGGCGGCAGCGCAGGCCGCCGGTACGGCGGTGCCGGGATCGCATGCGACGGTCGAGGTCCAGGGCCCGGTGCCCGTGGGCGCACCCTCGTTGTCGCACGGCGCGATGGGCCCGGTCGCGGCCGCCCTCTCGCAGTACCTGGAAGGCCGGCAGGCCGAGTTGAAGTCGATGTCGGAGCGCATCGAGGCCTGCCTGACCGGCACGGTCAAGGCCGTCAACGAGTACATCGCCGGCGACCTGACCGCCGCGAAGAACGCCCAGGACGCGGCGAAGTCCGTGGACCTCAAGGCGCTCGGCATCCAGCCGGAGGACAAGGGCAAGTGAGCGACGAGAATCCGGTGAACCCGGCCGAGGTGCCGGTCTTCACGGGCAACCTGGGCACTCTCGACGAGAAGGTCAAGTCGATCTCGACGGGCGGGGCGAAGATCGCCTCGGCCGCCGGGGACGTGCACACCAGCTTCGGCGCCCTGAGCGCGTTCTACAAGGCGCCCGAGGCCGACCAGCTGTTCGCGACGACGAAGCCGGTGTCCGACCTGGGCCTGAAGCTCAGCCAGGACGTCTGCACGATCTCGGGTGCGCTGGGCCAGTACTCCAAGGAC
Organism: Kitasatospora sp. NPDC057904; assembly: GCF_042887925.1. Lineage (NCBI taxonomy): Bacteria > Bacillati > Actinomycetota > Actinomycetes > Kitasatosporales > Streptomycetaceae > Kitasatospora > Kitasatospora sp. NPDC057904. The sequence goes on from NZ_JBHVOL010000005.1 coordinate 35,730, forward strand.
GCGGCGCCGATCAGGGACAGGCTCAAGACCCTGAAGGACGAGGCCATCGCGTTCAAGGCGATGGCCGACAAGAACCATGACTGGCGCCAGGACGAAGACAAGGTCAAGGAGAACAACAACCGGCGCAACGACATCGCCGACGCCTGGACCCAGTTCCAGGGCGTCGAGCGGGACGCCTACGCCAAGATCGTCGCCCTGGTCGGCGGCAAGCCGCTGCGCGTCAACGACGGCTCCAACGCCGACGACATGTACGGCTACAACGCCAAGGACCTCAAGGACTCCAAGGACCTGCCCTGGGGCAGCGCCGTCGACCGCGACATCCCCTGGTGGGACCTGCCGGACCAGGTGATCGAGTTCGGCAAGGGCGTCATCATCGACGGCGTCTGGGGCACCATCAAGGGCCTGGGCACGCTGGTCGGCTTCGGCGGCTGGGACGCCTTCAAACAGTCCTGGACCGGCCTCGCCAAGCTCGCCACCGGCCTCGCCATCACGGGCATCCCCGGCGTCGGCCCGCTCTTCCTCGCCGTCCCCGACAAGGACCTGCCGTCCTGGCTGCGCGACTCGCGCAAGGCGATGAAGGAGACCGGCAAGGCCCTCCTCGCGTGGGACCAGTGGGGCTCCAACCCGTCCCGCGCCGCAGGCGCCGTCACGTTCAACGTGCTCACCACCGTCTTCACCGGCGGCGAGGGCGCGGCCGCGGAGGGCGCGGGCAAGGCCGGTCTCGCCGGGAAGGCACTGTCCGTCGCGGGCAAGGTCGGCAAGGCCATCGACCCGATGACGTACGTCTTCAAGGGCGCCGGCTTCGGCATCTCCAAGGTCAGCGACGTCGTCAAGGGCCTCAAGGGCATCACCGACTTCAAGATGCCCAGCATCAACCTCGACAAGGCCATCTCCCTGCCCGAGGGCGCCATCAAGCTCCCCGACGGCTCCTTCAAGCTCCCGCCCGGCGCCCAGATCCCCGAGGGCGCGATCAAGGGTGCCGACGACACCATCAAGCTGCCCGCCGGCACCAAGGAACTCCCGCCCGGCACCGTCAAGTTCGAGCACGGCGGCAAGACCGAGTTCGTGGACCCGCACGGCAACGTCTACGACGACGCCGGCAACATCCACCCCGGTGAGACCGCGCCGAAGGAGACCGTCCCCGGCGACCACAACGGCGACCACCCCGGCGGCACCACCCCCGACCACCCGGTCAAGCCGAACGGCCCCGACCCGCTCCACACCCCGGCCAAGGCCAAGGTGCCCGAGATGGCGGGCGTCGGCGGCCGCGACGGCGTCATCAAGCTCGGCTCGGACCTGTCCGACCCGTTCAAGGTGCCGGACCACGTGCCCGACCATGTCCCGGATCACGTGCCCGACCACGTGCCGGACCACACCCCCGGCGGTCACGCCCCGGAGGGCCCCAACGCGAGCCACGAGCCCCCCGGCCACAACGACGGGCCGGGCCACGACGGCACCGGCGACCACACGGGCGGCCACGACGGCACCGGTGGGGACCACAACACCGGCGGCCACGACGGCGGTTCCGGCGACCACACCCCCGGCGGCCACGACGGTGGTGCCGGCACGGGTGGCGGTCACGACGGTGGCTCCGGCCCCGGCTCGGGTGAACACCCGCCCGCCGAGGAGCCGTTGGGCAACCGTCCCGACGGTTCGTGGGAGGGCGAGAAGGGCCTCAAGCTCAACCCCGAGGCCAACGCCGCAGCCGACAAGTTCATGCAGGAGTCCGCCACCCACGAGCCCCGGGTCACCGAGGCCGTCCAGCAGGTCGCCGGCAAGGTCGACAACGGCAAGCTCATCGGCCTGGAGTACCGCCTCAAGGGCGAGGACTCCCTCAAGCGCAAGCTCGCCACCGACCTCGCCAGGCCCGGCATCCGCCCCGAAGACGCCATCGCCAAGATCAAGGACTCCGTCCGCTACACCCTCGAAGTCCCCGCCGACAACTACGCCCACGGCGTCACGCAAGCCATCGAGGACCTCCAGAAGCGCGGCTTCGAGAACATCACCTTCAAGAACACCTGGGACGCCGCCGGCTACAAGGGCATCAACTCCACCTGGCGCGACGCCGTCACCGGCCAGAAGTTCGAGCTCCAGTTCCACACCGCCGACAGCTTCAAGGCCAAGATGGACGGCCACGTCCTCTACGAAAAGGAACGCCTCCCCGGCCTCACCCCCCACGAGCTCGAAGTCATCAAGGCCGAACAGGCCGACCTCTTCGGCAAGGTCCACGTCCCCGACGGCGCCGGCGACATCAAGCTCCCCACCGAGCCCGTCCACGACATCCCGACCGGCACCACCCACGAACCCCACGGCACCGGCCACAACCCCGGCACCGAACACCCCAAGCCCGACGGCGGCCACACTCCGGGCGATCACCCCGGCGGCGGGGACCACACCCCGGGCGACCACAACGGCGGCGGCGACCACGCCCCCGGCGACCACACCGGCGGTCACGACGGCCCGACCGGCGGCGACCAGGGCCCCTCGGGAACAGGCGACCACCCGGCGGCTCCGGACGCCGGTGACCACGGCTGGGACCGTCCACCCACCGAGAACCGTCCCCTCCAGCTCGGGGGCGAGACGGAGCAGAAGATCAGGGACCTCCTGCCTGGCCCGAAGCCGAAACGTGCGGACCTCGACAAAGCCATCGAAAACCTGGCGAGCCACCCGGCCGGCCAGGAGACGGCCGACCTGATCGCTTCTGGTCGGTTCAAGGGCATGACGAACTTCGACCAGGTGGTGGGCAGCCTCAGCCAGAAGAATGCGATGTCGGGTGGCATCGAGCAGCTTCGCCTCGCCGACCGTCTGCAGCGGAGTGGCATCACGGACATCAGCTTCGAGCTCAAGGACGGTTCGGAGATCAAGCCCGGTGTGACCGCCGGGCCGGAGACCGACCTGGACGTGATGGCCCGTGCCCACGACGGGACCACCTTCGGTTATCAGTTCAAGGAGATCGCGAACCCCAAGAAGGTCGCCAACAAGATGTGGCAGAACATGGGGCAGCTCGCGGACTCCGGCGCCGACGTCAAGGTCTTCGTCGTCGACACCAAGGGAAGCATGGCCGATATGCTGGCTGCGGGTGTCGAGAAGGACCTCGCCAGGATCTACGAGCGGAATAACGTGATCGTCGTTCTTCGCACCGAGGACGGAACACTCCTATCTCCGCCCGGCGCCCGATTCATGCCTGGAGGCCAGCCGTGATTGCCAGCACCCCTGTGGCGCGGTGGTACTGGGGCGTGCGCGGCCGTCCCACCGACCTGGTCAGCGAGGCCGTCCACCGGTTCGCCCTGGCGATCCGGGTCCTCGATCGGCACCGCCTGGGCACGCCCCACGATGGGCAGGTTGCCGTGTCGATCCCGGAGCCGGGCAACCGGAGCCACCTCCTCAAGGCGGACCTCCGGGTCGGTGCGCTCGCCGAAGACGGTTCGGGGGCCGCCGACGCCCTGGTCTCGCACATCGAAAAGCGTCTCGCCCCAGGCGAAATCGGCACCGTGAACCTGTACGCGCCGTGCGACGGAATCGTGGACACCGACAACGGCGGACAGCCCACAGAGAAGATGTTCACCCTCTCCGTCGAGGTGTCCCAAGACTTCTTCAACGTGACCCTGACAACGTTCTCCGACGCCTGGCTACCGCTCGACCTGCGCGGGCGTGCTCAGGAATCGGTATTCGCCGTCAATGCGCCGCGCCTGGCCGCGGCCCTGGCCGAGATCTCCGAGGCGCTGGACCTGGAGATCGATCCCGACGATCCGACGCGGCTCGCCGTTCCGACGGAGTCAGGGATCGAGAACCACTTCAGGGACGATGCCGGCACCCCTTGGGATGTGTGGGGGAGCTTCGAAATTCCCTATCGCAACGGCATCTTCAACCAAACCCCGAGATTCACGGCCGGCTACAAGCGGACCACGTCCGGCCCTGTCCGGTACGTCCCCGTGATCGGCATCACCGGTGTCCTCGGCTACCTATGGGTATCCGACACCGACGGAGCCGCGAGCTTCGAACCTTCCGAAACTGCGGATCTCGACGGCTACCGGGCGGGTCTGGTCTGGCTGGACCGGCTTCAGAAGGCGTACGACCGCGGACTGTCCCCCACCGCCGCGCTGACGGAACTGACGGCGCTCCCCGGAGATCCCGAGGCGGGGCACGCGACTCCGGGTGGACTGACGGACGTGGACGAACTCCGGAAGCTGCAGGAGCTCGCACAATCCTGACGACGTGCGCCTCCCCAAGAAAACCAATGAGCAGAAAGGGGGTTGGGGCGATCGTGGCATCCGATATCCCTGACAAGTGGTATCCCAAGACCCTGCCGCTGGACCAGAAGGCCGCGGCCCGTCTCGGCGCCTGGGTGACGGCCTCCGCCGGTGAGTCGCTGCAGGCCTCCGAGCTCGACCTACGCGGGGCCAACCTCTCCGGTGGGGACTTCACCGGTGCGTGGTTCTCCCACTCCGTGCTCGCCGGCGTCTCCCTCGCCGGCGCGGAGCTCTGGCGCGCTCACCTGGAGAAGGCCGACCTGACCGGCGCGAACCTCACCGGCGCCAGCCTGGTCAAGGTCTCCCTGGACGAGGCCTCTCTGCGGTCCGCCTGCCTGGACGGGGCCGACCTGACGTCGGCCTCGGTGTACGGGGTCGACGCCCGGGAGGCCACCTTCCGAAACGCCGAGCTCCCCGGGGCCTCCCTCCTCCGTGTCGACCTGCGCGGCGCCGACCTGACCGACGCCACCGTGGCGAACACCTCGTTCAAGGTCCGCGTGGACGAGCACACCGTGGTCCGCGGTCTGTCCGGCACACTGTCCGGCCCCGTCACCGTCGTCACCGACGACACCGAGCAGGAACTCGACGGCGTCGCCCTCGAGAAGTGGCTCGGCGAACGCGGCGCCCAGGTCGAGGTACTCAGCGGCGAGCCCGTCACGTACTATGCGGTTTTCAGTGAGATCTCCTCGCGGGAGAACCCCGAAACCGTCATGCGTCGCCGCGTCGTCGACGGAATCGAATATGACGAGGAATTCACTCGCAATCTTCGCTGGGAGCCGACCGAATACTTCCGGCTTTACTACCTCGGGCACAACGAGGACGACCACGTCGAGATCAGCAGGGCCGAGGTCGACGCCTTCATCGCACGGGTCAAGCAAGCCCTCGGCACCCCGTCCCAGGAGAGCTGACCTCCGGGACTCATGGACGCCCGATGGCCCGACCACCACTCCGGCGGTCGGGCCATCGGATTTCGTACGTTCACACCGGAGGTAGCACAGTGATCGCCAGCACGCCGGTCTCCCGTTGGACCTGGGGCGACTCCACCGAGGGCGGCGAACCGATCCTCCGCTGCCTCACCGATCTGCTGGCCGCACGGGCCGTCCTGGCCGCGCACCGGATGGTGGTCGGCGAGCCCAGGGTCCGTCTCACCGTCTCGGAGTCCGGCAAGCCGCGCTCGGCACTGTACAAGGGCGAGCTCCGGGCGAACGGCTCCGCCGAGGAACTGGCGGCCGAGGTCCGCGCCGCCCTGCGACCGGGCCCCATCGGCTCCGTCGATGCCACCATCTCCCCGGCCGGCATGCTGCTCGGCCCCGCGGGCGACGTCCACACGGAGCGCCTGTTCCATCTCTCGACATCCGCATACACGGACTTCGCGGCCGTGGACCTGACGACGTTCTCCGACGCCTGGCTGCCCTTCGACCTCCGGGGCCGGCCCCAGCCCGCCGTGTACGAGGCGAACGCGCCCCGGCTCGCGGCCGCCCTGGCCGAGCTCACCGACGTCCTCGGCTCCGACATGGACCCGGAGGACCCGACCTACTTCGGCACGCCGACCGAAACCGGCGTCGACCCCCACTTCGACCAGGACGGGGCCCCGGCCGACTCGTGGTCCCGGTTCGAGCTCGCCCGCCGGTACGAGCGCTTCACCCACGCACCCGGCTACCGCCGTACGACGGACGGAGACGTGCGGTACGTCCCGATCGCCGACGGCCACGGGTTGCTCGGCTACCTCTGGGCCTCCGACACCGAGGACGCCGCGAGCTTCGAGCCCGCCGACGTCGACAACGACCAGCGCTACAGCGCCGCCCTCGCTTGGCTGGACCGCCTGCGCTCGGCCCACGACCGCGAGCTGTCCCCCACCCAGGCCCTCACCGAACTGACCGGCCGCGCACCGGAGGACACCAAAGGCCCGGTCGCCCTGGCGACACTGCGCAACCGCGCCGCGTGGTCCACGAAGAGCCTGCCGCTGGACCGGGAAGCCGCAGCCCGGCTCAGCGCCTGGGTGACGGCAGCGAACGGCGAGCCGCTGGACGCCACCGGCCTCGACCTGCGCGGAGCTGCCCTCTCTGACGGAGACCTCACCGGAGCGTGGTTCGCCCACTCCGTGCTCGCCGGCGTCTCCCTGGCCAACGCGGAACTCTGGCGCGCCCGCCTGGAGAAGGCCGACCTGACCGGCGCGAACCTCGCCGGGGCGAGTCTGGTCAAGGCAACCCTGGACCTGGCCACCCTACGGTCCGCCTGCCTGGACCGCGCCGATCTGACCTCCTCCTCCCTGATCGACGTCGACGCCACCGCCGCGACCTTCCGCCGCGCCGACCTCACCAACGCCACCCTCCTCCAAGTCGACCTGCGCGGCGCCGATCTGTCCGACGCCACCACGGCGAACACCTCGTTCACCGTCACCGTCGACGACCACACCGTGCTCCGCGGCCTGTCCGGCACCCTCTTCGGCCCCGTCACCGTCGTCACCGACGACACCGAACAGGAACTCGACGGCCTCGCCCTCCAGCGCTGGCTCACCACGCAGGGCGCCGACGTCGAAGTCCTCAGCGGCTTCGTCTACTACGCGAAGCTCCACACCGGCGACTCCCGCGAGAACCCCAGCGGAATCGCGCGCCGCAGTTCGGCGGACGGCATCGACTACGACGAGGCCTACACCCGCAACCTCTGCTGGGAGCCGACCGAATACTTCCGTCTCTACTACCTCGGCCACAACGACATCGACCACGTCGAGATCACCAGGGCCGAAGCCGACGCCTTCATCAAGCGCGTCAAGCAGGCCCATGAGGCGGGCCGATGACGCAGAGCGATCGAGCCCGGGCGACGTTCGACCGTCTCACCGCCATCGACTGGTGGGACGAGGATGCCGCCTACGCCCACGCCCCTTCGCGCTCGCGCCTGTTCCGCGAGTACCTCCGCCGCTCGGCGCTCTGGGCACAGGCGTACCAGGCGACAGACGACTGGCCCTTCGTCGATCTCGCCGCGCACGTCGACCCGTCCGTCCAGGTCGATGCGGAACTCGCCTCGCAGCTCGATGCCTTCCTCGAAGCCGGCGTCGGGTTCGTCAAGGCGAAGGCCCTGTGCCGGGCCGCGTTGCGCTGGGCCGCCCTGCTCGACAGCTCGACGGTCCGACTGCCCTCGCTGCCCGACCCGTTCGAGCCGCTGCTCCGGATGTTCGACAGGGGAGCCTGGTGCGGCCTCGTCATCGAGAACAGGGTCGCCGACTTCTTCACGCTGCGCGTCCCCTTCGGCCGATGGCAGGACCACCTGGGCACGAATCCGGTCATCCCGCTCGAACGATCCGCACTCGATGCCATCGACGCCCGGGCGGCAGCCTCGGGAAAGGCCTGACCGCTCGAACCGACCGAGAGCCGCGTCGGCCCGACCACCATTTCGGTGGTCGGGCCGACAGGCACTTCCGCGGGGTCTACGTCGGGAATTCACCGACCCAGCCACGGCGGAGCAGGTGGTGCGGCAGGTACTCCGACTCGACGTCGACGGGCATGTCGGCGTCGTGGGCGAGGCAGGCGATCGCGAGCGGGGCGAGGGCGACCAGGCCGGTGGCGTTGAGCGAACGGGCCTCGTTCGCGGTCCAGTACTCCTTGTGCCAAGTCAGGGCGTCGGCCAGGGACTTGTTAAAGGCCTCGCCCTCGCGGCGCAGGTAGAGCTGGAAGAGCTCCAGCGGCGGGTAGAGGATCTTCAGCATCAACTCGGCGCCGGCGATCCGCGCGTCCTCCGGAGCCGTTCCCTTGATTGCGGCGACGAGGGATTCCCAGGTCTGGGGCTCGCCGGACCAGGCGAGCTGGAGCGCCCGGATCCAGTGGTAGACGTATTCGTCGAACTCCATCCCGGACGCGCGCAGGAACTCGACTGGCACCTGGGCGAGTTGGTCGATGCGGTCGTCCTCGCGGCAGATCACCGCGAGGTAGAACGCCTTCAGCCAGCTGCCCGCGTTCAGGTAGTCCTGCGGCCCGGTCGCGGGCAGCTTGCGGAGCTCGCCCTCGACACCGACCCGGCACTCCACCGGGCCCTCCTTCGCCGTGCCGGCGGCGAACAGGGCGGACCCGGTCTGCATGGCCAACACCCACGCCTCCCAGGTCCCCAGGGCACCGGCCCTGGGGTCCTTCGCGCAGCGCCAGTCCGCCGCGGCGAGCGTCATGTCGAGCGCATCGGCACGGTCGTACTCGGAGGTCTCGATGCCGTCGACGGCCTCGTTGGCGGACTCGATGACCGGTGCCATGGCCTGGTCCGCGTCATCCGTGCGGAATTCGTGGCGCGGAACGCGCGTTGTCATCTGATGTCCTCGGGTTAGAGGTGGAATTGTTCCATCACGCCGCCATCGTAAGCGCCTGCGATGTCTTCCCTGGCCTTGACCAGCACGTACTTCAGCTTTCCCGCCTTCAGCGCGGCACGGAGATCCTTGGCTATCTCGGCGTCCCGTCCGCCGCGGGAGGTCATCTCCGCCAGGATCGTCCGGACGTAGGGCAGGGTGCCCTGCTGGACGCGCATGCCCTGGGCGCCGCCGTGGTCCGCCGGATTCAGCGGGTCGGGGTCGGCCTTCCCCTGGCGCCAGTCGGGGCCGTTGGACGGGGCCTTCTCCTCCACCAGGAGGTACTCGTCGTTGGGGAGCTTGTACGCCCCGTCGAACATGTTCGCGCCGTTGGGAGTCTTGGGGAGGTCGATGATCTCGGCCTCGGGGAACTTGTGCGGGATCACGTGCTTGACCGCGACCTGGTGACCGAACTCCTCCGAGATCTTGCTGTTGTTCTTGACCCCGGGGAGCCGGTCATCGAACGCCTTCCGGGCCGCGTCGACCGCCGTTTGGGCCTTCGCCTTCGCCTCGGGAGTCGTCGCGTCGTGCAGCGCGATCTCCGCGTTGTTCAGGTTCACCGACACACGGCGGTCCATCGCGGCATCCCGGAGAGACTTGAGGGCTCCGTCGGGGACGGTGTCGAGCCCGAACGTCTTCTTGCCGAAGGTGGTCGCCTTCGGGCCGTTCGGGAGGTCGTGGGTGGCGACGTAGTGGCCGTTGGCGTCCTTCGCCAGCTGCGGGAGCTCGACGCCGTCGACGAGGGCATCGATGCTCTGACGCTTGACGACACCGTTCTTGTCGACCCGGTAGTGCTCCTCGAACCAGGCCGGATCATCGTTGGCCAGCCGGACGTGCTTGTCCATCAGCTCCTTGCGCCGCTCCGGACTGATCTCCGGCTCACCCTGGTGCGTGCCGTTGCCCTGGTTCTGGTGGCCGTGGCCGCCCGTTCCGGCGCCGTCGTGACCGCCAGTGCCGTCGTGACCGCCCGTCGAGCCGCCGTCGTGACCGCCCGTCGAGCCGCCGTCTTGCCCGCCCGTGCCGGAGCCGTCGTGCCCGCCCGTGCCGGAGCCGTCGTGGCCGCCCGTACCGTCGTGCCCGCCCGTACCGTCGTGGCCGCCCGTACCGTCGTGCCCACCCGTGCCCGGGGTGTCGTGGCCGCTGCCGGACGGGTTGAGGTCGTTGCGGGGGCCCTCGGGGGCGTGGCCGCCGGGGGTGTGGTCGGGGGCGTGGCCGCCGGGGGTGTGGTCGGGGGCGTGGCCGCCGGGGGCCAGGTGGTCGGGGACGTGGTCCGGCACGTGGTCCGGGACGTGGACCGGTTCGGAGAGGTCCGAGCCGAGCTTGATGACGCCGTCGCGGCCGCCGACGCCCGCCATCTCGGGCACCTTGGCCTTGGCCGGGACGACGGGGTTGTGGGGCTTGACCGGGTCGTGGTCCGCGCCGGTGTGGTCGCCGGGGAGGTTCTCCTTCGGCGCTTCGCCGCCGTGCTGGCGGATGTTGCCGGCCTCGTCGTAGACGTTGCCGTGCGGGTCCATGTACTCGACCTTGCCGCCGTGCTCCAACTTGATGGTGTTGGGCGGGAGTTCGACGGTCTTCTCGGGGAACTTGATCCCGCCGTCGGCGGTCTTGATCGCGCCTTCGGGGATCTGGGCGCCGGGCGGGAGCTTGAACGAGCCGTCGGGGAGCTTGATGGCGCCCTCCGGGATGGAGACCGCCTTGTCGAGGTTGATGCTGGGCATCTTGAAGTCGGTGATGCCCTTCAGGCCCTTCATGACGTCGCTGACCTTGGAGATGCCGAAGCCGGCGCCCTTGAAGACGTACGTCATCGGGTCGATGGCCTTGCCGACCTTGCCCGCGACGGACAGCGCCTTCCCGGCGAGACCGGCCTTGCCCGCGCCCTCCGCGGCCGCGCCCTCGCCGCCGGTGAACACCGTGGTGAGCACGTTGAACGTGACGGCGCCCGCCGCTCGCGAGGGGTTCGAGCTCCACTGGTCCCAGGCCACCAGCGCCTTGCCGGTCTCCTTCACGGCGGTGCGCGAGTCGCGGAGCCAGGACGGGAGGTCCTTGTCCGGCATCGCCCAGAACGCCGGTCCCACGCCCGGGATGCCCGTGATGACGAGTCCCGTCGCGAGCTTGGCGAGGCCGGTCCAGGCCTGCTTGCACGCGTCCCAGCCGCCGAAGCCGACCAGCGTGCCCAGGCCCTTGATGGTGCCCCAGACGCCGTCGATGATCACGCCCTTGCCGAACTCGATCACCTGGTCCGGCAGGTCCCACCAGGGGATGTCGCGGTCGACGGCGCTGCCCCAGGGCAGGTCCTTGGAGTCCTTGAGGTCCTTGGCGTTGTAGCCGTACATGTCGTCGGCGTTGGAGCCGTCGTTGACGCGCAGCGGCTTGCCGCCGACCAGGGCGACGATCTTGGCGTACGCGTCCCGCTCGACGCCCTGGAACTGGGTCCAGGCGTCGGCGATGTCGTTGCGCCGGTTGTTGTTCTCCTTGACCTTGTCCTCGTCCTGGCGCCAGTCATGGTTCTTGTCGGCCATCGCCTTGAAGGCGATGGCCTCGTCCTTCAGGGTCTTGAGCCTGTCCCTGATCGGCGCCGCGTCCTTGGAGTACTGGCCCAGCGCACCCGAGATCGTGCAGACGTCCTGACTGAGCTTCAGGCCCAGGTCCGACACCGGCTTCGTCGTCCCGAACAGCTGGTCGGCCTCGGGCGCCTTGTAGAACGCGCTCAGGGCGCCGAAGCTGGTGTGCACGTCCCCGGCGGCCGTGGCGATCTTCGCCCCGCCCGTCGAAATCGACTTGACCTTCTCGTCGAGAGTGCCCAGGTTGCCCGTGAAGACCGGCACCTCGGCCGGGTTCACCGGATTCTCGTCGCTCACGTCCTACCCCCCCGTGTCGAGCGCGTGTCAGCCGATGTTGTCGACCGCGGTCTTGGCGCGGGCGACCGTCTGCTGCGCGGTGCTGTCGTTCTCCTCGAGCGTCTTGCGCAGCAGCGAGATGATGTTGCGCACCTCCTGGGAGACGTTCTTCCAGCGCAGCTCCTTGGCGTGGTACTCCTCGGACACGCCGTCGGCCTGGAAGTCGCCCATGACGGCCTTCACCTGCGCGTCACGCGCGGTCATCACCTGCTCCAGCTGCCCGATCACGCCCTGGATGTTGCGCTGCGCCTCGGACGAAGCACCGTGGTCGTAGGAACGACGGTCCGAACCCCCGCCACCGGCCATGACAGATCACACTCCCCGTTGAAGAACCTGCTGAAGAACCCGATGAAGAACCGTACGAAAGCCCCGACACCCGGTCGCGGTCAGCGGGCGCCGAAGCGCGCCGCGTCGAAGCGCGCGGACGTCATGTTCGTCTTCGCGTTCTGGCCCTGCTCCTGGTCACCCTGGCCGAAGGCCTGCTCCATGCCCGACTGACCGCCCAGGATCGCCGACAGCGACGAGTTCAGCGCGTTCGCGATCTCGTCCGCCCGCGACTTGAAGCTGTCGAACATCTGCTTGCCCTGACCGTTGAACTTGCCCTCCAGCGGCTCCGCCGCCGCCACGAGCTGCTTGACCAGCGCACCCAGATCCTGGTTCGAGGTCTTCGACCCCGACATCAGCGTCTGCAGCGCCTGGTTCCCCATGTCGAACTTCATACCGCTCCCCCGTCCGCTCGACCAGACATGCCTGTTCCAGTTCTACCAACCTTCGACCGCCCGGCGAACCCCTCGCGACAGAGCTGAGACGAAGGCATGACCGACCTATTGCCTCCGGCGCCACCCCTCCACGGCCCCGAAAACGCAGCGGCACCGCAGCCGCATCGAGCAGCCGCAGTGCCGGACCGCAGGTCGGAGGAGGTCGGACCGCCTCTTCGCACGGTGGGCCACCAGGGGCTCGAACCCTGAACCTACGGATTAAAAGTCCGCAGCTCTGCCAATTGAGCTAGTGGCCCGCGACCCTGCCCCGTGTGGGGAGGGCCACCGCGATCCTACCCGGTGGGCCCCAGGGGTCCGCCAGTGGATTGGAGGGACTCGCCGGGGGCCGGGGGTGCCGGGGGCGGGGTGTAGTGGGCGGCGCGGACCCGGCGGAGCCAGGCCTCGGCGGGGCGCTGGTCGGGGGCGGCGGGGAGGACGCCGGGGCGGTCGAGGCGGTCGGCGGCCGCGACGAGGACGGGGCGGGCGACGTCCGGGTCGTCGGCGATGCGTTCGCCGAGGTCGCGGATGCGTTCGGGGTCGGGCAGGCGGACGAGGTTGGTGCCGGTCTCGTGCAGGTGGACGGCCTGTTCGACGAGCCGCACCAGGTGGCGGGCGTGCTTGGCGGCGCGGCGCCGCGCGGCGGCGTCCGTGGTGTCGCGGGTCAGCAGCTTGCGGAACTGCTGGTCCGCGTAGCCGAGGTAGGCGTTCCGGACGGCCGGCGCACTGAGGAACGAGCTGCGGATGCCGATGAGTTCGTCGCCGAGCGGGGTGCGCGTCTCGTACAGGTCGTCGGGCAGCCAGACGAGTTCGGACGCGGTGGGGTTGCAGGAGAGCGCGAGGCGGCACCACTTGGCGGCCTCGTGCAGGGTGGCGTCCGGCCGGGTGGTCACGTGCGACTCGGCCGGGCGGTGCAGGCCGTGCAACTCCTCGGTGGGGGTGGCGAACAGGCCCAGCCGGTCGATGTCGGAGCCGGCGTGGGCGAAGCCGTACGCGGTCGAGCCGACGATGCCGGCGAGCAGGACGGCCCCGGGCGCTACGGGCGCTACGGGCACTGCGGAGGCCATGGGCACTACGGGCACTGCGGGCACTGCGGGCACTGCGGCAGCCATGGGCACTACGGGCATGCGCGTTCTCCTCTCGAACAGCTCGGTCGGCCGTGGCGGTGGTGATCGCATCCTCCCCGAGCCCGGCCGCGCCGGGCGACCGATTTCCTGCTCGGGGCCCGCCCGTCGGCCGATACTGGCCCCATGGAGCACGGACCGGAGACCCGCACCGACGCCGACACCGCGAAACTGCGCGCCTGGTGGTCGCACCGCCAGTGGCTGGACCGCCCGCACCCCGGCGCACCCGCCGCCGAGGTGCTGGCCGCCACCGGGTGGGCGCGGTCGGTGGGCGGCGCGGCGCCGTACCTGGGGCTGTTCGCCCGGGCCGGGCTCCGCCGGGCGGCGGTGGACGCGGCCGTGGCGCGGCTGGAGGTGCACGAGCTGCCGGCGGCGCGCGGCTGCACGTACGTCCTGCCGGCCGCCGACTTCGCGCTCGGGCTGGCCGCCGGCGCCGCCGGACCGGTGGCCGAACTGACCTCCGCGGAGAAGCACTTGGGGGTCGGCCGGGACGAGGTGGAGAAGCTCTGCCTGGCCATCGAGCGCGTGTTGTCTGAGGCGGAGCCGCTGGACCCGACGTCGATCCGGGAGGAGGTCGGCGACGCCGTCCGGTCGCTCGGCGAGGCGGGGAAGAAACGCGGCGTCTCGACGACCCTGCCGCTCGCGCTCGGGCTGATGCAGTCGCGCGGACGGATCCGCCGGGTGCCCGTCAACGGCCGTCTGGACCAGCAGCGTTACGGCTACGTGGGCTGGGACCAGCCGGTCGCCGGAGGCACCGTCGACCTCGCCCGCCGCTACTTCTCCTGGGCCGCCCCAGCCACCCTGCGGCACTTCCGCTGGTTCTCCGGCTTCACCGCGGCCACCGCCCGCCGGGCCGTCGCCGAGGCCGGGCTGGTCCCGCTCGCACCCGGCTCGGAGTTCCTGATGCCGTCCGAACTGCTGGACGAGTACGCCGAGTTCAGGATCCCCGCCGAGCCGCGCTACACCCTGCTCGCGGGCATCGACGGCATCCACCTCCTGCACCGCGACCTGCCCCGGCTGCTCGACCCCGCCGACGCCGCACGCCCGCTGCCCGCCGGCCGGGCCGGGCGGTCGTTCGGCAGCGAGGCCGACCCGCAGACCCACGTGGTGCTCGACCGGGGCCGGATCGTCGGGCTGTGGGAGTACGACACCGAGCGCGCGGAGATCGTCCACCAGTCCTTCGTGCCGCCGGACGACGCGCTGCGCGAGGCGGTGGCCCGCACCGAGGCGTTCGTCCGCGACGAGCTCGGCGACGCGCGCGGGTTCAGCCTCGACTCGCCGAAGAGCCGCGCGCCGAAGATCGCGGCCCTACGGGCGGCGGCAGGCACCACGGACCGGGCCACCCGGTAGCGGCCACCCGGTGACGCCCGCCGGATAGCTGCCACCCGGTAGCGCCCACCGGGTAGCGGGCCACCGGATAGCGTACGGACATGTCGACCACTCCCCCCGAGGTCCTGCTCGTCACCGGCGCGGGCCGCGGCATCGGCGCCGCCACCGCCCTGCTCGCCGCCCGTCGCGGCCACCACGTGTGCGTCAACTACCGGGCCGACGAGGCCTCGGCGGACGCCGTCGTGGCCGCCATCCGGGCCGAGGGCGGCACCGCCGTCGCCGTCCGGGCGGACGTCACCCGCACCGCCGAGGTGGAGCGGCTGTTCGCCACCGTGGACGCCGAACTCGGGCCGCTCACCGGCCTGGTGAACAACGCGGGCACGCTGGAGCGGCAGTGCCGGCTCGAAGACCTCGACGAGGAGCGGCTGAACCGGATCTGGGCGGCCAACATCACCGGCCCGTTCCTGTGCGCGGCGCAGGCCGTCCGCCGGATGTCCACCCGGCACGGCGGTCGCGGCGGCGCCATCGTCAACGTCTCCTCGGCCGCCTCCCGGCTCGGCTCGCCGAACGAGTACGTCGACTACGCCGCCGCCAAGGGCGCCGTCGACTCGATGACCCGAGGCCTCGCGCTGGAGGTCGCCGCCGAGGGCATCCGCGTCAACGCCGTCCGCCCCGGGCTGATCCACACCGACATCCACGCCCTGGGCGGCGAGCCCGGCCGGGTCGACCGGGTCGGCCCCACCCTGCCGATGGGGCGCGGCGGGCGGCCGGAGGAGGTCGCCGAGACGATCCTCTTCCTCCTCTCCCCCGCCTCGTCGTACATGACGGGCGCGTTCCTGGACGTCGCCGGCGGACGCTGAGAACGGTCCGCCCGAGGTGACCGGACGTCACCCGGCGGCACCGAAAGGCCTCCTCCGGTTTCCTTCCGCCACCACCGCCCGCACCCGTACCGTGGTGCCATGACCGACGCCATCGACGCCTTCATCGACATCCCCGGCGTGCGCAACTTCCGCGACGCCGGGGGCATCGGCACCCTCCGCCGCGGTGTGCTCTACCGCTCCGGCTCCTTCCACACCCTCACCGAGGAAGGCGCCCGGCGCCTCAAGGCCCTCGGCCTGCGCACCGTGGTCGACCTGCGCAGCGCGTTCGAGCTGGAGGTCTGGCCCGACCTGCGGCACGGCCTCGACCACGAGACCCTCCACGTGCCGACCCTCCCCGCCGACCGCGAGGACGACGAGCACCCGTGGCCCGAGGACCAGGCCGCGCTCTACCCCTTCATGGCCCGCACCGGCGGCCCGTCGATCGCCGCGACCGTCCGCCGCCTGGCCGCCCCGGAAGCCGTCCCGGCCGTCGTCCACTGCGCGGTCGGCAAGGACCGCACCGGCCTCACCATCGCGGTCGTCCAGTCCCTCCTCGGCGCCTCCGAGGCCGAGATCACCGCCGACTTCCTGCGCTCCAACGCCGGCCTCGGCCTCCTCGACGGCCCCACCCCGTACGTCGACGAAACCGGCACCGAACGCGTCTCCCGCCCGGTCTCCGCCGCCCTCCTCGCCTCTTCCCTCGCCTGGATCGAAACCCACCACGGCTCCATCCCCGCCTACCTCGCCCCCCACGGCATCACCGACACCGACCTCACCGCCCTCCGCACCAACCTCTCCGCCTGAGCGAACCGCCGAAGCCCCACCCGCTTACCCCCGGCGTTCCAGGTGCCACCACTGTGTCGGGGAGTCGGTGTCCGCCCGCTGCTCGACCCCGCCCTCGGTGGCCGTCAGGGGTTTGCCGCTGATGAAGCTCGTGATGGTGTAGGTGCCCGGGGCGTCGTCGTGGTGTTCGAGGAGCCATTCCTGGGCGCCGAAGGCGTTGGCGGACCACTGCTGGATGGGGACGCCGTCGTCGGGGGAGGCGTTGGTGACGTCGAGGCGTTTGCCGCTGTTGGCGTTCTCCAGGTGGTAGAGGGCGCCGCCGGGGTGGACGGCGGTGAGGTGCCAGAGCTGGGCGTCGGTGCCGGTGGCCTCGCCGCAGCGGATGCGGGCTCCGCTGCGGCGGCTGCCGTCGGCGACTTCGAGGAGCAGGCCGTCGGCGGCGTTGCGGATCAGGTAGGCGCCGTCCGTGATCGCGGTGTCAGTCACGGGGGAAGTCTGCCACCGGGGACCGACGGGCCTCGTAGGTGAAGGCGGCGGCGAGGACGGTGGCGGTGGCCGCGACCTGGGCGAGGGCGGAGACGGCGGTGCCGAGCCGGACGGTGGCGAGCAGGAGGGCCGCCGCGACGAGCCGGGGCGCGTTCGGGGTGAGGCGGAAGGTGCGGCGGACGGCGGTGTTGACGACGAGGTAGAGCGCGATGCCGCCGGCGAGGGCGCCGGCCTGCGGGAGGGTGATCGGGGCCCCCGGGTGGGCGACGGCGGACTTGACCCCGGCGGCGAACAGCAGGATGCCGAGCAGGAGTCCGCCGTGCCCGAGGTAGTAGACGGTGACGGCGGTCCAGTTGCGGCGCGCGGACGTGAGGGCGGCCATGTGGTGCTCGGCGCGGGCGTCGTCGTCGTGCCCGAAGTAGGCCCACCAGAGCCCGACGCACACGGCGAGGCTGAGCAGGGCGACGGCGACGAGGGGCAGGGTGAGGTCCAGGCCGCCGGCGCCGACGCCGATCGCGATGACGGACTCGCCGAAGGCGATGATCACGATCAGTCCGTGGCGTTCGACGAAGTGGTCGGCGCGGAGCCGGAACTCGGGCAGCCGGGCGACCCGCGGGGTCACGAACTGCATGGCGAAGGCGGCGGCCCAGAAGGCGAGTTGGAGGGTGCCCGTGCAGTAGCCGCCGGTCACGACCAGCGCGCCGCCCACCAGGTTGGCCCCGCCCATCCGCAGCACGGCGGGCAGCGCGACGCCGGAGGCCGCGAACATGCCTGTGTGCACGGCGACGACCACCAGGTACGCCCAGCCGAACGCGACGCCGCTGCCCTCGAAGGCGTGCGGGACGGACAGCGACATCACCAGGAACGCGCCCATGGCGAGCATGAGGAGGCCGCGCCGGCGGTGGTTGCTGGGCGGCATGGCGTTGGTGAGCCAGATGAAGGCGTCGTACATCCACCAGATGACCGCCAGCATGACGAGCACCTGGACGAGGCCGTCGACGGTGAGGTGGTGGGCCAGGCTGCCGGTGAGCTGGGTGATCGTGAAGACGAAGACGAGGTCGAGGAAGAGTTCGAGCGGGGCGACCTTCAGGGCGGGTTCCGCCTCGGTGCCGGGGCCGGGGACTCGTATCGGATGGGGCGCAGTCACCGCGTGAGTATGCGTCACGGTGCCTTCGCCGCGCCGCTGCTTCCGCCGACGCACGCACCCCACGCGGCCCCGCACGGCCCCCGCTCCGCTCCCCGCCCCGCCCCGCCCGCCGCCTATGCTGCGGCGAATGGCCTCCCAGCACACCCCCACGCCCCATCAGCAGCCCACCTTCGCCGAGGCGGTGGCCGTCCTGGAGGCGGTGGTCGCGGCGGAGGACGAGGAGCGGTTCGGCCCGGCGCTCGGCCTGGTCGGCGGGCTCTTCGGCCCGGCCGGCCCGGAGGAGGTGGCGACCGCCGGGCCCCGGCTGGCGGCGCTGCTGCCGGACGCGCCGCCGTTCCCGCGTTCGCACCTGGCGATGCTCGTGGGCGCCTGCGTCGAGCGGGGCGCCGATCCGTCGGCGTGCGCGGGCCCGGTGCTGGCCGGGCTGCGGGGCGCGTTGACGGGCGCGCAGCGGCTCGTGGAGCGGTGGGAGGCGACGGGCGGCGGTCCGCTGCCCGATCCGGAGGAGGACGACCCGGGCGCGGCCCACGGGCGGATCGCGGATCCGGCCGTCCTGGACGCCTGGCAGGCGCACCTGGCCGTCGTCGGCTGGTGGACGCTGGAGCTGTGGCAGCGCGCCGCGTGGGCGGTGCTGGCGCACGCGCCGGTGCGGGCGGAGGCGCGCGCCTCGGGCGTGACGGCCGTGCTGCTGGAGTTGATCGCCCGGTACGGCGGTGAGCGGCACGACCTCAAGGGCCTCTCGTACCTGGCCCAGGTGCTCGACGACGAACCGCTGCTGGTGCTGGACCGGCCGACGGGCACGGGCTACCTGCTCCGCATGGACGGCCTGAGCGACACCTTCCAGCTGCACACGCTCCTCGCCGACGTGCTGATCGGCGGCGGCCACCTGCCGGGCGTCCGGCAGGACCCGGAGGTCGTGGCGCTGTGCCGCACGGCGCACCCGGACGGCCGCCGCCTGATCGCGGCCGGCGCGTTCAACCTGGTGGCGCCGGACGGCTCGTGGCTCTGGAACGAGGGGACGCCGGCCGACATCCCGGTGCTGGACGGTGTTCGGACGCTGGTGCTGGAGCCGCAGCCGTACGAGCGGACGTGGTCGGCGGGCCGGTTCATCCCGGACCTCCCGGGCGACCTGCGGCTGGAGCGCGTGCTGTCCCCGGCGGAGGCGGCCGAGCGGCTGTCGCGGACGGTGCCCGCGCAGACCGCCGCGCAGGCGTTCCGCTAGGACCACGGCAGTAAGCACCAAGGGCCACGGCACTAGGCACCAAGGGCCGCGAGCGGGTGCCCGAGCGCGTGGAGTTATGGTCGGAAGCCGGAACGCATCCCCCGAGCGGACGAGTGGAGTCGACGATGGCGAAGGTCCCGAACGTGATCGCGGACGGCGCGCCCGCCGCCCTGACCGCCGCGAGCGGCCTGGTCGGCGGCTACGGCGTGGCCCGCTGGACCGGGCGGCGCGAGCTGGGCGGCGCGGTGCTGGCGGTGGCCGGTGCCGGGGCGGCCGCGCAGTGGCACCGCCGTTCGGGCGCGCGGACGGCGGCCGTGCTGACCGGGCTGTACGTGGTGGCCTTCGGCGGCTCGCACCCGCTGGCGAAGCGGATCGGCGCGTGGCCGTCCGTGTTCGCCGTCACCGGGGTGGTCGCCGCCGCCTCGGCCGTGGCGACGGCGCTGTCCGGCCGCGCCGAGGCCTGACCGGCCGCCGAAGCGCTCAGCCGGTGAACCGGGCCTCGAACGCGGCCCGGTTCGCCGACACCGGCGAGCGGTCCCACACCGCGAACACGACGCGCTCGAAGGCGGCCCCGTACCGGGCCAGCGCGCCCTCGAAGGCCTCGGCGACCTCCGCCGGGTCGTTGCCGAACACGCCGCAGCCCCACGCCCCGAGCACCAGCGTGCGGACCTCGTGCCGGGCCGCCGCCGCGAGCACCCGCACGGCCCGCTCGGCGAGCACGCCGCGGACGTCGACGCCGGGCGAACGCCGGGCCAGCTGGCCCGCGTTGGGCGCGGGCGAGGTCAGGAACGTGACGGGGTAGGGCCGGGCGAGGAGGGCGCCGCCCTCGCCCCGGACGACGGGCACGCCGGGCGAGACGATCACCCGGTGGCTGTACCGGAGGTCGGTGGAGGCGCGGTGCGCCTCGTAGTAGTCGGGCGCCTCCAGCAGGCAGGTGTAGAGGAGCGCGCTGCGGCAGAGGTCCTCCTCCTGGGCGCGGGCGCCGCGCAGGTATCCGCCGCCGGGGTTGCGCGCGGACGCGAAGTTGAGCACCCCGACCGGTCCCGCGCCGGCCTCGACCAGGCGCCGCGCGGCCTGGACGCTGCCCTCGGCCGTCACCTCGACCGCCCCGCGGCCCGGCCCGGGACCTGGGCTGCCGGCCCGTAGGAGGGCGTCCAGCGCGGCCGGCGCATACGACACCGTCCCGGCCCGGGCCGCCGCCAACTGATCGCCCACCTCGACGAGTTCACCCCCGGTCGCCCGGTAGCTCCCCCGCGCGGCGATCTCCTCGTTCACCACGGCCACACCGTGCAGTCTGCTGCTCATGGGCCCGACGCTAATGGACTTCCCTCAGCCCGCGCCACAGGTTATTCTCACTCCAAGAACAACACCTCGGGGGGAAACGTCCAGAGGGTCCCAGGGGGGTATCGGGGGATATCGGGGACCCAGGGGGACGCCGGGGAAGTTCCGGGGGGAACGCCGAAGGGCCCGCTCCACAAGTGGAGCGGGCCCTTCGTCCGTCAGCCGGCGGTTTCGTCAACTACCGGCGGTACGGGTTCAGTTCTTCCAGCGCGGCTTGCGGTCGTCGCGGTTGAAGCCGCCGCGGTCCTCGCGGTTGAAGCCGCCGGAGCGGGCACCGCGGTCGTCGCGGTCACGACCGCCGCCGAAGCCCGAGGACTGCGGACGGCCGCCGGAGCGGTGGTCGTCACGGCGCGCGAACGGACGGCTGCTGCTGCCGCGCTCGTCGCGGTCACGGCCGAAGGACGGGCGGTCGCCGAAGGAGCGGGCCGGACGGTCGCCGAAGGAACGGCCGCCACGGTCGTCGCGGTCACGGTTGAAGCCGCCGCGGTCGTCACGGTTGAAGCCACCGGAACGGGCACCGCGGTCGCCGCGGTCGTCACGGTTGAAGCCACCGGAGCGGGCGCCGCGGTCGTCACGGTCACGGCCGCCGAAGCCACCGCGGTCACGGTCGAAACCGCCCGAACGACGGTCGTC
>NZ_JBHVOL010000005.1:56981-108171 GCF_042887925.1 Kitasatospora sp. NPDC057904
CCACCGGAGCGGGCGCCGCGGTCGTCACGGTCACGGCCGCCGAAGCCACCGCGGTCACGGTCGAAACCGCCCGAACGACGGTCGTCGCGGTCACGGTCGCGGCCGAAGGCCGGACGCTCGCTGCGGGCCTCGCGGTAGGCCGGGGTCCGCTCCTCGGCGGCCGGGCCGGACTGCGCCGGCACGGCGACCGCGGCGTCGGCGGCCGGGGCACCCTCGGCGACGGTGTCGTCCTCCGCGGCCGGGGCCTCGTCCTCGATGCCCAGCTCGGCCCGCTCGCGCGCCGCACGGGCGGCGAGGCGGTCGGCCTCCTCGCGCAGCTCGGTGGCGCGGCGCTGCGCGCGCTCCAGCTGGCGGGTCATGTCGGCGAGCTCGCGCTCGGCGGCACCGGCGATGTTCGCGGCGCTCTCGGCCTGCACCTCGGTCAGCGAGCGGGCGCCGGTGATCTTGGCGACCTCGGCGTCGAACGCGTGGTCCAGGATGTGGCGGCTGGCGTCGACGCCCGCGTCCTCCATGAGGCGGAAGACGCCGCGGCGCTGGTGCGGCAGCACCAGGGTGACGACGGCGCCGGAGCGGCCGGCCCGCGCGGTGCGGCCGGAGCGGTGCAGGTAGTCCTTGTGGTCGCCGGCCGGGTCCACGTTGAGGACCAGGTCGATGCCGTCGACGTGGATGCCGCGGGCGGCGACGTCGGTGGCGACGACGACGTTGACGTAGCCGTCCTTGAAGTCGCCGAGGACGCGGGTGCGGGCGCCCTGGGTCATGCCGCCGTGCAGCGCGTCGGCCTTCACGCCGGCCTCGATGAGCTGCTCGGCGACGCGGTCGGCGCCCATCTGGGTGCGGACGAAGATGATCGTGCGGCCCTTGCGGGCGGCGATCGCGTTGGTGATCGGCGCCTTGTCCTTGGGCTTCACCACGAGGATGTGGTGGGTCATGGTGGTGACGGCGCCGGCCGACGGGTCGACCTCGTGGGTGACCGGGTTCTTCAGGTAGCGCTTGACCAGGGTGTCGATCTCGTTCTCCAGGGTGGCGGAGAACAGCAGGCGCTGGCCGCCGGCCGGCACCTGGTCGAGGATCTCGGTGACCTCGGGCAGGAAGCCCATGTCGGCCATCTGGTCGGCCTCGTCGAGCACGACGGTGCGGACGTCGGCCAGCTTGGCGCTGCCGCGGTTCAGCAGGTCGCGCAGACGGCCGGGGGTGGCGACCAGGATGTCGACGCCGCGCTCCAGCGCGTAGATCTGGTTCGACATCGAGGTGCCGCCGCAGACGACCTTGAGCTTGAGCCCGAGCACCGAGCCGAACGGCTCCAGCGCGTCGGCCACCTGCATGGCCAGCTCACGGGTCGGGACGAGGATCAGGCCGCGCGGGTGCTTGGGCTTGGTGCGCTCGCCGTCGGCGAGGCGGGTGAGCAGCGGCAGACCGAAGCTGAGGGTCTTGCCGGAGCCGGTGCGGCCGCGGCCGAGCACGTCCTTGCCGGCCAGGGCGTCCGGGATGGTCGCGGCCTGGATCGGGAACGGGGTGGTCACGCCGCGCTTGGCGAGGGCGCGCACGACGTCGTCGTGCAGGCCCAGGTCGCCGAAGGTGATGGTGGGCTCGGCGGACTCGACGGCGTCGGTCTCGACGACCTCGACGACCTCGGTCTCGGTGGTCTCGACGGCCTCGACGGCGTCGGACTCGGGGGTGGTGGTGACATCGGCGGCGGACTCGCTCGCGGGCATGGCGAAGCGGGCGTCGTCAACGAGAGACATGCAAAACCTTCCGGAAGTGGCACGCGCCAAAGTCCGGGGTTCTGTTTCACAACCGCCTCTATGCGGTCAGCCACGGATCGCCGGTACGCGCCAAGGGCGCCAGATGGGAGTAGGGCGCCAGACAAATGAATCAAACGAACGATCTACCACCATAGAGGATCCTCGGGATCGGAGGCAAATGCCCTGGCCATCCCCCTAATGCGGGGCCGGGCGGGGGCTCGGGGCCGAGGAACCGGAGCTGCCGGAGGACGGTTCCGGGGCCGGCGGGACGGTCGCGGCGGGCGAGGAGTGCTCGGGCTCGGGGGTCGTGGACGGGTGAGCGCTGGGCGTGGCCGAAGGGGCGCCCGAAGTGCCGCCGCCGGACCGGCCCTCGCCGGTGCCACCGGCGCCGGAGCCCGCCGAGCCGCCCGTGCCCGCCGTTCCGCCGCCCGCCGACGAGCCGCCGCCCGGCTTGGGTGCGGGGCTGGCGCTCACGCCCCCGGCCGCGCCGTTCGCGCCCGGCGATCCCTCCGCCGCGGGGGCGCCCGGTACCGGGATCACGCCCGCCGTGGCCGCGTTCGCGCCGGGCGCCGGCTCGCCCGGAGCCTGTGACGTGCCCCCGGCAGGCGCGTTCTCCGTCTGCGAGCCCCCCTGCCGCTCCGAGCGCCCGGACGCACCCCCGAGGTGCCCGCCGCCCGCCGGGGCCGAGGGGCCGCCCGTCGCCCCCGGCTTGGCCGCCGGACCGGCCTGGCCCACCGGCGCGACGCCGCCGGGCTTCTCCTCCGCCGCCGGGCCGACCGACATGCACCCCGTCAACCCCAGCCCGGCCACCGCCAGCAACGCCGCCGCCCGCACCACACCGGTCCGCAGGTGCGCGCCCCGCGCCTGCTCCGCCGCCTGCGCCCGCGCCGAAACCGTACGCACCGCCGTCCGAACCGCCCGCACCGAAGCCACCGAGCTCCCTCTCTACCGCCCCACCCTGGCCGCCCCATGCGCGCGGCCGCTCCCGGTGCCCAACGCGCGCCGGGCCCGGCGGGACACGGGCGGCGCACGAGGAAGCCGCTGGCCGCCAACCACCCGGCCCAACGCCGTTGGTTCAAACGCGTGTCGGTTGGAATTCACCCCTGCGGGGGAGCGCAGAACGGCGGCCCGTCACTCCCGAGAGCGTCAGCCCAGAGCACCACCCCATCAAGTCACCCCCAGAGCGTCACCCCCAGAGCGCCGAGGCCAGCTCCGCCCCCGCGTAGACCGCCGCCAGGCCGGCCACCAGACTGCCGGCCACGTTCGCCACCGCGTACCGCCCGGCCCCGGTCTCCACCAGCCGCAGCGTCTCGTACGAGAACGTCGAATACGTCGTCAGCGCCCCGCAGAACCCCGTCCCGACCAGCAACTGGACGTGCGGGGACGCGGCCCCCGCCGCGACCGCACCGGTCACCAGGCCCAGCACCGCGCAGCCGACGGCGTTCACCACGAACGTCCCCCACGGGAACACCGAGTCGTGCCGGGACTGCACCGCCCGGTCCGTCAGGTACCGCATCGGCGCCCCGACCACGGCCCCCGCCACCACCAACAGCCAGTTCACTTCCCGTCCTCCCCGGCCCCGGGCGCTCCGGCCGCACCGGCCGCACCGGCCGCACCGGCCGCGCCCGCCGAACCCGTCCGCCCGACGTACCGCACGACCTCGCACGGGTCGAGCACCACCAGCCCCTCAGCGACCAACTCGTCCAGTTGCGGCAGGAAGCCCCGCACCCGCTGCTCCTCGTCCACGATCACCACCGCCACCGGCAGGTCCTCGCTCAGCGACAGCAGCCGCGTCGTGTGCACCAGCGACGACGCCCCGAACCCCTCGATCCCCCGGAAGACGCTCGCCCCGGCCAGCCCGGCGGCGCGCGCCCGGTGCACGATCTCGCTGTACAGCGGCCGGTGGTGCCAGCGGTCGTTCTCCCCGACCAGCACCGTCAGCCGCAGCGCCGGGCCGCTCATGCGCCCGCCTCGCTGCGCTCGGCGGTCGCTTCGCGAAACGCGCACCTCTTGGTCTGTTCGCTCGCTCCGCTCGCTCACGTCACTCATGCCCCACCGCCTTCCCGAGCGCCGCGGTGGATCAGACGCCGCGTCACCACGGCCGCCGTCCAGACCGCGAGGAGCGCCCCCGCGAGCGTCAGCCCGAGGTACGCCAGGCCGGGGCCGAGCCGGTCCGCCTCGATCAGGCGCCGGATGTCCACCGCGTACGTCGAGAACGTGGTGAACCCGCCCAGCACGCCCGTCCCGAAGAACGGCCGCAGCAGCGGGTGCGCCGGGCGGCCCTCGGTGATCGCCACCAGGAAGACCCCGATCACCGCGCAGCCGACCACGTTGATCAGCAGCGTCGTCCACGGGAACGCGCTCGGCCCGTCCGTCCACGCCAGCCCGGCCGCGTACCTGGCCACCGCGCCGACCGCCCCGCCCAGCGCGATCACCGCGACGGCCGGCCCCTGCCCGCGCAGCACCGGCGGGCGCGGCCGCGCCACCGCCGCGACCGGCGGCACCGTCCGTGCCACGTCGTCCACCGTCCCGTCCGAGGTCGTCATAGGGCCATGAAACACCGGCTCCCACCACCTGGCACGCCCCCGTCCCAGAACCGACAATGATCCGGTGGAGATGACCCGGGAAGAGTTCGAGACGCTGGTCGGCGACGCGCTCGACCTGATTCCCCCGCAGCTCGCGGCCATGATGGACAACGTCGCGGTGTTCGTCGAGGACGAGCCGGACCCCGCCGACCCCGAGCTCCTCGGCCTCTACGAGGGCACCCCGCTCACCGAGCGCGGCGAGTGGTACGCCGGGGTCCTCCCGGACCGGATCATCATCTACCGCGGTCCCACCCTCCGGCACTGCGAGACCCGCGAGGAGGTCGTCGAGGAGGTCCGCATCACCGTGATCCACGAGGTCGCCCACCACTTCGGCTTCGACGACCACGAGCTCCACGACCTCGGCTGGTCCTGACCCCTCCCGGAGGGCCGCCGGCACCCGGCCCGACCGGCCGCCGCTCCACCCGGCCGGAACCCGTTTTGGCGATCCGCCCGACATCCCATATGCTTCTCGACGTCCCCGAACGCTGGAACACAGCGGGACAGGCCGCAAGCCCTCATCGTCTAGTGGCCCAGGACGCCGCCCTTTCAAGGCGGTAGCACGGGTTCGAATCCCGTTGGGGGCACGCAGTACCGCAGTACCCGTAGTAAAGTGCAGTGCCGCAAGACCTGGTGGCCCACCAGCCACCTAAGGTCCCGTGGAGCAGTTGGTTAGCTCGCCACCCTGTCAAGGTGGAGGTCGCGGGTTCAAGTCCCGTCGGGATCGCTCGTCTCGCAAGAGACGGTGCAGTACGGCCAGGTAGCTCAGTTGGTACGAGCGTCCGCCTGAAAAGCGGAAGGTCGCCGGTTCGACCCCGGCCCTGGCCACCGCCAGGAAGGCCCCGGAGAGATCACTCTCCGGGGCCTTCGCCGTTTGCGCGTGCCATCAGCAGGCGGGCCGTGTGACGCGGATCATGATCTCCGCCTTCCGCCGCACCCCATCCACCGCACCCGCCACACCCGCCACCACGGCCCCCGGAGCGGGCCGAGCGGGCCCTTCGAGCCGGAGGACGCCCGGGGGCACCAGGCGGCGCCAGAGGACCCGCCAGGGCCCCCAACCCCCGGAGCACACCGGTGGGACGCCTGGCCGGCCCTTCGAGCGCCGACGGCCGGCCACATCGACCACCAACGGCCCGCCCTTCGTCCGACGCCGGGATATGCGGCCTCCGGACCGTGCGCGCAGCACCGTTTTCAAAGGCCGTTTATACGTCCGCATCCGGTGAATAATGCGGCCCTGATTTCGAATTTTCCAGAGCGTCGCATAAATATGCAGACCCGGCGGATTTGAATGTCATGTGCAGCCGCCCTGACGCCCGGTCACCCCTGTGACCTGGTGCGGTATAGTTCCGCTCATCTGGGGGGATGCGCGCGGTTGTCAGTGGAACGGGCTACGGTTCCACTGAATTCACAGCGCGGCCGACATCGGTGCGGGGATCTCCCAGGAACACCGTGGAACGGCTACGCCGAGGTCGCGATCCCCATCGCATCGCGCCGCGGCGGCGCAGCCATGAATGCAATTTCGGGGGAATGCATTGGCGCAATCAAGGACCTTTCTCGCCGACCGGGACAATGAGTTCCGGGAACTGCTCGACGCGCTCTCCGAGGTCCGGTCCGGGCGCGCGGCCGTCACCGTGGTCGACGGCCCCTCGGGGCTGGGGAAGACCGCTCTCCTCGACGCCCTGGGCCGGGAGGCGCGGGACCAGGAGATGACGGTGTTGAGGGCCCGCTGCAGCATCGTCGAGCGCGACTTCCACTTCGGCGCCGTCCGCCAGCTCCTCGCTCCCGTGCTCGGCGCTCCGGCCGCGCGGCGCCCGGCCGCCGCGCAGAAGGCGGAGGCGGTGCTGGAGGGGATGCCCTACCGGATGCCCGAGCCCGGTTCGGCGGCCGCCGACTTCGACCGGCTGGCGTCGCTGTGCGCGCCCGTCCTGCAACTGGCCGAGGAGCGGCCGGTGGTCCTGGCGGTGGACGACGTCTGCTGGGCCGACGAGTACTCGTCCCAGTGGCTGGCGTTCCTGGCGCGCCGACTGGACGACGTCCCGGTGCAGCTCGCCGTCGTTTCCCGGGGCTCGCTGCCGAACGCCGGCGGTGAGCTGGTCCACGAGCTGATGCAGCACCCGGCGTGCCGGGTGGTCCAGCCCGGGCTGCTGACCGTGGAGGGCGCGGCCCGGGTCGTCGCCGAGGGCGTCGGTCCCGGGGCCGCCGAGGCGTTCGGCCCGGAGTTCCACGCGATGACCGGGGGCAACCCCGCCCTGGTCGCCGCCCTGGTCCGCGAGCTGGGCAGGACGGGCGGGCTGCCGGAGACCACCGGGCTCGTTCGCCCCGGCGCGGTCGGTGAGCGGGTGCTGCCGACCGCGTTGCGGGCCCTGCTCCGCCGGGAGCCGCCCGTGGTGCTGCGGGTGGCCGGTCTGCTGGCCGAACTGGGCGTCGACACCGGGACCGACGTCCTGCGGACCGTCACCGGGCTGGAACAGCCGCTGCTCGACCATGCGGTGACCGCCCTGGAGGGCAGCGGGCTGCTCGCCGCCGGTCCGGCCGGGCGGTTCTGCCACCCGCAGGTCTCGGAGTCGCTCGCCGGCCTGCTCGCGGCCACCGACCGGGCCATCGCGCACGCCGACACCGCGCGGGCGCTGTTCCGGGCCCGGGCGGCCGCGGAACGGATCGCGGCCCACGTGGTGGCCGGCGCGAGCACCGGCGAGCCGTGGCGGGTGGAGGTGCTGCGCCGGGCCGCACGGTCCGCGGGCGAGCGGGGCGACACGGCCGCGGCCGTCCGCTTCCTCCGGCACGCGCTCACCGAGACCGCCTCGACGGAGGTCCGGCACCGGCTCCTGGTGGAGCTGGGCACCGCCGAGGCCCACAGCGACCTGAACGACTGCGTGCGGCACCTCGGCGAGGCCGAGACCCTGAGCACCGATCCCGAGCAGCGGGCGGAGTTCGTGCCGTTGCTCGCCCGCGCCCTGGTCCAGTCGGGGCTGCCCCGCCCGGCGATCGACCTGCTCGACCGCACGGCGGCGGAACTCTCCGACACGAACCGGCTGCTGCTGCCGATCCTGAGCCTGCGCGCCGTCATTCCCGACGGGGGACGGCCCGCCTGCTGGGGTTCCCTGACCACCCGCGGGCCGCGGGCGGAGCCCACCGGCCGGACGCCGGACGAGCGCGGGCTGCTGGCGGCGCTCGCGATGCGGTCCGTGATCGCCCTGGACGGCGCCGACCGTGCCGGAGAACTCGCCGGGAACGCCCTGCGCGGGTTCCACCCGGCGCAGGACCAGGCCCAGACCGCCGTGCTGGCCGTGACCGCCCTGCTCGACGCCGACCGGATCGAGACCGCCCGTCGCGGGGCCTCGGAGATCCGGGCGGCCGACCTCGCGCACTGGCCGCCGGCCGCGCGGGCGGTGACGGCCGCGGTCCGGGCACGGCTGCGCCACCGGACCGGTGAGCTGGCCGCGGCCCTGGACGAGGCCGAGCACGCCCTGGCCCTGTCGGACGAGCCGCACCCGTACCTGCCGCACGTCGTCGCGGCCGCCGTGCAGGTCCTGCTGGAGACCGACCGGGTCGAGGCCGCGGCGGAGCTCGTCGAACGCGTCACCGGGGCCGCCGGCCACGCCGGCTGGACGTGGCCGTACTTCCTGGAGGCCCGCGCGCGCGTGCGCATGGCCCAGGGCCAGGCCGCGGCGGCGCTGCGGGACCTCATGGAGTGCGGACGGCTCATGGAGGAGCTCTGGGGGGACAATCCGGGCCGGATCGCCTGGCGCTCCCGGGCGGCGGTCATCGAGCACCGGCTGAACCGCCCGGAGGCGGCCCAGGAGTTCGCCGCCCAGGAGGTGGAGCAGGCGCAGGCCTGGGGTGCCCCGGTGGTGCTGGCCCGGGCCCTGCGGGTGGCCGCGCTGGTCGGTCCCAGGGCGCTGGCCCGGACGGGCCTGGAGGACTCGGTGGCGCTGCTGGAGAACGCGTCCGATCCGCTGGAGCTCGCCCGATCGGTGACGGCGCTCGGCACCCTGCTCGCCGCCACCGGGCACACGGACGCCGGACGGGCCCGGTTGCGCCAGGCCCTCGCGCTCACCCAGGCCGCCGGGGCCACCGCGCTGGCGGGCCGCGTGCACAACGAGCTGCTGGCCACCGGCGCCCGCCCGCGGCGGCTCCCGCAGGTCGGGCCGGAGTCGCTGACCCCGAGTCAGCAGCGGATCGCCCGACTGGCCGCCGAGGGGCTGAGCAACGAGGACATCGCGGCCCGGCTCTACATCACCCGGCGCACGGTGGAGTTCCATCTGACGCACGCGTACCGGAAGTTGTGCATCGACGG
Organism: Kitasatospora sp. NPDC057904; assembly: GCF_042887925.1. Classification (NCBI taxonomy): domain Bacteria; kingdom Bacillati; phylum Actinomycetota; class Actinomycetes; order Kitasatosporales; family Streptomycetaceae; genus Kitasatospora; species Kitasatospora sp. NPDC057904. The sequence continues at coordinate 65,603 of NZ_JBHVOL010000005.1, forward strand.
ACGGGTCGGCCTGCGCGCCGCGCTGTTCGGGGAGGCGGCCTAGGCGCTGGCCGGCCCGGGGCTCCCCGGGCCGGCCAAGGCGCTAGATCAGCGGATGCGGCTCCCGGCGGCCCTCGGGTGCGAGGGGTGTGAGGCCGGTCCTGGCGCCTGCGGACGCGAGCCGGCCGCGGTGCCAGTTGAAGGCGCAGGACTCGTCCAGCCGCAGGGGTTGCAGGCCCTCGGGCACGATCTTGACCGCGTGCCAGCCCATGCGGACGAGCGCCTCGGGCAGCCGGTGGGTGAGGTCGACCGCCACCGGCCGCACGCCCTGCTCCGCGAGTGCCCGCACCAGCCCGTCGACGGTGAGCCCGTCCGGTGCGGCACCCGCTCCGGCGTCGGCGAGGAGCCGCGCCTCCTCCGGGACGAACCCGGCGGCCCAGGACGCCACCGCCGCCGCGCCGTGCTCGGAGGCGAAGTACTGCGCGCGTTCGAGCTCGGTGCGCGGCTGCGCGGTCGGCGCGTCCGCGGGGTCGTTGCGGTTGACCAGGCGGAGCGCGGAACGGATCTGCATGGCTTCCTGCAGGGCCTTGCCCAGAGCGGTGCAGGCGTCCCCGGACGCGCAGGCGCCGACGGCCGCGAGCCGCCCGGGGCCGTCCGTGTCGACGATCACGGCGGTGGCGCAGTGGACGCCGGGCAGGCCGGTGGGGATCCAGGCCAGCACCGGTCGCAGTCCGGCGGCCGACGCCGCCCGGTGGGCGAGCCGGAGCCGCTGCCGGCCGGGGGTCGCCGGGCTCTGCCGCAGGACGGCCTCCGGGTCGGCCACGGGCAGCGGCAGCCGGCACTGCCAGGCGGTGATGAGCGCGTCCCGCTCGATCACCTCCAGCAGGGCCGACAGCAGGGCCTGCTCGGGGGTCGCTCCGGAGGCGGCTCCCGACGGGGACGGGTCGAAGCCCGCCGCGTCGTCCGGGTGGGCCGGGTAGTCGACCAGGCCCGCCGGGACGTGCACCCCGCCGCCGTCGACGAGCGACCGGCCCGGGTACCAGCGCAGTTCCCGGCGGGCCGCGGCCGGGTCCGCCAGCTCGGCGCCCTCCCGGGTGAAGTCCAGGGCGGAGCCCGCCAGTTCGGCCGCCGAGGCGACCGTCACCGGGTCGCCCGCCGGGTACAGGGCGAAGCGCTCCACCGCCTCGCCCGCGGCACGCACCAGGGTGTCGCCGCGCGAAGCGCCGTACGCGCCGACCACCTCGCGGGCGAGCGTGCTCCCTTCGCGGGAGGCGGCCCCGGTGCGCGCCGGGTGCAGTTCCACCAGGCCCTGCCAGAGCGGCTCGTCCGGCAAGCGGGGCGGGCGGAGCGCGCCGGCCGCGGCCAGGCCGTTGTGCGGGTCGAGCGTGGCGATGAAGTCGATCACGGGGCTGCCTCGAGGACCTCGGCGTACAGTTCGGTGAGCTCGTGGACGGTGAAGCCGGCCAGCATGGGCAGGCCGCCGCCCCAGGCGCGGGCGGCCGCCCTGGCCAGGTCGGCGGGCGCGGGCGCGGGGCCGGCGAACGCGTCGACGCCCCAGTCGGCCGCCAGCGTCCTGATGCCGTGGACGGGGTCGTCCGCCAGCCCGGGCGCTCCGGCCCTGACGGCGTCCCAGGCCTGCCGGAGCCGTTCCCGGTCGCCGAGCCTGGCGTCGCCGGCCATGATCCGGCGCCACACCACGGGCAGGACGGCGGCGGTGGCGGCCATCTTGCGCACGCCCGCGCTCGCGGACAGCTCGTTGGCCAGGAACCAGGTCTTCGCGGCGAAGGGGTCGCGGCCGACCATGCTCAGTCCGAGGACGGTCCGCGCGCTCAGCACGGCGACCTCGGCCGCCGGCCGTCCGGTGCTCCCGGCTGCCGCGAGTTCCCGCAGCAGGTCGCGGGCCTCGGTCTCGGCCGCCGCCGGGCAGCGCCTTCCGGGAATCGTCAGGTAGGCGTTGGCCATGCGCATCATCGCCTCCAGCGTCCCCTCCCGCAGGAGGGGGCCCGGGAGGGAGGCGGTCGCGACCGGGTCCAGCACCGCCGTGTCGGCGGACAGCAGCGGATGCATGACGAGCTTGCGGCGGCCCTCGACCAGCACCGTGGCGGCGCAGCTCACCTCGGCGGCGGTGCCGACGGTGGTCGGGACCGCGACGAGCTCCGGGTACGGTCCGGCGAGCGGTTCGGCCGGGCCGCCGTGCACCAGCCCGGGACGGGAGCCGCCGAGGCGGATCCGCGTCGGCGTGCCGGGGGCGGCGGTGAACAGCCGGGCCAGTGCGGCCTGGTCCAGCACTGCGCCGCCGCCGACCACGACCACGCGCTCGAACTCGCGCAGTTGCCCGGCGAGGACGACGGCGCTGTCCAGGTCGCCGGCCAGGGGGTCGACGCGGATCACCTCCCCGTCGTGGGGGAGCGATTCGGCGAGACCGGGCTGGTCGGCGTCCACGACGAGGACCGTCCGGTGGGAGCGGACCCGCCGCCACACCTCGGCCAGCGCGCCCTCGCCGAAGTGGATCTGCGTGCGCTGGCGCCAGACCGCCGGCGGCCCGGGGCGGTCGGTCCAGCCGGTCACCGGTGCCCCACCCGTCGGGAGGTCTCGGCGAGGCCCTCGGCCACCGCCTCGGCCAGGTCGGCGTGGTCCTGCTCCGTGCTGGTGAGGACCGGGATGAGCTGGACGGCGCCGGGGCCGGGGTAGACCAGGGCGCCGTGCGAGCGGATCGCCGCGATCGCGCCCTGGACGGCCCGGCCGTCCAGCGGGTCGCCGTCGGCGTCGCGCAGGTGCAGGGCGCGGAAGCAGCCGACGCCGGTGGTCCTGGCCACCAGCGGCAGCCGGTCGGTCAGTTCGGCGAGGAGCGCGTCCAGGGCGGCGGCGGTCCGTGCGCCGGCGGCCAGGGCGTCGAGCTCGTCGAACTGCCGGAGCGTGGCCGAGACCGCGGCGCAGCTGGCGGGGCTGCCGGCCTGGGTCTCGGCGTGGACCAGGATCGCGTCCCGCCGCTCGAACCCCTCGGCGACGGCGTGCGAGACGAGCACGGCCGAGGCGGCGCAGCTGCCGTTGGTCAGGCCCTTGGAGGTGAGGAGCAGGTCCGGTGCCTCGGCCCAGCGCGAGCTGGCGAACAGCGGGCCGGTCCGGCCGAAGCCGGTCGCCACCTCGTCCGCGACCAGCAGGAACCCGTGCTCGCGCCGCAGCCTGATCATGGCCTCGACGAAGGCGTCGGACAGCGGGTGCGCCCCGGACCCGAGGACCGGCTCGCACACCAGCGAGGCGACGCGGGAGCCGTGGCGGGCCATGAACCGCTCGAGTTCCTCCGGGTCCGCCGGGTCGACGTGCCGGACGTTGCGCAGGTCGACGCCGTACAGCTGCTGGTCGAGCGCCTCCCCGGTGAGGGAGTGGGCCCCGTACGTCAGCCCGTGGTAGCTGCCGCGCAGGCCGACGACGAGCTTGCGCTCCGGCTGGCCCCGGAGCACCGCGTACTGGCGGGCAAGCTTCATCGCGAGGTCGTTCGCCGCCCCGCCGGAGGTGGAGAACACGGCGCGCCGGTAGGCCGTTCCGGCGGCGGCCACCAGGTCCTCGGCGGCCCTGACCGCGTAGTCGTGCGAGTAGCGGAACAGGCTGAGGTAGGAGGCGTCCCGGCCGGTGGCGGCGATCGCGTCGCCGATCGCGTCGTTGCCGTAGCCGAGGTTGACGTTCCACAGGCCGCTGGTGGCGTCCAGCACCTCGGTGCCGTCGGCGAAGCGCAGCCGGGTGCCGCGGGCGCCGGTGGCCCGGCGGTCGACCCGGCCGAACTCGCTGGGCGGGAGCAGGAACTCCCAGAGCGGATAGGTGTTCACGGTGGTCACGCGGGCCTCCTGGCGGTCAGCACGAACAGGGGCGAGCCCTCGGCCATCCGGCGCACGGGGTGGACTTCGACGGCCGGGAACCCGGCGTCGGACAGCTCCTGCCGGAGCGTGTCCAGGTCGGGCGTGTGGACGGTGGAGGTCAGCAGCAGGGGCCGGCCCTCGCGCCCGAGGTGCAGGACGGCCACCCGGCGGCGCTGCAGGTGCGGTTCCTGGTACTCGACGAGGAAGTCCACGGCGTCGGCGGTGGTCATGGGGTGCACGGTCTCGGTGGCCGCGGCCGCCGGGGGGTGGAGGCTGAGGACGAACTCGCCCCCGGGCTCCAGGTGGTCGTGGACGCGGCGCAGGAACGCCGGTCGTACCTCGGGCGGCACCAGTCCGATGGTGGTGGTGCCGAGGACCGCGGTCCGGAAGGTCCGGCCCAGGTCCAGCTCGAACATGTCGGCCTCGACGGTCTCCAGCCGCTGCGCCAGGTGCCGGGCGGCGGGGTCGGCGAGGCGCCGGGTCAGCTCGGCGAGCAGGGAGGCGGACAGGTCCAGCGCGGTGACCCGGTGCCCTGCGGCGAGCATCGGGATGGTCAGCCGGCCGGAGCCGCAGGCGAGTTCGAGGACCGGGCCGGACACGCCGCGCAGCCGGGTAAGCAGATCGGGGATCTCGCTGGTGTCGTGGACGGTGAGCCGGTGGTACACCGGCCCGCCCAGGGGTCCGTACATGTCGGTGACGGTGAGCGAGGTGCCGAGGGCGGCGGCGATCCGGCCGGCCAGGCCGGGCAGCGCCGCCGGTTCGATGGTGCCGGTGCTCATCGGTCGCCCTCCGCACGGGCCAGCGAGCCGCTGCCGCCGAGGCGGGCGGTCAGGTCGGCGTGCAGTTCCGCCGCCCGGGACGGGGTCACCTGGAACAGCCGGGCGGCTTCGGCCGCGGCCTGCTCCGCCTCGTCCAGCACCGCGAAGACCTCCAGCAGCCGGGCGGAGTCCCGTCCGAGCCGGAACAGCCGGGAGCCGTCGGCCGGCCCGGCGTAGCAGGTGCCGTCGTGTTCGGTGATCAGCGGCGCGTCCACGGCCTCGACCGGCGCCGTCGGCAGCCCGGGGGTGAGGCGCACGCCGAACCCGGACACCGTCGGCTCGCCGCCGAACCGGCCGGCCAGCCGCCGGCGGACGTCGAGCGCCCGGAGGTAGCGGCCGAGCCAGGGCCGGGAGGCCGCGCCGGCCAGCAGGACGGACCGCTCCAGCACGCCGTCGAGCGTGGGATCGCCGCCGTGCGCGGCCAGGGCCATGGCCACCGCCTCCGCGCCGTCCTCCACCCGGGCCAGGTCGCTGCCGCCGATCCCGGTGCGGACCGTTCCGTCCGTCGTGACGTACAGCCGCCCGGTACCCGGCCGGCGGGCGGGCGCCGCCAGGGCGCCGATGTCGGCCGGGTGGACGGAGGAGTGGCCGAGCGCGGCGGCCCAGACGCCGCCGTGCGCCGCCCGGTCCGCGTCGGCGAGGAACGCCGCGTGGTCCGCCTCGCCGGTGATCCGCACGACCGTCGGGCCCGCGATCGACAGGTACGGCAGCGAGCAGTAGTCGAAGGTCTGCACGTAGACCTCGTCGGCCACCGACAGCTCGTCACCCGGGTGCGCCAGGCCGCCCCCGACGGAGATCCCGGGCACCCCGGTGCCACCGCCGTCGGCGTCCTCCGCGAACAGCCAGGCCCCGGGAGCGACCAGGCCGGCGGCGAGCACCGGGTCCACGTCGCCGCCCGGCTCGACCAGCACGCCGCCCGGATTCCGCCGGTCCGGCGCCGTGTCGCCGGCGAACCATTCACAGAGCCGGTCCACGCCCTCGCGGAGCTTTTCCTCCACCGCTGTTCTCCCTCTCCGATTGCCGCCGGCGCCGCCTTTTCCCGGTGCGCCCGATCAGGACGAACGTACGGCCGGAAAGCCCATCGGGAACACCGTTGAACGACCCTGGAGTCGACCACAGGTATTTGTCCGCGCCTCCGCAGCGAAGAGCCGTCGGACACGTAGCGATCCCCGAAGCAAAAACCGCAAGGTGTTCCCACCGGCCGCGCCGGGGGCCAGGATTGGGAGCAACACCGCAACCGGACTGGAGGCACGGAATGCCCGCTGTCGAGTTTGAGAACCTGCCGGAATTCGACGTCGAAGAGCTGGAAATGCTCGACGCGCCGGGTTTCCTCGGCTGGGACAAGGAGACCTGGGCCGGCTTCGCGGTCGGCGCCGGCATCAGCGCGGGAATCCTCGCGACCTGACGAGCGACACCCGATGGACCACATCTGATGGACCACGCCCGATAGACCACGCCCGATAAACGACTGCCAATTGGAGAATCACATGCAGCAGAACCAGGACCAGGATCCGGCCACCCGCCCCGACTTCGCGGTCGAGCCCCTGGAGGAGCTGGACGCCCCCGGCTTCATGGACGGCCTCGGGACCGGCATCACCATCGTCGGCGGCGGCGCCGCCATCCTCGAGGCGGCCGGCGTCATCGCCCTGACCTGACCGCGGTCGACACCCGAGAAATCCCACCGATCGACCGGTCGACCGGTCGACCAGTCAAGGAGAACCAGTGAACCAGGACATCACCGCCCAGCCGGAGGCCGCGGACTTCGCGGTCGAGGAGCTCGACACCCTCGCCGCCCCGGGCTGGCTGGACACCGCCCATGACGTCACGCAGATCACCGCCCTCGGTGGCGCGGCCTTCGTCATTGGCCTGAGCATCACCTGATCCACCGTAGGCTGTGGGGGCGGGCGATGGGGGCGACCCCGCGCCCGCCGCCACAGCAGGCGCTGCGAGACCGATGCACCGCCACCTCATGTCCGAAAGGAGCTGGGGGTGCTCCGGTTCCAACCATGGCGGCGCACCTCCGACCGACCATGCGAAGCTTTTACGTAAGCCTGGGCATCGTCAGCCTGGCCATACTCCTCACCAGCCTTCTCGCCCGGCACACCGACGGCCCGCTTCAGACCGGCCTCTGGGTGCTCGTCGGCGTCGAGTGCGTGGCCGCGTTGGCCGTCATGGCCCGCAGGAACTGACCGCCCGGGCTCCATCTGGAGCCACATTTTGAAGCCTCTGATCGTCTGCACAGATCTGACCAAGGAATACGGCGGATTCCGCGCCGTGGACCGGGTCTCCTTCGAGGTCACCGCCGGCAGCGTCACCGCCCTCCTCGGGCGCAACGGGTGCGGCAAGTCCACCACGCTCCGGATGCTGCTCGGGCTGACCGCCCCCACCTCCGGCAGCGCGCTGATCGACGGGGTCCCGTACCGCGAACTCCCTTGCCCCGCAAGGGTCGTGGGCGCGGCGGTCACCGACGTCCCCGGACATCCCGCGCTCACCGTGCGGGCCCAGCTGAGCCTGGTCGCCGAAGCCGTCGGCGCCCCGCCCGGGGCCGTCGACGAGGTCCTGCGGACGATCGACCTGGAGGAAGCCGAGTACCGCCGGATCGACGTGCTGTCCCTCGGCATGCGCCAGCGGCTCTCGCTCGGCTGCGCCCTGGTGGGCTCGCCCCGGATCCTGGTCCTGGACGAGCCCGCCAACGGCCTGGACCCGGACGGGATCCGCTGGCTGCGCGGCTTCCTGCGCTCCTTCGCCGAAGGGGGCGGCGCCGTGCTCGTCTCCAGCCACAGCCTGGACGAGGTCCAGCGCACCGCGGACCACGTGGTCGTGCTCGACCGGACGGTCCGGTACGCGGGCCCGCTGGACGGCCTGCTCGACGACGCCCACACCAGCCTGGACGACGCGTTCCACCACCTCCTGGACGGCACCCGCGACACCGAGGGGGCCGCCGCGTGAACGCCGGACCCACCCACCCCGCCCGGTTCACCACCGTCCTGCGCACCGAGCTGCGCAAGCTGCGCGCCGGCCGCGGCCTGCTCTACACCGTCGGCACCGGCCTCGCCCTGATCGCCCTGGCCGCCATCGGCTCGGCCCGGCACGCCACCGAGGCGGCCATGCCGGCCGAGGAGGCGGCACTGGCCGTCATCCGCCAGGGTTTCGCAGGGCTGCTGTTCGCCACCATCACCGGCTCGCTCCTGGTCACCGGGGAGTACCGGCACCGCACCTGGACCCGCACCTACCTGGTCACTCCGGACCGGACGCGGGTGCTCGCCGCCAAGGCGGCGGCCTCGGTGGCCGTCGGCCTCCCGGTCGGCGCGCTGTCCGCGCTCGTGAGCACCGCCATCGCGGCCGGCTTCGGCCACGCCCCCGTCAACACCTGGGAGGTGTGGCGGCTGCTGCTGACGATCGTGCTGGTCAGCACCCTCGCCGGCCCCTGGGGGGTGGCCCTCGGCTACCTGATCCGCAACCAGGTCGCCACCGTGCTCGCCGTCGTCGCGTACACCAGCGGCATCGAGGCCGTCGTGATCGTCGCGCTCCCCGACTTCGGGCGCTTCCTGCCCGGCGGCACCCAGCTGTCCCTGCTGCACGACCCCGAGCTGACCGCGCCGCTGCCCGGCTGGGCCGCGCTGGCCCTGCTCCTCGGCTACATCGCGGCGGCCCTCCTCGGTGCGGTGCTCCGGGAGCGCACGGCGGAGCCGAACTGACATGGGGACCGCCACTGCCGCACCCGTCCCAGACGTCCCCGCCAGGCCGCAGGTGCGGCCCGGGATCGAGCTCATCGCACCGGAGAACGGCGAGCGGGCCTGGACGGCCGCCGACCACGACTCGGGCCGGTTCACCCGCCTCGGCGCCGGCGCCGCCACCCTCCTCCAGGGCCTCGACGGCAGCCGTGACCTGGACCGGCTCCGGGCCGACCTGGCCCCGTCCGTCCCGGCGGAGGTCCTCGACACCGCGCTGCGCCGCTTCACCGACCTCGGGCTGCTGACCGGCACCGCCCCCGAGGGCCCGGGCAACGGCCGCTTCCAGTACCGCCGCCCGGCCGCCCTGCAGTTCACGGTGTTCCGGCGCCCGGGCTTCCTCGCTCCGGGCCGCCCGCTGCCCCGGCTGATGGCCAACCGGGTGAGCACCGCGCTGTGCGGTGCCGCCGTGTTCGCCGGGCTGGCGGTGGTCCTCTCCGGCGCCGTCCGGATCTCCGAGGCCGCCTGGCGGCCCCAGCCCTGGCAGTACTGGGCGATCGCCATGGGCGTCGTGATCGCGGTCAACGGCCTGCACGAACTCGCCCACGGCGCCTGCCTCGCCCGGTACGGCGGGCACGCCCGCCGGATCGGCGTCATGCTGCTGTACCTGACGCCGGCGATGTTCTGCGACGTCACCGACGTGTGGCGGCTGCGCGACCGCCGCCAGCGGGTCATGGTCGCGCTGGCCGGGGTCACCTGCCAGCTCGGCTGCGCGGGCGTGCTCGCGCTGGGCTCGGCCGTCACCGCCGGCGCCGCCTGCGACCTGCTCGGCGTGTGCGCGACGATGACCACGTTCGCGGGGCTGTTCAACCTGCTGCCGTTCATCAAACTCGACGGCTACATCGCCCTCATGGCGTGGGTGGACATCCCGAACCTGCGGGAGAAGAGCATGGCCGACGTCCGTGCCCTCGCCGGCTGGGTGGCCTTCGGCGGACCCCGGCCCGCCCGCACCCTGGCCGACGGCTGGGCCGTGTACGGGGCCGTCTGCCTGCTCTTCCCCTGGTTGCTGCTCGGCAACCTGCTCATCGCCGGGCGGGCGGCCCTGATCGGCTTCGGGCCGATGGGGGCGCTGTCCTGGCTGTGCCTCCTCGCCGCGCTGGCCCTCCACGTCGCGGTCCGGCTGTTCCACGCCTACCGTGCGAGCGGCGCCCGCACCCCCTTGCGCGGTCTGCTCGCCCTGGGCGCGGGCGCGGCGGTCCTCGCCGGCCTCGCACACGCCCGCCCGTACACCGAGACCGAGTACGGCGCCTACACCGTCACCGGCGACGGCGTCCGTCTGCTGCTCCCGGACGCACCGGGAGTCCGCGCCCCCCAGCCGGGTGGCGAGGTCTCCCTCACGCACCTGGGGATCCTCGGGCGACAGCCCGTCGGCACCGCGGTCACCGGAACCTCCATGGGCACGGAGACCGTCCCGGCGGAGCCCTTCCTCCCGGTCACGGGGATCCCCGGCTCGCTGTCGACGAAGGTGTACACGCTCTCCCGCCCCACCGGCGCCGAACCGGGGGACCAGGGCATGGCGGTCGTTGCGACCGGGAGCACGGACCTCCTGACCCACCTGGCCAGGGCGGCCGTGCTCGACCCGTGGCGACTCGTGGTCGGCGGCTGACGTCGCCTTCGGGGAATCCCCGCCCTACAGGCGGCCCGTGAGCCAGTCGGCCGTGGTGGGGAGCCAGTCGGGGAGGGCGGTGCCCAGCAGGTGGTTGCCGTGCGGGACGAGGAGGAGCTCGGCGGCGGGGGCCTCGGCGGCGAGGGGGGTCGCGTTGGTGACGCCCGGGATCACGTCCTCGCCGCCCTCGACGACGAGGACCGGCACGGTCAGCGCGGGCACCAGGCCCGTCACGTCCAGCCGGGCGGCGAACGCGCGGGCGGCCTCGGGGCCGCCGCAGCGCTGGACGAGGGTCGCGCGGACGAACGGGGGGAGCTCGTCCCACGCCAGCCGGTACGGGCCGCTGACCAGTGCGGCGGCCCGTACGCGCGGCTCGTGGGCGGCGGCCGTGGCCGCGTAGTAGCCGCCGAGGCTCAGGCCGACGACCGCGATCCGGTCGGGGTCCAGGCCGTCGCGGCCGGCGAGGGCGTCGATCGCGCGGCCGACGACGCGGTGGTAGTCCGGTTCGGGGGCGCTGCCGGCGGCGAGGACGCCCTGGCCGGGGCCGTCGATCGCGAGGACGGCCGAGCCGCGGGCCAGCAGGGCCTCGACGACGGCGTGGAACTCCTCCTTGCCGGAGTCCATCCCCGGCACGACCAGCACGACCGGCCGGGGTGCCGCCGGGCCGCCGGACGGGCGGCGCAGCCAGCCCGCGAAGCCGTCGCCCTCGACCCGTTCCGCCGCCGGGTCGAGGTGGGCCAGCGCCCGCCGCATGGCCTCGTCCGCGTCGGCGGCGGTCCGGGCGGCGGCCTCGCGGTCGGGGTGCGGGAGCCACCCGGCGACGTGGTGCCAGCGGGCGGCCGTCCGGTACGCCTCGCCGGCGGTGACGCCCCGGCCCTCGGCGGCGGCGCGCCCGGCGGCCTCCGCGTGGCGCTGCCCGGCGGCGGCGCACGCGGCGGGCCAGTCGTGCGCGGAGGCCAGCGGGGCGGTCACCCGGTCGTAGTCGTACGGGTCGAGGCCGGCGCCGTGGGCGCGGGGGCGGCTGACCTCGACGAAGGCGGCGAGGAAGCCGGGGTCGTCGAGGAAGGAGAAGAAGGAGTCGTCGGACATCGTCGGTTCCCTTTCGGCGCGGATCAGTTGACGGTCAGGACGGCCTTGCCGCGGATGCGGCGGTCGCGCAGGTCGGTGAGGGTGGCGGCGGTCTCGGTCCAGGGCGCGACCCGGCCGAGCTCGGGGGTCAGGCGGCCCTCCGCGACCAGGCGGACCAGGGTGGCGAGGTCGCGGCCGTCGGGCACGTCGGAGTCGGCGTAGTGGAAGTGCCGCAGGGTCGCGGACTCCGGGCCGGTGAAGAAGTCGAAGAAGTCGAGCGTGGCGGGCCGCCGGGAGGCCTGGCCGAACCAGATCAGCGTGCCGCGCCGGGCCAGCCGGGCGAGGGCGAGCGGCAGGGCGTCGCCGCCGGTGGACTCCAGCACCAGGTCGTACGGGCCGCGCGCCGCGCCGACCTCGTGGACCACCTCGGCCGCGCCGAGCTCGGCGAGCCGCCGGCCGCGCTCGGGGGAGGCGGCGACGACGGTCAGTTCGGCCCCGGCGGCGGAGGCCAACTCGGTGAAGTAGTGCCCGACGCCGCCGGAGGCACCGGTCAGCAGCACCCGGCGGCCGGCCAGCGCGCCCGCCGTGCGGAGCAGGCGCAGCGCGGTGAGGCCGGCCAGCGGCAGGGCGGCGGCGCGGACGGCGTCGATGGAGTCGGGGAGCTCGGCGAGCGAGCTCGTGGGCACGCGCACGTACTCGGCCCAGCCGCCCGCGGGCGGGTGGCCGACCACGCGGCGGCACACGCCCGGCCCGGAGCCGTCGGCGGCGGCCTGGACGACCAGGCCCGCGACGTCCTTGCCCGGCCGCCAGCCCGGCTCGGGGGCCTCCAGCTTGAAGGTCTCACCCCGGTTGACCGAGAACGCCTCGACCTTGACCAGGGCCTCCCCCGGTCCCGGCTCCGGCTGCGCGACCTCCGCGAACCCGACCGGTGCGTCCGCCCGGCCGGTCGGTACCAGCGCCTTCATCCCGTTCGCCCCTCTCGGCGTGCGTCCCGTTGACCGGCCCAGCACACCGCGGCGGCCCGGAGCCGGTCCAACAACCGCCGGGCGCCGCCGACAACGGGCGGTTGTCGTCCGGGGAACGGCGGCACCCGGCCTGAGCCGAGAGACACGCCCTAAGCTGACGCCTCATGGATCTTGATCTCGCGCAGGTGCGGGCGTTCGTGGCCGCCGCCGAGGAGGCGCACTTCGGGCGGGCGGCGGGGCGGCTCGGGGTCAGCCAGCAGGCGCTGTCGAAGCGGGTGGCCCGGCTGGAGGGCGCCCTCGGGGTGCGGCTGCTGGACCGGGACGCCCGGGGCGTGGGCCTCACCGAGGAGGGCCGGCGGTTCCTGGAGCCGGCCCGGCGGGTGCTCGACCAGGGGGACCGGGCGGTGGCGGCGGTGACGTGCGCCGCCCGGCCGCTGCGGATCGACGTCTGGGGGCACCTGTTCGCGCCGATGCGCACCGTCGCGCAGGCGCTGGACGGCGCGCCGGGGCTGGAGGTGGAGCCGGTGCCCGGCCGGGACCTGCCGTCGGTCGCGGCGGCGCTGCTGCGCGGGGAGTCGGACGCGGGCTTCGGCCGGGTGCACCCGCTGCCGGAGGGCCGGGACGCGGGGCTGACGCACCGGCTGGTGCGGCTGGAGCCGGTGGACGTGCTGCTGTCGGCCGGCCACCCGCTGGCCGGCCGGGACGTGCTGCGCCCGGCCGACCTGCGCGGCAGCGTGCTGCGCTACCCGGCGGCGGTGGACCGGCTGGACTTCCTGACCAGGTTCGCGGACCGGTTCGGCATCGAGCGGCGGGCCGGCTCGACCAACCTGGGGCTGGAGCACTTCGTCGAGCAGGTCCGCGCCGCCCCGGACTGCTTCTCCCTCGTCCCCGCCGACGTCCCGCTCCCGGACCGTCTGGGTGTGCGGACCGTCCCGCTGGTCGAGCCGACGCCGCTGTACGCGTGGTCGCTGCTTTGGCGCGCCGAGGGCGGCCCGGGTGACGGCGCGGCCGCCGACCAGCACCCCCGGCTCCAGCCGCTGCTGCGGGCGTTCGCCGAGGAGGCGCGGCGCAGCAGGTGGCTGGAGTACGACCCGGCCCGCGACTGGCTGCCGGACCCGGACGAGGCCGCGCTCATCCCGTAGGACCCCCTGGCCCCGTCACGCCACCGCCTGGTACGCGAGCACCTCGAAGTCCCGTGCGACCGCGGGCGGGGTGGGGCCGTCGAACATGCGCTGGGTGAGCAGGATGCCCGTCAGCCGCTCCTTCGGGTCGTTGAACCAGGTGGTGCCGAGGCCGCCGTCCCAGCCGTAGCGGCCGGGGGTGGGCAGGCCGTCGCGGGTGGTGGCGACGGAGACGCCGAAGCCCCAGCCGGTGAGCTCGTCGCGGCCCAGCAGCGGTGCGGAGGCGGTGAGTTGGGCGGGGGTGAGCTGGTTGGTGGTCATCAGCTCGACGGTGGGGCGGGAGAGGATCCGGACGTCTCCGTGGGTGCCGCCGGCGAGGAGCATCCGGGCGAAGGCGAGGTAGTCGTCGACGGTCGAGACGAGGTCGGCGCCGCCGTCGTCGAGGGCCGCGGGCCGGGACCAGGCGCTGTCGGCGGGGTCGTCGTAGACGACGAGGCCGCGGGCGGGGTCGTGCCAGTACTCGACGGGGAGCCGGTGCAACCGGTCGGCCGGGACGGTGAAGCCGGTGTCCCGCATGCCGAGGGGGCCGAGGACGCGCTCGCGCAGCACGTCGCCGAGGGGCTTGCCGCAGGCGCGGGCGAGCAGGATGCCGAGGACAACCGAGCCGGTGTGGTAGTGCCAGCCGGCCCCGGGCTGGTGCAGCAGGGGCAACTCGCCGAGCCGGCGCAGGAATTCGTCCGGCGCTGGGTAGTCGGCGCGCGGCGGCAGGACGTTGACGCCGCGTTCGGCCATGGCGGCGGCGATCGGGGCGCCGCTCGGCGTGGTGAGTCCGTAGCCGAGCCGGAAGGTGAGCAGGTCGCGCAGGCTGATCGGGCGGGCGGCGGGCTCGGTGTCGTCGAGCGGGCCGTCCGGCCGGCGCAGCACGCGCCGGCCGGCGAGTTCGGGCAGCAGGTCGTCGAGCGGGTCGTCGAGGCGCAGGACGCGCTCCTCGACCAGGGTGAGCGCGGCCACGGCGGTGACGGGCTTGCTCATGGACGCGATGCGGAAGATCGTGTCGCGCCGCACCGGCGCGCCGCCCCCGGCCGTGTGGCTGCCGAGGACCTCGACGTGCTCGTCGCCGTCCCGGGCGACGGCCGCCACCAGGCCGGGCACGGCACCGCGTTCGACGTGCCCGGCCAGCACCCGGTGCAGGCGCTCCAGCCGTTCCTTCGACAACCCGCTCATCGTCCACCGCCCTTCCGGACCGCTGACGGTCCGTCGATCGACTCGTCCGGCACCACGATGGCGCACGGCGGCGACGATCGGGGCGGAACGGGGCGGGAAGGGGCTGCCGCGGCTCAGTTGGTGCGGAGCCAGTGGTCGGTGGTCCGCAGCACCGAACCGTCCGCGGCGTAGGTGGTGAAGGTCTTGACGCCGGAGCCCGGCTTCGCCATGAGGCCGAACCAGCGCAGCGTGGAGTCCCCGGCCGCGACCGGCACCGCCTCGGTGGAGCCGCCGGTCGCCCAGGTGATCACGACCTTCGCCACCTCGGGCCCGACGCCGCCGGCCACCACCGGCGGGAGGCCGGACTCCGCCGCGTCCTTGAGGCCCAGCGACGTGCTCACGCCGGCGACTCCTCCCTTGTACGGTCCGCCCGGCTCGTTGACCACGTGGACGGAGTCGTCCGGCTGCCGCTTGCCGTCCACGGTGTAGTAGAGGTTCGCCAGGTCGTTGTGCGGGGCCCAGTTGCCGGCCGCGTCCTGCGGGAGCAGCGAGCGCGGGTCCGGGTCGGCGGCGGTCCGTTCCTTCCGCATCGTCTCGATCTGCCGGAGGGCGTCCTGCTCGGTGGCCGGGCCGGGCCACTCGGCGACCCAGGCCTGCCAGGTGTGGCCGTTCGCGCTGCCCTCGCCGATCTTGACGCGGATCGGGGTGAACGGGTCCCGCGCGGCCCCGGCCGGGCTGCCCGGGGCGGACGGCGTACCCGACGAAGCCGGGGAGGCGGAGGCAGCGGCAGCCGTGGAAGGAGCCGCCGCCACCGCGGCGCCGCCCGTCCCCGGCCCGTGGCCGCCGAACGCCGAGGCGACCCCGGCCACCGCGACGACCGCCGCCGCGGCCGCCGCCCCGGCCAACAGCCGACGGCACCGCAGCCGACGCCTCCCGCCGGCGACCAGCCGGTCGTACGGCACCGCGTCGGCCTCGATGCTCCCGGCCAGGTCACCCAGCGCCCACGAGGCGGCGGCCTCCTCCGCCGCCGTCGGCGCGTGCTCGTTCCCGGGCATGGACTCCGTGCTCATCTGCTACCTCCGATGGTGGTCAGTCCGTCCAGCGAGGAGGACTCCCGGAGCTTGGCCAGCCCCCTGGCCGCCTGGCTCTTCACGTTCCCGACCGAGCAGTCCATCGCCGCCGCGGTCTGGGACTCGCTGAGGTCCTCCCAGTACCGCAGCACCACCGCCTCGCGCTGGCGCGGCGGCAGGGCGGCGAGCGCGGCGAGCAGCACGGCCCGGTCGTCCGGGTCGGCCCCGGCCGGGGCGGGCCGGTCGGGCGGGGCCTCGACCAGGTACTCGGCCGGTCTGCGCCGCCGCCACCGCCGGGCGTGCTCGTTGACCAGGATCCGGCGCACGTACGCGTTCGGGTCGTCCGCCGCGCGGACCTTGTTCCAGTGCACGTACGCGCGCTCCAGCGCCTGCTGGACCAGGTCCTCGGCGCCGTGCCGGTCCCCCGCCAGCAAGTACGCCGTGCGCAGCAGCCGCGTCCACGCGCTGCCGGTGAACGCGCGGAACTCGTCGTCCCGCGCGGCCTTGTGGGCTCCCATGAGCACCTCCTCACCCCACCTGAGTCCGGAGCGCCCGGAAACCGTTGCCCGCACCCGCCCGGAATCCTCCGGGCCCGCCGTGGCGTTTCCGCACCGACCCGGCCACCCGCCGTTCGCGGATCGCCACCGGCGACTGTGACACTGGAGGGGCTCGAAAACCGAGGTGCGCGCCGCCGTGCCTCCTTGCGAACCTAGAGGGATGCCCGCAGTGAGTTCTCCCGCAGTCCAGTCCGCCGCCGCTCCCGCGGAGGGCCCCGGTATCGGCGAGCTGGCCGCCCGCCTGCCCGAGCTGACCCTGCGCGACGAGGTGCGGATCGGACGCCGGCTGGAGGGGGCCCGCCGGGTCCGCAAACCCGAGGCCCGGCAGAAGATCGCCACCGAGATCGCCGCCGACATCGAACGCGCCGAGCTGCTGGTCGAGCAGCGCCGGGGCGCCGTCCCGAAGATCACCTATCCCGCCGAGCTCCCGGTCAGCCAGAAGAAGGACGAGATCCTGGCGGCGATCCGGGACCACCAGGTGGTGATCGTCGCGGGCGAGACCGGCTCCGGCAAGACCACCCAGATCCCGAAGATCTGCCTGGAGCTCGGCCGGGGCGTGCGCGGCCTGGTGGGCCACACCCAGCCCCGCCGGATCGCGGCCCGCACGGTGGCCGAGCGCGTCGCGGAGGAGCTGCGCAGCCCGCTCGGCGAGGCCGTCGGCTGGAAGGTCCGCTTCACCGACCAGGTCGGCCAGGACACCCTGGTCAAGCTGATGACGGACGGCATCCTGCTCGCCGAGATCCAGACCGACCGGGACCTGCACCAGTACGACACCCTGATCATCGACGAGGCGCACGAACGCAGCCTCAACATCGACTTCATCCTCGGCTACGTCAAGCAGCTGCTGCCGCGCCGCCCGGACCTCAAGGTCGTGATCACCTCCGCGACCATCGACCCCGAGCGCTTCGCCCGGCACTTCAACGACGCCCCGATCATCGAGGTCTCCGGCCGGACCTACCCCGTGGAGGTCCGCTACCGCCCGATCCTCGACGAGGACGCCGAGGACGACTCCACCGACGCCGACCGCGACCGGGACCAGATCCAGGCGATCTGCGAGGCCGCCCAGGAGCTCCAGGCCGAGGGGCCGGGCGACATCCTGGTCTTCCTCTCCGGCGAGCGCGAGATCCGCGACACCGCCGACGCGCTCACCCGCCTGAAGCTGAAGTCCACCGAGATCCTGCCGCTGTACGCCCGGCTGAGCTCGGCCGAGCAGCACCGGGTGTTCCAGCGCTCCGGCAGCCGCCGGATCGTGCTGGCCACCAACGTCGCCGAGACCTCGCTGACCGTCCCCGGCATCAAGTACGTGATCGACCCGGGCACCGCCCGCATCTCCCGCTACAGCCACCGCACCAAGGTGCAGCGGCTGCCGATCGAGGCGGTCAGCCAGGCCAGCGCCAACCAGCGCAAGGGCCGCTGCGGGCGCACCTCGGACGGCATCTGCATCCGGCTGTACTCGGAGGAGGACTTCCTCTCCCGGCCGGAGTTCACCGACGCCGAGATCCTGCGCACCAACCTGGCCTCGGTCATCCTGCAGATGACGGCCGCCGGCCTCGGCGACATCGCCGCGTTCCCGTTCCTGGACCCGCCGGACTCGCGCAACATCAAGGACGGCGTGCACCTGCTGCACGAGCTCGGCGCCCTGGACCCGGACGAGAAGGACCCGCGCAAGCGCCTCACCGCGCTCGGCCGCAAGCTGGCGCAGCTCCCGGTGGACCCGCGGATGGCCCGCATGGTGCTGGAGGCGGACAAGAACGGCTGCGTGCGCGACGTCATGGTGATCGCCGCCGCGCTGTCCATCCAGGACCCGCGCGAGCGCCCCACCGAGAAGCGCCAGGCCGCCGACGACCGGCACCGCCGGTTCACCTCGGAGACCTCCGACTTCCTCTCCTACCTGGCGATGTGGCGCTACGTCCGGGAGCAGCAGAAGGAGCTCTCGTCCTCGGCCTTCCGCCGCATGTGCAAGGCGGAGTTCCTCAACTACCTGCGCATACGGGAGTGGCAGGACATCTACACCCAGCTGCGCACGGTGGCGAAGCAGTTGGGGGTGACGATCGAGGAGCCGCATCCGGACGCCGAGCCGGACGCGGACCGGATCCACCAGTCGCTGCTCGCCGGGCTGCTCTCCCACATCGGCCTGTTCGACGTGGAGAAGCGCGAGTACGGCGGCGCGCGCGGCGCCCGGTTCGCGGTCTTCCCGGGCTCCGGCCTGTTCAAGAAGCCGCCGCGCTGGGTGATGTCGGCCGAGCTGGTCGAGACGTCCCGGCTGTGGGCCAGGATCAACGCGAAGATCGAGCCGGAGTGGGTCGAGCCGCTGGCCGGCCACCTGCTCAAGCGCAGCTACAGCGAGCCGCACTGGGAGAAGAAGGCCGGCGCCGTCCTCGGCTACGAGCGGGTGACGCTCTACGGGATGCCGATCGTCGCCCAGCGCAAGATCAACTACGGGAAGATCGACCCGGAGCTGTGCCGCGAGCTGTTCATCCGCAACGCGCTGGTGGAGGGCGACTGGGAGACCCACCACAAGTTCTTCGCGGAGAACCGCAGGCTGCTCGGCGAGGTCGAGGAGCTGGAGAACCGGGCCCGCCGGCGCGACATCCTGGTCGACGACCAGACCCTCTTCGACTTCTACGACGCCCGGCTGCCCGAGGACGTCGTCTCCACCCGGCACTTCGACGCGTGGTGGAAGAAGGCCCGGCACGAGCAGCCGGACCTGCTCAGCTTCGAGAAGTCGATGCTGATCAACGACGCCGCGGACGGCGTCACCGAGGCCGACTACCCGGACCACTGGCAGCAGGGCAAGCTCCGCTTCACGCTGACCTACCAGTTCGAACCGGGCAGCGACGCGGACGGCGTGACCGTCCACATCCCGCTGCCGGTGCTCAACCAGGTCACCGCGGAGGGCTTCGACTGGCAGATCCCGGGCCTGCGCGAGGAGCTCGTCACCGCGTGGATCAAGTCGCTGCCGAAGGCGGTCCGGCGCAACTTCGTGCCCGCGCCGGACTTCGCCAAGGCCGCGCTGCGCGCGGTGAAGGACCGCCAGGAGCCGTTGCTCCCGTCCCTGGAGCACGCGCTCAAGCGCCTGACGGCCGTGACCGTCCCGCCGGAGGCCTGGGACGACGACCGGGTGCCGGACCACCTCAAGGTCACCTTCCGGGTCGTGGACGGCCGCCGCAAGCTCGCCGAGTCCAAGGACCTGGAGGAACTGCGGCTGCGGCTCAAGCCGAAGCTCAAGGAGACGCTGTCCTCGGCGGCCTCCGGCCAGGGCATCGAGCAGGGCGGGCTGACCGCCTGGCCGGCCGGCCTGCCGGTGCTCCAGCGCACGTTCGAGCAGCGCTCGCGCGGCCACTCGCTGCGCGCCTACCCGGCGCTGGTGGACGAGGGGCAGTCGGTCGGTGTGAAGCTGTTCGACACCCCGGAGGCCCAGGAGCGGGCGATGTGGGACGGCACCAGGCGGCTGCTGATGCTGACCACCAACTCGCCGGCCAAGTCGATCCAGGGCCGCCTGGGCAACCAGGCCAAGCTGGCGCTCTCGCACAGCCCGCACGGCTCGATCACCGCCCTGTTCGAGGACGTGGTGGCCTGCGCGACGGACCGCCTGATGACCCTGGGCGGCGGCCCGGCCTGGGACGAGGCGGCCTTCGGCAAGCTGCACGACAAGGTGCGCGCGGACCTGTACGACCTGTCCGCGGACGCCACGCTGAAGACGGCCACCGCGCTGATCGCCTTCCACAAGGCCTCGACCCGGCTGCGGACGGTCGGCAGCCCGGTGCTGCTGAACGCGGTGAACGACGTCCGGCTGCACCTGGCCTCGCTCGTCCACCCGGGCTTCGTGACGGACACCGGCTGGCAGCGCCTGCCGGACCTCAAGCGCTACCTGCTGGCGGTGGACCGCCGGCTGGAGGCGCTGCCCAACCACCCGCAGCGGGACGCCCAGCAGCTGCTGAAGGTCCAGCAGGTGCAGCAGGCCTACGGGGAGCTGCTGGCGGCCGTCCCGGCCGGGCGGCAGCCGTCCGCGGAGGTCCGGGCCATCCGCTGGATGATCGAGGAGCTGCGGGTCAGCTTCTTCGCGCAGTCGCTGGGCACGCCGACCCCGGTGTCGGAGAAGCGGATCATGAAGGCGATGGAGGCGGCGCGGGCCGCGCTCTGAGTTCCCGCCGGTGGCCGGGGGTGGGGCCCTCAGGAGCCAGTTCGACCTGGGGGCCCACCATGGGCTACGATCTGTCTTGTTCGCAGCGCGGCAAGCGAGTGAACGAGATCAGAAAACTCTGGTCCCGTGGAGCAGTTGGTTAGCTCGCCACCCTGTCAAGGTGGAGGTCGCGGGTTCAAGTCCCGTCGGGATCGCCGCAGTGCGAGAGGCCCGGAACCGTTCAGGTTCCGGGCCTCTCGCGTTTTGGGCGCACGCCCCCTTACCCCGCACTTGGTCTGGACCACAAGTGACGGAGCGCGTGACGGTCGTCACTTACGTTTTCCCCACAACCGGCGCGGCACGACCTCGCTCGGAAGCCACTAATTTAATATGTAAAATTGTACAGTTATTCACTGTAAATCCCCCCCGCCCCATGGGCATCAAATCGTTATCCGGAGTTCAACATTCCGACAGATCGGCGACCGGCCCCGGGCATGGCAAAGGGGCTGCTTACCGGACCCGGCGGAGTCCGGTAAGCAGCCCCTTTAAAGAGCCTTCGGCCTATCAGGCCTCGGTGCGCTGGGCGGGAATCCCGGCCAGCAGTGCGCGCACCTCCGCCTCGCGGTAACGGCGGTGACCGCCGAGCGTGCGAATCGACGTCAGCTTGCCCGCCTTGGCCCAGCGGGTGACCGTCTTCGGGTCCACGCGGAACATGGTGGCAACCTCTGCCGGCGTCAGCAGCGGCTCAGCATCAGGGGTACGAGCGGTCATGAGCGGCCTCCTCGGGAGAACCGAACCAGGGCGGTTCTATCCTTCAAATTCTGCACCTTGGCCCGCGATGCCCGAAATGGCATAGACGGGCCGAGTCGGTTATAGGACGAACGGCTTGTCCTGGTGTCTACAACTACACCATCCGTCCAGCCCTATCGACCAAACCGCCAAAATTGACCCCTCACGGGTTCAAGGCCGACGGATGGCGATGGACCACCCCATAACGGACAGTCACACGCCAGTGACATCCGGTTACGAGGGGACCAGACCCTCCGTTTCCCCGCAAAGCGCGCATCGACTCCAGAACCACCCAAAAGTGGGCACGCTCGCGTGGAGTTGGGCTGGTTGTCCCATTTTTGCACATAGGGGTAAGTTCGCGTCAACGGTGAGTAGTGTCACGTTCGACAGGTATTGACCCGAACCGGGACCTTCGTCATGCGGCTCGGGCCGAAGGACCCTTCCAGTCATACACGGGCGCTCGGACGCCAGTTCGCCCGCTAGTTCGCGTACCGCAGCGCCAGGACGCGCCGCCAGCGCACCGTCAGCTCCCCGTACACCCGCAGCGCCTCCGCGTCGTCCCCCGCCCGCAGCGCCCGCAGGCCGTCCTCCAGCTCCCCCGCCGAACGGTCCGCCAACAACCGCTCCGGTCCCAGCAGATGCACCAGCCCCCCGTAGTCCAGCTCCACCAGCGAACGCGGATGGAACTCCTCCAGCCACCGCCCGACCTGCTCGGCCCCCCGCACCAGCTCCCCCTCCGGAACCGCCTCGCGCAACGCCCGGTAGGCCCGGGCCACCCGTCGGCGCGCCTGCGACATCGGCGTCAAGTAGAACAGCGCCGGCGCCCGGTGCCCCGCCCCCTCCCCCTTATCCCCCGCTTCCGCCGGAACGAAGCAGCGGTCCTCCTCCCCGAACGGCAGGAACCACCGCACCGGCACCTCCCACCGGCTGGTGAGGATCCACGGCCGGGCGTCCGGGTGCTCGGCCCGCCAGCGCTCCCGGTCCGCCTCCGCGGCGGCCCGCGCCACCGGCGGCAGCGCGGTGTCCAGCAGCGCCACCGGAGTCCCCGCCCGCAGCTCCTCCAGCGCCTGCCAGCTGCGCAGCCTGGTCGCCCACGGGCAGACGTAGAGGACGCCGTCCACCAGCCGCACGAAGGCCCGCTCGCTCTCGCGCTCGGGCAGTGCCCGGGGCGTGCGCCCGACCAGCCCGGCGAGCGCCTCGCGCTGCTCCGCCAGCACCGCCTCGGCCACCGGCCGGGCGGCCTCCGCGGCGTCCGGACCGTGCTGCGCCGCGTACGCCTGCCAACGCGCCCGCTCGGGCTCCGGATAGGCGGCCAGCGGCTCGTAGACCCGCAGGTGGGCGGCGTACGGCGGCTGTACGGAAGTACGGACGACGGTCACGTCCTGCATGGTCGCACGCGGGGCGCGGCGCCGGGAGGGCGCGCCCCCGAACGGTTCGCGCCCGCACTCCGGGGGCCCTCCCGTCTCACCCCTCGGACAACCGGCACAAGCTCGGACAAGAGGGCCGATCGTCGACGGGCACGCGACTACGCTTCGCCTTAGGCGCCCGCACCACAGCAGCGGGCCTTCGATACTGGAGTCACCACAGTGACCGACGTACAGACATCCGCCACGCACCCCGCACCCGGCGTGCTCAGCAGGATCTTCCGTACCGAGCAGGACGGCGCCCCCGGCGACGGCCACGAGCAGGTCGTCCTCTGCCACGACCGCAGCTCCGGGCTCAAGGCGATCATCGCCATCCACTCCACCGCGCTGGGCCCCGCCCTCGGCGGCACCCGCTTCTTCCCGTACGCCTCCGAGGAGGCGGCCCTGGAGGACGCGCTGAACCTGTCCCGCGGGATGTCCTACAAGAACGCGCTCGCCGGGCTCGACCTCGGCGGCGGCAAGGCCGTCATCATCGGCGACCCGAACAAGGACAAGAACGAGGCGATGCTCCGGGCCTACGGCCGCTTCGTCGAGTCCCTGCGCGGCCGCTACATCACCGCCTGCGACGTGGGCACCTACGTGCAGGACATGGACGTCATCGCCCGCGAGACCGGCTTCGTGACGGGCAGCTCGCCCGAGCACGGCGGCGCCGGCGACTCCTCCATCCTGACCGCCTTCGGCGTCTTCCAGGGCATGCGCGCCAGCGCCCAGGCCCGCTGGGGCCAGCCGACCCTGCGCGGCAAGCGGGTCGGCGTCGCGGGCGTCGGCAAGGTCGGCCACTACCTGGTCGGCCACCTCGTCGCGGACGGCGCCACCGTGGTCGTCACCGACCCGTTCGAGGCCGCGGTCAACCGCGTCCGCGCCGCCCACCCGGAGGTGGAGGTCGTCGCCGACACCACCGCCCTGCTCCAGGCGAAGCTGGACGTCTACGCCCCCTGCGCGCTCGGCGGCGCCCTGACCGACGACGTCGTCGCCGCGCTCGGCGAGTCCGGCACCTCGATCGTCTGCGGCGCGGCCAACAACCAGCTGTCCCACGCGGGCGTCGAGAAGGACCTCGCCGACCGCGGGATCCTCTACGCCCCGGACTACCTGGTGAACTCCGGCGGCGTCATCCAGGTCGCCGACGAGATCGACGGCTTCAACTTCGAGCGGGCCAAGAACAAGGCCACGAAGATCTTCGACACCACCCTGGAGATCTTCACCCGGGCCGCCGCCGACGGCGTCCCGCCGGCGGTCGCCGCCGACCGCCTGGCCGAGAAGCGGATGCGCGAGATCAGCGCGCTGCGCACGGTCCTGCTCCCGGGCGCCCGCCGCGCCTGATCCGGCCCCGTCCGGAGCCGATCCGGTCACTCCGTGCGCGGGGGACGGTCCTCCTCCGTCCCCCGCGCATCACGATGTGGAACCGGATTCTCACTTCTGCGCCCGAACGGGTGATCCGAGGTCCCCCTTGGGGGGATAATCGATCCCGGAACGACGGACCTCAGACACCTCCGGACAGCGCGCAAACCGCCGCAAAACCTCCCTTGACCTGGGAAGACCTGGTCGCGGGTGCGGTCGGTGCGCGCCACGTCACACCGACGACGTACCGTCCAGCGGCGGAAACAGGTACCGTTAATGCTCCAAGGGACGGTCCTCCCCATTCGGGCAGGCCGGTCCTGATCATGAACACGTGTCAGACTCGGGGCCGTGAGCCCCATCGTTGAGGGGGTCGACCCATGGGGCGCGGCCGGGCCAAGGCCAAGCAGACGAAGGTCGCCCGCGAGCTGAAGTACAACAGCGGCGGGTTCGACGCTAACCGTCTGTCCAACGAGCTGGGCGTATCGCCGTCCACCGCTTCGATCGACCCCGAGCCGATCGAGGAGGAAGAGGACGACGACCCGTACGCGGAGTACGCCGCCCGCTACGCCGACCTCGACGACGAGGACGACACCGAGCCGGGCACCGGGCCGTCGCAGGCCTCCCGCCGCTCGTAACCGCCGTACCGCCGGACCGGTCCGGGCGCCCCAGGGCGCCGGGCCGGTCTTCGGCGTTCCCCCTGACGGGCCGTCGGCCGCCGGCGGCCCGGGGACGCGAGAGGGCCCCTCCGGCGCACCGGAGGGGCCCTCTCGTCACATCTGACACACCTGGCGCGCCGGGGGCGCGGTGAGCCGGTCTCAGCCCGCCGTGAAGCCCTCGTAGGCGTTGTAGAGGGCCGCGCCGCCGTCGTGCTCGTCGGTGCGGTCGACGATGTCGCCCAGCAGCCAGGCCTCGACGCCGCGGTCCTCCAGGATCGACAGCACGACGTCCACCGAGTGCGGCGGGACGACCGCGACCATGCCGACGCCCATGTTGAGCGTCTTCTCGATCTCCAGGGTGCTCACCTTGCCGACCTCGGCGACGGTCTGGAAGACCGGCAGCGGGGTCCAGGTGCCGCGGTCCAGGCGGGCGTGCAGGCCGGCCGGGATGACCCGGGCCAGGTTGGCCGCCAGACCGCCGCCGGTGACGTGCGAGAAGGCGTGGACCTCGGTGGCGCGGGTGAGCGCCAGGCAGTCCAGCGAGTAGATCCGGGTCGGCTCCAGCAGCTCCTCGCCGAGGGTGCGGCCGAACTCCTCGACCTTGCGGTCCAGCTGCCAGCCGGCCTGGTTCAGCAGGACGTGGCGGACCAGCGAGTAGCCGTTGGAGTGCAGGCCGGAGGCGGCCATCGCGATCACCACGTCGCCGGCCCGCACGCGCTCGGCGCCGAGCAGCGCGTCCGCCTCGACGACGCCGGTGCCGGCGCCCGCGACGTCGTACTCGTCCGGGCCGAGCAGGCCCGGGTGCTCGGCGGTCTCGCCGCCCACCAGGGCGCAGCCGGCCAGCGCGCAGCCCTCGGCGATGCCCTTGACGATCGCGGCGACGCGCTCCGGGACGACCTTGCCGACGCAGATGTAGTCGGTCATGAACAGCGGCTCGGCGCCGCACACGACGAGGTCGTCGACGACCATGCCGACGAGGTCGTGGCCGATGGTGTCGTGCTTGTCCATGGCGGCGGCGATGGCCACCTTGGTCCCCACGCCGTCGGTGGCCGAGGCCAGCAGCGGCCGCTCGTAGTTCTTGAAGGCGGACGCGTCGAAGAGGCCGGCGAAGCCGCCGAGACCGCCGACCACCTCGGGGCGGTTGGCCTTCTTCACCCACTGCTTCATGAGCTCGACGGCGCGGTCACCCGCCTCGATGTCGACGCCGGCGGCGGCGTAGGTGGCGCCGTCAGAGGTGTGACGCATGGCGTCTCCGTTGGGGGTGGCGGTGGGCGACGGGTGGGAGGTCACTGCGGTGCGGCCCTCTCGGGTCTGGTGGGGGTGGTTCGGTACGGCGGAAGGGGGTCGGAACGACGGTGGGGCCCCGGCTCGCGGGACCCCACCATGGTTTCGCTACGGGCGGCGCAGCGCGTCGGCCGCGCCCGCTCCGCCGAGCAGGGACTGGACGCCGTCCAGGTCGCTGCCGGTCGGCTTGCCGCGGACGGCGGGCGGCTGCTGGCCGCCCTTGATCTCGGCCTCCAGCAGGAGCTTGCCGAGCAGCGCAGGGTCGGGCAGCTCCATCGGGTACTCGCCGTCGAAGCAGGCCCGGCAGAGCTTGTCCTTGGGCTGCTTGGTGGCCTCGATCATGCCGTCGATCGAGATGTAGGAGAGCGAGTCCGCGCCGAGCGTGCGCCCGATCTCCTCGATGGTCATGCCGTTGGCGATCAGCTCCGCGCGGGTGGCGAAGTCGATGCCGAAGAAGCAGGGCCACTTCACCGGCGGCGAGGAGATCCGGATGTGGACCTCGGCGGCGCCGGCCTCGCGCAGCATCTTCACCAGCGCGCGCTGGGTGTTGCCGCGGACGATCGAGTCGTCCACGACCACCAGGCGCTTGCCCTGGATGACCTCGCGCAGCGGGTTCAGCTTGAGCCGGATGCCGAGCTGGCGGATGGTCTGGCTGGGCTGGATGAAGGTGCGGCCGACGTAGGCGTTCTTCACCAGGCCGGAGCCGTACGGGATGCCGCTGGCCTCGGCGTAGCCGATCGCGGCGGGGGTGCCGGACTCGGGCGTCGCTATCACCAGGTCGGCCTCGACCGGCGCCTCCTTCGCCAGCCGGCGGCCCATCTCCACGCGGGAGAGGTGGACGTTGCGGCCGGCGATGCTGGTGTCCGGGCGGGCCAGGTAGACGTACTCGAACACGCAGCCCTTGGGCTTCGCCTCGGCGAAGCGGGAGCTGCGCATGCCGTTCTCGTCGATGGCGATGAGCTCGCCGGGCTCGACCTCGCGGATGAACGAGGCGCCGCAGATGTCCAGCGCCGCGGTCTCGGAGGCGACCACCCAGCCGCGCTCCAGCCGGCCGAGCACCAGCGGGCGGATGCCCTGCGGGTCGCGGGCGGCGTAGAGGGTGTGCTCGTCCATGAAGACGAGCGAGAACGCGCCCTTGACCTTCGGCAGCACGACCTTGGCCGTCTCCTCGATGGAGAGGTCCGGGTGGCCGGCGAGCAGCGCGGTCACCAGGTCGGTGTCGTTGGTCGCGGCGGTCCGGCCGGAGCGGGAGACGTGCTCCTCGCCCGGCAGTTCGGCGACCATGGCCGCCAGTTCGGCGGTGTTCACCAGGTTTCCGTTGTGCCCGAGGGCCAGCGAACCGTGGACGGTCGCGCGGAAGGTCGGCTGGGCGTTCTCCCAGACCGAGGAACCGGTGGTCGAGTAGCGGGCGTGTCCGACGGCGATATGCCCGTGCAACGACCCCAGGGAGGCCTCGTCGAAGACCTGGGAGACGAGTCCCATGTCCTTGAAGACGAGAATCTGGGAGCCGTTGCTCACTGCGATGCCCGCGGATTCCTGACCGCGGTGCTGCAGGGCGTAAAGGCCGAAGAACGTGAGCTTGGCGACCTCCTCGCCGGGAGCCCAGACACCGAAGACGCCGCAAGCGTCCTGGGGGCCTTTCTCGCCGGGAAGAAGATCGTGGTTGAGTCTTCCGTCACCACGTGGCACGCCTTCGAGTCTAGGGCAGTTGGCACAGGCTTCCGGAACCCGGGATGCCGGGATTGTTGGG
Organism: Kitasatospora sp. NPDC057904; assembly: GCF_042887925.1. Taxonomy (NCBI): domain Bacteria; kingdom Bacillati; phylum Actinomycetota; class Actinomycetes; order Kitasatosporales; family Streptomycetaceae; genus Kitasatospora; species Kitasatospora sp. NPDC057904. The sequence continues at coordinate 92,939 of NZ_JBHVOL010000005.1, forward strand.
CGATCGTTCGGCAACGCGCGTAGACAAAACCCCTTACCGGGTGGGTATTTCGACCCGGGGGAATTTCCGCGGGCCGGGGATGGCCTTGTGGTTCGCGCCTGTTGGGGCATTCCGGGTGCGAAGAGCCGGCCCTCGGGACCGGGGCGAACGTGAGCCTGCTCACCCGGAGTTCACGAAGGCGTCACCGGGCACCCTCACGCCGCCGGCAGCAGCAGGCCCCACGCACCCGGGTGGACCGTCCAGGTGCGGGCGCGGACCGGGCCGACCGGGCGGCCGTCGACCTCGTAGCCGAAGCCGCGGCCGGCCACCGAGACGCTCGCGGCGCGGGCGCGCACCAGGGCGCCGGGCGCGCGGACGACGACCTCCATGACGCCCGAACCGTCCGACGCGCCGAAGGGGAGGGAGACCTGCACCAGCCGGACCGGCCGGTGGACGTCCGCGAGGAGCCGGCCGTCGGCCTCGACCCGGATCCGGGAGCTCTGCTCGGCGGCCTCGACGGTGAGTGCGTTCCCCTGCTCGGCCGCAGCCAGTTTCGCCCATAGCGAACGCCAGCCGCCCGGACGGCCGATCAGCCGCCGGGCTCCCGCACCCGCGATCCGCACTCCGCCCAGCGCGACCCCGCCGCCGTCGTCGACCAGCAGGTCGAGCTTGCGCGGCGTCCCCGACAGCACCGCCCGCGCGGCCGGCACCGGCTCGCCCGGGACCCCGAGCGCGCGGGCCGCCACCAGTTCCTCCGAGCGGCCGACCGGAACCATGCCCACCGGATCCGTGCCCAGCTCACGGTGCCGGTGCAGGGCCTGGAGCACCCGCTGCAGGGCGAGATCGGAACCGATCACCACCGGTCGCCGCCGACCCCGGTGCGAAAGCACCCGATCGAGTTCGGAAGGGCTCTCCGGGTACGCCACCTTGACGTCCGCACCTCCGCAGAGCACGTCCTTCGCGATCCGCACCGACTCCCCGTCGGTCTGCCGGGCCACCGGGTCGAGGAGCAGCAGGAGCGGCTCGGAGCCGCCGGTTGCAGGCGTGGACAGGGACGACACGACCGGTCCTTCCTCAGGTAATCTCTCGGTGCAAGAGCCCCTTGCGCTACTGCGCCAGGGGCTTCGTCTATCTCGGGGCAGACTGCGGCCTACGCAGGATGCCCCAACCGGAAGGGGTGTACGCCTGTGCCGGCACTCGTGCTCGTTGGCGCTCAGTGGGGGGACGAGGGCAAGGGGAAGGCGACCGACCTCCTCGGCGGCTCCGTCGACTACGTCGTCCGCTACCAGGGCGGCAACAACGCCGGTCACACGGTGGTCATCGGCGACCAGAAGTATGCCCTGCACCTGCTCCCCTCCGGCATCCTCAGCCCGAACGTGACGCCGGTGATCGGCAACGGCGTCGTGATCGACCCGGGCGTGCTGCTCTCCGAGCTGGCCGGCCTCAACGAGCGCGGCATCGACACCTCGAAGCTGCTGATCTCGGGCAACGCCCACCTGATCACGCCGTACCACCGCACCCTGGACAAGGTCACCGAGCGCTTCCTCGGCAAGCGCCGGATCGGCACCACCGGCCGCGGCATCGGCCCGACCTACGCGGACAAGATCAACCGCGTCGGCATCCGGGTCCAGGACCTGTTCGACGAGTCGATCCTGCGCCAGAAGATCGAGGCGGCGCTGCACGACAAGAACCAGATCCTGGTCAAGCTCTACAACCGCCGCGCCGTCCCGGCCGAGCTGGTCGTCGAGGAGTACCTGGGCTACGCGGACAAGATCAAGCCCTTCCTCGCCGACACCACCCTCGTCCTGGACCAGGCCCTCAAGGCGAACAAGGTCGTCCTGCTGGAGGGCGGCCAGGGCACCCTGCTCGACGTCGACCACGGCACGTACCCCTTCGTGACCTCGTCGAACCCGACCTCGGGCGGCGCCTGCACCGGCGCCGGCATCGGCCCCACCAAGATCGACCGGGTCATCGGCATCCTCAAGGCGTACACGACCCGCGTCGGCTCCGGCCCGTTCCCGACCGAGCTGCTCGACGCGGACGGCGAGGCGCTGCGCCGCATCGGCGGCGAGCGCGGCGTGACCACCGGCCGCGACCGCCGCTGCGGCTGGTTCGACGCCGTGATCGCGCGCTACGCGACCCGGGTCAACGGCCTCACCGACTTCTTCCTCACCAAGCTCGACGTCCTGACCGGCTGGGAGCAGATCCCGGTCTGCGTCGCGTACGAGATCGACGGCCGCCGGGTCGAGGAGCTCCCCTACAACCAGTCGGACTTCCACCACGCCAAGCCGATCTACGAGACGCTGCCGGGCTGGACCGAGGACATCAGCAAGGCGAAGACCTTCGCCGAGCTGCCGAAGAACGCGCAGGCCTACGTGAAGGCGCTGGAGGAGATGTCGGGCGCGCCGATCTCCGCCATCGGCGTCGGCCCGGGCCGTGACGAGACGATCCAGATCAACTCGTTCATCTGATCCGGCTCCGGACCGCCGTCCGGACCACCGGCCCGAGGGGCCCTGCGGGAGCGATCCCACAGGGCCCCTTCCGTTTGCCCCGGGATTTTGCACTAGGACATAATTCCATTGCATCTAGTACAGTTCGGCAGTACGTTCGGGTCATGACCGCGAAGCTGCCCGAGCCCGTCACCCTGACCGGCCGCCACGTCCGCCTGGAGCCCCTCGGGCGCCACCACGTCCCCGAGCTCTGGGCCGCCGTCGGCCCCGACCCGGACGTCTGGCGCTGGATCCCCTTCCTCCCGCCGCAGAGCGAGGAGGAACTGGGCGGGATCATCGAGCACCGGATCGGGGAGGTGGCGGCCGGCACGGCGGTGAAGTTCGCCGTGATCGACCTGGCGAGCGGCAGGGCCGTCGGCATCACCGGCTTCTACGACTTCAGCGCGACGCACGAGCTCGTCGAGATCGGCGGCACCTGGTACGCCCGCTCGGCGTGGCGCTCGGCCGTGAACTCCGAGTCGAAGCTGCTGCTCCTGCGCTACGCCTTCGGCGAGCTGGGCATGGGCCGGGTCATGTGGAAGACCGACGCGCTCAACGACCGCTCCCGCAACGCGATCCTGCGGCTCGGCGCCCAGTACGAGGGCACCTTCCGCCGCGACCGCCTGCGTGCCGACGGGGTCTGGCGGGACAGCGCCTACTTCTCGATGCTCGCCGACGAGTGGCCCGCCGCCGAGGCCCGGCTGGTCGAACGGCTCGCCCGCGGCTGACGGCCCCGCGGCCGCCGGGCCGCGGGGCCGTCGGCCGCACGGCCCGCGGTGGCAAGCTGGGGCGCAGACCCGAGCCTTCACCGAGGAGCCACCATGAGCGACTGGCAGCGGCCTTCCACCGGCGACCCGTCCGGCGAGTGCCTTGAGGTGCGGTTCGTCGACGGCGTCGTCGAGATCCGCGAGTCGGACGGGAGCGGCGTCGTCGTCCGCACCACTCCGGAGAAGTGGGAGGCCTTCCTCCTCGGCGTCCAGGCCGGGGAGTTCGACCACTTCGTGGCCGACGTCTGACGGTACGACGACGGCCGGTCGGGTGGCCGGCGCCCCGCGGGCGCCGGCCGCTGGTTCTCGTCTAGTTCTCGTCGGCGGAGCGGGAGTGCCGGGCGGCGAACTCCGGCTTCGCCGAACGGGGCTCCCTGGGCTGGACGTTGACCAGCCAGACCAGCCAGCCGACGAACAGCACGGCGAGCAGCAGGAGGGAGAGGCCGGCGACGATCAGTGCGTTCACCGGCTCACCGGGACGCGTCGGGAACGACGGAGGGGCGACGGAAGCGGCATGGGTGTCTCCGGTCGGGGATGGCGAGCCTGCCGGCCGTTCATCTGGTCGGGATTCAGGGCCGCTTGATGGGCCGTGGGCGACAACCGGTCGGCGAGTGACTCGGCTTCGACCCTAGGGTCGAAGTACAAGACTTGCTACCGAGAGAGTGGACGTTCACTCCATCGTGGGGTATCCCCCGTTTCGGTAGCTAGGGTCCGGTTTGCACGGCACACTTCACCGGAAGCATCGACGGACCCCGCGACCCGGAGAAGAGAGTCATGCCACCCCGCTTGTCGCCGACCGTGCGCCAGCAGCGCCTTGGCATCGAGCTGCGCAAGATGCGCGAACGCGTGGGCGTGACGCCCAAGACCCTGGCCGCCGCCCTGGGCACCGACCTGCCCAAGATCTCCCAGATGGAGAACGGGAAGTCCGGCATCAGCGCCGACCGGCTCCGGGCCTGGGCGCGCACCTGCGGCCTCACCGGTGGCCGCTACCTCGACGCGCTGCTCACGATGACCCAGGACCGCCGCAAGTACTGGTGGGACGGCTACCGCGGGCGCATCCCGAGCGGGATCATCGACATCGCGGAGATGGAGCACCACGCCGAGTCGCTCACCATCCTGCACACCAGTTTCATCCCCGGGCTCCTGCAGACCTCCGCCTACGCCAACGCCGTGTTCGCGCGCCTGCGCCCGCCGCTGCCCCGGCAGGAGACCGACGTGCGCACCGCGTTCCGGATCCAGCGCCAGCGCGTCCTGGTCGAACGGCCGAAGCCGTACACCGCCTTCGTCCACGAGTCCGCGCTGCGCATGCAGTTCGGCGGCCCGGTCGTGCTGCGCGACCAACTGCTCAGCCTGCTGGAGGACTCCGAGCGCCCCGGCGTGGAGATCCGCGCGATCCCGTTCAGCGTGGACACGTTCCCCGGCTCCGGGGAGAGCATGTACCTCGCCCGCGGGCCCGTTCCGGAGCTCGACACCGTCCAGATCGACCTCTCGCAGGGGCCGAAGTTCGTGCACACCGAGGCCGACCTGCGGGCCTACCGCGAGATCAGGACGGAGACCGACGCGATCGCCCTCGGCGCCGACGACTCACGGGAGTTCATCCGGACCATACTGAAGACAGCGTCCTCATGAACAGCTGGCAGAAGTCCTCGGCGAGCGCCGAGGCCAACGAGTGCGTCGAGATCCGCACCGCCGACGGGCTGGTGGAGATCCGCGAGTCGGAGAGCGCCGAGGTCGTCGTGCGCACCACCCCGCGCAAGTGGGCGGCCTTCGTGCGGGGGGTGAAGGCCGGGGAGTTCGACCGCCACGGCGACTTCGGCGGGTTCCAGGCGCCGGGCGCGCCCTGACCGCCGGGGCGCGCCGTTAATCCACGGTCCGGCCGCACCCGCGACGGTAGGCTTTGGCACCCACAGTGGAACCCTGCGCCTGGCACGGCACCCCGGGCGGGGTGCGCGTGCGGGAGAAATCGGAGCATCCCAGGATGGCTCGGCACCTGATCACCAGCGCCCTTCCGTACATCAACGGGATCAAGCACCTGGGCAACATGGTCGGGTCCATGCTCCCGGCGGACGTCTACTCCCGCTACCTGCGCCAGCGCGGCCACGAGGTGCTGTACATCTGCGCGACGGACGAGCACGGCACGCCCGCCGAACTCGCCGCGCAGGAGGCCGGACTGCCGGTCGCCGAGTTCTGCGCACGGGCGCACGACGCGCAGCGCGCGGTGTACGACGGCTTCGGCCTCTCCTTCGACCACTTCGGCCGCAGCTCCTCGCCGCAGAACCGGGAGATCACCCAGGAGATCGCCCGCGAGCTCCAGCGCAACGGCTTCATCGAGGAGCGCGCGATCCGCCAGGTGTACTCCAACGCCGACGGCCGCTTCCTGCCGGACCGCTACATCGTCGGCACCTGCCCGCACTGCGGCTACGACAAGGCCCGCGGCGACCAGTGCGAGAACTGCACGCGCGTGCTGGACCCGACCGACCTGCTGGAGCCGCGCTCGGCCATCAGCGGCAGCGCCGACCTGGAGGTGCGGGAGACCAGGCACCTGTTCCTGCTCCAGTCGAAGCTGACCGAGGAGGTCGAGGAGTGGATCTCGGCCCACGCCGACGACTGGCCGGTGCTCGCCTCGTCGATCGCCCGCAAGTGGCTCACCGAGGGCCTGCAGGACCGCTCGATCACCCGTGACCTGGAGTGGGGCGTCCCGGTGCCGGCCGACGTGTGGCCGGAGCTGGCCGCCGAGGGCAAGGTGTTCTACGTCTGGTTCGACGCCCCGATCGAGTACATCGGCGCCACCAAGGAGTGGGCGGACGCGGCCCCGGCCGGGCAGCTGCGGGACTGGAAGTCCTGGTGGTACGAGGCCGACGACGCCGTCCGCTACACCGAGTTCATGGCCAAGGACAACGTCCCGTTCCACACCGTGATGTTCCCGGCGACGATCCTCGGCTCGCGCCGCCCGTGGAAGAAGGTCGACCAGGTCAAGGCCTTCAACTGGCTGACGTACTACGGCGGGAAGTTCTCCACCAGCCAGAAGCGCGGCATCTTCACCGACGTCGCCCTGGAGCTGCTGCCGGCCGACTACTGGCGCTACTTCCTGATGGCGCACGCGCCCGAGTCGGACGACTCCAGCTTCACCTGGGACCTCTTCGCCGCCGTCGTCAACAAGGACCTCGCCGACACCCTCGGCAACTTCGTCAACCGGGTGCTGACCTTCAGCCGCAAGCGCTTCGGCGACGACGTCCCCGGCGGGCACGCCGCCGGCGAGGCGGAGGAGCGGCTCGGCGCGCAGATCGCCGGCCTCCTCGCCGAGTACGAGGCGCAGCTCGACGCGCTCAACTTCCGCAAGGCGGCGCAGGCCCTGCGCGCCCTGTGGAGCGCCGGCAACGCGTACCTGGACGAGAAGGCGCCGTGGCTCCAGGTGAAGACCGATCCGGAGGCGGCGGCGCTGACGCTGCGCACGGCGATGAACCTGATCCACCTGTACGCGGTGGTGTCGGAGCCGTTCGTCCCGGCCACCGCGGCGGCGATGCGCGGCGCGTTCGCCGTGGCCGACGACTCCCCGGCGGCGTCCCGGCGCTGGGTCGCCCCGGAGGAGGCGCGGTCGCTCGACCTGGTGCCGGCCGGGACGGGGTTCACCGTGCCGCCGGTGCTGTTCGCCAAGATCACCGACGACGACCTGGCGGCGTGGACGACGCGCTTCGGCGGCGAGTAGGGGCTCGCGGGCGGACTCCCGGGGAGCGCGGGGCGTCAGGGAGCGGCCGTCTCGGCGGTGACCCACGCGAGGTAGCCGGGGCTGCCCGCGACCACCGGGACGGCGATCACCTCGGGCGTCTCGTACGCGTGGCGCGCGGTGAGGAACGCACTCAGCCGGTCGGCGAGTCCGGCCCTCGTCTTGAGGTCGATCCGCCACTCCTCGGCGTCCTGCACCTCGCCCTCCCACCAGTAGACGGACCGGACCGGGTACACCTGCGCGCACGCGGCCAGCCGCTCGCGGACGGCGGCGGACGCCAGGGCCCGGGCCAGGTCCTCGGTCTCGTGGGTGGTCGTCACGACGACGAAGCCGGGCGCGGTTCCCGGGTCGTCCGCGTGCTCGGTTCCGAGACCGGTTCCGGGCTCGTTCTCGTGCTCGTTCTCGTGCTCGTCGGCGGTCATGGGGCGACGGTACCGGTCCCCGGACGCGTTGGTCCCCGGGGCGGCACCGGCGTCCCGGCGCCACCCCCGGGGGGCTCCGGGGCTACCGGGCCGCGCGGGCGGTGTGGACCGTCATCGCGGACAGGTAGAAGGCGTCCGTCCGGTGCAGGATCCCGGTCGGGGCGTCCTCGTCCAGCAGGGCCGCCAGCGTCGCCGCGTCCTGCGGGTCCAGGTGGTCGGCGAGCTGGTCGTGCAGGCGGGCGAGCTGGGCGCGCAGGTGCTCGCGGGCGGGGGCGGCGAGCGGGGCCGGGTGGTCGATCAGGAAGGTCCGGGTGCCGGTCGGGGTCAGGCCGGCCCGGCCGAGCATGGCCGGCCAGTCCTCGATCTCCTCGGTGGCGCCCGGCAGTTCGGCGCGCATCGTGCTGAAGCCCGCCTCGTGGGCCGCGTCCAGCCGGGCCTGGAAGCCGGCCCTGCCGAGGCCGAAGTCGCGCGGCAGGTAGCGCAGCGGCAGCCCGCGCTCGGCGACGGCCAGCAGCCCGCCGGGGCGCAGCAGCCCGGCCAGGCCGGTGAGCGCGGTCTGCTGGTCGCCGAGGTGGTGGATCGCGTTCGCGGACCAGATCAGGTCGGCCTCGCCGAGCTTGCCGAACTCCTCGGGCAGATCGGCCTGCCGGGTCTTCAGCCGGCCGCCGGAGCGGTTCCGGGCGCGCTCCAGCAGCGCCGCCGACTGGTCGACCGCGACCACCTCGGCGGCCGGGAAGGCCTCGGCGAGCAGCCCGGCGAGCACGCCCGGGCCGCTGCCGACGTCGAGCACCCGGCGGACCTCGCCGCCGGTCAGCCCGCGCAGCCAGTGGGCGGCCGCGGTGACGGCGGGGGCCTTCAGCTCGGCCTCGCGCTCCAGGTGGGCGGCGAGCGCGTCCCAGTCGAAGTCGGCGGCGGGGACGTGGTCGTGGCCGTGCTCGTGGCCCTGGCCCTTGGTGGGGCGGTGATGGTGGTGGCCGGACATCCGGGGTCTCCGATCGTCGTGGTCGTCGGTGCGGTGGTGCGGCGTGCGGGAGGGAGCCTCCCCGCTCGGGCCGTCGGCGCGGCGGCGGACGCGCGGTGCGCGGTCACCTCCACCGCCAGGCTGCGGCCGTTCCACCGCCAGGCTGCGGCCGTCGCCGCCGAATCGGCAAGCTTTGTTGCCGTTCCCGCAAATCGGGCCCAGCCGCGGCCCCGCGCTCAGCCGCCCGTGCGCCGCCAGTACGAGCGGACCGCGACCGCCAGCGCCACCCCGTACACGGCGAACGCGCTCATCCCGACCCAGCCCACCATCAGCGCGTCGTCCGGCGTCGGCAGGTCGCCCGTCCGGATCGTCGTCACGCCGACCGTGCACAGCGACAGGTAGCCGACCCCCAGCAGCCCGTACGGCGCCAGCGTGCCGGCCCCGATCAGCGCGGGGGTGAGCGGCAGCCAGCGCGGCACCCGGCGGCCGCTCAGCACCAGGGTCCACCGCGGGAAGACCTGCCCCCACGGCCGGACCAGGCCCCACAGCAGGAACACCCCGAGCGCGGCCATCAGCGCGGTGGCGTCGATCCCCCAGTCCTCCAGGGTGAGCCAGAGCCCGGAGGCTCCGTTGCGCTCGTTGGTCACCCGCATCCGGGCACCGTCGATCCCCGCGAAGCTGCCGCCGAAGGCCCAGTCGAGCTTCATCACGACGTACGGGACGAAGGCCAACGTGCCTGCCCATGCGGCGAGTTGAACGGCCGCCGGGGCCTCCGACGGAGCCGGCGCCGGAGCCCGGTGCCCGGCGGGCGGCCGCACGCGCGTGGCACCCACCAGGAGCACGACGCCGACCGCCGACAGCGCGTGCAGCACCGCCCCCGGTCCGCTGTCCACGGCCTCCCCGGTCAGCAGCATCAGCACGTCCATCAGCAGCCCCCAGGCCGCCACCGCCGCCGGCCCGGCCAGCCCCCACAGCACCGCCCGCAGCCCCGGCCCCGGCCTCCCCCGGGCCGACGCCACCCCGGCCGCCACCCCGGCCGGCACCGCGACCACCCCCGCCCCGGCGACCGCCCAGCCCGGCCAGACGGCCCCGAACAGCTCCGTCCCGCTCAGCGCGCAGCCCGTCCCGAACCCGGCACAGGCGACACCCCAGCCGATCACACCCCACGCGTTCCTCGTCATGCCCCCACGCTCGCCCGCGCGGCCCCGCCCCGGCCTCCTCCGCCCCGACGAACCCGCTCCCCCCGCCGGGGGATCCCGCGCGCCGGGCCGCGGACGGACGCTTGCGTTGGAGTGCACTCCAACTCCTAGCCTCTGACGCAACGAACGGGACACCCAAGACCTTCGGGGGAGAACCACCATGCGCTACCGCGTCCTCGGCGGCACCGGCATCGAAGTCAGCGCCTACTGCCTCGGCACCATGATGTTCGGCGCGATCGGCAACCCCGACCACGACGACTGCGTCCGGATCATCCACACCGCGCTCGACCGCGGCATCAACTTCGTCGACACCGCCGACATGTACTCGGCGGGCGAGTCCGAGGAGATCGTCGGCAAGGCGCTGGCCGCCCGCGGCGACCGGGACGACATCGTGCTCGCCACCAAGGTGCACTTCCCGATGGGCGAGGGCCGCAACCGGGGCGGCAACTCCCGGCGCTGGATCGTCCGGGAGGTCGAGGAGAGCCTGCGGCGGCTGCGCACCGACCGGATCGACCTCTACCAGGTGCACCGGCCGGACCACACCACCGACGTGGAGGAGACCCTCTCCGCGCTCGGCGACCTCGTCCGGGCCGGCAAGATCCGCGCCTTCGGCTGCTCGACCTTCCCCGCCGAGCAGATCGTCGACGCCCACCACGTCGCCGAGCGCCGCGGCCTGCCGCGCTTCCGCACCGAGCAGCCGCCGTACTCGCTGCTCGCCCGCGGCATCGAGGCGAACGTGCTGCCCACCGTCCAGCAGCTCGGCATGGGCGCGCTGACCTGGGGACCGCTGGCCGGCGGCTTCCTCACCGGGCGCTACCGCAAGGGCCGGGCGATCGACCTCACGCAGGGCCGCGCCGCCCTCCACCCGGGCCGCTTCGACCCGGAACTGCCGCTCACCCAGGCCAAGCTGGACGCCGTCGAGGCCTTCACCGCCCTCGCCGAGGACCTCGGCCGCACGCTCCCCGAGCTGGCCGTCGCCTTCCCGCTCGCGCACCCGGCCGTCACCTCGGTGATCCTCGGCCCGCGCACGATGGAGCAGCTCGAATCCGCGCTCAAGGGCGCCGACCTCGTCCTCGACGACGCCACCCTCGACCGCATCGACGCGATCGTCCCGCCCGGCACCGACCTCTACCGGGCGGACGGCGTCTGGCAGCCGCCCGCACTCACCACCCCCGCGCTGCGCCGCCGCCCCGCCGCGGACCGCTCCGCGGACTGACGGGCCCCCGCGGGGGAGCCGGTGACGCCGGCTCCCCCGCCGCCCTCACAGCTCCCGGGGCGCCGCGAAACAGTGCACGACGACGGTCCGTCCGCCGCCCCACTGCTGGTCGGCGCTGCCCAGCCAGGTCCAGCCGAGACGCCGGTAGCAGGCCACCGCCGCCGCGTCGGTGGCGAGGACGTCGAGGACCGGGTGCAGTCCGAGCGCCCGCGCGTGGGTCAGCGCGTTCGCCAGCAGGCGCGCCCCGACGCCCCGCCCGCGCGCGGCGGGGGCGACGTACAGCCGGTTCACCACGGCGGTGAGCTCGGGCCGGGCGCCGGTGCGGCGGCTCCAGAGCACCGGGGCGGCGTCCCCCGGGGCGCTGCGGGAGAGGGCGACGTGCCCGAGGATGCGGCCGTCCGCCTCGGCCACCCAGGCGGCGAGGAGCCCCTCGGGGGTGAGCCAGGCGGCGGGGCGGTCGGGCCAGTCGGACGGGTAGCCGTCGGTGGCGTGGACGTCGCCCAGCAGCCGGACGCATTCGGCGAGGTCCGGGACGCGGCGCCGGCGGACCGGCACCCCCGCCCCGGTCTGCCGGGCACCGGACGCGACGACGTTGGCGCGTTCTTCAAGGTCAGCCATGCCGGTACGTTACCGGCCGGGCCTCAGCCCCGCAGCAGGTCGACCACCCCCGCCAGGTCCTCCTCACCGCCGCCGAGCGCGAGCCTGCGCTCCATCAACCGGAAGTACGGCGCCAGGAGTTCGTCGCTCACGCCCTGCTCCTCGGCCGTGCCCAGCAGCGTCCGGCGCCCGGCCACCTGCATCGCCAGGTTCGAGACCACGTCCTTGGCGTAGTCGCCGCTCTCCAACTGGTCCGCCGTCCTGGCGATCGACCCGGTCATCGCCGTCAGCCACCCGGCCAGCAGCGGCGCGAGGTCGCCGGGCGTGACCGCGCCCTCCGCCCTGACCAGCGCGAACGCGTGCGCGACCCCGGCGAACATCCCGTACATCGCGCTGAGCAGCGCCACGTCGTGCAGCGCCGCGTGCCCCGGGTCCGCCCCGACGTACCGCGGGCCGGCCGGCACGGCGAGCACCTCCGCGTGCTCCTCGAACAGCGCGGACGAACCGCTGTAGAACACGTACGGCCCGGCCGCCGGGACGCCGATCATCGGCGGGACGGCCATGATCCCGCCGTCCAGGTAGCGCGCGCCGCGCCCGGCGGCCCACCCGGCGCGGGCCCGGGCCTGGGCGGGGGTGCCGGTGACCAGGTTGACCACGTCCTTCCCGGCGAGGTCCGCGTCGTCCAGCGCCTCCGCCACGGAGGCGTCGTCGAGCAGGCACACGACCACCAGCCGGTTGGCCGCGACGGCCTCCGCGGCACTCGCGGCGACGACCGCGCCCTCGGCGGCGAGCACCCCGGCCCTGGCCGGGCCGCGGTTCCAGACGGTCAGCGGGTGCCCGGCGGCGAGCCAGGCACGGGCCAGGGCGGTGCCCATGGCGCCGAGCCCGAGCAGGGTGACGGGGGGTCTTCTCAACTTCGGTGCTTCCCATGGGAATCAGCCTCTTCGCGGCACCGTTGACGATCAAGTACGCACGTGGAAGTGGGTGGTTACCCTGGGGTGAGCGACGAGGTCGGAAGGGGTGGGGCATGGCGACCGTGCCGAGGCCGGGGGCGTACGTCTGCGGAACCGACGCCGCGATGGACGTGATCGGCGGCAAGTGGAAGGTGCTGATCCTCTGGGCGCTGGACGCCCGCCCCGGCTGCCGCTTCGGCGAGCTGCGCCGCCTGGTGCCGGGCATCACCGAGAAGGTGCTCGCCGCCCACCTGCGCGAACTGGAGGCGGACGGCATCGTGCACCGCGAGGCGCACGACGAGGTCCCGCCCCGGGTCGAGTACACGCTGACCGACGCCGGCACGCGCCTCAACGCGGCACTGGCGCCACTCGGCGCGTGGGGACGGGACCACGTCCTCGGCACGAACCCGCACCCGCACTGAAAGGCCCCGAACGGACCCATGCACCCCGACACCACCGCCACCCTGCACGGCGAACGCCTCGACCTCGTCCCGCTGCGGCCCGAACACGCCGAGGAGATGGCCGCCGCCCTCGCCGACCCGGCCCTGCACGCCTTCACCGGCGGCACCCCGGACGGCGCCGACGCCCTGCGCACCCGCTACGCCCGGCTCGCCGCCGGCTCCTCCGACCCCGCCGAGACCTGGGGCAACTGGGCGCTGCGCCTGCGCGCCGACGGCCGCCTCGCGGGCTACGTCCAGGCCACGGTCCACGGGGACGGCGCCGAGCTCGCCTGGGTGGTCGGCACGCCCTGGCAGGGCCGCGGCCTCGCCGCCGAGGCCGCCCGCACCCTGCTCGCCCATCTGACCGCCGCCGGCATCACCACCGTGACGGCCCACATCCACCCCGACCACCACGCCTCCGCCGCCGTGGCCCGCGCCCTCGGCCTCACCCCGACCGCCGAGCAGCAGGACGGCGAGACCCGCTGGCAGGCACGCGTCGGCCCGGCCGCCTGACCCCACCGCCACCCCCTGCCCCACCCTCCCCGGAATGCCACCCCCACCCGATGGGGTTGGATACAGCCATGGCATCACGTGCACGAGTACGCGCCCCCGAGCTGGTCGGCGCAGGCGGTTGGCTGAACACCGGCGGCAAGGAGCTCACCCTCGCCGACTTCCGGGGCAAGATCACCGTCCTGGACTTCTGGACCTTCTGCTGCATCAACTGCCTCCACGTCCTCGACGAACTGCGCGAGCTGGAGGAGAAGCACCGCGACACCGTCGTGATCGTCGGCGTGCACTCGCCCAAATTCGTGCACGAGGCCGACCACCAGGCCGTCGTCGACGCCGTCGCCCGGTACGAGGTGCACCACCCGGTCCTGGACGACCCGGCGCTCGTCACCTGGAAGCAGTACGCGGTGCGCGCCTGGCCGACGCTCGTGGTGATCGACCCCGAGGGGTACGTCGTCGCCCAGCACGCCGGCGAGGGCCACGCGCACGCGATCGCGCGGCTGGTGGAGGAGCTGGAGGAGGAGCACGCCGCCAAGGGCACGCTCCGCCGCGGCGACGGCCCGTACGTGGCGCCGGAGCCGACCGCCGGGGACCTCAAGTTCCCGGGCAAGGCGGTCCGCCTGGGCGACGGCCACTTCCTGGTAGCCGACTCCGGCCACCACTCGCTGGTCGAGCTGGCCGAGGACGGCGAGACGGTGGTGCGCCGGATCGGCGACGGGCAGCGCGGCCTGGTGGACGGCACCGACCCGCGGTTCAGCGAGCCGCAGGGCCTCGTGCTGCTGCCCGAGGGCCACCCGTACGACTACGACGTGATCGTCGCCGACACCGTCAACCACGCCCTGCGCGGCGTCCGGCTGGCCGACGGCCACGTCACCACGCTGGCCGGCACCGGCCGCCAGTGGTGGCAGGGCTCGGCCACCGAGGGCCCGGCCCGCGAGGTGGACCTCTCCTCGCCGTGGGACGTCGCCTGGTTCGACGGCCGGGTGTGGATCGCCATGGCCGGCGTGCACCAGCTGTGGGCCTACGACCCGGCGGCCGGGACGGTCGCCGTCGCGGCCGGCACGACCAACGAGGGCCTGGTGGACGGGCCCGCCGACGAGGCCTGGTTCGCCCAGCCGTCCGGCCTCGCGGTCTCCGCGGACGGCGAGAAGCTCTGGGTCGCCGACTCCGAGACCTCGGCGCTCCGCTGGGTTTCACGTGAAACCAAGACGGTCGAGACGGCCGTCGGCACCGGCCTGTTCGACTTCGGCCACCGCGACGGCGCCGCCGACCAGGCCCTGTTCCAGCACCCGCTGGGCGTCACCGTCCTGCCGGACGGCTCGGTGGCCGTCGCCGACACCTACAACCACGCGCTGCGCCGCTTCGACCCGGCGACCGGCGAGGTGAGCACGCTGGCCACCGACCTGCGCGAGCCGTCCGGGGCCGTCCTGGTGGACGAGGACATCGTCGTGGTCGAGTCGGCCCGGCACCGGCTGACCAGGCTGCGGCTGCCCGAGGAGGCGGTGCGGGTCGAGTCGGTCGCGCACCGCACCCAGCGCGCGGCCACCGAGGTCGCGCCGGGCCCGTTCCGGGTGGACGTGGTCTTCTCCGCGCCGAGCGGCCAGAAGCTGGACGAGCGCTACGGCCCGTCCACCCGGCTGCTGGTCAGCTCCACGCCGCCGGAGCTGCTGGTCTCGGGCGCGGGCGCGGACTCCGACCTCTCGCGCGAGCTGGTCCTCTCCGGCGAGGTCGCCGAGGGCGTGCTGCACGTGTCGGCGATGGCCGCCTCCTGCGACGACGACCCGGAGATCGAGTACCCGGCCTGCCACGTGCACCAGCAGGACTGGGGCGTGCCGGTGAAGCTGGTCGCCGACGGCGCCCGCCGCCTGCCGCTGGTGCTCGCGGGCATGGAGTAGCCCGCAGGACGTGGGGGGGGGGGCCGGCGGGGGGGGACCGGGGGGGCCGAAGGCCGCGGCAGGGCCGGGCGGGGCGCGCGCGCG
>NZ_JBHVOL010000005.1:108181-491757 GCF_042887925.1 Kitasatospora sp. NPDC057904
CCGGGCCCGGGGGGGGGGCGCGGCGTGCGGCGGCGCCCCCGCCCGCGGGGCCCCGGCCCCCGGGGGCCGCCCCCCCCCCCCCCCCCCCCCACGTCCGGGCGCGTCAGCCCTCCAGGAAGGCCTTGATCGCGCCGGCCAGCAGGTACGGGTCGTCCGCACCGCACAGCTCGCGCGCCGAGTGCATGGACAGCGCCGCGATGCCGCAGTCGACCGTCCTGATGCCGAGGCGGGCCGCGGTGATCGGGCCGATCGTCGTGCCGCAGGGCATGGCGTTGTTGGAGACGAAGGACTGCCACGGCACGCCGGCCCGCTCGCAGGCCGCCGCGAACACGGCCCGGCCGACGCCGTCGGTCGCGTAGCGGTTGTTGACGTTGACCTTGAGGATCGGGCCGCCGTTCGGCATCGGGTGGTGGCCCGGCTCGTGCCGCTCGGTGTAGTTCGGGTGGATCGCGTGGCCCATGTCCGAGGAGAGGCAGACGGTGCCGGCCAGCGCCCGGGCGCGGTCCTCCGGGGAGCCGCCGCGCGCGTAGACGGTGCGGTCCAGGACGTTGCCGAGCAGCGGGCTCTGCGCGCCGGTGTCCGACTCGCTGCCGGTCTCCTCGTGGTCGAAGGCGGCCAGCACCGGGATGTACGGCAGGTCGGCGGCGCCCTCGGCGGTGGCGACGGCGGCGAGCGCCGCGGTGGCCGCGTGCACGGACAGCAGGTTGTCCAGGCGCGGGCCGGCCAGCAGCTCGCGGTCGCGGCCGAGGTAGGAGGCGGGCTGCACGTCGTGCGTCATGAGATCCCAGCCGACCACGTCGGCCGGCTCCAGGCCGGCCCGCTGGGCGACGTAGGAGATCAGGCCGCCCTCGTCGACCGGGCCGAGGCCCCAGATCGGGGTGAGGTGGCGCTGCTTGTCGAGCTTCATGCCGTCGTTGACCTGGCGGTCCAGGTGGATCGCCAGCTGCGGCACGCGCAGCAGCGGCTCGTCCAGCTGCACCAGGCGCCAGCTGCCGTCCTTCAGGGCCAGCCGGCCGGACAGGCCGAGGTCCCGGTCGAGCCAGGTGTTCAGCGGGACGCCGCCGTAGATCTCCACCGCGACCTGCCGCCAGCCGGCCGAGCCGGTGTCCGGCACCGGCTTGACCCGCAGGTTCGGCGAGTCGGTGTGCGTCCCGACCACGCGGAAGGGCGTCTCGGGCCCGGCGCCCTCGGGCAGGTACCAGGCGATGAGCGCGCCGCCGCGGATGACGTAGCGCCCACCGGCCGCGGCGTCCCACGCGTCCGTCTCGGCGACCTGCCGGAAGCCCGCCTTCTCCAGCCGCTCGGCGGCGCTCGCGACCGCGTGGTACGGGGAAGGCGAGGTTCCGAGGAACGCGATCAGATCATCGGTGTGCGTCCGGTCGAAGAACGCCTGTCGGGCGGCGGGCGACATACTGCTCCTGAGTCGATGGAGGGTCGGAGCCGAATGGGGGTCGGCTTCGCACCCTGAGCATATGCCCGTACACGGACAGGGCACTCGCAACCTCACAACGGATGCGAAACACAGACACAACCGTGAAGTACCGTCGCCCCCAGCACCTTTCACCCAGTGAACGCCCCTGGTCGCAGACGGTCATCCGCCCGCCGGGGGCCGCGGGCGCCGGCGGTGGCGCGACGGACCGGCCGGGCGGCCGATTCCGGACCGCGGCGGCGTCCGGTCGACGATACTTCGGTGCAGTGAAGTCACCGTGGGGAGGGGCGCGTTGACCACAACGACGATGACCGCCGGGGGCGCCGACGACGAGGTCGCCGATCCGCCGGCCGGGCCGTCCCGGGGTGCCCGGCGCAGGCGGGTGCTGGTGGGGGTGGCGGTGGCGGCGGCGCTGGTGGCGGTCGGCGGGCTGGGGGCCGCGGCGTTCGTGAAGTCGCCGGCCGAACGCGCGGCCCGGACGGCGCCGCCGCCGGAGAGCCTGCTCACCGCGCCCGTGGTGAGCCAGGTGCTGACGAGGTCGGTGACGGCGCGGGCGGTGGTGTACCCGCCGGCGCAGTACGACGTGGTGCCGTCGGCCGCGTCGCCGGAGATCACCCGGCTGTTCGTGTCGAAGCTCGGGGTCAGGACCGGGGACACCGCGGCGGCGGGTCGGCTGCTCGCGGAGGTGTCCGGGCAGCCGCTGTTCGCGCTGCCGGGGCCGGTGCCCGCGTACCGGGACGTCAAGCCGGGCGCCACCGGCCCGGACGTCGCCGAACTCCAGGACGCGCTGTCGGGGTTGGGGCACCCGATCGGCGACGACGACAAGGGGACGTTCGGCCCGGGGACGGCGGCGGCGGTGACGGCGTTCTACCGCGGGCTCGGCTACCCGGTGCCGACCACCGGCGCCACCACCCAGCAGGCTGTGGACACGGCGCAGAAGGCGGTGGACGCCGACCGCCGGACGGTGGACGGCCTCACCGCGCGGAAACGGGCCGGCGCCACCCAGGCACCCGCCCCGGCCGCCACTCCCGCAACACCCGCCACACCCCCGGCACCGGGCCCCGACATCGACGTCGACATCGACCAGCAACTGGCCGCCGCCAGGAAGCAGTTGGCCGCCGACCAGGTCGCACTGGAGAAGGCCAGGGCGGTGAACGGCCCGATGGTGCCCGCCGCCCACGTGCTGTTCCTGCCCGTGCTCCCGGCCGCCGTCACCGCCGTCAACGGGTCGGTGGGCTCGCCCGCCGCCGGCACGCTGCTGTCGCTGACCAGCGGCGGCCTGGACGTCACCGGCCAGCTGACACCGGGCCAGGCGGCGGGCGTCAAGCCGGGCATGGCCGCGGAGATCCTCGCCGAGGACACCGGCACCACCGTGTCCGGCACGGTCACCGAGGTCGGCGCCCCGACGACCACGCCCCCGGCCGGCAGGGTGATCACCCTCGGCGGCGGAGCGGCGGCACCCGGCGGCGCACCCCCGGGCGGGCCGGGCACGGTCGGCGGCGCGACGGGCGGCGCCGCCGGGGCACCACCCAACAACGCGGCCGGAACGCCGAGTTACGTCCCCGTCACGATCACCCCGAGCGGCCCGCTCCCACCCGCCCTGAACGGGAAGAACGTCCGCCTCACGATCCGCCGGGACGCGGCGAGCGCCCCCGTCACCGCCGTCCCGGTGGCCGCCGTCTCGACCGACGCCGCCGGACGGACGTCCGTCACCAGGGTCGACGCGGCCGGCAGCCGGACCGCCGTCCCCGTGAACACCGGCGTCTCCGCCGACGGCATGGTGGCCGTGACCCCGGCGGACGGCGCCGGACTGCGCCCCGGCGACCGGGTGGTGGTCGGGAAGTGACCCCCGGGCCCCCGGTCATCGCCCTCTCCGGCGTGGGCCGCACCCACCCCGGCCACCCGCCGGTGGTCGCCCTGCGCCCCTGCGACCTGACCGTCCGCCGCGGCGAGTACCTCGCCGTCACCGGCCCGTCCGGCTCCGGCAAGTCCACGCTGCTGCACCTGCTCGGCCTGCTCGACACCCCCACCACCGGCCGCTACGAGCTGGACGGCATCGACACCGGCGGCCTGCGCGACCGGGACCGCTCGACGCTGCGCGGGCGCCGGATCGGCTTCGTCTTCCAGTCCTTCCACCTGCTGGCGCACCGCACCGCGGCAGAGAACGTCGCCCTCGCCCAGGTCTACAACCGCACCCCGCCGCGGGCCCGCCGCGCCGCCGCCCTGGAGGCGCTGCGCCTGGTCGGGCTCGGCCACCGCACGGAGGCGCTGCCCGGCACGATGTCCGGCGGCGAGCGCCAGCGGGTGGCGATCGCCCGCGCCCTGGTGAACCGGCCGAGCCTGCTGCTGTGCGACGAGCCGACCGGGAACCTGGACTCGGCCGGCACGGAGACCGTCCTGGAGCGGTTCGACGCCCTGCACGCCCAGGGCTACACGCTGGTGGTGATCACCCACGACCCGGCCGTCGCCGCGCGCGCCGACCGCCGGGTGGCCATCCGCGACGGCGTGCTGGCCGAGGCCGGGGCGGCGGCCCCGTGAGGCGCCGCCCCGCACTGCCCGGGCCGCCCTCCCGGCTGAGCCCGCGCGACCTCCTCGCCGAGGCGCTCGCCGGCGTCCTGCAGCGCCCCGCCCGCTCGGCGCTGACGATGCTGGGCACGGTGCTGGGCATCGGCGCGTTCGTCGCCGTGCTCGGCCTCACCGCGACGGCCGCCGGCCAGATCGGCGCCCGGTTCAGCCTGACCGCGGCGACCACCGTCACGGTGACCGGCCACCCGCGCACCGACGGCGCCGCCCCCGGCACCAACCCGCCGAGCGACTTCCCCGCGGACACCGACCGGCGCCTCGCCGCGATCGACGGCGTCCGGGCCGGCGGCGTCTGGTGGCCGCTCCCCGGCGCCCCGGCGGTCTCCGCCCGCCCGGACGGCCCGGACGAGGGCGCCGGCCTGTCCGTGTTCGCGGCCACACCGGGCGCCGTCGCCGCGATGGAGCCGACGCTGACGGCCGGCGTCACCATGGACCCGTTCGTCCAGCGGACGGCGCAGCCGGTGGTGCTGCTGAGCGAGGCCGCGGCGCGGCGCCTCGGGGTGAGCCGGCTGGACGCCCGGCCCGCGGTGTTCATCGACGCCGTCCCGTACACGGTGATCGGCGTCTACGCGGACGTCCGGCGGCAGCCGGGCGCCCTGCTCGGCCTGGTGATCCCCGCCAGTACGGCGCTGGAGCGCTACGGCGACCCGGCCCCGCAGCCGGACCGCGGCGTCCAGGCCCTGGTGGCGACCAGGGTCGGCGCGGCGCCGGTGGTGGCCGCGCAGATCCCGCTCGCCCTGCGGCCGGACGCCCCGCAGGCGTTCACCGTCGTGCCGCCGCCGGACCCGCACGGCCTGCGGGACGGCGTGACCTCCGACCTGACCGGTCTGTTCCTCGGCCTGGCCGGCATCTGCCTGCTGGTCGGCGCGGTCGGCATCGCCAACACGACGCTGGTGGCCGTGCTGGAGCGGACGGAGGAGATCGGGCTGCGCCGCTCGCTGGGCGCGCGTACCGGCCACGTCGCGGCCCAGTTCCTCACCGAGTCGACCGCGCTGGGCACCCTGGGCGGCCTGGTCGGCACGAGCCTCGGCGTGGTGACGGTGGTCGGGGTCGCCGCCGCCCGCGGCTGGACCGCCGTGCTCCAGCCCGCCGCCACCCTGCCGGCCCCGCTGATCGGCACGCTGGTGGGTCTCCTGGCCGGCCTGTACCCGGCGCTCCGGGCGGCCCGCACGGACCCGCTGAAGGCCCTGCGGAGCGGGTGAGCGGGGAATGGCGAAGGGCCCGACCGAGTGGGTCGGGCCCTTCGCCATGAGGGTTTCGCCAGGTGGTTCGGGTAGCGCGAGGGCCTTAGAAGGCCTCCTCCGCCAGGTCCATGATCTCGTTGTCGATGCCCTCGGCGATCAGGCGCTGCGGGGCGACGGTCGGCAGGACGTTCTTGGCGAAGAAGCGGGCCGCCGCGACCTTGCCCTGGTAGAACGGGACGTCCTTCTCCGAGGCGCCGGCCTCCAGCTTGGCCAGGGCCACCGCGGCCTGGCGCAGCAGCAGCCAGCCGACCACGACGTCGCCGGAGACCATCAGCAGGCGGGTGGTGTTGAGGCCCACCTTGTACATGTTCTTGACGTCCTGCTCGACCGAGGAGAGGTCGGCCAGCAGCTTGCCGACGATGCCCTCCAGGTCGCCGGCGGCCTTGGCGAGCAGCTCGCGCTCGGCGGCCAGGGCGTCGCCGCCCTCGGCCGAGGCGAGGAACTTCTGGATCTGCTCGGACAGCGCGGTGAGGGCCTGGCCGCCGTCCTTGACGATCTTGCGGAAGAAGAAGTCCTGGCCCTGGATCGCCGTGGTGCCCTCGTAGAGGGTGTCGATCTTGGCGTCGCGGATGTACTGCTCGATCGGGTACTCCTGCAGGTAGCCGGAGCCACCGAAGGTCTGCAGGGACTGGGCGAGCTGCTCGTAGGACTTCTCCGAGCCGTAGCCCTTGACGATCGGCAGGAGCAGGTCGTTCAGGCGCTCGGCGGCCTCGTCGTGCTCACCGCGCAGCTTGGCGGCCATCATGTCGTCCTGGGTGGACGCGGTGAACAGGACCAGCGCGCGCATGCCCTCGGCGTAGGCCTTCTGGGTCAGCAGCGAGCGGCGCACGTCCGGGTGGTGGGTGATGGTGACGCGCGGGGCGGTCTTGTCCAGGAACTGCGAGATGTCGGCGCCCTGCACGCGCTCCTTGGCGTACTCCAGGGCGTTCAGGTAGCCGGTGGAGAGGGTGGCGATGGCCTTCGTGCCGACCATCATGCGGGCGAACTCGATGATCTTGAACATCTGGCGGATGCCGTCGACCTTCTCGCCGAGCAGCCAGCCCTTGGCCGGGTGCTTGGCACCGAAGGTCATCTCGCAGGTGTTCGAGGCCTTGAGGCCCATCTTGTGCTCGACGTTGGTGGCGTAGACGCCGTTGCGCTCGCCGAGCTCGCCGGTCTCCCAGTCGAAGTCGAACTTCGGGACGATGAACAGACCGAGGCCCTTGGTGCCCGGCTTACCGCCCTCGGGGCGGGCCAGCACCATGTGGATGATGTTCTCGGACATGTCGTGCTCGCCCGAGGTGATGAAGCGCTTGACGCCCTCGATGTGCCAGGAGCCGTCCTCCTGCCGGATCGCCTTCGTGCGGCCGGCGCCCACGTCGGAGCCCGCGTCGGGCTCGGTGAGGACCATGGTGGAGCCCCACAGGCGGTCGGTCATCCGCTTGGCGACCTCCAGCTGCTCCTCGGTGCCCTCCTCGGCGATGACGCCGGCGAAGGCCGGGCCGGAGGAGTACATCCAGATGGCCGGGTTCGAGCCGAGGATCTGCTCGGCGAAGGCCCAGATCAGCGAGTTCGGGGTGACCTGGCCGCCGATGGACTCCGGGATGCCCAGGCGCCACCACTCGGCGTCCATGAAGGTCTGGTAGCTCTTCTTGAACGTGGCCGGGACCGGGGCGGTGTTGGTCTCCGGGTCGAAGACCGGCGGGTTGCGGTCGGCGTCGACGAAGGACGCGGCGAGGTCGTTCTCGGCGAGGCGCGCGATCTCGCTCAGGATGTTCTTCGCGGTCTCGACGTCCATGTCGGCGAACGGTCCGGTGCCGTACACCTGGTCGCGGCCGAACACCTCGAAGAGGTTGAACTCCACGTCCCGCAGGTTGGACTTGTAGTGACCCATGGCCGTTTTCTCCGGTTCGTCGCTTCCGGGTGACCGCCGCGTTCGGGCGTCCCGTACCCACCAGTAGGCATCATGATGCTACCCAGCGGTAACTTGGGCAAGCCCCCGGCGGTGAATCCGCTATGAACGTGGTCACGTCCCACAAGGCGGGACGACGACTCCTTGTCAGGATCGACGCCAGCACGGGCGGGTGCGCTCCCGCTAGCCTGTCCGTGTGTACGGATATGACCAGAACGCATACCCGGGCGACCCCTACCAGCAGCAGGCGGGTCCGCAGCCGGGCATGAACGGCATGCCCGGCGCCGACGCCTACGGCGCGCAGTCCCAGGCGTCCCAGCAGTCGCTCTACCCGGAACCGTCCCCGCCGTCCCTCGCGGACGCCGTCCGGGCCTTCACCACCGGGTCGATGGCCGTCGAGGACTTCCAGGCCATCTTCATCACCTCCAAGGTGCACTGCCCGCGCGGTGAGCGCCCCGGCTTCCTGGCGCTGCACAACACGCCCACGCCGGTGATCCCGATGTTCAGCTCGCTGAAGGAGCTGCGCCGCTACGCCGGCAAGGACTCCAAGCACTTCACCGTGACCGGCGCCGAGGTCCTGGACCTCCTGCCGACCGGCTACGGCTTCGCACTGGACATGGAGGGCGAGCACCGGATGGTCTTCGACGCGAAGGCCGTGGAGCAGATGGTGGACTTCACCATGCGCCGCATGTACGGCTGAGACAGCCTGGAGCGGGACGTCCGAAGCAGGAGCCGAACTCCGCCACACCCACATAGTTCAACTTTCAACTTGCTACTTGTTGAGAATTGAACTACTCTCGTGGACGTAGGCCAGAGGAACCCCCCGAAGGAGGCCGACATGCCCGCCGTGACCGTCGAGAACCCGCTGACCCTCCCGCGCGTCGCCACCCCCGACCCCGCCGCCACCAGTGCACGGCCCGTCCTCACCGTGGTCACCGCGCCCGAGGGCTTCGAGGGCGAGGGCTTCCCGGTGCGCCGCGCCTTCGCCAAGATCAACACCAAGTACCTCGACCCGTTCATCATGATGGACCAGATGGGCGAGGTGGAGTACGCCGCCGGCGAGCCCAAGGGCACGCCCTGGCACCCGCACCGCGGCTTCGAGACCGTCACCTACCTGATCGACGGCGAGTTCATCCACAAGGACTCGCACGGCGGCGGTGGCCACCTCGGCGGCGGCGACACCCAGTGGATGACGGCCGGCTCCGGCATCCTGCACATCGAGACCCCGCCGGAGTCGCTGGTGCTGTCCGGCGGCCTGTTCCACGGCATCCAGCTGTGGGTCAACCTCCCGGCGTCCGACAAGATGACCGCCCCGCGCTACCAGGACATCCACGGCGGCCACGTCAAGCTGCTCTCCACCCCGGACGGCGGCTCGATCCTGCGGCTGATCGCGGGCGAGCTGGGCGGGCACCAGGGGCCGGGCGTCACCCACACCCCGATCACCCTGCTGCACGCCACCGTCACCCCGGGCGCTCAGATCACCCTGCCGTGGAAGCAGGACTTCAACGCGCTGGCGTACGTCCTGAACGGCGACGGCACGATCGGCGCCGAGCGCCGGCCGATCCGCAGCGGACAGGCCGCGGTGTTCGGCGAGGGCGACACGATCACCATCGCCGCCGACGCCAAGCAGGACTCCCGGCACCCCAACCTGGACGTCATCCTCCTGGGCGGGCAGCCGATCCGGGAGCCGGTCGCCTGGTACGGGCCGTTCGTCATGAACAGCCACCGCGAGCTGGAGCAGGCCATGCGGGACTTCCAGTCCGGCAGCTTCGGCCACCCGGTCGACTGACCGGACCCGCGGACCCGGACGCCTCGGTCGCCTACAGCAGCGCGTAGACGGCCGAGGCGTCGTCCTGCGCCTTGCCGCGCGGCCACCGCTCGCACGCGGCGTCCGCCCGCTCGACCTCGCGGACCTGGGCGATCAGCTCCCCCGGTCCCGACTCGGCGAGCAGCCGCAGGGCGTCCGCCCAGCTGCCCAGGCCGAAGCGCTCGGTGTAGCGCGAGGCGCCGTCGGTCAGCGCCGCCAGCGCCCGCAGGCGCTCCAGCCGGACGAAGCCCGTCTCGGCGTGCCCGGCCGCGCGCGGACTGGCCGCGGCGATCCACGGGCCGTTCCCGGTGTTGCGCGCGGCGCGGACGGCGAGCGCGTACTCCATGTGCAGCGCGGCCCGCTCGGTGGAGCCGGGCACGGTCTGCCAGATCTGCCGGCGCAGGCCCTCGCCGCCGGGGAAGCGCTGGTTGTCCCCGATCACCCGCGGCGGGCCGTCCTTGAACTCCAGCACCAGCAGCGAGTCGCCGAGCACCAGGTACTCCAGCGACTCGCCGTGCCGCCGCGCGGCGACGACCATCGCGGCGGGCGTGTTCGGGTGGGCCAGGTCGCACCGGCCGCCGTGCAGCGCGGCCGTCTCGACGATGGCGTCGGCCAGGCACTCGGCGATCGAGCGGTCCACCCGGTCGGTGAGCCGGGCGAGCAGGTGCACGCCCAGCCGGCGGACGTACCAGGCCGTCCCGTGCCGGCAGCCGGACTCCAGGCCGGCCGGTGAGCTCGCACCGTCCAGCAGTACCAGCGCTTCCGGCGAAGCCGCCGCGAAGTCCTCGCTCTCGCGGCCGGGCCGCCGTGCTTCCCCTGCGAGCTGTAGCTGCATCCCGACAGTGTGGCCGCCTCCCCCGGCCCGCGCCCAGACCCTTGCGCCGGTGTGGCGCGAGCCGGGGCCCTCGGGGTGACCGGCGTCCGGTGGCAGCCGGGGCAATCCGGCCATACCGTCGGATACCGAGTGGACAATTCGGCCAATCAGGGCCGGTCGGGTTTGCGGTCCACCTTCGGGTGGCGGGCCGCACCCGGGACTGACGGTTCCGGCGGCCCCGCCCCCGACGGCTCCCGATCGACGAGGAGCGGGACATGTTCTGGCAGTTCATCGTGGTGCTGGCGGCCGGGCTCGGCTTCCCGACCGCCGCACTGCTCTTCCTGATCGGCGGGCCGCGATTCCCCGACGAGGACCGCGGGCCCGAGCGGCCGCGCGGCTGACCGCCCGGCGGGGTCCGGGGCCCCGCCGGCTCAGGGCGTCCAGGCCGGGTCGCGGCCGAGCAGCGCCAGCGCGCGCTCGAACGGCCCGTATGCGCCGTCCTGCCGGAGGCGCTCGCGGAACGCGCGGTCCGGCCCGCGGCTCTCCGGCCCGGCCGGGACCAGCTCGGACACCGACACCAGCGCCCCGGCCAGCACCGGGTCGGCGTCGACGGCCGCGGCGAGGCCGGACGGCGCGCCGAGGGCGGCCGCGACGTCCCAGCCGTGCACCAGCGTGTCGACGAGCTGGAAGCCCACCGCCAGCTCCAGCGGGAACGGGCCGCCGTCGCGGATCTCGGGCAGCCACAGCTTCCGGTCCGCCGCGGCGGCCTCGGCGAACGCCTCCTTGAGGTCCTCCGCCGTGCGCCGGAAGGCGCCCGCCGGGTCGTCGCCCACCGGGGCGTCGGCCCACAGCGCGAGGTCCGGCCCGGCGCCGCGCGCGGCGGCGGCGAAGCCCTGGTGCTGGCCGACCACGTGTTCCATCAGCCGGCGCAGGTTCCAGTCCCCGCACGGCGTCGCCAGCTCCAGGTGCTCCGGCATGACGGTGTCGACGACCTCGGCGGCCAGTTCCACCGAGCGGGCGTACAGCGCTGTCAGTTCCATCGGATCGCACTCTCCTGGCCGGCGGCCACGCAGCCGACGGCTTGGTCGATGACGGTGGGTTCGGTGACGATCCTGCGGTGGCCCGGCCCCGGGTGAGCAGCAGGCCGGGGCGGTCGCCGTGGGCGGCCTTGAGCCGGTGGGCGTGGTCGGGGCCGACCGCGGTGTCGCCCTCATCGTGCACGACGGGGATCCGGGCGTCGATCTCTTTCGGACTCTTCCCGGACGGTGAGCGGCGTCGAGGCGCGCTGCCACGGGTTCTCGACTCCGGCGAACGGCTCGCACTCCAGACGATGCGTCAAGTCCCGTTCCACTGCCGCATAAGGCCCGGACCGGCCGACACCACCTAGAGCGGGCGCTTCGCCAACTCCGTTTCCAGGAAGGCGGCGAAGGACAGCAGAGATTCGTCCCGCCCTGCCGCGCCCACGAGTTGGAGGCCCAGCGGCAGCCCGTCCGCCGTCCGTCCGGCGGGCAGGCTCACGGCGGGCAGGCCCAGGTGGCTCCACGGCAGCGACATCACCCCGTCCCCCGTGCCGTGCAGGCCCTTCGGCGCCCCGCCGGTGGCGGACGGCGCCAGCCAGAGGTCCACCGCGTGCTCGCGCATCGACCCGGCGACCAGCTCGCGCAGGTGCTCGCGCGCCCGCAGCGCGGCCTCGTGGTCCTCCGGCGCGACGGCCTGGCCCTGCCGGATGCTCGCGACCGTCTCCGGGCGGTAGAGGGAGCCGAAGCGGGCGAACCAGTCGGCGTGGCTGCGGGCCAGCTCGAAGCGGTTGACCGTCCGCAACTGCCGGGCGATCTCCTCGAACCCGATCCCGAAGCCCAGCCGCCGCACCGTCATCCCGGCCGCCTCGAACCGCTCCACCTGCGCGTCGTACGCCCGCAGCGCCTCCGCGTCGGCCCGCTCCAGGTACCGGCGGTCCGGCACGCCGAGCACCGGCGGCCTCCGGACGGCGCCCGCCCCGGCCCGCTCCCAGCCGTCGCAGAGCAGTCCGGCCGCCAGGGCCGCCCCGGCCACGTCCGCGGCGAACACGCCCAGCGTGTCGAAGGACGGCGCGTTCGGGATCACCCCCGCCATCGGGATCCGCCCGTACGTCGGCCGGAAGCCCACCACCCCGCAGTACGCGGCGGGCCGGATCACCGAGCCGACCGTCTGCGTCCCCACCGCGAGCGTCACCAGCCCGGCCGCGACCGCCGCCGCCGAACCGCTGCTCGACCCGCCCGGGGTGTGGTCCGGGTGGTGCGGATTGCGGGTCGGCCCCGGCGCGGTGGCCGCGAACTCGGCCGTCACCGTCTTGCCCGCCACGAGCGCCCCGGCCGCCCGCAGCCGGTCCACGACGACGGCCTGCGGCCCGGCGAGCACGCCCGGCGGCAGGGCGGATCCGGCGTGGGTGGGCAGGCCGTCCACGTGGATGATGTCCTTGATCCCGACCGCCACCCCGTACAGCGGCGGCCGCCCGGCCGGCCCGGGGTACCTGCGGGCCAGCGCGCGGGCCTCCTCGTGCAGCCGGTGGTGGCGCCCCGGCTCGGGGACGAAGGCGTGGATCAGCGGGTCGATCCGCTCGACGCGGGCGCACAGCCGCTCGACGTACTCGGTCAACGGCGGGTCACCGGCGCGCAGTTCGGCGGCCTCGCGGGTCAGCGACCGGGGCCGGACAAGGGGTTCCTCCATGCCGATCACGGTAGCCCGCGCGCCGGGGGCGCTACTGGTGCTCGGCGCCCAGGTACGGCGACTCGCGCAGGAAGTACGCCCCGCAGGTGTGGCAGCAGAGTTCGGGGGTCTTCCCCCAGTCCACCGCGTCCCGGACCGGCGCCCCCGCCTCCAGCTCCCGGCCGCACATCGCGACCTGCTCGGCACCCCGGACCACGTGCCACAGCCGCACCCCGTCCGACGGACCGCCGGCGCCGTACTCGGCTCGCATCTGGTGCATCATGCCCCCATCGTCCGACCCCCCGAACGGCCCGGCAACCGGGGCGGACCCGGGCCGGACCACGGGCCGCACCGAGCGTCCCTTTATATCGATCGTATTTCGACAGCCCCTGATCGAGATCAGGCCACCACCGGCCGGTATGGTTCGCGGGCGCGACCACCGCCGACGCCCCGCCGTCGCCGCCCCAAGTCGCCTGAAAACGGACAGAATTCACCCAAAGCTGGAGCATTGACCGTGCGCTCTTCCCGCCTCCTGGCCGCGTCCACCCTCGTGGCGCTCTCGCTCGGCGCCACGGTTGGCACCGCCACCGCGAGCGCCGTCGGCATCACGCCGACCCCGACCGCCACCGAGACCTCCACCTCGACGGCCACCCCGGGCACCCCGGGCACCCCGGCGCCGACCGCCCCCACGGGCGCGCCGACCACCAAGCCGACCGGCCTGCCCAACCCGACGCCGACCAACAGCGACCGCTGCAACGGCGGCGTCTACCAGAGCGGGCTCCTCAAGGTCACCGGCACCGGCCTGTACGGCACCACCCTGGTCAAGGGCGGCCCGGCCGCCGAGGTCAGCCTGACCTGGGAGAACAACAGCGGCGTCGACCTGCCGGTCGTTCACAACTCGCTCTACCTCACCGACGAGATGCAGGAGCGCCCGGTCGACTGGAGCCCGGAGTTCTTCACCGTCCAGCTGAAGACCGCCGGCGGCTGGAAGCAGCTGACCGACAAGGACCGCGTCCTGCAGATGCAGGACTTCAAGCTGGCCAAGGGCGAGAAGTTCACCGTCCAGCTGCGGATCGCCGCCAACGCCAAGGCCCCGGCCGGCAAGTACGGCGGCAACTACGAGGCCGGCTCGGACGCGTTCGACAACGACAAGGTCCCCACCCCGGCCAACACCAAGCCGAACGCCTGCACCCAGTTCCTCGCCGATTTCGAGGGCAACTTCCAGGTCGCCGAGGCGGGTGCCGCCACCGCCCCGGCCGGCGCCGCCCCGGCCGCCACCACCCCGGCCACCGCCGCCTCCGCGTCGCCGTCCGCCCCGGCCGCCGCGGGCCCGCACCTGGCCGAGACCGGTGCCTCGTCCACCACCCTGCCGATCGCCGTCGGCGGTGCCGCGGTGCTCGTCGCGGGCGCCGGCACCCTGTTCTTCCTGCGCCGTCGCAAGGCCGGCACGAACAGCTGACCAATTCACCGGGGGGCGGGGACAACCGTTCCCGCCTCCCGGTGGTCTTCCCAGCCGGAGTAGCGACACCCGACCCCACCGCTGGAGCCCCGACCATGCGTTCCCCCCGGCTGCCCGCCGCCTGCGCCCTGCTCGTGCTCACCACCGGCACGGTCGCCGCCGGCGCCGCCCCGGCCCTCGCCGACCCGGCCCCCACGACCTCGGCGGGCCCGACCGCCCCGGCCACCGGGGAACCGACCGCGCCCGCCACCGCTCCGGCGGCGACGCCCACTGCGACCGGCACGCCCACCGCCGCCGCGACCCCGACGGCCACCGGCTCGCCGTGGCCCTACAACTGCCCCGAGGGCCCGATGGCCGCCCCGATGCCGGCCACCGCCGCCGGCCCGGCCGGCGGCGCCGTGGTGACCGGCGGAGCACCCGGCGAGCTCTCGGTGACCTTCGACAACACCAGCAGCGCCACGGTCCGTGAGCTGGCCACGACCTTCACGCTGGCCGGCAAGGACGGCGCGGCCACCGGGCTCGACGTCAAGCTGCGCGCGCCCGGCGGCGACTGGAAGCCGCTCACGGGGACGAACACCGGCACCTACGGGATCGAGCACGGCCAGAAGCTGACCCTCCAGGTGCGGGTGACGGCCGGAGCGGGCGCGGCACCCGGGGACTACCGCTTCGCGTTCGCGGCCAGGTCCGAGGTGCTGCCGATCGGTTCGGCCCCGGCGAAGAAGTACACCTGCCCCCAGCTGACCGCGAGCACCGGCGGCACCTTCGCGGTGACCGACCACGCCCCGGCCGGCGCCTCCGGCACGACCGCCCCGGCCGCCGCACCGAGCCCGGCCCGCACCGCCGACCGGCTCGCCGACACCGGCGGCGGCACCGGCTCCACCCCCATCGCGGTCACCGGCGCCGCCACCATCGCGCTGGGCGCCGCCCTCCTGCTGCTCACCCGCCGCCGCACCACCGCGGTCGAAGAGGACTGATCCCGGGGGCGACTACGACGCGGCCTGGAGCAGCGCGCCGTCCTGCCACTTGAGGATCTTGTCGAAGCTCACGATCGCCCCCCGCAGGGGGTGGTTGCGGAGCTGGACGTGGTCGGTGAGCGCGTGGATGAGGAAGAGGCCCCGGCCGGATTCGGCGGTGAGGTCGGGGAGGGTGTCGAGGTCCACCGGACGCAGCGTCGGGGGCTGGGGGCGACAGGGCAGGACGTGGGTGTCGTAGGGGCGGCCGTCGCGGCGCGGGCGGTGCCCGGTCAGCACCCGGGCGGGGACGGTCGCGCGCCCGCGGCGGGAGCGGCGCGGGGCCGGGTGGGCCTGCGCCTGGGGCGGGGCCGGCGGGCGGCGCCGGGGCAGCGGCGAGGGGGCCGCGGTCGGCGCGGGCAGGCCCGGGCCGGAGTCGGTGACCTCGATCCGCAGGCGGTCGCCGCAGATCGACGCGGTGACCTGGAAGCCCTCGTCGGGCCGCCCGCCGGCGCCGTGCTCGACGGCGTTGGCGCAGGCCTCGCTGAGCGCGACGCCGAGGTCGTCGGCGATCTGCGGGTCGACGCCCGCCGTCGCCATGGCACCGAGCAGGATGCGCCGGGCCAGCGGGACGCTGGCCGGGTCGCGCTTGAGGTGCAGAGTCCACCAGATGTCCACGGGAGGTCCCTCCTGGCTGCGGCTCCACATACAACTAGGTATCTCCGGCCGTTCCGCCGGTGAACCGTGACGGAGGTCCGCGACCGCCCGTTCGGCGGATGGACTGGCGCGGTGGTCTGTGCCGAGCGGCGCACACGCGAGCGCACGCGCCTCGGCCGGACGGGGGATTCGTAGGCATTTCCCACCCTGCCCCCGGTGGCGTGGTAGGCGATGAGATGATGGCCCGGCCATGACTGCCCTCGCCGCCGCCCCGCACCCGGGCGCCCCCGCACCGGACGCGCCGGTGGGGGCCGCCGCCTGGGACCTGCGGCTTGCCAGGGCCGTTCCGTTCGCCCTCGTCTGCACCCTGATCGCGGCCGCCGGGCACGCCCTGACGGGCGGCGGCGACGTCGCCCCGCCCGCCCTCGCGACGGGCTTCGCGGCGGTGCTGGTGCTCGCGGTGGCGTTCGGCGGGCGGGAGCGTTCGCTGGCGGCCATCGCCGGTGCACTGGGCGCGGGCCAGCTGGGTCTGCACTGCCTCTTCCACGGCTTCGGCGCCCTCGTCGGCGACTCCGGCGCCGCGTCGATGGCCGGGATGCACCACGGCGCTTCCGGCCCGCTGACCCTGCCGCAGGTGGCCGGCCGGCTGATCTGCAACGAGGCGCACCCGGGCACGCTGACCGGGCTGCCGGGCGGTCCGACGGCCGAGCAGCTGGTGTCGTCGGCCGGGCTGGACCCGGCCGCGTTCCCGGCCGTGCCGTGGTGGCAGGGCGGCGTGTTCGGCATGACGCCGGCGATGCTGGCGGGCCACCTGGCCGCGGCCCTGGTGGCCGGCTGGTGGCTGCGGCGCGGCGAGGCGGCGCTGTGGCGGCTGGTGCGGGTGGCCGCGACGGCCGCGCGCGAGCACTGGGCGGCGCCCCTGCGGTCGGCGTTCGCGCTGGTCGCGGCGCTGCTGCGGGGTCTGCTCGGGGCGGCGGGCCCGGCCCGCCGGTTCGGTGTCCGGGGCGGGGAGCACCCGCTGCCCGGGGGTGCCGTGCTGCGGCACAGCGTGGTGCGGCGCGGGCCGCCGGCCGGGGTGTTCGCGTACTGACCAGCCCCCTGGTGCCCCGTTCCTGCCGGGCACCGGGCGTGCGCAGGTCGCCGGGCCGCACCCGCGTTCACGTCGCGGCGGTCCGTGCGCCGTTCCACCCCCACACGTCCCCACGCGCGGACCCCGACCGGGCCTGATCCCGGCGGGCCGGTCCGCCGAGCTCCGAACGGAGACCCCGAACCCATGCGTTCCCTTCCCACCCGCCGCATCGCCGCCGCCCTCGCCGTCGCCGCCACTTCCGTCGTGGTGCTGGCCGGACCGGCCTTCGCGCACGTCACCGTGAACCCGGGCTCGGCCGCCCAGGGCGGTTACACGGCCGTCGACTTCCGGGTGCCGAACGAGAGCGACTCGGCGAGCACCGTGAAGCTGGAGGTCAACCTCCCGCTGGACCACCCGCTCGCCTCGGTCCGGACGCTGCCGATGCCGGGCTGGACCGCGACCGTCGAGAAGGCCAAGCTCGACAAGCCGATCAAGGTGCACGGCGCCGACGTCAACGAGGCCGTCTCCAGGATCACCTGGACCGCCGACGCCGGCACCAAGATCGCCCCCGGGCAGTTCCAGGAGTTCCGCGTCTCGCTCGGCCCGCTGCCGTCCGACGCCGACAGCATGGCCTTCAAGGCCCTGCAGACCTACGACAACGGCGACGTCGTCCGCTGGATCGACGAGTCCCAGGCCGGCCAGCCCGAGCCGGCCCACCCCGCGCCCGTCCTGAAGCTCACCAAGGCCGCCGGCGACGACGGCCACGGCGTCTCCGCCACCGCCTCCCCGGCCGCGGGCGGCCACGGGCACGGCGACAGCGCCGACCAGGCCCAGGCCTCGGACGGCGACAAGAAGAGCAGCGACTCCACCGCCCGGGTGCTCGGCGTCGTCGGCATCGTCGTCGGCGTGATCGGCACCGCCGTCGGCGTGATCGGCCTGCGCCGCAAGAGCGGCACCGCCTCCTGACCCCCGCGCCGGCGGGGCCGCTCCCGCACCCCGGGAGCGGCCCCGCCGGCGGACCACCGCGCACGATCGGAACCCGCATGCCCCGCACCACCCGCACCACCCGCCTGGCCGGCGCGGCCGCCGTCGCCCTGGCCGCCGCCCTCACGCTGACCGCCTGCGGGTCCTCCGGCGGCGGCTCGACCGCCGCCAAGGTGACGCAGCAGAAGGACGCGACGCCGTACGAGGGCACCAAGCTCGCCAAGAACTTCGAGAAGCCGGACCTGACGCTGACCGACACCTCCGGCCAGCCCTTCGACCTGCGCCAGCGCACCAGCGGCAAGAGCCTGCTGCTGTTCTTCGGCTACACCAGCTGCCCGGACGTCTGCCCGACCACCATGGGCGACATCGGCGTCGCCATGAAGGGCCTCTCCCCCGAGGAGCGGCAGAAGATCGACGTCGTGTTCGTCTCCACCGACCCGCAGCGCGACACGCCCAAGGTGCTGCGCACCTGGCTCGACTCGATGGGCAGCGACTTCATAGGCCTCACCGGCGACCTGGAGAAGGTCAAGACCGCCGCCAGGTCGCTCGGCATCATGATCGAGGACCCGGTGGTCAACGCCGACGGCACCGTGACCTCCACCCACGGCGCGCAGGTGCTGGCCTTCCTCCCCTCGGACGACAAGGCGCACGTGCTGTACATGAGCGGCACCGAGGTGAAGACCTACCAGCACGACCTGCCGCTGCTCGCCAAGGGGGTCGCGGCATGACGATGCTCGGCTTCCGCCGGACCGCGCTCACCGGCGCGGTGCTGGCGACGGCCCTGGGCGGCGGCGCCTTCCTGGCCGCCTGCGGGGCGGGCGGCCAGGACGGTGCCGCCGGCGGGGCGGCCAGGCTGAGCGTCGCCGACTCCTACATCCCGCTGCCCCCGGCGGGCGGGATGGCGGCCGGCTACCTGACCGTGCGCAACGACGGCGGCGAGGACCAGCTGGTCAAGGTGACCAGCCCGGGCGCCGGATCGGTCACCATGCACCAGTCGACGGCGTCGACCATGGAGCAGGTCGACCGCCTGGACGTGCCCGCGCACGGGGCGCTGCAGTTCACCCGGGGCGGCACCCATCTCATGATCATGGGTTGGCAGAAGGCCCCGGCCCTCGGGGACGAGCTGGAGCTCGACCTGACCTTCGCCAAATCCGGCACCATCTCCGTCAAGGTGCCGGTCAAGGAGCTCACCTACCGTCCCGGCCAGAGTTAGGGTCCGCCAGCATGGAGAAGGCCTCGCACCGCCGGATCGCAGCCCCGCGCACCGCCCCCCGCCGCATCGCCGGCCTGCTCGGCCTGCTCGGCGCGCTGTTCGCGCTGATGCTCGCCGGCGCCGTCCCGGCCTCCGCGCACGCCACCCTGGAATCCACCGACCCGCACCAGAACTCGGTGCTCGCCACCGCCCCGCAGGCGGTCACGCTGACCTTCAGCGAGGGCGTGTCGCTCTCCGGCGACTCGGTCCGGGTGCTCGACCCGGCCGGCAAGGCGGTCGACACCGGTAACCCGGGGCACGCCGACGGCAGGACCGACACGGCCCGGGTCGGGCTCAACCCCGGCCTCGCCAACGGCACGTACACGGTGGCCTGGCGGGCCGTCTCGGAGGACTCCCACCCCGTCGGCGGCGCGTTCACCTTCTCCATCGGCGCGCCCTCGGACACCTCGGTGTCCGCCACCGCGCTCCAGGGCGCCAAGGCGGACGGCGTGGTCGCCGCGCTGTACGGCACCGGGCGCACCGTCGCGTACGTCGCGTTCGCACTGCTCGCCGGCGCCGCCGCGTTCACCCTGATCTGCTGGCCCGCCGGGGTGGCCCGGCGCTCGGTGCAGCGGCTGCTGATGACCGGCTGGGTGGCGCTGCTGGTGTCCACCGTCGCGGTGCTGATGCTGCGCGGGCCGTACGAGCGCGGCTCGGGGATCGGGCAGGCCCTCGACCTGTCGCTGGTGCGCACCACGCTGGACGAGCGGATCGGCACCGCGCTGGCCGCCCGGCTGCTGCTGCTCGCGGCGAGCGGGGTGTTCCTGTCGCTGCTGGTCGGCCAGTTGGGGCAGCCGGGGCCGGAGGGCGAGGACGAGCACGGCGACGGAGGCGACGACTCGAGCGCCGGGGCCCCCGGGGCCGCCGAGAACGCCGAGGCCGCCGAACTGCGCGAGCTGGAGCGGCGCGCCGCCCGGCGCCCGCAGCGCGAGGCCCGGATCGGGCTCGGCGTCGGCGGGCTGGTGCTGGCGGTCGCCCTCGCGGCGACCTGGGTCGGCGCGGACCACGCCTCGGTGGGCATCCAGGTCTGGCTGGCGCTGCCGCTCGGCCTGCTGCACCTGATCGCGATGGCGTTCTGGCTGGGGGGCCTCGCCTCGCTGCTGGTCGCGCTGCGCGAGGGCGTCGGCGCGGAGGTCGTCGACCGCTTCTCCAAGATCGCGTTCGGCTCGGTCGCGGTGCTCGTCGTCACCGGCGTCTACCAGTCCTGGCGCGGCCTCGGCAGCTGGGGCGCACTGACCGGCACCGAGTACGGGCGGCTGCTGCTGGTGAAGACCGGCTGCGTGGTCGCGATGCTCGGCGTCGCCTGGATCTCCCGCTCCTGGCTGGCCCGGCTGCGCTCGGCCCCGGCCGAGGCCGCCGAGGTCGAACCGGCCGAACTGCCGGAGCCGGTGGCCGTCGCGGCGCACTCCGAGGACCCGGTCCGCCGGGCCCAGCTGGAGCGCCAGCGGGCCGCCGTGGCGAGCGCCGGCCGGGCGCGCGGCCTGACCCCGACCCGGGCCGGGCTGCGCCGCTCGGTGCTGGTCGAGGCGGCGGTCGCGGTGGCCGTGCTGGTGGTCACCACGATGCTCACCAACTCCCCGCCCGGGCGGGTCGCGGGCGAGGTCCGGGCCGGGGGCGCCGCGGCGCCGGCGGCCGGCGGGGTCGCTCCCGCGCAGACCCAGCCGGGCCGCACCGTGGAGCTCAAGCTCCCGTACGACACCAAGGGCCGCACCCCGAACGCCAAGGGCACCGCGACGGTGACCGTCAACCCGGCGGGAACCGGCTCCAACGAGGTGAAGCTCGCGCTGGACGGCACCGACGGCAAGCCGGTGGACGTCCCCGAGGTGCAGCTCGCCTTCACCCTGCCGGACCGCGACCTCGGCCCGCTGCCCGTGCCGCTGACCCCCGAGGGCACCGGCCGCTGGAGCGGCACCGCGCAGCTGCCGCTGGCCGGGGAGTGGGTGGTGTCGGTGCAGATCCGCTCCTCCGACATCGACCAGACCACCCCGACGAAGTCCCTGAAGATCGGCTGAGCATGACCGACAGCACCACCGGCAGCACCACCGGCAGCGCCACCGCACGGACCGGCTTCACCCGGCGCGCCCTGCTCGGCACCGCCGGCGCGGGGCTGGTCGTCGGCGCCGGCGCCGGGGTCGCCGGGGCGGTGGCCCTGGAGCGCCCGGCCGCCGGCGGCGGGCCGGGCGGCGGCCCGGCGCTCGGCGCGGCCCGGGTCCCGTTCTTCGGCGAGCACCAGGCCGGCATCCTCGAACCGCAGCAGGCCCGGGTCCAGCTCGCCGCCTTCGACCTGGCCGACGGCGCCGGGCGGGACGGGCTGCGCGGCCTGCTCCGGCGCTGGTCGCGCACGGCGGCCCGGCTGACCGCCGGGGAGCCGGCCGAGGAGTTCGAGAACCAGATCGCGCTGGACGCCGGCCCCTGCTCGCTGACGCTCACCTTCGGCTTCGGGGCCGCCCTGTTCGACAAGGCCGGGCTGGCCGACCACCGACCGGCCGCCCTCGAACCGCTGCCCGCCTTCCCCGGCGACGCGCTCGACCCGGCACACGGCGACGGCGACCTGTTCGTCCAGATCGGCGCCGACGACGCCCTCGTGGCCGTGCACGCCCTGCGGGTGCTCCAGCGCCAGGCGGCCGGGACGGCCTCGCTGCGCTGGCAGTGCGGCGGCTTCGCCCGCACCCCGGGCGCCACCCCGCACCCGATGACCGGCCGCAACCTGATGGGCCAGATCGACGGCAGCAACAATCCGAAGCCCGCCGACGACGGCTTCGCCGCCAAGGTGTTCGCCGCCGCCGGGGGCGACCAGCCGGCCTGGACGGCCGGCGGCTCCTACCTGGTGTTCCGGCGGATCCGGATGCTGCTCGACCACTGGGAGGCGCTGCCGGTGGACCGCCAGGAGCGGGTGATCGGGCGGCGCAAGTCGGACGGCGCGCCGCTCGGCACGCCCGCCGGGGCCGGGGAGCACGCCGCGGTGGACCTGTCCGCCCAGGACGGGGACGGCGCCCTGGCGATCCCCTCCGACGCGCACATCCGGGTCGCCGCACCGGCCTCCAACGGCGGCGCGGCCATGCTGCGGCGCGGATTCTCGTACCACGACGGCCTGTTGGCGGACGGTTCGCCGGACGCCGGACTGCTCTTCCTCGCCTTCCAGGCCGACCCGCGCAAGGGCTTCACCCCGGTGCAGCGCAAACTGTCCCGCGGCGACGGCCTCTCCCGCTTCCTGCGGCACGAGGCGAGCGGCCTGTACGTCGTGCCGCCCGGCGCCCCGCAGGGCGGGTACGTGGGGCAGCAGCTGCTGGACGCCTGAACCCACCGCCCGCCGCCGGCGCCGGGCGGCGCGACCGCCGAACTGCTGGACGGCGGCGGCGGATCCCGCCCATCGGAACGCTTTCCTGGGCGGGGAACGGAGTGGCTATGGTGGCTACTTCGACCTGACGAGACGGAGACGGCATGTCGGCCACCCGCTACACCTACCTCGGCCCGGCGGGCACCTTCACCGAGGCGGCCCTGCGCACCCTGCCCGAGGCGGCGACCCGGGAGCTGGTGCCGCTGGCCTCGGTGCCGCTGGTGCTGGACGCGGTGCGCGGCGGCGAGGCCTCCGGCGCCTTCGTGCCGATCGAGAACTCCGTCGAGGGCGCCGTCACCGCGACCAGCGACGAACTCGCCTCCGGCACACCGCTCATGATCTACCGTGAGGTGCTGCTGCCGATCTCCTTCGCGCTGCTGGTGCGCCCCGGCACGGAGCTGTCGGAGGTCAAGACCGTCACCAGCCACCCGGTGGCCCAGCCGCAGGTGCGGCGCTGGATGGCGGCCAACCTGCCGGACGCGCGGTGGGAGGCGGCCGCGTCCAACGCGGACGGCGCCCGGCTGGTGGCCGAGGGCCGCTACGACGGCGCGTTCGCGGGCGAGTTCGCGGCGCCGATCTACGGGCTGGACCCGCTGGTCAAGGAGATCGCCGACGCGCAGAACGCGACCACCCGGTTCGTCCTGGTCGGCAAGCCGGGGCGGGTCTCGTCGCCGACCGGGGCGGACAAGACCTCGATGGTGGCCTGGCTGCCGGACGACCACCCCGGTGCGCTGCTGGAGCTGCTCCAGGAGTTCGCGGTGCGCGGGATCAACCTGATGCGGATCGAGTCCCGGCCGACCGGCGAGGGGCTGGGCAGCTACTGCTTCCTCATCGACTGCGAGGGCCACCTGTCCGAGCGGCGGGTGGGCGAGGCGCTGATGGGCCTCAAGCGGATCTGCCCGCAGGTGCGTTTCCTCGGCTCCTATCCCCGCGCCGACCGGCAGGAGTCCTCGCACCGGCGGCCCGGGACCTCGGACGAGGATTTCGCGGCGGCGGCCGACTGGCTCTCGCGCGCCCTCGACGGCCGCGGCGACATCTGAGCGACACCCTTTGTCTTTCTGACCTTTTCCGACCGTTTTCGCCCGGACCCTCCGGGCGGGGCGGGTGACCGCACCCGTCGTCCACAGGCGCGTCCGGACCCGGAACCCGCTGTCCACAGGGCCACCCGCTATCCACAGCCGAAAGTTATCCACAGGCCTGGGGATGAGTCGACAAACCGGTATAGCCACTGCGCAGAACGGTCAGATCATCGGTTTGCTTCGCAGAGTTGACTAATCGGACCAGAGTCACCCGCCTGCCAGCAAATCACCCGTTCCAGTGCTTCAATTCCCTCGCCCGAGAAGGTCGAATGAGGTTTGAAACCTCAATTCCTTGGTTCGACCGCCCGGAGGGCTGCGTTCCACAAGGATCCACAGCCTCGGCCCCACACCTGTGGATAACTCACGTCCGGCGGGTTCCCCACAGGAGTTATCCACAGGCGGAGCGGAGTTATCCCCAGGGGAAAACCGGTACCGGTGGACGAGCCCCCGCCCGGTAGGCTTGGGCGCGTGATTGACCTTCGCCTGCTCCGTGAGGACCCTGACCGAGTGCGCGCCTCGCAGCGCGTCCGTGGCGAGGACGTCGACCTGGTCGACGCCCTCCTCTCCGCCGACGAGCGGCGCCGGTCCTCGGGCACCCGTTTCGACGAACTGCGCAGCGAGCAGCGACTGCTGGGCAAGCAGGTCGCCCAGGCCAAGGGCGACGAGAAGGCCGCCCTGCTGCAGCGCACCAAGGACCTGGCCGCCGAGGTCAAGGCCGCGGACGCCGAACAGGGCGCCGCCAAGGAGGAGGCCGACCGCCTGCTCCGCTCGCTGGCGAACCTCATCGACCCGGCCGCCCCGGTCGGCGGCGAGGAGGACTTCGTCACCCTGGAGGAGATCGGCACCCCGCGCGACTTCGCCGCCGAGGGCTTCGAGCCCCGCGACCACGTCGAGCTCGGCCAGATCCTGGGCGCGATCGACACCGAGCGCGGCGCCAAGGTCGCCGGTGCCCGCTCGTACTACCTGACCGGCGTCGGCGCGCTGCTGGAGCTCGCCCTGGTCAACATGGCCTTCGCGCAGGCGACCGCGGCCGGCTTCATCCCGATGATCACCCCGACCCTGGTCCGCCCGGCCGCCATGGACGGCACCGGCTTCCTGGGCCAGGCCGCCGAGAACGTGTACCACCTCAAGGAGGAGGACCGTTACCTCGTCGGCACCAGCGAGGTCCCGCTCGCGGCGTACCACATGGACGAGATCATCGAGGCCGAGAAGCTGCCGCTGCGCTACGCCGGCTACTCGTCCTGCTTCCGCCGCGAGGCCGGCACCTACGGCAAGGACACCCGCGGCATCATCCGCGTCCACCAGTTCGAGAAGGTGGAGATGTTCGTCTACACCACTCCCGAGGACGCCGAGAACGAGCACCGCCGCCTGCTCCAGTGGGAGAAGGACTTCCTCAACGCGCTGGAGCTGCCCTACCGGGTGATCGACGTCGCCTCCGGCGACCTCGGCGCCTCGGCGGCCCGCAAGTTCGACATCGAGGCCTGGATCCCCACCCAGGGCAAGTACCGCGAGGTCACCTCGACCTCCAACACCACCGAGTACCAGTCCCGCCGACTGGCCATCCGGATGCGCGAGGAGGGCAAGACCCGCCCGCTCGCCACCCTGAACGGCACGCTGGTCGCCGTCCCGCGCACCATCGTGGCGATCCTGGAGAACCACCAGCAGGCCGACGGCTCGGTGGTCGTGCCGGAGGCGCTGCGGCCGTTCCTCGGTGGGCGCACCGTCCTCGAACCGGTCGCCAAGTAGCCCGCACCACCGGCAACTCCCGGGAGACGCACGGCCCATGAGCACCACCAGCCCAAGCCCCGTCTCCCTCGGCGACGACGCCCCGCGCGGTGGCGGCCTGCCCTTCCGGCTGGTCGCCACCGACCTCGACGGCACCCTGCTGACCGGCGAGGAGACCGTCTCCGCGCGCACCCGCGCCGCCCTGGCCACGGCCACCGGCGCGGGCGCGCTGCACATCGTCGTCACCGGCCGCTCCGCCGTCTGGGCCCGGCCGGTGTTCGACGAGATCGGCTACACCGGGATAGCGGTCTGCGGCCAGGGCGCCCAGGTCTACGACGCCGGCGCGCACAAGCTGCTCACCTCGCTCACCCTGGACCGCCGGCTCGCCGCGCTCGCCATCACCAAGATCGAGGCCGAGACCGGCCCGCTGGCGGTGGCCGCCAACCAGGACGGGCTGGACGGCCAGGTCCTCGCCGGGCCCGGCTACGAGCTGCTGATCGGCTCCGACCTGCCGGTGGTCCGGGTCGAGCGGGACGAACTGCTCACCACCCCGATCAGCAAGCTCTACATCCAGCACCCCGGCCTGACCGACGACGCCCTCGCCGAGGCCGCCCGCCGCGTCGCCGGGGACCTGGTCGGCGTCGTCATGGCCGGCGCCGGCGTGGTCGAGCTGCTGCCGCTCGGCCTGTCCAAGGCCACCGGGCTGGCCGTCGCCGCCCGTCGCCTCGGGGTGCGCGCCGCCGACACCATCGCCTTCGGCGACATGCCCAACGACGTGCCGATGTTCGGCTGGGCCGCGCACGGCGTCGCGATGGCCAACGCCCACGAGGAGCTCCTGGCCGTGGCCGACGAGGTCACCGCGAGCAACGACGAGGACGGCGTGGCCGTCGTCCTGGAGCGCCTCTACCCGGCCCGCTGAGCGGCCGGGGCCCTCCCCGTCCCGGACCCGTCGCCGAACCTTCACCCCCAGTTGTAGGATGACCGGGCAAGCGGTTGTAGGATGACCGACGACCGATGGTGAAGAGCAGCGGAGGGAGCACCGGCATGACCAGCGACGGCAACAGCCTGCAGGCGGCCGGACGGCGCTCCCTCGTGGACACCGCCATCGACCAGCTGCGCGAGCAACTCGCGGGCGGCGCCTGGCCGGTGGGTTCGAAGATCCCCACCGAGCACGAGCTCGCCGAGCGGCTGCAGGTCGGCCGCAACACCGTCCGGGAGGCGATCCGGGTGCTGGTGCACGCCGGCATGCTGGTCTCCCGGCAGGGCGAGGGCACCTTCGTCCGCAGCACCAGCGACCCGGCGGCCGTCCTGCGCGGTGTCCAGCGCTCGGGCATCCGGGACGTCCTGGAGGTCCGCGCGGCGCTGGAGACCGAGGGCGCGCGCCTGGCGGCCCTGCGGCACACCCCCGAGGACATCGCCCGGATGCGGGCCGCGCTGGCCCGCGAGGCCGAGGTGATCGCGGCGAGCCCGGAGCGGACCGGCCGCGAGGCCACCGTCGAGCACGACCTGGAGTTCCACACCGCCGTCGTCGAGGCCGCGCACAACCCCGCGCTGGCCGAGGTCTACCGCTACTTCGGCGCCTCGGTGCGCGAGTCGATGCGGACGGCCTTCGGCGACCACGACATGCCCGAGGTGGTCGTCGCCACCCACGCGGCCCTGGTGGACGCGATCGAGAGCGGCGACCCGGACCGCGCCGAGGCGGCGTGTCGGGCGCTGCTCGCCGAGCCGATCGCGGCCGTCGAGCAGCTCATCGCGGCCATCGCGGCCCGGAAGTAAGGCCGGGGGCAGGGCCCACGCGCCCTTCCGCCGTCCGCACCGTCTCTCACCCCCGAAAGAACAGCACCCCCATGGCCGTCACCCGTGCCCAGCAGCCGGTTGTCACCTCCTCCGCCCCGCTCCCCGTCCGGTCCCGGCTGGCCCACCCGGCCCTGCTGCTGACCGGCATCCTGCTGGTCGCGCTGAACATGCGCGCCTGCCTCGCGGCGATCTCCCCGATGGTCGGCGAGATCCAGCGCACCTTCGGGCTGTCCACGACCGCGAGCGGCCTGATCACCACCGTGCCGGTGCTGTTCCAGGGCGTCGGCGCGCCGCTCACCCCCCGGCTGACCCGGCGCTTCGGCACCGAGCGCGTCGTGCTCGGCGCGGTGCTGGTGCTCGGCGCGGGCGTGCTGCTGCGGGTGCTGCCCTCGGTGGTGGCGCTGTACGCGGGCTGCGTGGTCATCGGCGTGGCGATCGCGGTGCTGAACGTCTCCATGCCGGGCCTGGTCAAGCGGGAGTTCCCGGAGCGGGCGGCGGCGATGACCGGCGTCTACTCGACCACGATGCTGGTCGGCGCGACCCTCGCGGCCGGGCTCTCGGTGCCGCTGGAGCACGCGCTGGGCGGCGGCTGGGAGGCCTCGCTGGGCGCCTGGTCGCTGCTCGCGCTGGTGGCGGCGGTGGCCTGGCTGCCGCAGGTGCTGCGCTCGCGCGAGGAGCGGGCGGCGGCCGGCGCGGCCCCGGCCGCCGGACGGGCCGGCGCGAGCAAGCCGATCGAGGGCATCTGGCGGTCCGGACTGGCCTGGCAGATCAGCCTGTTCATGGGCATCTCGTCGCTGCTGGTCTACACCCTGGTGGCGTGGATGCCGACCATCCTGGCCGAGCACGGGATGGACCGCGGCCAGGCCGGCCTGGTCTTCGCCTTCTCCAACCTGCTGCAGGTGGTCGGCGCCTTCCTGGTGCCGCTGATCGCCGGCCGGATGACCAGCCAGCGCGCCCTCGCCGTGGCCATGGCCGGGCTGAACGGCCTCGGCATCGCCGTGCTGCTGGTCGCGCCGGTGTCGGGTGCCTGGGTCGCGGCGGCGATCCTCGGTGTCGC
The DNA here is from genome assembly GCF_042887925.1 of Kitasatospora sp. NPDC057904. Taxonomy (NCBI): domain Bacteria; kingdom Bacillati; phylum Actinomycetota; class Actinomycetes; order Kitasatosporales; family Streptomycetaceae; genus Kitasatospora; species Kitasatospora sp. NPDC057904. The sequence continues at coordinate 136,001 of NZ_JBHVOL010000005.1, forward strand.
GCAGGGCGGTTCGCTCGGCCTGGGCCTGGCGTTCATCGTGCTGCGCACCGGCAGCGCGGCCGGCGCCGCCCAGCTGGGCGGCATGTCCCAGGCGATCGGCTACCTCGTCGCGGCGGCCGGTCCGGTCGGCGCGGGTGCGCTGCACCAGCTGACCGGCGGGTGGAGCGCGACGCTCGCGCTGATGCTCGTCCTGGTCGCCGTGGTCGGCGCGGCCGGCTGGGGCGCGGGCCGCAACCGGACGCTCTGACCACCCGTTCGGACGTACGGGCCGGCCCCCGGCCGGCTCAGTCCTCGCCGGCCAGGGTCAGCCCGGCCAGCCGCACCGCGGCCAGCACGGTCGCGGCGACGGTGACCACCAGCAGCAGCGGCACGGCCACCCCGAAGGAGACGTCCGCGCCGATCGCGGTGTCCCCCGCCACCGTCTCGGCGACCGACCGGGCCCACTGCTGGACGCTCAGCGTGCGGGCGCCCGCCACGAAGTTGCCGACCAGCGACTCCCACACCAGCGCGTAGCCGAGTCCGGCGACCACCGCGTGCCGGGTGACGACGCCGAGCAGCAGGAAGATCGCGCTGTACGCGGCCCCCGCGACCAGCGCCGCGACGGTGTAGCCGAGCGTGACGCCGTCCTTCGTGCCGTACAGCATCAAGCCCGCGAGCATGGTCGGGACGGCGGCGAACACCCACGTGGTGCCGATCGCGACGAACAGCTTGGTGGTGACGATCTCCCAGCGCGGCAGCGGCTTGGCGAGCAGGTAGACGATCGAGCCGTCGTCGATCTCGGTGGCGATCACGCCGGTGCCGACGACCAGCCCGAGGATCGGCACCAGGGTGCCGAGGCCGAGCTGGCCGAGGATCTTGACGGTCAGGTCGTGCCCGTCCCCGCTGGACCCGCTCGCGAGCGCCGAGACGAGCAGCAGCAGGGCGGGGACCACCAGCAGCAGGGCGCCGCGGCGGCGGCCCAGCAGGCCGCGCAGCGTCAGCCTGGCGACGGTCGGATTCATGGTCGGCCTTTCCCGATGGCGTGCTGAGGTCAGGCGGAGACGAGGTAGGAGAACACGCTCTCCAGCGACTCGTCCGCCGGGGCGACGGTGTACAGGGTGATGCCTGCCTGCCGGGCGACCCGGGGCAGCAGCGTCGTGAAGCCCTGGAAGTTCACCGCCTGGATCCGCAGGGCCCGTTCGCGCTCGTCCACCTCGATGCCCGCGGTGGAGCCGTCGGCGATCAGGGCGGCGGCCAGCCGGCGGTCGTCGCTGGAGCGGACCAGGTAGCGGTGCGGGCGGTCGGTCATCAGGCGGCGGATCCGGCGGAAGTCGCCCGAGGCAGCGTGCCGGCCGGCCACCACGACCTCGATGTGCCGGGCGAGTTGCTCGACCTCCTCCAGGATGTGCGAGGAGAACAGGACGGTCCGGCCGTCCGCGCCGAACCGGCGCAGCAGGTCCATCAGCTGGAGCCGCTGGCGCGGGTCCATGCCGTTGAACGGCTCGTCGAGCAGCAGCACGGCCGGGTCGTGGACGAGCGCGGAGGCCATCTTGACCCGCTGCTTCATGCCCTTGGAGTAGGTGCCGGTCCTGCGGTCCTGGGCGTACTCCATCTCGACCAGGCCGAGGGCGCGGCGGGCGGCGGCGCCCGGATCGGGCAGGCCGTGCAGCTCGGCGTTGGCCAGCACGAACTCCCAGCCGGTCAGGTAGTCGTACATCGACTCCCGCTCGGGGACCAGCCCGATCTTCCGGTACACCTCCTGGTTGCGCCAGATCGGCGAGCCGTCCAGGGTGACCGTGCCGGTGGAGGGCGCGAGGAAGCCGCTCATCATGTGGATGAGGGTGGACTTGCCCGCGCCGTTCGGGCCGAGCAGACCGGTGATCCCCGGGCCGATGGCCATGCTGATGTCGTTGACGGCGACCACGTTGCCGAACCAGCGCGAGACCTTGTCGATGGTGATGGTGGCCATTGCGTGCCCCTCCTGGGCTCTGCGGTCGTCGGACGCCGCGGGTGGATCAGACGCTGCGGTAGCGGCGCAGCAGCAGCCCGTACGCCCCGGCCGCCATCCCGGCGGCGACGACGAGGAACACGGCGGCGCCGAGCGCCCCGGGGGCGTGCATCCGGCCGACCGGGCCGCCGACGTCGAAGAGCTGGTTGGTCAGGCTCTCCACCAGGTCGTTCGGCGACAGCAGCGCGGCCCACTGGGCGGAGTCCGGGACGGTGACCTCGAAGCCGGTGCCGATCCGGGTCAGGATCGCCACGACCACCGAGCTGACCGCGAGGTAGCCCATGATCCCGGCCACCCCGAAGCCGCGGCGCGGGGTGGCGGCGGCGATCACCAGCGCGACCGAGGTCGGCACGAGCGCGTACAGCACGGCGGCCACCAGGCCGATCAGGAAGTGCTCGGTGTTGTGCGCGAAGTCCAGCCGGCCCAGCAGCGCGCCGACGTAGAGCACCACCAGGGGTGCCGCCATCAGCAGGAACTGGGCGCAGAACATCGCCGCGAACTTGGCCCGCACGTAGTCGCCGCGGGTGATCGGGCGGGAGAAGTACAGCGGGACGGTGTGGTACCTGAGGTCCCGGGAGAGGAGCACCGGCGTCTGCGAGGCCAGGAAGATCGAGACGATCAGGCCGAAGGCCGACAGGTAGCGCGGGTAGTCCAGCGGCAGCTGCGCGGCGTTGGTGAACAGCGCGATCGCGACCATGATGACGGCGGGCACGGTGAGCACGCCGAGCACCAGCATCGGCAGCACCTTGGACTTGCCGGAGCGCCCGAGGCCGTACGCGGCGCGCAGGCTCTGGGTGAACAGCGAGCGGGTCGCGTAGGCCCGGCCGAGGCGGGGGCCGGCGTAGCCGCGGTAGCCGATGTCGTGGATGACGCCGGCGTCGGCGGGCCTGCTCTCAGGAGGCATCGTCCGGACCTCCCTTGGACTCGTCCGTGAAGAGTTCGGCGACCCGGTGCCGGCGCTGTTCCAGCCGGACCAGGCCGAGGCCGAGGTCCGCGACGGTGTCGCGGATGGTGTCGTAGGTGTCGTCGCCGGCCAGCCGGACGAGGAGCACGTGCGAGCCGTCCGGGGTGGCGGACAGGCCCGCGGCGGTGAGGCGTTCGAGGACGGCGGCGCCGGGGTCGCGCACCAGGTCATCCGGGTGGTCGGTGACTTCGAGCGCGAGCAGGGCCGTCGCCTCGGTGAAGGAGGCGGTGGAGGAGGAGCGCAGCAGCTTGCCACCGTCGATGACGACCAGGTGGTCGCAGGTGCGCTCCAGCTCGCCGAGCAGGTGGGTGGTGACCAGCACCGAGATGCCGAAGTCCCGGTGGACGCGGCGGATCAGTGCCAGCATCTCGTCCCGGCCGGCCGGGTCGAGGCCGTTGGTCGGCTCGTCCAGCAGCACCAGCTTCGGGTCGTGCACGAGTGCCTGGGCCAGCTTGACCCGCTGCTTCATGCCGGTCGAGTAGCCGCCCATCGGGCGGTAGCGCTCCTCGTACAGGCCGACGTGGCGGAGGGTGTCCGCGGTGCGCTCGCGGGCCGCGGCGGCGGGCAGTCCGGCCATCCGGGCCATGTGCACCACGAACTCGGTGGCCGACACGTCGGGCGGCAGGCAGTCGTGCTCCGGCATGTAGCCGACGCGCTCGCGGATCTCCGGGCCCTGGGTGGCGATGTCCAGGCCGAGGACCCGGCCGGTGCCGGAGGTCGCCGGGGCGAGCCCGAGCAGGATCTTGATGAGGGTGGACTTGCCCGCCCCGTTGGCGCCGACCAGGCCGACGACCCCCGGGTGCACCTCGACGGTGAGCCGGTCGAGCGCCGTTACCCGGGGGAACCTCTTGGAGAGGTCGTCCGTCTTGATGACAGGAGTGGACACGCCCCCAACGTAACGGGCCCGCGCCGCAAGGACCATGAGCTGGAATGACGAACCGCGGATGATGCTGCGGTATGACGCCGGCGGGCTCTCCCCTAGGGGTCGGACGGAAGCGGCCGGGCCGACCGGTCGTGACGCGGTCGGCCCGGCGTTCGCATGACGTTCCGTCAGTTCAGCAGGTCGGACTGCAGGGTGGCCACCTGGCGGAACGGCGCGACCGGCACGCCCTTCGGGTTGGTCATCGTGATGACGGCGAGGACGTTGCTCGCCCCGAGGTACGCCACGCGGGCCGTCGGGTCGCCCTTGGCGCCCTGCACCGAGGACTCCTTGACCGCGAGGTCGACGTTCGGGAGGGCGTCCCAGCCGTCGTGCGAGCCGGCCTTCGCCCCGGGCAGGGCCTTCGGCAGGCTGTTCGCGCGCAGGGCCGAGAAGACCTCCCCGCCCTCGAAGGAGGAGCCGAAGCGCAGCAGCCGGATCTGGGTGCGGGTGCCGTCGGAGGCCGTCCACTCCCGGACGGCGGCCGCGCGGCACGCGTTCTGCAGCAGCAGGGCGCGCAGGTCGTCCGGGTTCTGCTGCTCGTCGAGGACGGCGTCGCAGGGGGCCCAGTCGGCGGTGGCCGCGCTGGCCTTGGCGGAGGCCGCCGGGCTCGCCGTCCCGGACGGGGACCCGCTCGCGGACGGGCTCGCGGACGCGGTGGCGGACGGGCTCGCCGAGCCGGACGCCGAGGGCGTCGCGGTCGGGCTCGGGAAGACGACCAGCCCGAGCGGACCGCCGGCCTCCTTGGGCGCGGGCAGCACGAGGTTGCGGAGGTCCGCGCGGTGCGGCTCCTTGCGCACCGACGGGCCCTTCGCCGGGGGCTGCGGCGGCAACGCGAGCGCGGGGAAGGTGTAGCGGCCGTCGCTCTTGGTCGCCAGGCCCGGGATGTCCGTGCGCTCGGGAACGGTCAGGGCCATCGCCGTCCCGGTGCCGGCGAGCGCGCACACCAGGGTGGCGGCGGCCCAGCGCACCACCGCCTTGCGGCGGCGGGTCCGGCGGGCGAGGCGGGCCTCGCGCTTCTCGGGCGTCTCGGGCGCGGCCGGCGGGGGCGGCACCAGCTCCACCTCGGAGAGCGCCGGGCCGGCCGGCGCCGCGGGCTCGGGCGGGGCGGTCGGCACGGGCGCGGGCGGAGCGGTCGGCACGGGCGCGGGCGGAGCGGTCGGCACGGGCGCGGGCGGAGCGGTCGGCGCGGGCGGGGGGACGGGGGTGCCCGCGGGGTCCTGCGAGGTGACGTGGTCGGTCATACGGACGCTCCCGGGCGGGCGAGGCGGTCGAGCTGCGCGGTGAAGAGGGCGACGATCTTGTCCTTGGGCAGCGGCGCGACGCCCTCGACGTTCATGACCACGAGGAGGTCGCCCTCGGCGGCCGAGCACTCCAGGTAGTCGAGCGGGGCGGACGGCGGCGCCGGCATCAGGTAGCAGTGCGCCTCCGGGTGGCCGGGGATCTCCGGGCCGAGCCGGAACAGGCCGGTGTCGCTGAAGACCGCCGTGTACTCGTTGAGCTTCTGCACCTCCTGCTGGTTGAACTGGCGCAGCTTCAGGCCGGCCACCAGGTCGTCGCCCTGGGCCCGGTACGTCCGCACACCGGTAGCCTTGACGTGCAGGCCCTCCCAGTAGGCGCGGAGCTTGTCCCGCTTGTCCTTGGGGATCTGCTGGAGCTCCTCGTCCAGTTCGGCGCTGAGCCGCTCGGCGCCGATCTCGTCGTCGTTGCCGTAGCCGCCCTCGTCCGGGCCGAGTTCGAAACCGGCCGGGACGGGCAGCAGCAGGTCGCGCAGCGAACCGAAGTGGTTGCCGTTGGACCTGGCGCCGAACGGCGTGGCGGTCGCGGTCGGCGCCGGCGCGGCGGACGGGCCGGCGGCGACCGGGGCGGGGTCGTCGTACTGCGTCTTGATGATGCCGATGCCGATGACCACGCCGACCAGCGCCGCGGCGACCGTGGCGGCACCCGCGCGCAACAGGCGGCCGGAGGCCGGGCGGGGGCGCGGGGCGACGGGGGCCGGCTGCTCGGGCGTGAACGGCCCGGGCGCGAACCGCCCGGCGGCGGGCTGCTGTTCCGGGGCGAGCTGCTCGGCGGCGGGCTGCACGGGGATGGTGTGCGGCTGCTCGGGGGTCTCAGCCCCGGTCACGGTGCTGTCGCTCATATCAGCCGCTCCCACTGCTGCTTGGCGAGGTCCTCCACGGCGTTCGACGTCACCGGCTTGGCACCGAAGATCTCGACCTCCATCACGACGGTGCCGCGCTGGGCCACGGCGTGGCCGTAGTAGTACGGATCCTTGCTGTCCGACCAGTAATTGGGCTGGTCGAACACCTTGTAACCGCCGTTGGCGCCCTTCTCGAAGGGCTGCGTGCGAAAGACGGTGGCGCGCGACTTCGCCTCGCCGGCGTGCTCGGGCGCGTACTGGATCAACGACACGCGGTACTTGACGTCGTCCTTCTGCCAGTCGACCTCCACCGCGCGCCGGAAACCGCGCGAGTTCAGGTCCTTGAACTCGCGGACCGCGTCGCCGGTGTGCTCGGCGAGGTCGCCGGCCGACACCCAGGAGGGCTTGTCCGGGTTCTCGCCCCAGGGCTTGCTGCCCTCCGGCGCGGTGAGGAGGAGCTTGCGCAGGTCGCCGTCGATGGCGAGCGGCTGCGGCTGCTCGGCGGCGAAGGCGGTCGGGTCGACCGTCGCGGCCGGGTAGGACGGCAGTGCGACCTGCAGCGGCGGGAGCGGCGTCGGCGGGCGCTGCGCCTGGATGGCGTAGCCCACGCCGCCACCGCCGAGGACGCCGAGCACCAGGCCGCACACGGCCAGCAGCACCGGCCGGGGCCGGCGCGGGACGCGCGGCGCGGGCTCGGGACCGACGGCCAGGAGGTCGGGCACGAAGGCACCGGGCGGCCCGGTCACGACGGCGTCGGGAGCGACGGCCTCGGGAGCGATGGCGTCCGACGCGGCGACGGGCTGCGGCGGCACCGGCGGGGCAGGCGGCGCGGCGGGGGCCGCGGGCTGCGGAGGAGCGTCGCCGGGCGACGGCTCCACGGGTTCGGTGGTCACGAAGTGGCTCCAGGAGAAGGAAGGACGACGGCGGGCGGGCGGCGGTACGGGCTCAGCCGCCGGAGGCGAGCCACTCGCGCTGCCGCTTCATCAGCTCGCTGAGCAGCGCCTTGTCCGGCGTCCCCTTCACCTCGACGTCGATCGTGTACTGGACGTCGCCCTGGCTGGAGATGCCGGTCATCGAGCCGGTGTAGGCCTGCTGCTTGGGCTTGTGGACGTAGCCGTGGGCGTTCGGGTCGCCGTCGATGTCGATCGGGTCCTGCGACTTGACGGTGTAGCCCTTGACGAACTCGGTCGCCATCGCGGTGGAGCCGAAGTGCAGGAGGGTGACGGTGACTTCGGCCTTGCCGTCGGCGGTGCGGTACATCCGGGTGGCGCCCTCCTTGTACCCGTACGAGCCGAGGATGCCCATGATCCCGTCCTGCTTGCCGAACAGTTCGGCGACGTCGTCGTCGCTCAGCTTCGCCCCGTCCACGGGCCCGTACGACTCGCCGCCGTCGGGGATCGGGAGCAGGAAGTAGCGCAGATCGCCGTCGTGCCTGCCGCCGCTGACGGCGCCCTTGACGGTGCTGGCCGGCTTGGGCGTGGTCGGGACGGCGGTCGGCGTCGGAAGCGGCACGGCGGTGGGCGTCGGACTCGCGGAGGCCGTCCCGGACGCGGACGCGGCGGCCGTCGGCGCGGGTGCGGCGGCGGCCGGGCGGGCGTCCGGCTTGCCGACCGCGACGGTCACGGCGGCGCTGGTCGCCGTGACGGCGAGCAGCCCGGCGGTGGCGAGCGCGATGCCGACGGCGCGCGGCAGTCGGCGCGCGGGCGCCTCGGCGGGCGCCCCGACGACGGGCTCGGCCATCGGCTCGGCCGTCAGCTCGGCCATCGGCGAGGCAATCGGCTCGGCCATCGGCGCGGCGGGCAACTCGGCACCGGGAACAGCAGGTTGAGCAGCTACCGGCTGCTCTGCGGGGTGCTCGTTTTCGGGCGCGGACAAGGAACTCCCCCAGGGAAACGTGGAATGTCGCGCGCGGGCCCCTCGCACACCGCCCCCCAGCGGCTCTCCGGACCGTCCGGCACGCGTCTCAGCAGGAAGTATGAGAGGCCGGTGAGAAATCCGCCAACAAAATCATCACCACGTTCCCTCCCAATTCCCGATGAATCGGGCACGCCGTGATCCAAACGCAATGGGCGGACCGGCGTCGACCGCCGATCCGCCCCGTTCGCCCTGCGCCACCCGCTACCGGCGCGGGCGGCCGCGCCTCAGGAAACCGCCTTCTCCCACATCTCGACGACCTTGCCGGAGGCGTCGAGCGTCACCTTGAAGACGTTGTTCTGGCAGGGGTAGACGCCCTTGTCGCTGCCCGGCGTCGCGATGCACTCGTTGACGTGCTTGGCGAGGGTCTCCGCGTTGGCGTCCATCGGCGGCTTCACCACCGACCGCAGCTGGGCCTTGAAGGCGGGCGCGAACTGCGCGGTCTTGTCGGGCCCGGTCGGTTCGAGGGCGACGTCGTCGACCCCGCAGGCGTCCTTGGTGTCCTTGTAGACCAGGGTGGTCCCGTTGGTGCCCTTCACCGGGACGATCCACTTCTGCCCGGCCGGCAGCGGGTCGTGGGTGCAGATGCCCTCCGGGCCTGCGTCGGTCGCGCCGGCGGACGGCTTGCCGGTGGGCTTGGCCTTCCCGGTCGGCGAGGCGGCGCCGGTGGCCGCACCGGTGGGCGCGGCGGTGGGCGCGGCGGTGGCGGGCGCGCCGGTGGGCGCGGCGGCGGCGGTGCTGGAGCCGCCGCCGGCCTGGTCGGACGAGTTGTCCGGGCCGCAGGCGGCCAGGCCGAACGCGGCCGTGGCAACCAGGGCGGCGGAGAGCAGTTTCCTGGAAACGAGCATGACGACTAACCCCCGTGTGACGCATGATCAGGTTATCGGTGCGGCCGACAGACTAGCGCCTCCCACCGTCGCTCCACGCACACCCGCACCTGCACCCCCGCGCCCCTGGGCGCCCCCTGCGCCACCGGACACCGGCGCACGGGCGACGTAGGGTCGGACCCATGCGACTGAGCACCGTGATCCTCCCCATCCACCGGTGGGGCGAGGGGCAGAAGATCTGGCGGCGGGCCGAGGAGCTCGGTTTCCACGCCGCGTACACGTACGACCACCTCTCCTGGCGGTCGTTCCGGGACGAGCCGTGGTTCGGGTCCGTCCCGACCCTGACCGCGGCCGCGACGGCCACCGAGCGGCTGCGCCTCGGCACCCTCGTCACCTCGCCGAACTTCCGGCACCCGGTGACGCTGGCCAAGGAGCTGATCACGCTGGACGACGTGTCCGGCGGGCGGCTGACGCTCGGCATCGGCGCCGGCGGCGTCGGCTACGACGCGACGGCGATGGGCCAGGAGGCGTGGTCGCCGAAGGAGCGGGCGGACCGCTTCGGCGAGTTCCTGCCGCTGCTGGACAAGCTGCTGCGCGAGGACGCCACGACCGAGGCCGGCACGTACTACTCGGCCGTCGAGGCGCGGAACATCCCCGGCTGCGTGCAGACGCCGCGCGTCCCGTTCTACGTGGCCGCGACCGGCCCCCGCGGGCTGAGGCTGGCCGCCGAGCACGGGCAGGGCTGGGTCACGTACGGCGACCCGCGCGGGCCGGCGGACGTGCCGGTGGAGCAGGCGCCCGAGGTCATCGCGCGGCAGATCGCGAAGCTCACCACGGCCTGCGAGGCCGCCGGCCGGGACGTCGCGACACTGGAGAAGGTGCTGCTCCAGGGCTCGACGGCGGAGAAGCCCCTGCAGTCGCTGGGCGCCTTCGTCGACTGGGCGGGCACCTACCGCGAGCTGGGCATCACCGAGCTGGTGATCCACTGGCCGGTGCCGGGCTCGATCTTCGAGAACGACCTCGCCGTCTTCGAGGAGATCGCCGCCGAGGGCCTCGCCCAGCTCGGCGAGGGCTAGCGGCTCAGGGGACCGACGGCCGGATCACGGGTGCGGACGGGTGCGCTGGGCGGGGAGCTTCGGCTCCGGCCCGGCGGGCCCGTCCGGGGCTCCCCGGCGGGCGATCTCGGCGAGGGCGTGGAACAGCACGTCGCCGAGGAGGACGGGCTCGCGCGGCGCGGCGCGGGCCGCGGGAGGGGCGGTCGGGAGCGTCTCGTCCCGGAGCTGGCGAGTGGGCATGGCTCTTCCTGCCGACGGGGAGGCGGTCTGCTCGGCCATGCGGGTCCTGCCCGGAGGGCGGAAGCCGGACACCCCCGCCCCGGGCGAATCGGCCGGAAACGGCGCTTCCGGGGCCGAAAGAAGGCCGACCGGGGTCGGAGGACGGGTGGCGGTCCCGCCGATGACCGGCACCCCGCCGATGGGCGAAGATGGACCGGTGACCGAACCCCGCGCCCCCCGCCTGATCGCCACCGACCTGGACGGCACCCTGCTGTGCAGCGGCGGCACCGTCACCGACCGCACCGCCGCCGCCCTCGCCGCGGCCGAGGCGGCCGGGGTGCGGGTGGTGTTCGTGACCGGGCGCCCGCCGCGCTGGATGCAGCAGGTCAGCCCGCACATCGGCGGGCACGGGGTGGCGATCTGCTCCAACGGCGGCGCGGTCGTCGACGTGCGGCGCGGCGAGCTGCTGGAGTCCTTCCCGCTGCCGGAGGAGACCGCGCTGGCCGTGGTCGAGATCCTGCGCGCCAAGCTGCCCGGCACGTCCTTCGCCTTCGAGTACCCGGCCGGGTTCGCCCGCGAGCCCGGGTACGAGGTGCCGATGTGGGGCGAGGACGTGGACCACCCGATCGGCCCGGCCGAGCTGCTGCTGGGGCCGGACGGGCCGGTGCGCGGCCTGTTCAAGCTGCTGGCCAAGCACCCGGACCTCGACCCGGACAAGCTGCTGGGCGAGGCCCGCGAGGCCGGCGGGCACCTGGCCGAGATCACCCGCTCCGCGCCGATCCCGCTGCTGGAGATCAGCGCGCCCGGCGTCACCAAGGCCAGCACGCTGGCCCGCTGGTGCGCCGGGCACGGCATCGACCGCACCGAGGTGGTCGCCTTCGGCGACATGCCGAACGACCTGGAGATGCTGGACTGGGCCGGCACCGCGTACGCCGTCGCCAACGCGCACCCGCAGGTGCTGGCGGCGGTGGCGCTGCACACCGTGAGCAACGAGCAGGACGGCGTCGCGGCGGTGCTGGAGCGGATCCTCGGGCTCCCTCAGCCGAAGCGGCCGTTGACGTAGTCCGAGGTGCGCCGGTCGCGCGGGCTGCCGAAGACCTGCTCGGTCGGCCCGGCCTCGACGATCCGGCCCGGGGTGTCGTGGGTGGCCAGGAAGAACGCGCAGGTCTGCGAGACCCGCTGGGCCTGCTGCATGTTGTGGGTGACGATCACGATGGTGAGCCGCCCGCGCAGCTCGGCGATGGTCTCCTCGACCCGCCGGGTGGAGGTCGGGTCGAGCGCCGAGCACGGCTCGTCCATCAGCAGGATGTCCGGCGACACGGCCAACGACCGTGCGATGCACAGGCGTTGCTGCTGACCGCCGGAGAGCGCGCCGCCGGGCGTGTGCAGCCGGGTGGCCACCTCGTCCCAGAGCCCGGCCCGGCGCAGGCTGGTCTCCACGAGGTGCCGGCGCTCCTCCTTGGACACCTTGATCCCGGCCAGCTTGAGCCCGCTCGCGACGTTGTCCTGGACGGACATCGCCGGGAACGGGTTGGGCCGCTGGAACACCATGCCGATCCGGCGGCGCACCTCGGCCGGCCGCCGGTCGAGGTGGTAGACGTCCTCGCCGTCCAGCAGGACCTCGCCGGCCAGCGCGGCGCCGCGCACCATCTCGTGCATCCGGTTGAGGATCCGCAGGTAGGTGGACTTGCCGCAGCCCGACGGGCCGATCAGCGCGGTGACCTCGCCGGCCGGCATCGCCAGCGAGACCCGCTCCAGCACCTTGCGCGAGCCGAACCAGGCGGAGACGTCCCGGGTCTCCAGGGCGGCGAGCGCCCCGCCGCCGGCCCCGGTGCCGTACCGCGGCACCGGCTGGACGGGCGGCAGGGTGAGCGTGTCGGCGGCCGGGTCCGCCGCCGGGTGCGGCGCGTCGGCCGGCCGGGCCGGGGTCGGCGGGTGGTCGGTCATCGGTGCATCCGTCATCGGTACGGTCCTCCGGGCGCGCGTCAGTAGAGGTTGGGCAGCAGGGCGGCGGCGTTCTCGTAGACCGCCCAGAGCGCCGCGCCGACCACCGGTGCGAGGCTCAGGTAAGCGGTCGAGCGGCGCCAGTACCGGGCCAGCAGCAGGGCGGCGACCACCGCGCCGAGCAGGCCGAGCGACCATAGCTGCAGCGTGGCCAGCGCGCCCTTGTCCGCGGCCAGCGCCTTGTCGTACGGGACGGTGGCGGGCCGGCCGCCCGGGTTCTGCTGGGGGTCGCCGTCCAGCCGGGCGCCGATCATCACGGTGGAGCCGGGGATCCAGTCGGAGTCCCCGGTGACCAGGACGAGCCGGTCGCGGGCCGGGTCGGTGATCGGGGCGTCGCCGTCGCCGTACGCGTTGACGGTGTAGCTGGCCGTGCCCTGCCCGGTGATCGTCTCGATCCGGTCGCCGACCCGCAGCTTGGACAGTTCGGCGAACGGCGCCCCGAAGGTGGCCCCGCGGCCGAAGACCACCGCCACCCCGCTCTGGCCGGGCAGCGCGGTGTCCCGCCGGTGGCCGGGCCCGCGCATGAGGTCCCGGCCGGTGGTGCCCTCGACGACGACGGCCTGGTGCAGGCCGATCGCCGGGATGTCCAGCAGCGCCACCGGTTCGCCGTCCGGCGCGGAGCCGGTCGGGGCGACCGCGCGGGCGAGCTGGTCCCGGAAGGTCTTGTGCGCGGTGGACTGGTAGTGCCGCTCCTGGATGTCCGAGAGCGTGAACAGGAAGCCGACGAAGCCCAGGACCAGCGCGGCCAGCAGGCTGACCGCCCAGGCCGCCTGGAGGAACCATCGCCGCCCCGGCGTCACCGCGGGCCGCCCGGCCGGACCGGCCGGCTCCGGAACGCCAGGGGCGGGGGCGGCCGGCTTCTCCAGCACGGGGGCCGTCACGACGCGCCGCCCGACGTGCGGCGGCGCAGCAGCCGGCGGCCGAGCAGCGGCGGGACGAGGACGACGGCGATCAGCTCGATCGCGGTGAGCGTGCTGAGCATCCAGTCGTCCGGCTTTCCGGCCACGTCGACCACGTTCGCCGCGACCTCCCCGGCACCGCCGCGGCCGCGGGCCACCACCTGGCCGGTCTGCGGGTCGACGACGTCGTCGACGGGCTGGTCGCCGGGGGTGCCGGCGGCCGCGTTCGGGTCGGCGGCCGCCCCCTGCGCGTTCGGGTCGCCGGTGCCGCCGGCCGCCGCCGCACCGCCGGCGCCGCCCGCGGTGCCACCACCGCCCGTGCCCTTGTTTCCGGCCTTGCCGGTGCCGCCGCCGCTGCCCGTACCGCCGGTGCCGCCGGCCGCGCCGCCGCCGCTGCCGCCCGGGCCGCCGCCCGGGCCCGAACCGCCGCTGACCGCCTGGCCGTTCTGCACGGTGCAGTCGAGCGCCTGACCCTGCTTGTCGCAGGGGCTGGGCATCGGGGCGTTCTTGAGGAGCGTCAGCTCGCCGGCCTGGTTGATGGTCGGGTTGGCGCAGCCCGCCAGGCTGTCCGCGTTGACCTTGCTGGCGTTGCCCGGGATGTGCTTGCTCTGCTTCAGCCCGCCCTTGACCAGGCCGTACGGGATCGGCGAGTAGCCGAGCTGATCGGCTTCGCCCTGTCCCTCGCACAGCACGTAGTCGAGGAACCGGCTGAGGGCGGCGCCCTTGTCGTCGTTGAACCGGGGCAGCGGCTTGAGGAAGTCGGAGCGCGGCACGATCAGGTAGCTGTAGCTGGAGATCGGGTACGCGCGCGGGTCGTCCATGGTGTAGACGCCGTCGAGGTTCTGCTGGAGGTAATTGGGGTCGGACTCCGGGGTGTCGTCGTCGACGCCCCGGATCTTCGCCGCGGTGAGCGACACCGCCACGTTGGAGGCGGTCGGCAGCGAGAAGTAGCCGGCCTTGTTGAGCACCTTCACCACGGGCCAGTTGGCCTTCTTGGCGAACGCGTACTCGTCGTAGCCGATGGTGCCCTGGTTGGTGGGCGCCATGATGTAGCTGGCGACGGTGTCGGAGCTGCTCTGCGCGACCATCGGGCTGGACGCCGGGAAGAACTCGGTGTACTCACCGCAGCTGACGGAGTTGACCGCCTTGCAGTAGTCGTCCCACTGGGCGCCGTAGGTGTGCGACATCCAGCGGGTGAACTGCGCGGTGGCGCCCGAGCCGTCGGAGCGGACGACCGGGAAGATCTTCAGGCTGGGCAGCTGTCTGCCGTAGTCCTGGGTGATCTTCGAATCGTTCCAGTTGGTGATCTTGTTGGTGAAGATGTCCACGATGGTCTGCGGGGAGAGCCGCAGGTCACGGACCTGCTTCCCGCCGATCTGCAGGTTGTACATGAAGGTGGTGCCGCCCGCGGTGATCGGCACGTACGAGTAGCCGTACGTCGGCTGTTCGGCGCCACCGCCGCCGCCGCGCCGGCCCGCCTCGTTCAGGCCGGTGTCCTCCTTGGAGCGGAACGGCACGTCCGAGGCGGTGAAGTCGGTCTGGTTGTTGCGCCACGAGGCGCGGCCGTTCGCCGAGCCGGTCGCGGCGAAGTCGATGCCGATGCCCTGCGTCCGGACGTCCTGGCGCCACTGGTCCAGGGCCGGTGCGGCCCAGCTGGAACCCTCGCCGCTCAGCACCACGCCCGCGTGCGCCGGAGTGCTGCGCGCCAGCATGGTCCCCGAGGCGAGCAGGAGGGACAGCAGTACGGCCACCGTGCGGGCCACGGGGCGCCTTGCGGCCTCCCACGACATGAGAACTCCTCTGGTACAGCGGTTGGTTGAGTGCGACATCAGCGACTCCTCGGCACGGCGACGACCGGACGGGAGACGGCGGCCAGCGCGGCGGCCTCGGCGCGGCGCGCGTCCCGGCTGATCCGGCGCTTCTGGGCCCCGGTCAGCTGACCGGGCCGGCGGCCACCGAGCAGACGCGCGGTGACGAACAGGACCAGCACCACGCCCATCAGGGTCAGACCGGCGGCGAAGCCCCGCGCGATCATGGGGTCGTAGGGCTGTTTGACGTAGTTCCAGATGTACAGCGGCAGCGACACCTGGTGCCCTTCGAACGGGTTGCCGTTGAACTGTGCGGTGAAGCCGGCGGTCAGCAGCACCGGCGAGGTCTCACCGACGCCGCGCGCCATCCCGAGCACGACGGCCGTCACCAGTCCTGGGCGGGCGGTGGGCAGCACGACGTTCCACACCGTCCGCCACTGGCTGCCGCCGAGCGCGTACGAGGCCTCGCGCAGGGTGCCCGGCACCAACCGGATGACCACTTCGGCGGCCCGGGTGACGATCGGCATCATCATCACGGTCAGCGCCAGGGAGGCGGCGAAGCCACTCTTCTCGAACCCGAAGGTGAGGATCACGACGCCGAAGACGAACAGGCCGGCGACGATCGACGGCAGCGCCGTCATCGCCTCGACCAGCGTCCGTACGGGCCGGGCCATCCGGCCGCCGACCTCGGACATGAAGACGGCCGCGCCGATCCCCAGCGGCACCGCGAACAACGTCGCCAGGCCCAGCTGTTCGAGCGATCCGACGATCGCGTTGAGCGCACCGCCGGAGGTGATCGGGCTGAGCGGGCCGGTGCTCTCCATCGACTCGGTGAAGAAGTTGAGGTGCTGCGCCGCGTCCATCCCACGGCTCGTCACGTAGCCGATCTGGTCGGCGATCAGTCCGACGATGAGCAGCCCGGCGCTCCAGGCGACCACCGCCACCAAGCGGTCGCGCACCATCATCGGACCCCACTGGAGACGGCCGAGCGCGTAGTAGCCGGCCAGGAAGAGCACGTACCAGCAGATCAGGAAGCCGAGCACGCCGCTGAACGGCAGGACCCGCTCGTACAGCATCCAGTCCAGGCCCAGCGAGCCGGCCGACGCGCCGGCCAGGGTGAAGACGTCGTCCCGGGTGATGCCGCCGAGCTTCACCCGCTTCTCGGGTCGCGGCCGTCCGTCGGGCGCGGGAGCGGCTGCGGGCCCGGACGCCGCGACCGGCGGCAGGTCGAGCGTGGTCATCGGATCGTCCCTTCGGGGTTCGTCATGGTCAGTCCGCCGTCGCGGAGCCGGAACGGGACCGGTTGATCACGAAGCCGGCCGCCACGTTGACCAGCAGGGTGAGCGCGAACAGCACCAGACCGGCCGCCATCAGCGCGGAGAGCGACAGCGAGTCCGACTCGCCGAACCGCAGTGCGATCAGCGCCGGGATCGAGTTGGCGCCGTTCTCGAGGACGTGCGTGATGGTCTGGAAGCTCGGCGAGATGATCAGCGCGACGGCGATCGTCTCGCCCATCGCGCGGCCGAAGCCCAGCATCACCGCGCCGATCACACCGCCGCGTCCGAACGGCAGCACCACGGTCCGGACCATCCCCCAGCGCGTCGAGCCCAGTGCGTAGGCGCCCTCCCGCTCGCCCTGCGGCGCCTGGGAGAACACCTCGCGGGAGAGCGAGGTGACGATCGGAATGATCATCAGCGACACCACCACGCCCGCGATGAAGGTCGAGGAGGTGTAGGACGGTCCGACGTCGCCGGTGCGCACCTTCAGGAACGGGAGCACGTCACCGAGGTGGTTGGCCATCCAGCGCACCAGGCCGAGGATGCGCGGCTGGAGGAAGAACAGCCCCCAGAGGCCGTAGACGATGCTGGGGATGGCCGCCATCAGGTCGACCAGGGTGATCAGCAGTGCACGCAGCCGCAGGGGCGCGTACTCGGAGATGAAGATCGCGGTGCTGAGCGCCACCGGGACGGCGATCGTCAGCGCGATGACGGCGATCAGCAGACCGTCCGGGAGCACCGCCGCGATGCCGAAGCTGTGCGCGCCGGTCTGCCACTTCCGCTCGGTCAGGAAGGACCAGCCGACGATGCGCAGCGCGTCGGCGCCGCGCAGCACGAGGAAGAAGGCGATCAGCCCCATGATCGCGAAGACCGAGAGCCCGGCGAGCCGCAGCACGCCGCGGAACACCCGGTCGCCGGCGGTCGCGGGGGCGGTGATGATGCGCGGGACGTCCTCGTCCGGCCCGCGGTCGGGCTGGCCCGGTGCCCCGGCGTACGGTGCCGCGGGCTCGGCGGCGGCTGTCATGGTCTGCTCTCCGTGCTCGGGGACGGCTGCGTGGGAACGGCTGCATGGAACGGCTGTGGGGGAACGGGCAGGGAGCGTGCGCCCGCCGGAAGGGGCTCGGCGGGGCCGGGACGGCGGCCCCGCCGAGTCGTTCGCCGCGTCGGCGTCAGGGCCTGCGGCGCAGCCGCGACCAGCCCCGGCGCACTGCGGCCACCGCCTTGTCGCCGGCCGGGGTGCCGCCGAGGAGCAGCGCGGCCGGCCCGCCGACCACCAGCACCAGGCCGGCGATCAGGGCGACGGGCAGCAGCAGCCGCGCCAGGCCCGATCGGTCGGCCAGCGGGGTGCCGGCCGCCACCGGGGCGGCGGACAGCGGGCCCTTGGCGGTCGGCGTCCCAGTGGGCTTGGCACCCGCGGCCGGCGGTGCCGCGGCAGCGGGCGCACCGGCGCCCGTACCGGCCGCGGTGGACCCGTCGGTGGCGGTGCCGTTCCGGCCGGAGCCCGTCCCGGTGCCGTCGGGGGCGGTGCCGCCCGCCGAGCCGTTGTCGCTCACCGGGGTGGAGCCTCCGCTGCCGCCCGCCGGGGCGGAGGTGGCGCCGCCCCCGGAGGTGCCGCCCGCGACGGCCGGCGGGTTCGGCGGGGCGGCCTGGTTCCCGGGCAGCTTGCCGTCCTGCGCGGCCACGTGCGCGGCCGCGTCCTGGGCCTGGGCGCGCTGGGCGGCGGTCAGGGCGAGGAAGCCCGGGGCGAGCTGGCCGGGCTCGATGCCGTACACCTGGCCGCCGTTGGTGACCGACTTGAGGAAGTTCGCGATCGCACCGGCCTTGGCCTCCGGCACTCCGCTCGTCGGGACCATCGCGTACTGCACGGTGGTCAGCGGGTAGGCCTTCTGGTCCCGCGAGTACGCGGTGTCCGCGGCGCCGTAGGGCAGCTGCTGCACGCCGGTGGCGGCATCGACCGTCATGTCGGCGACGGCGGCCTGGAAGCCGGACCGCTCGGGGGCGACGAAGGCGCCCGCCGGGTTGAGCAGGGCCGCCTCGGGCATCGAGAACGCCTTGGCCTGGCCGGCGTCCATGATGGCGAGCAGGGCCCGTTCACCCGGGGCCTGGACGGGGCAGTCCAGGTGCCGGCCGTCCGATTCGGAGTTCGGCTGCTGGCAGGTCGGCTTGCCCTCCAGGATGTTGCGGGCCACCCGGCTCAGGCCGAGCAGGGAGGGGTTCCACTCGTACTGCTTCCAGTGGGCGAGGTCCACGGTGGTGGTCGACACGCCCGGGCCGGTGAAGTCCTGCGGCTGGAAGGCCTCGACGGGGTACCCGGGGAACTGCGGCCGCAGGTAGAAGGTGTCGATCCGCATGCCCCACGGATCGGGCTCGCCGTCGAGGAAACGGGCCGCCTCGGGGTCGCTCGCGATCCACGAGGTCACCTGGTAGGTGAGGTCGGTGGTACCGCCGGCGACGGACGGGAAGACGGTCAGGATCCCGCCGCAGTTGGTCGGCCAGTGGATTCCGTTCGCTTCCGTCTGCGGGTTCAGCTTGATGAACTCCGGGTCCGTGAACAGGCACGTCGGGTTGCCCGCCACCGACTTGATCGGATCGCCCGGCGAGTCGTAGGACTGGGTCAGGAGCTTGGCCAGCAGCCGGGCGTTCAGCCGCAGGTCGCGGATCTGGCGCCCGGTCGTCCTGTCGTCGATCGCGAACACCACGGAGATGCCGGTCGTGGTCAGGGGCGCGTAGACGTACGGCCGGGCCGGCGGCGACTGGTCCGGCCTGGCCGTGAGCGCGACGTCGGTGGTCCCGCCGAAGAACGCCGTCCGCGCCTGCGGTTCACCGCCGGCCGAGGCGTACTGGACGGTCAGCGGGGAGCTGCCGAGGCACAGACCGGACCGCCACTGCTGCATGGCGCGGTTCGCCATCTCCAGGCCCTGGGCCCGGAGGTCGGCGGCGGCCGCCGCGCAGTCGTCCGGGGTGGGGGCGAAGTGCAGGGGGACGACCACGTGATGGCCCCAGGCGCACTGCTCGCTGCTGCGGTTCCTGGTCTTCCAGTTCTCCATGCCGGGGCGCAGGGTGGAGTCCGTCGCGGCCTTGAAGATCTGCGAGCCGACGTCCATCCGGTGGTCTTCGCAGTCGGCCTGGCCCTTGCGGAGCTTGTAGTAGTCGATCGGGTCGCCGCCGTAGTTCGGCTCGACCACGAGGGAGCAGGGGTTCGCCGCGTCACACCCGAGTCCGACGCTCTGCTGCTTGTTCCAGACCTCGATGGAGGCCGCGCCGGAGCCGTCCTGGCCGGTCGCGGCGATCACCATGTTGGACCGGAGTTCGGGCGCTTCCAGACCCGAGGGACGCGCCTTCTGCTCGAAGCCGAGCGAAGCCTCCCCTCCGTAGAGCGTGCTTCCGTAGCAGTCCGTGATGAGGGGGTTCTCGCCCTTGCACTCGTAGATCCGCACCGCGTAGGCGATGTCCTCGGAATCCTTGATCGCCTTGATCACCGGCTTGCCGGTGACGGACCGGGTCGGCGTGAACCCGCTCCAGGAGACCTGTAGCACCTGGTTGGTCAGGTTCTCCGTCTGGGAGACCGTCACGCTCCCCTCGGGCCCGTACCCCTTCTTCTCCGGGATCCAGACCTTCGGTCCCTGCACCGTCTTCGCGGAGTCCGCCCGCGCCTCGGGCACCGCTCCCAGGCCCACCGGGACCACCGCGAGTGCCGCCACCACGGCCCAGACGAGCGCCAGGGCCGGCAGTCGCCGGCGCCACCACCCTCGGCCTCCCGGGTCGGGTTCGCGGATTCTCATGGCGGGGACCTCCGGTGGGTGCGAGCCGCCGGTGGGCGGCGCGGGGCGTCGATGGCGCTGGGCCGGATGGCTCCGGTGCGTACCATTCGGCCAGCCGGACATGGCCGGATCCGGTCGGCCAGATGTACGAGGCCACAACGCGACTCCCCTGTAACGGAGTTGGCCGCTCCCAAGGCGGGCGGGCCCGCGCCGGAGCGCGGACCCGCCGAGCTGCCCCGGTGGCGTCCACCGGGCCGAGACGTCAGCTGCCGGGCGTGTAGGTCACCGCGAGCGAACCGATCGACTGGCCGGCCGTGAAGAAGGTCGTGCCGAGGTTGGTGTCGAGGTACTGCGCGGCGGCCGCGTCCACCTTCAGACCGGTGGTGTCGAGCGTCTGGGCGGTGCCGTTGCGGCCGACCGAGACCCGGCCCGCCGGGTCCAGCAGGGCCACCGGGGCCGTCGCGCCGTCCGGCACGGCGAAGAACCTGCCCTTGTTGATCACGAGGTCGAGCTGCTTGAAGATCACGGTCTTGCCCGTGGCGATGTTGACGAACAGCAGGTCGCCGCCGAACTGGATGTCACCGTTGAACGCCGGGATGTTCGCGACGCCGCCCGAGACCGGGAAGGTCGTGGTGAGGCCGGTGGTGTCAGCGTAGGCCGGGGTCGCCGGCGGGAGCGGGACGATCACGATGCCGTTGGTCACCGCGTTCTGGAGGAACGTCAGGTCGGAGGTCACGACGGCCTGCCCGGTGGGCGGCGTGGTCGTGACGGTGGTGTCGGCCGCGGCGGCGCCGCTCAGGCCGGTCACGGCGAGGACGACGGCGGCACCGGTGGCGGCGAGCCGGACACGGGTTCTTGACATGGTGAACTCCTTGGGAGAGGTGGGTTCCACTGGTGCGGAGAGGAGCCGGTCAGGAGTGGATGGAGCTGCCGCAGTCGAAGCCCTGTAGCGGCAGGAGGCCGAAGCTCTGCAGGTCGCCGGCCGCCGTCGGGCTGGTGCAGATCCAGCCGGTGGGGCCGAAGATGTTCTGCAGCGCGGTGGCGTGCGCGTCGGTCGCGGTCCAGTCGGCGTCCCGGACGACGTTGTAGAGGATGTGGCTGTAGACGGTCCCGGCGAACGCGTCGCCGATCCTCCGGTTCGCCGTGTCGACGGGCGCGACACCGTCGATGCTGCGCAGGGTCAACGGGCCGGGAACGTCCGAGCCGCCGCCGCGGCCGTAGAGCACTTGCCAGATGTAGTGGCTGACCGAGTACGGGACGATCGCGTCGGGATCGCTCAGCGCCGGGTCGGATCCCTGGTTCTCCTGGGTGCCCTGGATGACGCAGCTACCCGGGGTGACCGGACTGCCGCCACCGATGGTCTTCAGGAAGAAGGCCCTGACGTTGGAGTCGTACGCCGGGAGGAAGGGCTTGGCCGTGGAGTCGGAGTACGCCGGGTCGATCTGATGCCAGTTGGTGACGTTGCAGGTGTAGAGGTCCCTGAGGTTCTGCGTCGTCAGGTTCGCCGGCACCCGTGATCCTCCGGCCACCGCGACCGCCTCCTTGGCGAACGCCACGAAGTCGTCGCTCACCTGGTCGCCGCTCTGCGGGTCGCGGGCGGCGCCGGCGCAGTCGACGCCGCTGCCCGGCAAGTCGAGAGCTCTCAGTCCCCCGGTGGTGTTGCTCGGCCGGGTGATCGGGTTCGCTCCCGCCTTCGCCGTGATCGGCGACGGTCCCTGCGGGCCCCAGACGTACCAGCGCGGAGCGCCGGGGTCGGTCAGCGAGGCGTTGTAGTCGCCGCTGAGCTGGTTCAGCACGTCGGACGCGCCCTGCGGCGCCGTACACACGATGTCCTGGGCGCCCGGGATCACCCCGGGCGCTGGATCGGCGGCGGCCGGGGCGCTGACGCCCGCGGCGAGTGCCGCGACGACGGCCGCCGTGAACAGCGGAGCCGGAGTCCTGCGCATGGTCCCGTCCCTCTCATCAGGGGCGGCGGCCACGGGCGCGAAGCCCGTGGCCGCCGGATGGTGCGGGGTTGGTCAGGAGTGGATGGAGCTGCCGCAGTCGAAGCCCTGCAGCGGCAGGAAGCCGTAGCTCTGCAGGACGGTCGCACCGGCGCTGCTGCAGATGAAGCCGCCGTTGCCGAAGATGTTCTGCAGCGCGGTGGCGTGCGCGTCCGAGCCGGTCCACTCGGCGTCACGGATGACGTTGTAGACCACGCGCGCGTAGGAGGAGGCGGCGAAGGCGTCGCTGATCTTCTGGTTCGGGACGTCGACCGGCGCGGTGCCGTCGACCGAACGGATGGTCAGCGGGCCCTGGACGTCGGCGCCGCTGCCCTGGTTGAAGTAGACCTGGCCGATGTAGTGGGCCACGGAGTAGGGGACCACGGCGTCGAGGTCGGCGAGGGCCGGGTCGCTGCCCTGGTTCTCCTGGGTGCCCTGGATGACGCAGCTGCCCGGGGTGACCGAGGTGCCGCTGCCGATCGCCTTCAGGAAGAAGGCCCGGGTGCCGGAGTCCTTCTGCGGCAGGAACGGCTTGATGGTCGCGTTGGTCAGCGTGGGGTCGATCTGGGTCCAGTTGGTGACGTTGCAGGTGTAGATGTCCTTGAGGTTCTGCGTGGTCAGGTTCGCCGGGGCGTGGCCGTTGTTCGGGGCCGCCCAGGCCACCGCGTCCTTGGCCATCGCGACGAAGTCGTCGGTGGCCGGGTCGCCGGTCGAGCCGCTGACCGGGCCGCGCGAGGAGCGGGCGAAGTCGAGGGTCGTGCTGGTGTTGGCGTTCAGCGCGTTGATGCCGGCGCCGGAGCCGTTCGGGCGGGTGATCGTGCCGGCACCGGTCTTGGGGGTGATCGGCGAGGAGCCGATCGCGTCCCAGCTGTACAGCCGCGGCGCGTTCGGGTCCGTCAGCGTCGCGTTGTAGGCGGTGGAGAGCTGGTTC
Source organism: Kitasatospora sp. NPDC057904 (assembly GCF_042887925.1). Taxonomy (NCBI): domain Bacteria; kingdom Bacillati; phylum Actinomycetota; class Actinomycetes; order Kitasatosporales; family Streptomycetaceae; genus Kitasatospora; species Kitasatospora sp. NPDC057904. Next base: position 158,688 of record NZ_JBHVOL010000005.1, read on the forward strand.
AGCACGGCCTGGGTGGTGTCCGAGCCGGCACCCACGATGTCCTGGGCGGCCGGGGTGACACCGGCGGCCGGGTCGGCCACCGCGGTGCCGCTGAAGACGGTGGCGACCGAGGTCGCCAGGGCGGCGGCGGTGAGCAGCTTGGCAGCGGTCTTACGCATGTTCCTCTTCCTCCGGTGGGAGAGACGTCCATCGCGTGAATCCCGTACTCCCGGGGGGAGTTCGGGGCCGGTGGCCGCCTCCGCTGCGGCCCGTCCGGCAGTGCAGATCCTGTCCGCCGGGGCGGTTGCGCCGGAAGGGTGGTCGAGACCGGCCCCAGAATGTCGATTCGTCGGTTCGGCGAGGTTTAGCGACTGGTCAGCCGGTCCGCAACAGTGCGGAAACAAGCAGCTCAGCGGGCCTGGACGTTCTTCTCCAGGTGGCGGCTCGGGGGGTTGCCGGATACCTGCGCTTCACCGGAACAGCACGGACGGACGGCGCGCTACAGCGACCAGATGCCGTCCGGCCCCGACCGCCGCACCTCCTGCCCCAGCCGGTGGAGTCCGGCCAGGAACCCGTCGATCCCCGCCTGGCACTGGTCGCGCCGCAGGTACCCGCGCGCGCTGCGCGCCACCGGAACGGAATCGGCCGCCCCCGGCCGGGTGGTGCGCACCGGCAGGTAGGCGGCCCAGACCCACTGGCGCCCCTCGGACTGTCCGACCGAGCACCGCAGCACCGCTCTCTCGATCAGCAGTTCTCTTACGGCGTCGGCGAGTTCGTCCTCGTTGCGGTACGTCCGGACGCCCACGCCGAGCGGCCGCCCGTTGGCCGCGCGCAGCGCCCAGCCGACGCAGCGGTCGGCCGCCGGCACGACGAGCAGCCGGGGACCGCGCCGCTCAGCGGCCATCGGTGCGTCTCAGTGACGCGGTCCGCCCCGGCAGTTCACGCCCAGGCAGTTCACGCCCAGGCAGTTCCCCTGTGGGCGGCTCACGCCCGGGCAACTCGCGCGCCGAGAACTCGCGCGCCGACAACTCACGCGCCGGCTGCTTGGCGAGCAGCACGACGAAGCGGCGGAACGCGTTCTGGCAGGTGGCGTACCGCTCGTAGGCCCGGCTGGAGCGCACCTCGGGGAGGCTGCGGGAGCCGGGGACGACCCAGATCCATCCGATGCCGTCCCGGACGTGGGTGATGCGCGCGGTGAGTTCGGCGGCGCCGGCGCGCAGCCCGTCGAAGCCGCGCTCGGCCTCGCCGACCGTCTCGAACGCGGCCGGGGTGATGGCGACCACCCGCCCGTTCGGCGCCTTGAGCTGCCAGCGGTAGCGCCCGTCCGGCGCCCGCTCGGTGCGGAACCCCCCTCGGCTCGCTGGTCCTGCTGCGGCGTGACCACGGCCCGACGCGTCCACTGCTCCCCCCGTCCGGTTCCCCTCCGAGACGGAGCAAAGCTATGTGTGCACACGGACACGCCGGAAGGGGCGGACGCCGACAACTTACGCCGTTGGTCGGGAAGTTCTCCCTTGTTCAGCTTTCACCAATCCACCACCGGGCCTCCCCCCGTCGTCCCCGAACCGTTCGTGTTCCGGGCCCGCTTCGACGCTCAGAGCCGGGACGTCCAGCAGACCCTCGTGCCCTTCCCGTACGGGCCGCCCTCGTGCCACGCGTCGCCACCGAGGGCCTCGGCGCGGCGGGTGAGGTTGAGCAGGCCGCTGCGCCGGCCGCCCGCGGGGATGCCGACGCCGTCGTCGGTGACGGTGAGCAGCACGCCGGGCCGGCCGCCGCGGTCGAGCGACTCCGGGTCGCCGCCGACCGGGTGCCCGGCGTCGTCGAGGTGGACGGTGGCGTCGATCTCCACGCCGACCCGGGAGGCCCGGGCGTGGCGGGCCGTGTTGGAGAGCATCTCCCGCAGTGCGGCCAGCAGTTGACGCCCGGTCTTGTCGCCGACGAGGCTCTCCACCGGCCCGACGAAGCTCACCGCGGGCTTGAAGCCGAGCGCCGCCGCGGCCTGGCTGGCCTCGCGCAGGACCCGGGTGCGCAGGGTGTCGGGGACGTCGCCGTGGTTGTCGTGCTGGAGCGCGTAGATGGTGGTGCGGACCTCCTGGATGGTGGCGTCGAGTTCGTCGACGGCCTTGCCGATGCCGACCTTCACCTCGGGCACGACGGAGCGGCGGGCGGCGCTCTCCAGGATCATCCCGGTGGCGAACAGCCGCTGGATCACGAGGTCGTGCAGGTCGCGGGCGATCCGGTCGCGGTCCTGGAAGACGGCGAGGCGCTGCTGGTCGCGCTGGCCCTCGGCGAGCCGCAGGGCGAGCGCGGCCTGCGAGGCGAAGGTCTCGGCGAGCTGCTTCTCGCTGTCGGTGAAGGGCAGCGCGCCGCGCGCACGCCAGACGCAGAGCCCGCCGAGGACCCGGCCGGCGGCGACCATCGGGACGGCCATGGACGGGCCGAAGCTGCGGGCGAGCCGGATGACCACGGTCGGGTCGCTCGACATGTCGTCGAGGTACACGCTCTCGCCGGCGAGCAGCCGGGTGGCGAAGCTGTCCTTGGGCAGCAGCTCGCCGCGGACGAACTCGGCCGCCTCGCCGGACGCGTGGGCGACGCGCATCTGGGAGACGTCCTCGCCGTCGGCGGCGGTCGGCAGCAGGATCATGCCGAGCGAGGCGTCCGCCAGCTCCCGCACCTGCTCGGCGGCGACGGTCAGCGCGACCTCGGCCTCGTCGGTGGAGAGCAGCGCCGTGGTGACGGCGGCGGCGCCGGCGATCCAGCGCTCGCGGCGCCGGCCCTCCTCGTACAGGCGGGAGTTCTCGATGGCGACGCCGGCCGCGGCGGCGAGCGCGTTCACCACCTGCTCGTCCTCGGGGGTGAAGGCGCCGCCGCCCTTCTTCTCCGTCAGGTAGAGGTTGCCGAACACCTCGTCGCGGACCCGGATCGGCTCGCCGAGGAAGGTCTTCATCTGCGGGTGGTGCGGCGGGAACCCGGAGGAGCGCGGGTCGCTGCCGAGGTCGGCCAGGCGCAGCGGTTCGGGGCGGTCGATGAGCGCGCCGAGGATGCCGCGCCCGGCGGGCAGTTCGCCGATCTCGGCGGCGGTCGCGTCGTCGATGCCGACGTGGATGAAGTCGGCCAGGCCGTGCCCGCCGGGGGCGATCACGCCGAGGGCCGCGTACCGGGCGTCGACGAGTTCGGCGGCGCCGGTGGCGATGCGGTGCAGGGTGGCGTGCAGGTCGAGTCCGGCGCCGATGGAGACGACGGCCTCCAGCAGCCGCTGCATCCGGTCGGTGACGGCGGCGGCCGACTGGAGGCGTTCCGCGACCTCGGTGACCAGGGTGTCCAGGCCGAGCGAGGCGATCTCGGGCACCCGGTGGGGGGTGGGCTCCGGGGCGGCGGCGGGGAGGTCTGGCGTGGGGTCCATGAAGATGAGCCTAGTTTGTACGGTTTTCATCCGAAGGACGGCGCGACGGAGCGGCTACCGGGCCACCAGCGGGCCGTCCGCCTCCAGCAGGCCGTCCGCCTCCCGCTCCCGCCGCCACATCGCGTGCAGCCGCCCGTCGCCGTCCGCGAGCAGCTCCGACCAGCGGCCCCGCTCGGCCACCCGGCCGCCGTCCAGCACCAGCACCTCGTCCACGGTGTCGTCGTCCAGCCCGGCCAGCCGGTGGGTGATCAGGACGGTGGTGCGGCCGGCGGTGGCGGCGAGCAGGTCGGCGGTGAGCGCGTCGGCGGTGGGCAGGTCGAGGTGTTCGGCGGGCTCGTCGAGGACGAGCACCGGGAAGTCGGCGAGCAGGGCCCGGGCGAGCGCGAGGCGCCGGCGCTGGCCGCCGGAGAGGCGGGCGCCGTGCTCGCCGACCATGGTGTCGAGGCCGTCCGGCAGGCCGTCCGTCCAGTCGAGCAGCCGGGCGCCGGCCAGGGCGGCGCGCAGTTCGTCCTCGTCGGCGCCCGGCCGGGCGAGGCGCAGGTTCTCCCGGAGCGAGCTGTCGAAGACGTGGGCGTCCTGCGCGCAGAGGCCGATCACCCGGCGGACGTCGTCGCCCGGGAGCGCACGGCTGTCCACAGCCTGTGGACGGCCGGCGGCGAAGGTGACGCCGCCCGCAGCCGGCTCCAGGAAGCGCAGCAGCGCCTGGGCGAGCGTGGTCTTGCCGGAGCCGGACGGGCCGACGACGGCGATCCGGCGCCCGGGCGCGAGATCGAGGTCCACCCCGGACAGGGCGTCCTCGGCCCGTCCGGGGTAGCGGACCGCCAGGCCGCGCACGGCGATCGGCAGCGGCTGCGCGGGCAGCGCCGCCGCCTCGACCGGCTCGGTGACCGCGGGCTCCGCGTCCAGCACTTCGTCCAGCCGGGCCCGCGCGGCGCGGCTGCGCTGGCGGGCCTGGACGGCGAGCGGCATCCCGGTGACGGCCTCGAACGCGGCGAGCGGGGTGAGCACGACGACGGCCAGGCAGACCGGCGCCAGCGCCCCGGTGTGCACACCGCGCAGGCCGACGGCCGCGGCGGCGGTCACCGTCAGCCCGGCGAGCAGCGTGATCAGCCCGGTGCCGAGCGCGGTGGTGGCGGCCGAGCGGGCGGCCAGCCCGGTCAGCGCCGCGTCGGCGCTGCGGACGGCGGCGAGCCGGCCGGGCAGCGCACCGGCGACGGTGAGTTCGGCGGTGCCGGAGAAGGCGTCGACGACGGCGGTGGTGAGCCGTCCCCGCGCCGGGGCCTGCCGCCGCTCGGCACCGGCCGACCAGCGGGCGGCCAGCGCGGGCACCACGGCGCCCGCGAGCAGCAGCCCGACGCCGAGGACGACACCGGCGGCGGGCAGGAAGGCGCCCATCGCGACGGCCGCGGCGAGCGACACGACGCCGGCGACGGCGGCCGGCAGCCGCCAGCGCAGGTAGTGGTCCTGGATCGCGTCGACGTCGGCGACCAGCCGGGAGAGCAGGTCGCCGCGCCGGAACGCGGGCAGTGCGGCCGGGGCGAGCGCGGTGAGCCGCCGGTAGACGGCGGCGCGCAGCGTGCCGAGGGTGCGCAGCACGGCGTCGTGCGAGACGAGCCGTTCGGCGTACCGGAAGACGCTGCGGCCGATGCCGAACGCGCGGACGGAGGTGACGGCCATCATCAGGTAGAGCACCGGCGGCATCTCGGAGGCGTACGAGATGAGGTAGCCCGACGTGGCCATGAGGGCGACGGCGCAGCCGAGGGCGAGCGCGCCGAGCAGGATCGACAGCGCGAGCCGGGGCGCGGCGGTGCCGGCCGGGGTCTCGTCCTCGACGGCGGTCGCGGCCACCGGGCGTCCGCTGTGGGGCAGGAGCTCGACCGCGGCGGCGGCCGGAGCGGCGGCGCCCGCCAGCCGCACCCGCTCGTCCGCGACGGCCAGCAGCGCCGGCCGGTGGGCGACCACCAGGACCGTGCGCGCCGGGTCCTCGGCGAGCGCCCGGACGGCCTCCACGACGGCCGCCTCGGAGGCGCCGTCCAGGTTGGCGGTCGGCTCGTCGAGCAGCACCAGCGGGCGGTCGTCGGCGAGCAGCACGCGGGCGAGCGCGATCCGCTGCCGCTGCCCGGCGGAGAGCCCGGCGCCGTCCTCGCCGAGGACGGCGTCCAGGTCCGTCACGAAGTCCAGCGCGTGGGCGGAGCGCAGCGCCGTCCACAGCTCGTCGTCGCTCGCCTGCGGCCGGTGCAGGCGCAGGTTCTCGGCGACCGTCCCGGCGAACAGGTGCGGGTGCTGCGGCACCCAGGCGATCTGCCGCTGCCAGGTGGCCGGGTCGAGCTCGGCCAGGTCGTACGCGCGGCCGTCGGCGGCGGTGATCCGGACGGTGCCGGCGTCCGGCGCGGTCAGGCCGAGCAGGACGGACACCAGGGTGGACTTGCCGGCCCCGCTCGGTCCGGTCAGGGCGACGGTGGCGCCCTGACGCAGCGTCAGCCCGGCGCCGTCCAGCGCGGGCTCCGTCCGCCCGGGGTGCCGCACGACCAGGCCGTCCGCCGTCACCGTCGCGCCGGCGAGCGCGGGGGCCGGGACGACCCCGGCGGCGGGCAGCGGCGTCTCCAGCACCTCGAAGATCTCGTCCGCCGCCGTCAGCCCCTCCACGCTGGAGTGGTAGAGCGCGCCGACCTGGCGGATCGGGAAGTACACCTCGGGGGCGAGGATGAGGACCAGCAGCCCCGTCTCCAGGTCGAGCGTGCCGTCCACCAGCCGGAACCCGATGGACACCGCGACCAGCGCGACCGACAGCGTGGAGAGCAGTTCCAGCGCGAACGAGGAGATGAACGCGATCCGCAGGGTGCGCAGGGTCGCCCGGCGGTAGTCGGCGGTGATGCGGGCGATCGTGGCGGCCTGTGCCCGCGCCCGGTTGAACACCTTGAGGGTGGGCAGGCCGGCCACCACGTCGAGGAAGTGGTGCGAGAGCCGGGCCAGGGTCTGCCACTGCCGGTCCATCCGGGACTGGGTGGCCATCCCGATCAGCACCATGAACAGCGGGATCAGCGGCAGCGTCCCGGCGATGATCGCGGCCGAGGTGAGGTCGGCCCCCGCGATCCGCAGCAGCACGATCGCCGGCACGGCCACCGCGAGCGCCAACTGCGGGAGGTAGCGCGCGAAGTAGTCGTCGAGGGCGTCGACGCCGCGGGTCGCGAGGGTGGTGAGCTCGCCGGTGCGCCGGCCCGCCAGGTAGGCCGGGCCGAGCGCGGTGGCGTGGTCGAGCAGCCGGCGCCGCAGGGTGGACTTCACCCGGGCGACGGACCGGTGCGCGGTGAGCTCGGTGAGCCAGCCGACCAGCCCCCGCCCGACGGCGGTCAGCGCGAGCAGCACCAGCGGGGTGGTGAGCTCGCCGGGCGTCGCCCCGTGCCGGAAGCCGCGCACGACGATCTCGGCGAGCAGGCTCGCCTGCGCGACCACCAGGACGGCGCCCGCCGCGCCGAGGAGCACGGATCCGGCGAGGAAGGCCCGGGTGGTGCGGGCGTGCCCGAGCAGTCGCGGGTCGACCGGCTTCATGTCAGTGCCCGGCCGGGATGTGCTGGACGCCGATGCGCTTGCGGAACACCCAGTACGTCCAGCCCTGGTAGAGCAGCACGAGCGGGGTGAACACGGCCGCGACGATCGTCATCAGCTTCAGCGTGTACGGCGAGGACGCGGCGTTGGTGACGGTCAGGCTCCACTCGGGGTGCAGCGTCGACGGCATGACGTTCGGGAAGAGCGCCAGGAACAGCATCGCCACCGCCGCCACGATCGTCGCCCCCGAGAGGATGAACGCCCAGCCCTCGCGGCCGCGTTGGTTGGCGACCAGGGAGCCGGCCAAGGCCGCCACGGCGACCACCAGGGCCACCAGGCTCCGGCCGTTGCCGCTGTCGGCCTGGGTCCAAGACAGGAAGGCGAGGGCCAGCACCGCAGTCACCGTCCCGGCCAGGAGCGCGGCCCGGCGCGCCCGCAGCCGGATCTCGCCGACCGTCTTCAGCGCGGCGAACACCGCGCCGTGGAAGGTGAAGAGGCCGAGCGTCACCAGGCCGCCGAGCAGCGCGTACGGGTTGAGGAGGTCCCAGAGGGTGCCGACGTAGTTCTTCTGCGCGTCGATGTCCACGCCGCGCACGATGTTGGCGAAGGCCACGCCCCACAGGAAGGCCGGGATCAGCGAGGTCCAGAAGATGGCCTCCTCCCAGTTCCGCTGCCAGCACTCGCCGTCGCGCTTGGCCCGGTACTCGAAGGCCACGCCGCGCACGATCAGGCAGACCAGGATGGCCAGCAGCGGGATGTAGAAGCCGCTGAACAGCGTCGCGTACCAGTCGGGGAAGGCCGCGAAGGTCGCGCCGCCTGCGGTCAGCAGCCAGACCTCGTTGCCGTCCCACACCGGGCCGATCGTGTTGATCAGCACCCGCCGCTCGGCGGTGGTCCTGGCCAGCGGCTTGGTGAGCACGCCGATCCCGAAGTCGAAGCCCTCCAGGAAGAAGTAGCCGATCCACAGGACGGCGATCAGGACGAACCAGACGTCGTGGAGTTGCATGTCAGATCCCCTGTGGTGCTCAGTAGGCGAACGCGAGCGGCTTGTCGGCGTCCTCGTCCGCGGACGGTCCGCGCAGGGACGGGTCCACGGTCGGCGGCTGCTCGGACACCACCGGACCGGCCTTGGCGTACTTGACCAGCAGCCGGACCTCGATGACGGCGAGGATCGCGTACAGCGTGGTGAAGGTGACCAGGGCCCCGATCTGGGTGCCGACGCCCACGTTGGGGGAGACCGCACTGGCCGTGGTCATCAGGCCGAACACGGCCCAGGGCTGGCGGCCCATCTCGGTGAAGATCCAGCCGAAGCTGTTGGCGATCAGCGGGAAGCCCATGGTCAGGATGCCGATCCGCCAGCTCCACTTGGTCAGCAGCGGGCCCAGTTCGCGCTTCGGGGTGAGCATCAGCCGCGGCACCTCGGTGTCGCCGGTGCGGAACTCGGGGTGCAGGAAGAGCTTGCGCCGGGTGGTCCAGAGTCCGACCAGACCGGCCGCGAAGGAGGTCATCCCGAAGCCGATCATGAGGCGGAAGCCCCAGAAGGTCATGAAGATGCTCGGGATGTAGTCCTTCGGATCGCCGCCGTACTTGGCGGCCTCGGCGGCCGCGGTGTCGTTGATGCCGGGGACGGAGGAGCTGAAGTCGCTGTGCGCGAGGAAGGAGAGTATCCCCGGGATCTCCAGCTCGACCGAGTTGTGGCCCTTGCTGACGTCACCGATCGCGAAGACCGAGAACGGCGCCGGCGACTGGGTGTCCCACAGCGCCTCGGCGGCGGCCATCTTCATCGGCTGCTGCTCGAACATCACCTTGCCCAGCGAGTCGCCGCTGATCGCGGTGCCCAGGCCGAAGACGACGGCCAGCACCAGGCCGAGCCGCAGCGACGTGCGCATCACGGCGGTCTTCTTGGGGTCGGCGGTCTCCGCCCCTCCACTCTTCTCAAACAGCCGCTTGGCCTTCCAGAGGTGGAAGGAGGCGATGCCGACCATGAAGGCCGCGCCGGTGAGGAAGGCGGCGGTCAGGGTGTGCGCGACGACGGTGAGGGTGGTGTTCTGGAACAGCACCTCGGTGATGTCGGTGAGCTGCGCCTTGCCGGTGACCGGGTCGATCGCGTAGCCGACCGGGTGCTGCATCCAGGAGTTGGCGGCGAGGATGAAGTAGGCGGAGAGCACGGTGCCGAGGGCGACCATCCACATGCACGCGCAGTGGATCTTCTTCGGCAGCTTGTCCCAGCCGAAGATCCACAGGCCGATGAACGTGGACTCGAAGAAGAAGGCGATCAGCGCCTCCATCGCGAGCGGGGCCCCGAAGACGTCGCCCACGAACCGGGAGTAGTCCGACCAGTTCATCCCGAACTGGAACTCCTGGACGATGCCGGTGACCACGCCCATCGCGATGTTGATCAGGAAGAGCTTCCCCCAGAACTTCGTGGCGTGGAAGTACTTCTCCTTGTTCGTCCGCACCCAGGCGGTCTCCAGTCCGGCCACGACGGCGGCCAGGCTGATGGTGAGCGGGACGAAGAGGAAGTGGTAGACGGTGGTGATGCCGAATTGCCATCTGGCGATGGTTTCGTGAGCGATTGCCAGTTCCACGTCGCCCTCTCTCCAACCTGCCCTTTCGGGCACATTCAGGACAAACTTCTTCTTTAGCCGTAGACCGCTGCCTAACCACGCAAGCTTGTCCGCTTGTGAACGTGAACACGTTCACAAGGGCCAGTATCCATCATCCTTACGGGGGGTCCTCACGCGGGGTTGGGTTTGACCAGGGCGAAGGCCTGCAAGGCGGTGCGCACAGTCTGCGGAGCCCCGAGCGGCAGCGACAACGAACGCCCGGGCGGATCCGGTGATCGTCTTGGACGCCCCGGCACTTGACACGGCCGCCCCACCGGCCCCGGGGCGGGGCGGACAGCGTGAAAGGGCGCCCCGGAACTCCGGGGCGCCCTACCTCCCGACGCTACGGACGGCCGAGCAGCCAGGTGCCGGGGGTGGAGGGGGCGCGGGCCGTGAAGAAGGCGGTGAAGCCGCGCAGGAACTCGTCCAGGGTGATCCGGCCGTCCCCGTCGGTGTCCAGCTGGCGGAAGCCGTGGGAGAGTTCGGCCGGGTGGACGCGCGGGCCGCCGAAGACGGCGCGGTACTCGTCGGCGTCCAGGTGACCGTTTCCGTCGGTGTCGGCGGCGGTGAAGACGGCGCGCAGCGCGGGCAGCAGGCCGGCCTCCAGGTAGGCCGGGTCGCGGTCGCAGCCGGCGATGGTGGCGGCAACGAACTCCTCCCGGCTCACCTCACCGTCGCCGTCGGCGTCCATGCTCTCGCGCAGCTGCTCCCACCAGCCCTCGAAGGCCGTGTGGACGGCGGCCTCGCCGGCGTCGTCGAGCTCCAGCTGCCAGCACACGTTGTGGGCCATCGCCCGCAGGTCGTGCACCGTGAGCCGGCCGTCGCCGGTCTGGTCGAGCACCTCGCGGAAGAACCGGTCCAGCCGGGGCCGACGGGTGTCCCGCCGCGTCGGGCGCCAGCGGGACGGCGGGCGCTGCTCCGGCGAGCGGTAGCGCAGGCGGTCCGGCAGCCGGCGCAGGACGCCCCCGGCGCCGTGGTGCAGCAGCCGGGACAGCAGGGCGGCACGGCGGGTGCGGACCAGGCCGAAGCGCTCCCGGACGACGGGCGGCAGGTCGGCGATCGTCAGCGCCGTCACCACCCGGGCCACCACCGCCCGCACGGCACGCCAGCCCGCGTCCCCGAGGAACCGGAGCCGGCGCGGCCGGGGCGCCTCGCGCAGGATGTCGAACAGCAGGTAGCGCGCCGACTCGGTGAACTCCAGCCGCTCTCTGGCGACTTTGACGAAGTATCCGGGCAAGTCGGCTGCCGACTGCGGGAGTTCACCCGCCGGAAGCCCGAAGGCGGCAACGACTTCGACGAACTCGCGATACACCTGGTCGAGTTCGCCACGGTCGTACGGATCTCCGCCCAACTCCCGCATGGTGACGACCGATTCGAAGAGCGTCAGCAGCACCCACGCCCTGGTCGCCGCATCCTTCGCGTCGTACGCACGCCCGTCCGCGTCCGTCCCGCGGATCCGCTTGTGCGCCCGCTCCAGCCGCGCGACCTCGCGCCGGAGCGCGTCGGCGTCCTGGTAGAACAGCCGCCGCCCGCTCCCCAGCGTGTGCTCCACCCGCCGCCACGGATGCGCGTGGTACGTCGAGTGCTCGTCCATCCCCGCCCCGACCACCGGATGCGCCGCCTGCAACACCAGCAGCCGCCACGCGACCAGCCCCACCCGCCACTCGGCCAAGTCCCGCCGGAACGACACCCCCGCCTCAGCCACGCCGCTCCCCGGTGATCTCCGGCCCGATGACGAACCCCTTGGCCGGGCCCTCCTCGATCACGGCTTCCTTGCCGTACGGGACCCGCGCGGAACGGTTGTAGGCCCGGCGTTCGACATCCGGGTCGGTGAGGATCGTCACCGCGCCGCCGTGGTCGTCATCGTCGATGATCTCGGCCCTGACGTGCTCCGGGACTCTGAAGCGTTTCCAGACGTCCCAGAGCCGTTCTTCGGGGCTCATCACGCTTTCCTCGGCCTCGGGGTTCATGGTCCGAACCGTGGCACGGATCCTGCCCGCCGATCGGGTGATCGGGTCGTATTCACCCGATCGGGGTCAGGAGGCCGTGGTCGTCGGGAGTTCGACGCGGAAGGTGGCGCCGGCGCCCGGGGAGGTTTCGAGGGTCAGCGTGCCGCCGTGCGCGTGGGTGAGGGCGGTGGCGATGGCGAGGCCGAGGCCGGCGCCGCCGCCGTCGTGGCGGCTGCGGGAGGCGTCGACGCGGTAGAAGCGCTCGAATACCTGGAGGGCCTGGTCCTCGGTCAGGCCCGGGCCGGCGTCGGCGACCTCCAGGAGGCAGACGCCGCCCGGCCCGCCGCCGACGCCTATCCGGACGGGGGTGCCGGGCGGCGTGTGCTTGACGGCGTTGCCGACCAGGTTGGTGACGACCTGGCGCAGCCGCGCCTCGTCGCCGAGGACGGGGGCCGCGCCGGGGGCGCCCGTCCCGGCCGGGCCGGTGAGGGCGACCGGGCGGGTCGGGTCGAGGGCGGTGAGGTCGTGCAGGGCGTCGGCGGCGAGGGTGCGCAGGTCCATCGGGGCGAGGTCGAGCGGGCGTTCCTCGTCGAGCCGGGCGAGCACCAGGAGGTCCTCGACGAGGGCGCCCATGCGCACGGCCTCGCTCTCGATCCGGGTCATGGTGCGCCGCACGTCCTCCTCGGTGGGCAGCGCGCCCATCCGGTACAGCTCGGTGAAGCCGCGGATGCCGGCCAGCGGGGTGCGCAGTTCGTGCGAGGCGTCGGCGATGAACCGCCGCATGCGGGCCTCGGATTCGGCGCGCGCGGCGAACGCGGCCTCGATCTGGGTGAGCATCCCGTTGAGCGCGATGGACAACCGCCCGACCTCGGTGCGGCGGGAGGGCCCGGGCATGCGGTGGGAGAGCTCGCCGGCCGCGATCCGGGCCGCGCCGGCCTCGATGCGCCGCAACGGGCGCAGCCCGGTGCGGACGGCGAAGAAGCCGAGGGCGGCGATGATGACGAACACGGCGCCGCCGATGGCGAGGAAGGAGGTGCGGAGCTTGCCGATGGTCGCGTCGATGTCCTCGCGGGAGACGGCCACCATCAGGTAGGTCGGGGTGACGAGCGGCGACGCGTAGGGGCTGGCGACCGTCCCGGCGCCGGGCGTCTTGGCCGGCTGGAGCGGCAGGACGAGCACCCGCCAGCTGCGGTGACCGCGCTGGTCGGGCAGGTCGAAGGGCACGTCGGGGGCGGTGGCGGCCGGGTCGAGGCCGGCCAGCTGGGGCGCCGGGTCGCTGTCGGAGACCGGCTGGCGCATGACGCCCTGCACCTTGCCGTCGGAGGTGAGGTACTGCACCAGGTACTGGCTGGGCAGGCCCTGCCCGCGCCGCCCGTTGACGGGCAGCCGCCCCCCGGCGTCGGGCGGGCTGAGCTTGCCCGGCGACCGGTGGGACATCGGCAGCCCGAAGCGCTGGAGCTGCTGGTCGAGCTGCTCGACCAGCTGCACCCGGACGGTGCCGAGCACGATGGTGTCGCTGACCACGAGACCGGTGGTGACGAGGGCGAGCACGAGCACGAGCAGCCGGGCACGCAGCGAGAGCCGGGAGGTGAAGCGGGGCAGCACGGGACGGATCGGCACGGGCGGGCGGGTCCGGTCAGCCCTGCGGGGGCCGGCGCAGGGCGTAGCCGATGCCGCGCACGGTGTGGATCAGCTTGGGGCCGTGGGCGGGGCCGGAGTCGAGCTTGCGGCGCAGGTAGGAGATGTAGGACTCGACGATGGAGAGGTCGCCGCCGAAGTCGTAGGCCCACACGTGGTCGAGGATCTGGGCCTTGGAGACGACCCGGCCGACGTTGGCCATCAGGTAGTGCAGCAGCTTGAACTCGGTCGGGGAGAGCGAGACCGGGATGCCGCCGCGGGTGACCTCGTGGGCGACGGGGTCGAGGCTGAGGTCGGCGACGATCAGCCGGCCGTCCTCGGCGGGGCCGCCGGCCCGGCGCAGGATGGCGCGGATCCGGGCGATCAGCTCTTCGAGGCTGAACGGCTTGGTGACGTAGTCGTCGGCGCCCGCGGCGAGGCCCTGGACCTTGTCGCCGACGCCGTCCTTGGCGGTGAGGAAGAGCACCGGGAGGTGGTCGCCGGGGTGGCCGTGGGCGGGCCCGGCGATCTGGCCGCGGCTGGTCTGCTCGCGCAGCTTCTCGACGACGGTGAAGCCGTCGAGGTCGGGAAGCATGACGTCGAGGACGACGAGGTCGGGACGCTCGTGGGCGATCAGCCGCAGGGCCTCGGTGCCAGTCGCGGCGGAGGCGACCCGGAAACCGGAGAACCGCAGGGAGGCGGAGAGCAGTTCGCGGATGTTGGGCTCGTCGTCGACGACGAGGAGGAAGGCCTCACCCGGCCCGCCGGCCACGGCGGAGCCGCCTGGCGTGGTCACAGTGCCTTGCACGGGGGTTTCGCCTCCCGGTCGGACGATGGCGTTCAGCATGAGGCTAGCCCCCGGAGGCTATGCGGCATGGATGAATGTTGGATTAACACCTTATCGGTCGGTTTTTGGCCGACAGGCCTACGACGAAGGGCTGGGTGGTGTGCGTACCGGCGAGTACGCAAACGCCGCCGGCCGGAGAGGTGGCTCCTGCGTCGCACGCGGCAGGGTCGACTCCGCGATCAGCTCGAACTGCCGCGGCGAGGTACTTGAAGACCGTCCCCATGACCGGGCCGGCAAAGGGGTTCAGGCGGGCCTCCATCGTCCACTCCCAGGGTGCCGGTCGTGCGCTGTCACCGACGAAGGCAGGACAGCCCCTCATTGCGGGGAAGCGTCGCCTCGCGCAGGCGTGCGCGAGGCGACGCAGAGGAAGGACCGCAGCGCAGGAAGTCGGCTGGGCCGACTTCCTGCGCTCTGATCCGAGAGAACTCAACTGCTCCATCGCGTCGAAGAGCCGTCCGGAGCGGTGTAGCCGACGAGCAGTCCCTCCGGCCCCGCCTCAACGGTGAACCATTCGCGGCGGGGGCGGTTGTGGTCGAGCCAGGACCTGTGCGCGGCCTCGATCAGCTGCCAGAGGTCACGGGGACCGCTGACGAGGACGGTGTCGTCCTGCACGTAGGCGACCGAGCCGTCCGCCGGGTCGTGGAGGGTGCTGCCGCACCGGACGACCGTGGGGCCGAGGTGGAGACCCGCCCAGAACGAGAACCCGTGGTCGTCCAGGACACGGGAGCCGGTCGCAGTAGTCCGCCCCCCGGCCCCCGGCTCGGGAGCCGGCGGGCCGGGCTCGTCGGCGGAGCGCAGGGGCATGAAGACGGCGGGCTGGTGGACGAGGAGGTCGCCACCCCGCGCAGCCCGTCCGGTCCGGCATCCTCGGCGTGCACACCGTCGACCTCGGTCACCAGCACCTGGTCCCCGTACACCTCGCGCAGCCAGGCACCGTCCGCTCCCCGCCAGGGGAGGTGAACACCACCGTCCTCCCGGAAGAACACGGGCACGAACGGATGCCGGGGCACATTGAGGAACGCCTCGACCACCCGCGACGACAGCACAGCAGTGCCCCGCTCGATCTCCGAGGCCAAGTCGATGCGCGCCCGCAGAAGTTGCGCATCGCTGTAGAGCGCAATGGTCATCCTCGCTCGGCCCCTTCCAGGTAGTCGCAGATGGCGGCCGTGATGGGCAGCCCGGTCGCCTGCTCGATGAACCCGTACTGCCCGTTGCGGTTCACCTCAAGGAACGTCCAATCGCCGGAGGGGGAAACGACGAAGTCGAAGCGCCGTAGGGAAGGGCGAGTTCGTCGAGCATGCTCAGGACCCCACTCGCCACCGCGTCCGGCGGATCGCAGACGCGATACGTCAGGCTGTCGTAGTCGCTGCGCCAATCAACGTGGGCAGCCGTCGAGTCGGCGTGGATCTCGGCGGCGAACAGCTGTCCAGCAACGGCGGTCAGCCGGACCTCGTGCGCTTTGGGAACCCATTCCTGGAACAGGTGCACCGTGGTGGAGATCGAAGGGTGGTCGACGTCACCCGGTGCCAGCACGCTCGCGTAGACGGCGACCGACTCGCCGTCGAGCGTCCCACGGATCGGGAGCAAGGGGCCGCAGGAGCGATTCGCCAGGGGGTGAGCTCGTCGGCCTTGGCGCGCTGGAGGAGGTCGGCGAGCTTCTGGGGGGGTGGCGCGGAGGATGACCTCGCTCTCGTCGGACCGAGACCATGCTCGACGGCCGCATCCGGGTGACGTTCTCACCGTCGCGCTCGGCGTCGTCGCGACGCTCAGGATGAAACCGCCGACGACCGCGAGCAGTAGGGCGCGCGAAGGCCCCCGCCCGATGACGGGCGAGGGCCTCGCGGCGGGCCGGGTCAGCCGCCGGACGGGGTGCGGTTGCCGCCACCGCCGCCGAAGCCGCCGCCCGCGCCGGCGGCGCCTTCGACGAGCTGGCTGGCGGTGTAGCCACCGTTGGCGTCGGGGGTGCCGACGACGGTCACGCTCTGGCCGGGCTGCAGGTCCGCGACCTTGCCGTCCTTGTTGAGCTGGACCTTCGTCGCGTCGCCGGTGGTGACCTTGACGGTGTTGCCGTTGGCGTCGGTCAGGTAGACGGTCGTGCCGTCCACCGCCTTCACCGTGCCGCGCGTGAAGCCGGGCTGTCCGCCCTGCCCCTGGCCGCCCTGGCCACCGCCCCTGCGGGAGCCGGTGCCGCCCTGGCCGCCGTAGCCGCCCTGCCCGCCCGCCGCGGCACGCTGCGACGCGCCGGCGGCCGAGGCCCGGGGCGCGGCGGAGGTCGTCCCGTTGTTCTGCTGGTACCAGACCCCGCCCGCGAACGCGGCCGTGGCGATCACGCCGCCCGCGAGGAGCAGCGAGAGCCAGGGCAGCGGCCGGCGCGGCGGCGCCGCGAGCTCGCCGGCGACGTCCCGGGCGTCCGGCGGGGTGGCGAGGAGGGCGACCTGTTCGGCCGGGTCGTTGATCTCGGTCATGGTCGTGTCCTACTCGTGCCGGAGGGCGTCGATCGGCCGCAGCGAGGCGGCCCGGTTGGCGGGGTAGCTGCCGAAGAAGAGCCCGATGGCGACGGCGATGCCGAACGCGCCGAGCACCGACTCGGGGATCACCACCGGCTTGATGCCGACGATGCTGAAGTGCGAGCCGGCGATCCCGGCCGCGACCCCCAGCCCGGCGCCGATCACCGACAGCAGCGTGGACTCGGTGAGGAACTGCCCGAGGATCACCGCGCGGGGGGCGCCGAGCGCCTTGCGGATGCCGATCTCCCTGGTCCGCTCGGTCACCGTCACCAGCATGATGTTGGTGATCCCGATCCCGCCGACCAGCAGCGAGATCGCGGCCACCGCGCCGAGCAGCACGGTGAACGTCTTGGTCGTGCTCTCGCGGGCGGTGAGCAGCGAGGCCTGGTTGGTGATCCGGAAGTCGGCCTTGGCCGGGTCGGTGATCGCGTGGGCGGCGAGCAGCACCCGGGTGATCTCGGACTGGGCCGCCGTCGTGCTGTCCGCCGAGGCGGCCTGGACGAGGATCTGGTTGACCGGGCCGAAGCCGGTGAAGGCGTTCTGCACGGTGGGCAGCGGCGCGATCAGGACGTCGTCCGGGTCGGTGAAGCCGCTGCCGCCCTTGGCCTGGAGCACGCCGACCACCGTGAAGGGCGTGCCGCCGACGGTGATCTTCTTGCCCACCGGGTCCTCGGTGTCGAAGAGCTGCTTGGCGGTGGTGGCGCCGAGCACCGCGACCTTGCGCGAGCCGAGGACGTCGTCGTTGGTGAAGTACTCGCCGTGCGCGACCTTCTGGTTGGAGGTCTCGAAGTACGCCGGGTAGGTGCCGACGACCGAGCCGGGGCTGTACGAGACGTTCCCGTACAGCGCGGTGGCGCTGGTGGTGACGACGGGCGCGACGGACTTGACCGCGGCCGGGTCCGCCTCCGTCGCGAGCGCCTTGGCGTCGGCGACGGTCAGCTTCTTGACCGACGAGGTGGCGCGCGAGCCGCCGTTCGCCGAACCGGAGCTGACGGTGAGGGAGTTGGTGCCGAGCGAGGTGATCGAGTCCTTGACCGCGACCGACGAGCCGTTGCCGACGGCCAGCAGCAGGATCACCGAGGCGACGCCGATCAGCACGCCGAGCATGGTGAGCGCCGAGCGCACCTTGTTGGCGGCGAGGCCGCCGACCGCGAAGCGGAGCATCTGCCAGAGGATCACGCCGGCACCCCCACGACGAGCGGAGGGCCGTCGAAGAGCGGCGGCGGACCGTCCACGCGGGCCTGCCGGACGTCGCTGACGATCTGGCCGTCGACGAGCCGCAGCACCCGCTTGGCGTGCCGGGCGACCTCGTCCTCGTGGGTGATCAGGACGACGGTGCGGCCGGTGGCGTTGAGCCGGTCGATGATGGCCAGCACGTCCTCGGTGGCACGGCTGTCCAGGTTGCCGGTCGGTTCGTCGGCGAGCAGCATCGCGGGTGCGGTGACCAGTGCCCGGGCCACGGCGACGCGCTGCTGCTGGCCGCCGGAGAGCTCGTTGGGCCGGTGGCCGGCCCGCTCGGCGAGCCCGACCAGCGACAGCGCGGCCATCGCCCGGCGGCGCCGTTCGGCGGCGCGCACGCCCGCGTAGGCGAGCGGCAGCTCGACCTGGGCGAGGGCGGTGGTGCGCGGCACCAGGTTGAACGACTGGAAGATGAAGCCGATCTTGCGGTTGCGGACGAGCGAGAGCTGCCCCTCGTCGAGGTGCCCGACGTCGATGCCGTCCAGCTGGTAGCTGCCGGCGGTGGGGACGTCGAGGCAGCCGAGGATGTTCATGAGGGTCGACTTGCCGGAGCCGGAATTGCCCATGACCGCGACGTAGTCGCCCTGGTCGATGTCCAGCGCGACGCCGAGCGGCGTGCCGGTGGCCGGGTCGGCCGGGCCGCGCAGCGCGTGCACGGTGGCGTCGCCGTGGCCGTAGGCCTTGGTGAGCCGGCGGATCCGGATGACGGGTGGCGGGGGGCCCGCAGGCACCCGCTTGTCGATGACGTGACGCATGCTCAGCCCTTGCCGCCGCGACCCGCGCCGCCGGCGTTGCCGCCACCGCCGCCGCCGAAGCCGCCACCACCACCGCCGAAGCCGGCCGCACCGCCGCGACCGCCCTGGCCGCCCTGCCCCGGGAAGGAGCCGTTCGGGAAGCCGTTCCCCGCGCTGGTGGTGGGGAGTTCGACCTTGTCGCCCTCCTTGAGCCCGGTGAGCACCTGCACGGTGCTGTCGCCCTCGACGCCGACCGTGACGCTCATCCGCTGGGTGGAGCCGTCGGCCTGCATCACGTTCGCCGTCCGGCTGCTGCCGGTGCCGACGAGCGCGGAGGTGGGCAGCGAGAGCGCGTTGTCGGCCTCGCCCGTGACCACCGAGACGGTCGCGCTGAGGCCGGTGCGCAGGGTGCTGGTGTCACCGGTGATCTGGAGCGTCGCCGCGTACTGGACGGCCGACGAGCCCGCGCTGCCGCCGCCACTGCTGCTGGGCAGCGAACTGACCGACAGGACGGTCGCGTTGAGCTTGGTGTCGGACTGCGCGTTCAGCGCGACGGTGGCCGCCTCGCCCTTCTTGAGCTTGAGCGAGTCGAGCTCGGAGAAGTTGGCGGTGACCTGCATCCCGGTGGGGTTGGTCAGGACGATGAAGCCGCTCGGCGTGCCGCTGCTCGAACTCGCACTCGTCCCGGTCGACTTGGTCGATCCCGAGGTGGTGGCGGACGATCCCCCGCCGACGGTGTCGCCGACCTTGGCGGAGACGGACGCGACGGTGCCGTCCACCGACGCGGTGAGGGTCGTGCCGGCCAGCGCCGCCTGGGCGTTGGCCACGTTGGTCTGCGCGGTGGCGACCTGCTGCTCGGCCGAGGCGACGGCCGCGTCGTCCACCTTGGTGGTGGTGACGGTGGTGGTCTGCGGAACGGGCGCGGTGTTCCCGCCCGTTCCGCGGCCGCCGCCCCCGGCACCGGCGCTGGGGCTGGGGCTCGGGGCGGCGGGAGCGCCGGTCTGGGGCAGCGGCTCGACGGTCGTGGTGGTGACACCGGCCTGGGCCTTGGTGAGGTTGGCGTCGGCCGTGGTGAGCGCCGCGTTGGCCGCGTCCACCTGCTGCTGGGCGGCGGTGGTGTCGACGGTGGCCAGCACCTGGCCCTTCTTCACGGTGTCCCCGACCGCGACCTTGACGGCCGTGAGCCGGCCACCGGTGGTGAAGTCCTGGGCGGCGTCGGTGGGCGACACCAGCGTGCCGGTTCCGGACACGGTGGCCAGGACCGTCCCCTTGGCCACCGTCGCGGTCCGGGCCTTCGGCTGTCCGGCGGCCGCGCTCGGCCCGCTGTTCACCGTGGTGTACGCCAGCGCGGCGCAGGCCAGCAGGGCCACGCCCAGGGCGGAGTTGACGAGGACGGCGCCTCGCCGTCGTGGGAGCACCTTCATGGCGGACAGCTTCGCCGGGCGCTCTTGCGTCGGCCTGGGCGCGGGCTGGGAGAAGGCTGAACGGGTGGATCCGGACATTCCGCTCGCACCGGCCCGTTCGCGCGGGCCGCTTGGCAGCCGCGTGGGCGGCCGTTGGCCGAACTCCCAGCCCGCTCCCAGCGATCCCCAGGCATCCGGCAGCGCCCGGCACCACGCCGGCGGCATCCGGGCCTCCCCAAAGCGCCCGGAGCACCCCTCGAGCACCTCGTGAGCACCTCCGGAACGCCTCCCGAACGCCTCCCGAACGCCGCAGGGGCGCACCGCGCGTGCGGAACGCCCCTGCGTACGGACGCGGACGTCAGAGCGTCTTGCGGAACTCCTCGGCCACCGCGAGGAAGATCGTGTTGCCCTCGGCCTCACCGATCGACACCCGCACGCCCTCGGGGAACGGCCGGACGATCACACCGGCCGCGGCGGCCGCGGCGGCGAAGTCCGCCGAGCGCGCGCCGAGCGGCAGCCACACGAAGTTGGCCTGCGAGTCCGGGAGGTCCCAGCCCTGGGCGCGCAGTCCGGCCACCACCCGGGCGCGCTCCTCCACGAGCGCGTCCACCCGCACCTTGAGCGCGTCCTCGGCGTGCAGCGAGGCGACGGCGGCGTCCTGCGCGAGCTGGTTCACGCCGAACGGGACGGCGGTCTTGCGCAGCGCGGTCGCCACCGGCTCGTGGGCGATCGCGAAGCCGACGCGCAGGCCCGCGAGGCCGTACGCCTTGGAGAAGGTGCGCAGGACGCAGACGTTCGGGCGGTCCCGGTAGAGGTCGATGCCGTTGGGCACCTCGGGGTCGCGGATGAACTCGATGTAGGCCTCGTCGACGACGACCAGCACGTCGCCGGGCACCGCGTCGATGAAGCGCTCCAGCTCGGCGCGGTGGATCACGTTGCCGGTCGGGTTGTTCGGGTTGCACACGAAGATCAGCCGGGTGTTCGGCGTGATCGCGGCGAGCATCGCGTCCAGGTCGTGGTCGCCGCCGGCGGTGATCGGGACCGGGACGGGGGTGGCGCCGGCGACCTGGGTGATGATCGGGTACGCCTCGAAGGAGCGCCAGGCGAAGATCACCTCGTCGCCCGGGCCCGCCGTGGCGAGGATCAGCGACTGGGCGACGCCGACCGAGCCGGTGCCGGTGGCGATGTGCTCGGCCGGCACGCCGAAGCGCTTGGCCAGCTCCTCGGTGAGCTCGTTGACCGCCATGTCCGGGTAACGGTTGAACGACCCGGCCGCCTCGACCGCCGCGGCCAGGACGCCGGGCAGCGGCCCGTACGGGTTCTCGTTGGAGGACAGCTTGTAGGCGTCGGCGCCGGCCGGCTTGCCGGGCTTGTAGGTGGGGATGCCGTCCAGGGTCGGCCGCAGCCGCGGGCCCTGCGCTGACGTGTCGCTCACGGTCCTGCTCCTTCTCGATCTTCTCGATCTCCGCGTCGGGTGGACGCGCGATGTCCGGGTGTGCGTCCTCCGGTGCGGGTCCTCCGGTGCACACGCCCGGACCACCCCGGTCGGGTGCCTTGCACCATACCGACCGCGCTCACCCGTAGGAGTGAGTTGGCCGGTCGGCCCACCGGTGCAGATCAGCCATTCTGCCGGGTTCCTTTGGCACATGTCAGAGGTAAGACGCCAGGTTTTGGGCCGGTATCGAAGGGGCGCGCCCCGGCTCACTCGTGGAGAAACGTATCTCCAAAGGCTCCCGATGCGCCGGTCACAGGACCTTGTCAGGAGCCATACGATCGGTCCGCCATGACAGCAGCAGCCAACCAGAGCGGTCGGCGACCCACCACCTCACGGCGTCTGGAGCGGGCCGGCATCCGGGATGTGGCAGCAGCCGCCGGAGTGTCGATCACCACCGTCTCCGACGCGCTGAACGGAAAGGGCCGCCTGCCCGACGAGACCCGCAGCCGGGTGCGCGAGGTCGCCGAGCGCCTCGGCTACCGCCCCTCCGCGGCCGCCCGCACCCTGCGCACCGGACGGTCCGGCCTGATCGGGCTGACCGTCACGACCTACGGCGAGGAGCCGTTCACCTTCACGGAGTTCGCGTACTTCGCCGAGATGGCCCGCGCCGCCACCAGCGCCGCCCTCGGCCGCGGCTACGCGCTGGTGGTGCTGCCCGCGTCCTCCCGGCACGACGTCTGGGGCAACATCGCCCTGGACGGCACCGTGGTGATCGACCCGCCCGACCAGGACCCGCTGGTCAGCGAGCTCTACCGGTCCGGCGTCCCGGTGGTCAGCGACGGCAAGCCCGGCAACTGCCCGGTCACGGCCTGGGTCGACAACGACCACGAGGCCGCCGTGCTCGGCATCCTCGACCACCTCTCCGAAGCCGGCGCCCGCCGGATCGGCCTGCTCACCGGGACCAGCACCGACACCTACACCCGGCTCTCCACCGAGGCCTACCTCGGCTGGTGCGCCAAGGTCGGCCAGGAGCCGGTGTACGAGGCCTACCCCGCGCACGACCCGGCCGCCGGCGCCGTCGCCGCCGACCGGCTGCTCGCCCGCCCCGACCGCCCCGACGCCGTCTACGGCCTGTTCGACCCCAACGGCACCGACCTGCTCGCCGCCGCCCGCCGCTACGGGCTGCGGGTGCCCGACGACCTCCTGCTGGTCTGCTGCAGCGAGAGCGACGTCTACGCCGCCACCGAGCCCCCGATCACCACGCTCTCACTGAAGCCCCGCCGGATCGGCACGACCGTCGTCAACCTCCTCATCGACGCCATCGAGGGCGTCGACTCCGGGACGGGCGTCGACATCGCCCGGCTCTTCCCGCCCCGCTTCCGCACCGCCGGAACCGGCCCGCCGCCCGGCACCCTGATGCCCACCGAGCTGATCGTCCGGGCCTCCTCGCAGCGCCGCAGTCCGCGCACCACCGTCAGTCCTCCCCGACCCCCGGGCGAGGTCTAGACCATACCGAGCCGGGACAAAACGGACCTTGCGGGACGGCCCGGCTGACGCTCCGGAGGATTGGATACCCACCAGGTGACGACGCCGGGAGAGTGGTCTTCCTATGATGGGCGAATGACACCCGAGGACCGCTTCCCCGGGCCTGAACACCCCTCCTCAGGCCCCCGCCACCAGCCGGACCTCGACGTGCTGCCGTACGGCACCTACTACGAGCCCGAACCCGCCGGCTACGCCGGGACGCCGTACGAAGCGGAGACCTACAGCGGCTACGGCGGCGCCCGCTACCTCGAACAGCACTGGCCCGCCGACAGCCAGGCGCACGGACACACGATGCACGCCCCCGGGCAGGCGCCGGCGTTCAACCACCAGGACCACCCCGGCTACGAGCCGACCCTGCCCGACCGGCCCTCGCCGGCCCTCCAGTTCCCCGACGCGGTGCCCGACCCCCTGGCCGACGGACACCCCGACCGGCCGGCCGACCAGTTCCCCGGCCGCGACGACCCGCCGACCATCGAGCTCGGCCCGCCGCTGCCCGAGCCCGTGCCCAGCTACCCGTACCCGGCCCCCGGCCCGGACGAGCCGCCCGGCCCGCTCTACGTCGTCGGCGACGTCCACGGCTACCTGGAAGAACTCGTCGCCGAACTCCGCCACCAGGGCATCATCGACGCCGACGGCCACTGGTGCGCCGGCCGCTCCCGGATCTGGTTCCTCGGCGACTTCACCGACCGCGGCCCCGACGGCATCGGCGTCATCGACCTCGTCATGCAGCTCGCCGCCGAGGCTGCCGCCGCGGGCGGCTACTGCCGGGCCCTGATGGGCAATCACGAACTGCTCTTCCTCGGCGCCGCCAGGTACGGGGACGAACCCGTCCAGTCCACCGCCGGCACCGCCTCCTTCCTCGCCGCCTGGCGGCTCAACGGCGGCCAGCAGCACGACCTCGACCGGCTCCAGGCGCACCACATCAGCTGGCTCTCCCGGCTGCCGGCCATCGCCATCGAGGACGGCCACCTGCTGCTGCACTCCGACACCACCGCCTACCTGGAGTACGGCGAGTCCATCCCCGACGTCAACGACGCGGTGCACAGCCTGCTCGCCGACGAGGGCGTGGACGAGTGGTGGGACTGCTTCCGCCGCTTCACCAAGCGCTTCGCCTTCCGCGGCGACGCCGGCCCGACGGCCGTCCACGAGCTCCTCGACACCTACGGCGGCAGCCGGATCGTGCACGGCCACAGCCCGATCCCGTACCTCACCGGCGCGGTGCACGCCGACGACGGCGCCCCGCCGCACATCCCCGGGCCGTACGTGTACGCCGACGACCTAGCGGTCGCCATGGACGGCGGCGTCACCATGGAAGGGCGCCTGCTCATCGCCCGACTGCCCGTCAACTGACGTCACCCGCCGGCCCACCCGTCGCACGGGTGTTCCCGGCGCCCGGGCCGTCGCACGCGCGCGGCCCGGGGCGCGAAATTCCGGAATCGGACTGTCAGCGCGGGCGCACCCGCCCCTACCATGAGGCACACCACGAGCGGCCGCCCGTCCGGCGGCCCGCCTCCGCGCCCGATTCGGCGCCCCTGCGGGCCCACCCAGCCCGCGAGGCGGAGCGAACCGGGGTCCGCATGAACGGGGTCCCCATGACCAACCCCCCGCCGCTGCTCGCCGAGGACCGCCCGGAGTACGAGCGCCTCCTCGCCGAAGCCCTCCGCGACGGCACCGTCCGCACCGCCCTCCGCGCGCCCGGCGCACTCACCGCCGACCAGCTGCGCGCCCGCGCCCTGCGCGACGCCGACGCCATCGCCGCCGCGGCCGCCACCGAGTACGAGCACTACACCGGGCTGCGCGAGAGCCTGCGCAGCACGCCCCCGCCCGCCGAGGGCGCCGAGCCGGCCGCCCCCGGCCTGCTCTCCCAGCTGCGCTCCGCCGACGGCGGCGCCGGGCTCTTCCCGGTCCTCACCGTGCTCACCCCGATCCTGGCCTGGGCCGCGGCGCTGGTCCTGCTGCTCCTCGGGTACGCCCTGCGCGCCGCCGACCCCGGGCTCGTCCTCGCCCGCTCCCTGCTCACCGCGGGCTGGATCGCGCTCGCGGCCGGGATCGTCGCGATGACCGTCGGCCTCGTCGGGCTCGTCCTCACCGCGTTACGCGACGGCTCCGGCGCCCCCGCGGGCACCGACCCCGACCTCGCCGCCGAGCTCGCCGCCGCCCGCCGCGCCTGGCGCACCGCCCTGCGCGACCGCGGCCTCCTCCCCTACCTGCACGCCGGCCTCCCGGCCGTCCCCGCCCAGCGCCCGGACTTCACCAGCCCCGGCTACACCCCGCCGGGCTTCACCGGCCCGGGCCCCGACGGCCTCACCGACCCCGAGGGCCGCGCCTCCCGCCCCGCCGCCTTCACCCCGCCCGACTTCAGCACCCCCGGCTACACCCCGCCGGGCTTCACCGGCCCCGACGAGGTCGGCTGACGCACCGCTGCCCCGGGCCACGCCCGGGGCAGCGCGCAGGACCCCGGAGCGGCCGCTACGGCAGGTAGCGTTCGAGCGCCGCCGCGCCCTTCTCGTCGATCTGCCGCCTGGCCCACGCGAGGCGCTCGGGCGTGACGTCCTGCCCGGACGCCATGACCAGGTCCTCGGGGTCGAAGGGCCGCTCGCCACCGCTGTACAGCTGCCGCGGGGACGCCTTGGCGTCCCGGTTCGTCTCGTCGCTCGGATCGGTCCCCTTGATCGGGCTGCCCATCGCTGCCTCCTTGGTCGGCCTTCCCCCCAGGGTGCCTCCGATTTCCCCCGGACGCACGACGGCGTGGCGGCAAAGGCCGGAACCCGTCCGAGGCCGCCGGGTGGAAAGGAAAACGGCCCGCGCTCTCCCCCCGGAGGAACGCGGGCCGGCTCTGGGGCGGCGGCGGTCAGTCCGCCATCGGCAGGTAGACCTTGTTGCCGTGGGCCTTGAACTCCTCGGACATGGCCTGCATGCCGGCCAGCGCCTCGGCGTCGAACTCGGTGCCGACGGCCGTGGAGCCGTCGCCGTGCTCGTCGCGGATCTTCTGCGAGATCTTCATGGAGCAGAACTTCGGGCCGCACATCGAGCAGAAGTGCGCGGTCTTGGCCGGCTTGGCGGGGAGGGTCTCGTCGTGGAAGTCGCGCGCGGTCTCCGGGTCGAGGGCCAGGTTGAACTGGTCCTCCCAGCGGAACTCGAAGCGGGCGTCGGAGAGGGCGTCGTCCCAGGCCTGGGCGCCGGGGTGGCCCTTGGCGAGGTCGGCGGCGTGGGCGGCGATCTTGTAGGTGATCACGCCGGTCTTGACGTCGTCCCGGTTGGGCAGGCCCAGGTGCTCCTTGGGCGTCACGTAGCAGAGCATCGCGGTGCCCCACCAGGCGATCATCGCGGCGCCGATGCCGGAGGTGATGTGGTCGTAGCCGGGGGCGACGTCCGTGGTGAGGGGGCCGAGCGTGTAGAACGGCGCCTCGTCGCAGATCTCCTTCTGGAGATCCATGTTCTCCTTGATCTTGTGCATCGGGACGTGGCCCGGGCCCTCGATCATCACCTGGACGTCGCGCTCGCGGGCGATCCGGCCGAGCTCGCCGAGGGTCTGCAGCTCGGCGAACTGCGCCTCGTCGTTGGCGTCGGCGATGGAGCCGGGCCGCAGGCCGTCACCGAGCGAGAAGGTGACGTCGTAGGCGGCGAGGATGTCGCAGAGCTCCTCGAAGTTCGTGTAGAGGAAGTTCTCCTTGTGGTGCGCGAGGCACCACGCGGCCATGATCGATCCGCCGCGCGAGACGATGCCGGTCTTGCGGCGGGCGGTCAGCGGGACGTACCGCAGCAGCACGCCGGCGTGGACGGTCATGTAGTCGACGCCCTGCTCGCACTGCTCGATGATGGTGTCCCGGTAGACCTCCCAGCTCAGCTCCTCGGCCCTGCCGTCGACCTTCTCCAGGGCCTGGTACAGCGGCACGGTGCCGATCGGCACGGGGGAGTTGCGCAGGATCCACTCGCGGGTGGTGTGGATGTTGCGGCCGGTGGAGAGGTCCATGACGGTGTCGGCGCCCCAACGGGTGGCCCAGGTCATCTTCTCCACCTCCTCCTCGATCGAGGAGGTGACGGCGGAGTTGCCGATGTTGGCGTTGATCTTCACCAGGAAGTTGGTGCCGATGATCGCCGGCTCCACCTCGGGGTGGTTCACGTTCACCGGGATGACGGCCCGGCCGCGGGCCACCTCGTCGCGCACGAACTCGGGGGCCAGGCCCTCGCGCAGGGCGACGAACTCCATCTCCGGCGTGACGATCCCGCGCTTGGCGTAGGCGAGTTGGGTCACGGCGGCGCCGCCGCGGCCGCGCAGCGGGCGGCGGGGGCGGCCGGGGAAGACGGCGTCGAGGTTGCGCAGGTTCCCGCCGCGCGGCGAGGTGTGCTTGATGCCGTCGTCCTCGGGGCGGGCCTCGCGGCCGTCGTACTCCTCGACGTCGCCGCGCTGGCGGATCCACGCGTCGCGCAGGGCGGGCAGGCCGCGGCGCACGTCGGGCTCGTAGGCGGGGTCGGTGTACGGGCCGGAGGTGTCGTACAGCGGAACGGTCTTGCCGTTGGTGAGCACCACCTCGCGGAACGGGACCCGCAGATCGGGGCGGGATCCCTCGCGGTGGGCCTTGCGCCAGGCCGGGGTCGGGTAGCCGGTGCGCTCGCTGCTGGGGGCGCTCTGGGCAGACTGCGGCTGTGCGTCGAACGTGGTCATCTGACCTTCACTCCCTACGCCGGCATTACCCGGTCCAGGTTCCTGCGGTCGGCGCAGCGTCCCGGCCGTCCGTCGACGGACCGTTCAGCGCCCTCTCAGCCCGGTGCTCCGAGCTCCCGCGTCCGCAGGCGGTGTTGCCTGCACATGACGCCCAACACCGTAGCGAGAGGATCGCCGCAGGTCCAGAGGGCTTCCGGTGGGCGGGCGGCGGGCGCAGACTGAAGCCCATGATCGGACTGACGGGACGGGTCACGGGGAAGGTCGGCGCGGGCCTGGTCGGGGAGGTGCTGGTGCACGTGCCCGAGCGGCAGGGGACGGAGGCGTTCCTGGCGTACCTGGCGGTGCCGGGGGATCCGCTGCCGACGGGCACGCAGGTGATCGTGGTCGAGTACCAGGCGCCGCGCACGGTGTTCGTGTCGCCGCTCTGACGGACGATCCTCCCTCGTCACGGGGCCCGTGACAGGACCGGGACGAAGTCACGACGTCACCTACTGGCGCACGCGCACGAACAGGCGCAGAATCTCCGCTGCCACCGCGTCCGCGCACTCCTGCACAACCACGCGCAGCCACGGAGCGGTGTGCCTTGAAGGGGGAGTCGGCCGATGGTTATCGGCGTCGTCGCGGGGGCCGTGGTGGCCTCCATCATCGTTGTGATCATCCTGTTCAAGCTCATGTGGCGGGTCGCCGAGCCGAACGAGGCACTGATCATCTCCGGGTCGAAGCACGGGGACGGCCTGGGCTTCCGGATCGTCACCGGGCGGGGCACCTTCGTCGTCCCGGGCATGCAGGCGGTGCGCCGCCTGTCGCTGGACCTCAACGAGGCCGAGCTGGACGTCGAGTGCGTGACGCAGCAGGGCATCCCGGTGCACGTCAAGGGTGTCGTCATCTTCAAGGTCGGCGACGACTCGGTGTCGATCGCCAACGCCGCCCGGCGTTTCCTGGACCAGCAGAAGATGATGGGCCAGCGGGTGCACAACGTGTTCGCCGGTCACCTGCGCTCCATCGTCGGCGGGCTGACGGTCGAGGACATGATCCGCGACCGCGATCGGCTGACCGGCGAGACCCGGGCCGCCTCGGGCGCCGAGATGGAGAAGCTCGGTCTGATCATCGACTCGCTGCAGATCCAGGAGATCCTGGACCCGACCGGGTACATCCGCAACCTCGCCGCCCCGCACGCCGCGGCCGTCCAGCGCGACGCCCGCATCGCGGCCGCCGCCGCCGACCGCGAGGCCACCGAGGCGGAGCAGGAGGCGTTCGCCCGCAAGGCCGAGGCCACCCGCAACAGCGAGATCCAGCAGGCCTCCTACCAGGCCGAGATGGACACCGCGAGCGCCCGCGCCCGGCAGGCCGGACCGCTCGCCGAGGCGGCCGCCCGCCAGGAGGTCGTCGTCCAGGAGACGAAGGTCGCCGAGCTGGAGGCCCAGCGCAAGGAGCAGCAGCTCCAGATCGACGTCCGCAAGCCGGCCGACGCCAAGGCGTACGAGACCCGCACCAAGGCCGACGCCGACCGCGACGCCCGGATCTCCTCGGCCCAGGCGCACGCCCGGGAGACCGAGCTGCGGGCGGCGGCCGACGCCAGCCAGGTGAAGATCGCCGCGGCGGCCGAGGCGGAGGCCACCAAGCTGCGCGGCCTGGCCGCCGCCGAGGCGACCAGGGCCACCGGTCAGGCGGAGGCCGCGGCCGTCGAGGCCCGCGGTCTGGCGGACGCCGAGGCGGCCCGGGCGCTCGGGCTGGCCAACGCCGAGGGCATCCGGGCCCGCGCCGCGGCCCTCGCCGAGAACCAGGACGCCGTCGTGGCGCAGGAGTTGGCGGAGAAGTGGCCGGAGATCGTCCGGGCCGCGGCCGAGTCCTTCGGCAACGTCGAGCACATGGTGCTGCTCAACGGCGCGGACGGCATGGGCGAGATGTTCGCGAAGGCGCTCACCATGGGCGGCACCGGCCTCGGCCTGGCCCGCCAGTTGCTGAGCACCATGAAGGAGGCCCCGGCCGACGCGCCGGCCGACGCCAAGGCGCCGGTGGTGCAGCAGGTCCGCATCGAGGAGTGACCCGGCGCGGTCCCGCACCGCGACGGCCGAGGCCCGGCACCCCCACGACGGGGTGCCGGGCCTCGGCGTCGACGCCGGAGCGTCGTCAGAGCTTCGCCGCCTTCTTCACCAGGATGACCACGGCCGCCCCGATGCCGACCACGACCAGCAGCTTGATCAGCAGGCCCAGCAGCGCGCCGACCACGCCGAACACGAAGGTCACGACGTTCCAGGCCAGCACCAGGACCAGCACCGGCACGACGATGTTGCGCACCCAGGAGGGCAGCGACTTCCAGAGCTCAGCCATGTCCGTTCCTTCTCTCCCCTCGGGCCGGCCGCCCCTTCGGTGCCGCATCCCGCTTGCTTTCGATACGTCGATCGTACGGGGGCGCCAGTGCCGGAACGAGGCCCAACGGCCCGGAGAGAACCCCGAGATCACCCCGACCCCGGCCCCCGGGGATGACCCTGGTGAACCGCCCCGGAAGCGTCAGACCGGCCAGCGCTCACCGCGCCACGCGGCGTCCCAGAACATCCACTCGTAGCGCGAGGTCGTCGTGAAGTGCTCGACCACCCGGCGGCGCTCGACGGGGGAGAGCTCCTCGCCGATCCGGTCCGCGAGCGCCAGCACGCGCCGCACCACCGACTGGAACGCCTCGTCGCCGTAGGTGGCGATCCACTTGGCGTAGAGCGGATCCGGCGAGCCCTGGGCGAGCAGTGCCTCGCCGACCCGGGCGTAGATCCAGTAGCAGGGCAGCACCGCGCCGAGCGCCTCCGCGAAGGAGCCGCCGTAGACGGTCGCGAGCAGGTAGCTGGTGTAGGCCCGGGTGGTCGGCAGCACCGCTTCCTCGGCGGCCTGTTCGGCACTGGCCCCGAAGGCCGTCATGAACTCGGCGTGCATGCCCTGCTCCGCCGCGATCGCGCCGACCGCGTCGGCGGCGAACGCCCGCACGTCCTCCTCGCCGGGCGCCTTGGCGGCGCAGACGGCGAGCGCGCGGGCGTAGTCGCGCAGGTAGTGCGAGTCCTGCACGACGAAGTGGCGGAAGGCCTCGCGCGGCAGGGTGCCGTCGGTGAGGCCGCCGATGAAGGGGTGGGCCAGGATCTCGGCGTAGACCGGCTCGATGGCCGACCAGAGCTCTTCGGTGAGACGCATGCGTCCGACCCTAAAGCCTGCCGGTCAGTCCTCCGGGGGCGAGAAGACCACCAGGACCCGCAGCTCCTCCGTGACGTGGTGGAAGCGGTGCGGCGTCCCGGCCGGCACGTACACGACGGTGCCGCGCCCGACGGTCGCGGTCTCGCCGCCCACGGTCAGCTCGGCCCGGCCGCTGATCACCTGGTAGATCTCGTCCTGGTCGTGCGCGGTCTGCGGGTCGGTGGCGCCGGGGGAGAGCGCGTACAGCCCGGCGGACATCCGCGGTTCGCGCAGGAACCGCAGGTACGCGCCGTCGTTGGCCGCGCGTTCGGCGTCGAGTTCGTCCAGCCGGAACAGCTTCACCGGTGCCGTCTTCCCTTCTCCGTCCACCTCCGGGACCACCGGCATTCAACACCAACATGCCCGGCGGGAGCTTCCCTGCGCCCCCGGCGGCCTGCCAGGCTGGTCGCCATGAAGGGTTTCGTTCTCAAAACGCTGATCAACGCGGTGGCCATCTGGGTCGCCGCCTGGATCGTCACCGGCATCCAACTCACCGACGCCAACACCGACTGGCAGCACAAGGCGATCACCGTGGTGGCCGTCGCGCTGGTCTTCGGCGTGGTCAACTGGCTGGTCAAGCCGGTCGTCAAGCTGTTCTCGTTCCCGCTGTTCATCCTGACCCTGGGCCTGATCACCTTCGTGATCAACGCCCTGATGCTGTTGCTGACCTCGTGGGCGTCGGGGCGGCTCAGCCTCGACTTCCACGTCACCGGCTTCGTGCCGGCGCTGCTGGGCTCGCTGATCATCAGCCTGGTCTCGTGGGGCCTGCACCTGGCCCTGGACGACGACTGAGCGCAGCGGCCGCCGCGTCGTGGGAAGGGCCCGTACCCGGGTGGTTCACCGGGGACGGGCCCTCCCCCTTCTCCGGCCGCCCCGGGCCGCCGCGCCCCGATCGGAGGCACCCCGGCGGGTCGGCGTTTCGTCCCGGCCCGGCTGCGGCAGACTCCCGCACAACGCTCGCGTCCCGGAGGTGGCCATGGGTCCCGACAACCGCACCCCGCCACCCCGCCCGGTCGTCAAGCGCACCGCCCGGGCGATCCTGCTGGAGCTGGACCCGGCGGACCCGCACGGCCCGGCCAGCCTCGTCGTGATCCGCCGGGTCCGCCCCGGCTCCCCGCACCCGTACTGGATCACTCCCGGCGGCGGGGTGGAGCGCGGCGACCGGACGGTGGTCGAGGCGCTGCACCGCGAGGTGGACGAGGAGCTCGGCGGCAAGGTCGTCGACGTCGTGCCCGCGTTCGTCGACACCATCAGCCACACGCACCACGACGACGGCACGCTGCTCCACCCCCACGGGGTCAAGGTGCAGCACTTCTTCGTGTGCCGGCTCGCCTCGATGGACCTCAGCCGCCGGCACGGGCCCGAGGTGGACGACCCGAACGGCGAGTACGAGGTGGTCCGGCTGCCGTTCACGCGCGAGGGCGTCACGTCGGTCAACGTCGTCCCGCCCCGGCTGCGGGCCTACCTGGCGGCCAACATCGAGGGCATCCGCGCCCTGCTCGCCCCCGACCTCGGCTGAGCCCGGCCGGCGGCGCCTCAGCCCGCGGCCAGGTCCCCCACCAGGTCGTGCCGGATCCGCTCCACCGGCACCCCGGCGCGCACCAGCGCCCCGACGCTCCGGCGGACCATCGCGGCGGGCCCGCTGAGCACCGCTTCCCGGCCCGCCCACGGTCCGAACCGGCCCACCACCTCGGGGAGTTCACCGGCCAGCGCGCCCCCGGCGGGGCCGGTGCCGGAGACCACCGGGCGCACGGTGAGCCACGGGCACCGCCCGGCCAGTTCGCGCAGCCCGTCCAGGTCGTACAACTCGGCGGGCCTGCGGGCCCCGTAGAACACGTCGACGCGGCGGCCGGGACCGCCGTGCTCGGCGACCTCCTCGACCATCGCCCGGATCGGCGCGATGCCGGTGCCGCCGCCGAGGCAGAGCAGGTCGGTGCCGCAGCCGTGGTCGACGGTCATCGCCCCGGCCGCCGGGCCGAGCCGCAGGACGTCCCCCGGCGCCGCGCGGTGGACGAGCGCGTTGCTCACCCAGCCCGCCTGGACGGCCTTGACGTGGAAGGTCAGCAGCCCGTCCGGCCGCGGCGCCGAGGCGAACGAGTAGTGCCGCCACACCCGCGGCCACCAGGGCGTCTCCAGGCTCGTGTACTGCCCGGCGCGGAACGGGTAGGCCTGGTCCGGGCGGACGGTGATCACCGCGACGTCCCGGGTGCGGCGCTCGTGCCGCACCACCTCGCCGTGCCACCACGGCGGCGAGGTGCGGGCGGCCTCCTCCGCGGCCTCGATCATGATCGACGAGACCAGGCGGTAGACCCGGCGCCAGGCCAGCTCGGTCGCGGCGTCCCAGCGGCTGCCCGCGTACCTGGCCAGGGCCTGCACCAGGCACTCCCCGACCGGGCCGTAGTGGCCGGTCAGCGTGCCGTAGCGGCGGTGGCCGCGGCCGAGCGCGCTCAGGTGGGCGCGCAGGGCCGCCGGGTCGTCGGCACCGCGGGCGGCGGCCAGCAGGGCGCGGAAGAGGCGGTCGCGCTGGACGTCCATGGCGGCCGGGAAGAGGGCGCGGACCTCGGGGTGGTGCAGGAAGATCAGCGCGTAGAAGTGCGCGGTGGCCCGGTCGGCGACCGGCTCGACGACCGCCAGACTGGCCCGGATCAGCTCGATGTCCCGTGCGGTGGGCGGTAGTTCGGCGGCCGAGCAGGTGCCGCCGGCGAGCGCGGCGGGCGCCGGACCGCCCTCGGCGAGGGCCTGCACGGCCCAGGCCTGGCTCCAACTGTCTCCGGGTCCGGCCCAGTTGAGGCCGGGAGCGTCGGCGAACAGCGGCCGGAACGGCGGGGCGGCGGGCGGGGCCGCGGGCGGCGCGGCGAGCGGGGCCGCAGGCTCGGGGCTCGCCGGCCGCACGGGCCCGGTGACCAGGTCCGGCAGCACCGGCAGGACGGCCGTCGGCGCCTCCACAGGCGGGAGGTCCGGCGGGTCGAGCGGCATCGGGGGAGGCACGGGGGCCTGCGCCCGTCCGGGGGCCGGGTGGTCCGGGGGGAGTTCCGGCAGGCCCGGGACGGAGGAGACCCCCGCCGAGCCGTGCCCGGTGCGGACCAGAAGTGTTCTGCGGGGCTTCACCGCAACGTTTCGAGTACCCAAGAGAATCGTTTCGCCTCCGGCCGGCCTACGCCACCACCTGGCTTGTCCCTGTTGACGCCTAGGCAGCGTGGCACGCCCGAAGTGCTCATCCGACAAATCACGCGAAGCCCGGACGCCCGGCCCGGGAACGCGCTAGTGTCACTCATTCCACGGTCGCCCTGAGTGGCTCCCCCGTCTATTCAGGGCGACCGCGGTTCGAGAAGGGCCCGGTCAGAGCTGCCGCAGCAACATCCCGGGCCGCTCCACGCAGTCCGCGACGAACCGCAGGAACCCGCCCGCCGTGCCGCCGTCGCAGACCCGGTGGTCGAAGGTGAAGGACAGCTGCGTCACCTCGCGCACCGCCAACTGCCCCTCGTGCACCCACGGTTTGGCGACGATCCGGCCGACGCCGAGCATCGCCGCCTCGGGGTGGTTGAGGATCGGGGTGGAGCCGTCCACGCCGAACACGCCGTAGTTGTTCAGCGTGAAGGTGCCACCGGTCAGTTCGGCCGGGGTCAGCGAGCCGTTCCGGGCCGACTCGGTCAACCGGGCGAGCTCCTCGCCGAGTTGCTCGGTGCTCCGCGCGTGCGCGTCCCGCACCACCGGGACGACGAGCCCGCGCTCGCCCTGCGCGGCGAA
Source organism: Kitasatospora sp. NPDC057904 (assembly GCF_042887925.1). Taxonomy (NCBI): domain Bacteria; kingdom Bacillati; phylum Actinomycetota; class Actinomycetes; order Kitasatosporales; family Streptomycetaceae; genus Kitasatospora; species Kitasatospora sp. NPDC057904. The sequence goes on from NZ_JBHVOL010000005.1 coordinate 193,121, forward strand.
GCCAAGGTGCACCACCGAGTGCCGGATGATGCCCGAACCGTCCTCCGTCACACTGGAGTTGAGCTCGGGAAAGCGCGCCAGCGCGACCGTGCAGATCCGGGCGAGCAGCGCCAGCACGCTCACCTTCGGACCGGGCGTGGCGTTCAACTGCCGTCGCAGCGACATCAGTTCGGTGGCGTCAGCGTCCACCCAGCAGGTCGCGGCGGGGATCTCCCGGTGGCTGCGGCTGAGCTTCTCCGCCACCGCCTTGCGCAGCCCGCGCAGCGGGACGACGCCCTCGACCGCGGCGGAGGCGACCGCGGCGGGAGCGGCGACCGGAGCGGCGACCTTGGCCGCGACCGCCCGCTCGACGTCCGCCCGCACGATCAGCCCGTCCGGCCCGCTGCCCGCGACCGCCGCGAGGTCGACCCCCTGCTCCCGGGCCAGCCGCCGCACCAGCGGCGAGATCACCGGCACCACGGCGGGCGCCGCGGCGACCACCACAGGGGCAACGGGGACGGGAACGGGAGCCGGAGCCGGAGCCGAGGAAGCCCCCACCCGGCGACGCCGTGCGCCCCGGGACTCCGCCACCCCGTACCCGACCAGCGGGCGCTCCACCTCGGCGGACGGCGCGGCGACGGGAGCGTCCGCCGGCCCGCCCGCGGCGGCCACCGCGACGGTGACCAGCGGCGCGCCCACGGCGATCTCCTCGCCCGGCTCGCCGTACCGCGCGGTGACCACCCCGCCGTACGGGCAGGGCACCTCCACCACGGCCTTGGCGGTCTCCACCTCCACCACCGGCTGGTCGACGGCGATCACCTCGCCGACCTCGACCATCCAGCGCACCACCTCCGCCCCGGTCAGTCCCTCACCGAGATCGGGCAGGGTGAACTCGCGCACGACGGGCATCATCCTCAGTCCTCCCACTGCAGCCGGGCGACCGCGTCCAGGATCCGGTCCACCCCGGGGAGGTGGTGGTGCTCCAGCATCGGCGGCGGGTACGGGATGTCGAAGCCGGTCACCCGCAGCACCGGCGCGGCCAGGTGGTGGAAGCAGCGCTCGGTGACCCGGGCGGCGATCTCCGCGCCGGTGCCGCCGAAGCCGCTCGCCTCGTGCACCACGACGGCCCGGCCGACCGAGCGCACCACGCGGGCGACCGTCTCGTCGTCGAACGGCACCAGGGTGCGCAGGTCCAGCACCGCGAGGTCCCAGCCCTCGGCCTTCGCCGCCTCGGCCGCCTCCAGGCAGACCGGCAGCGAGGGCCCGTACGTGATCAGGACGGCCGAGGTGCCGGTGCGCCGCAGCACGGCCCGGCCGATCGGCTCCACCGGCGCGGTCGGGTCGAACCCGTCCTTGCCCCAGTAGAGCCGCTTGGGCTCCAGGAACACGACCGGGTCGTCCGAGGCGATCGAGGCGCGCAGCAGCCCGTAGGCGTCGGCCACCGTCCCGGGCGTGACGACGTGCAGGCCGGGCGTGCTGGTGTAGTACGCCTCGGAGGCGTCGCTGTGGTGCTCGACCCCGCCGATGCCGCCGCCGTACGGGATGCGGACGGTGATCGGCAGCGGGAGCCTGCCCGCCGTGCGGTTGCGCATCTTCGCGACGTGCGAGAACAGCTGCTCCAGCGCCGGGTAGGCGAAGGCGTCGAACTGCATCTCGACGACCGGGCGCAGCCCGTACATCGCCATGCCGATGGCGGTGCCGAGGATGCCGGCCTCGGCCAGCGGGGTGTCCAGGCAGCGGTCCGGGCCGAATTCGGCGGTCAGCCCGTCGGTGATCCGGAAGACGCCGCCGAGCGCGCCGACGTCCTCGCCGAGCACGTGCACCGCCGGGTCGTCGCGCATGGCGTCCCGCAGCGCGGTGTTGAGCGCCTGCGCCATGGAGGCGGTGCGCGGGCCAGAGGTGCGCTGCGCAGCAGCTCGGCCAAGGGTGGGGGCGGGCGACGGGTGGGCGGAGTTCATCAGTGCTGCACCTCGGCCTCGGCGGCCAGCTCGGCGGACAACTGGGCGGCCTGCTCGCGCAGTTGCGGGGTCGGCTCGGCATAGACGTGGGCGAACAGCGCCATCGGGTCCAGCTCGGCGTCGGCGTGGAACTCGGCCCGCATCCGGGCCGCCAGCTCCTCCGCCTCGTCGGCCGCCCGCCGGACCAGCTCGTCGTCCAGGATCCCGAGCTCGCGCATGGCGCGGTCCAACAGCAGGATCGGGTCGTGCTCGCGCCAGGCCGCCACCTCGTCGTCGGTGCGGTAGCGGGTGGCGTCGTCCGCGTTGGTGTGCGCGTCGATCCGGTAGGTCAGCGCCTCGACGAGGGTCGGGCCGCCGCCGGTGCGGGCCCGCTCGACGGCCTCGGCCAGCACGCCGTGCACGGCGGGCGCGTCGTTGCCGTCCACCAGGCGGCCCGGCATGCCGTAGCCGACGGCCTTGTGCGCCAGGCTGGGCGCGGCGGACTGCGCGGTGAGCGGGACGGAGATCGCGTAGCCGTTGTTCTGCACCAGGAAGACCACGGGGGCGCGCAGCACGGCGGCGAAGTTCAGCGCCTCGTGGAAGTCGCCCTCGCTGGTGCCGCCGTCGCCGAGCATGGCGAGCGCGACCACCGGCTCGCCGCGCAGCCGGGCGGCGTGCGCCAGGCCGACGGCGTGCGGGGCCTGGGTGGCGAGCGGGGTGCAGAGCGGGGCGGTGCGGGTGGCGCGCGGGTCGTACCCGGTGTGGGCGTTGCCGCGCAGGAGGGTCAGCGCCTCCAGCGGGTCGACGCCGCGGGAGACCACGGCGAGGGTGTCGCGGTAGCTGGGGAACAGCCAGTCCTGCTCGCCGAGCGCCAGCGCGGCGGCGATCTGGCAGGCCTCCTGGCCGGCCGACGCCGGGTAGACCGCGAGCCGGCCCTGCTTGGTCAGGGTGGTGGCCTGCTGGTTGTAGCGGCGGCCGATCACGAGCCGGCGGTAGAGCTCGCGCAGCAGGGCGGGGTCCTGCTTCTCCAGCGCCGGCGTGCCGAGCACGCGGACGGGGGAGGCGTCCGGCAGCAACGGGGCCGGGTCGGTGCGGGGGGCGGTGGCCCCGGGCATCCAGCCGGGCACCGCCGTGGAGTGTCTGTGGTCGAGAACGGTCATCTCGGGCACCTCCGGGGGTGGTGGGGGCTCCCTACCGATTGTTCGGTCGTCTGTTCATCTTGACCAGAAGCGTGACAAGGTGGTGGACATTCGGCCTGAGCGGAGGTCGACTGGTGGCAGTGCGTCCAATCGGTGAGGGTGGGGGGTCATGTCGGCTGAACAGATGTCCAGACTCGACCGTGTCGACCGGTCGATCCTGCGGCTGCTGCAGCAGGACGGTCGCGCCTCGATCCGCTCGGTCGCCGAGCGGGTGCACGTGTCCCGGGCGAACGCGTACGCCCGGATCTCCAGGATGGTCGAGGACGGCGTCATCCGCGGCTTCACGGCCAGGGTCGACCACGAACGGGCCGGTCAGGGCGCGTCCGCGTACATCACGCTGAAGATCGTCCAGAACTCCTGGCGCACGGTGCGGGAGCAGCTGCTGGAGCTGCCGGGCGTCGCGCACATCGCCCTCGTCGGCGGCGACTTCGACGTCCTCCTGCTGGTGCACACCGCCGACAACCACGCCCTGCGGGAGCTCGTGCTCAACCGCATCCAGTCCATCCCACAGGTGCTCGGCACACGAACGATGCTGGTGTTCGAGGAGACCGACCAGGTTCCGCCGGACTAGGGCGTGCCCTGGCGTCGCGGCACCCGGCCTGACCCGACAGACACGCCCCAGTGGGCTACCGCGCGCGGAGCCCGTCGAAGGCCAGGTGGACGACGGCGTCGGCCACGCCGTCCGCGGCCTTGAGGCCGGGGCGGTACCACTCGACGATCGAGTTGATCATGCCGAACAGCAGCCGGGTGGCCAGCCGCGGCTCGACGTCCGCGCGCAGCGAGCCGTCCGCGACGGCCGCCCGCAGCAGCTCGGCGACCTGGTGGTCGAACTCCCGGCGGCGCTCCAGCGCCCACTGCTCGGTGGCCGTGTTGCCGCGCACCCGCAGCAGCAGGGTGACGTACGGCAGCTCCGCCAGCAGCACCTCGGCCGTGCGCCGCACCACGTGCTCCAGCCGCACCACGGCCGGACCCGTGACCGCGGCCGGCTCGGCCAGGATCGCGAACAGCCCGTCCAGCGCCCGGCCGACCGCGAGCCGCAGCAGCTCCTCCTTGCCGCGGACGTGGTGGTAGATCGAGGACTTGGAGATCCCCGCGGCCCGCGAGAGGTCCTCCATCGAGGTGCCGTCGTACCCGCGCTCGTTGAACACGTCGACGGTCACGGCGAGCAGCGACTCGACGGTGTAGGCGGGACGCGTGGTGTGATCGGCCATCCCCCGAGTATCCCCGGCCCCACCCGGCCCCACGCGATCGGGTCTCCGCCCGGCCGCAGCCGCCTCGTTGGTCCGCACCAGGAGGATGGGCACAGGCCCCTAGCGCCTGGCGCCCACCTCCCGCCTGCCTGGCGGCGCCGGGGCACGCGCCTCACCGCGTTGTCGTCGGTCGCCCGATGCTCCGCATCGCCTCCCTCCTCCGCCTTGCGATCCACGCACCCCAACGCCGCCAGGCGCCCTTCGGGCACGACGGGAGGTGGGCGCCAGGCCCTAGAATCTCCGGACGATCGTCCACGGCCAGCAGGGTGGGTCCAGTCCGATGACCGCAATACCGGCAGTCGAGTCCGACGTGCCAGAACAGCGCAACGACGAACCGGCCGCACCCGCCGCCGGCTGGCAGGGACGCGCCCGCGCCCTGGCCGTCCGCTTCGGGCCCGCCGTGTGGTGCTACGCGGTGCTCAAGCTGATCGGCTTCACCGTCTTCATGAAGCTGCTGTCGTTCTCCGGGGAGTACGCCAGGAAGCACCCCCGCTTCGGCGGCGGTGCCAACCCCTGGGACGTCCTCGCCAGCTGGGACGGCTGGTGGTACCAGCAGGTGGCGCAGTTCGGCTACCACCCGGCGCTGGTGCCGGTCCCCGGCGGCCAGGTCGGCTTCAGCATCGAGCAGAACTCGGCCGCGTTCTTCCCGCTCTACCCGGGCCTGATGCGGCTGACCTCGGACGTCACCGGCCTCGGCCTGTACGGCGCCGGGATGCTGGTGTCGGTGGTCGCCTCGCTGTTCGCCGCCGCCGGCATCTACGCCGTGGTGGACCGGCTGGCCGGCCCCCGCGCGGGCGTGATCGCGGCGGGCATCTGGGCCGTCGCCCCCGGCTCCGGCGCCGAGTGGGCGCTCTACTCGGACTCGACGTTCGTCGCCCTGGCCGCCTGGGCCTGTTACTGCGTGATGACCAGGCAGTGGGTCGCGGCCGGCGTGATCACCCTGTTCGCCGGCCTCAACCGCCCGACCGCGGCCGCCCTGATCGGCGCCGTCGGCCTGGCCGCGCTGGTCGAGCTGTGGCGGCGGGAGAGCGGTGTCCTGCGCCCGCTCGCCGCGATGCTGCTCGCCCCGCTCGGCCTGCTCGGCTACGTCGGCTGGGTGGGGTGGCGGACCGGCGAGTGGGGCGGTTACTTCCGCCTCCAGCACGACGCCTGGCTGCACTACTTCGACTGGGGCCAGGGCACCTTCCACGCGATCCGCGGCGTGATGCTCGGCCGCAACGACTACCCGTTCGCCTTCGCCCTGCCGGACCTCTTCGCGACCCTGATCGTGCTGACCCTGCCGGCCCTGATCGTGCTGCTGGTCCGGCTGCGCCCGCCGCTGGTGCTCACCGCCTACACCCTCGCCACGATCGTCTCGGTGCTCGGCAGCCTGGGCATCTTCGGGAACGTCTCGCGCTACCTGCTGCCCGCGTTCCCGCTGTTCATCGCGCTCGCCATCGGCATGCGCAAGCTGAGCTGGCCGGTGCTGGCGACGGTGCTGGGCACCGCGGCGGCGGCGTCCGGCTGGTACGCCGGGTACGTCATCTTCGAGCTCGGCGTGCCGTAGACCGCCCGTCCTCCCCGCTTCCGGGGGCGCGTCCGCCACGGACGCGCCCCCGTTCTCTTCTCCGGAACCAAATCCCTTCCCCCTCTTGAGCCGACCGATCGTTCGGTTACTCTGTGACGTGTCCCGTCTTCCTCCCCGAGGCTCTCTGAGGAGCGAACAGATGTCCGCGGTCACCCACCCCCTCGTCAGCGAGCTGGTCGCGCGCCACCAGGCCACCCTGGACGCCGCGCTCGACGCCGCCGCCAAGCGCGACTACTGGTCGCCCTACCCCGAGTTCCCGAAGGCGTACGGCGAGAGCGGCCCCGCGGACGGCAAGGCGGCGTTCGACGCGCTGCTCGGCGCCCCGTTCGCCCTCGACGGCCACCCCACCGACGGCGACCTGGTGGGCGGCGAGACCTCCCCGTACGGCGTGGAGCTGGGCATCACCTACCCGCACGCCGGGCCGGACGCGCTGATCGCCGCGCTGAGCGCCGCCCGCCCCGCCTGGGCCGCCGCGAGCCCGCTGGAGCGCGCCGCCGTCTGCATGGAGATCCTGCAGCGGATCAACGCCCGCTCGCACGAGTTCGCCCAGGCCGTCATGCACACCACCGGCCAGGCCTACGGCATGGCCTTCCAGGCCGGCGGCCCGCACGCCCAGGACCGCGGCCTGGAGGCCGTCGCCTACGCCTACGCCGAGCAGACCCGGCTGCCCCGGCAGGCCGGCTGGACCAAGCCCCAGGGCAAGCGCGACCCGCTGGTGATGAGCAAGGAGTTCACCGTCGTCCCGCGCGGCCTCGCGCTGCTGATCGGCTGCAACACCTTCCCCACCTGGAACGGCTACCCCGGCCTGTTCGCCTCGCTGGCCACCGGCAACCCGGTGCTCGTCAAGCCGCACCCGCGGGCCGTCCTGCCGCTCGCGCTGACCGTCGCGATCGCCCGCGAGGTGCTCGCCGAGGCCGGCTACGACGCGAACCTGGTCTGCCTGGCCGCCGAGCACGAGGGCGGCACCGTCGCCAAGGACCTCGCCGTCCGCCCCGAGATCCGGATGATCGACTACACCGGCTCCACCGCCTTCGGCGACTGGCTGGAGGAGCACGCCAGGCAGGCCCTGGTCTACACCGAGAAGGCCGGCGTCAACGCCGTCGTCATCGACTCCACCGACGACTACAAGGGCATGCTCGGCAACCTGGCCTTCGCGCTCTCGCTCTACAGCGGCCAGATGTGCACCACCCCGCAGAACCTGCTGATCCCGCGCGGCGGCATCGGCACCGACCAGGGCGACAAGTCCTTCGACCAGGTCGTCGCCGACCTCGCCGGCGCGATCGAGGGCCTGCTGTCCGACGACGCCCGCGCCGCCGCCGTCCTCGGCGCCGTCGTCAACCCCGGCGTGCTCCAGCGCTCGGCCGCCGCGGCCGGCGGCGAGTACGGCGAACTCGTCCTCGCCCCGCGCGCGGTCGTCTGCGCCGAGTTCCCCGGCGCGACCGTGCGCACCCCCGCCCTGGTCAAGCTCGACGCCGACAAGCCGGACGACCGCGCGGTCTTCCGCAGCGAGTGCTTCGGCCCGGTCTCCTTCGCCGTCGCCGTCGAGTCCACCGCCGCCGCGGTCGAGCTGCTGCGCACCACCGTCCGCGAGAAGGGCGCGATGACGGCCACCGGCTACACCACCTCCCCCGAGGTCGAGGCCCTGCTGGTGGAGGCCGTGCTGGACGCCGGCGTCTCGCTCTCGCTCAACCTGACCGGCGGCGTCTTCCCCAACCAGACCGCCGCCTTCTCCGACCTGCACGGCACCGGCGCCAACCCGGCCGCCAACGCCGCCTACTGCGACGGCGCGTTCGTCGCCAACCGGTTCCGCACGGTGGAGATCCGCCGGCAGGGCTGAGCCTTCCGGCACGTCACCGGGCCCCGGCGGTCACCGACCGCCGGGGCCCGGCGGTTCACACCCCGCGCCCGGGCCGGGGGATGATGGAGGCTGGAGGGACGCCGAACGACGCGTCCAACCGCCCTCCGACCACCGGGAGCTGACACATGACCGCGAAGCAGACCGTCACCGACGTCCTGATCGTCGGCGCCGGACCGACCGGCCTGCTGCTGGCCGGCGACCTCGCCGCCGCCGGCCTCGCCGTCACCCTCCTGGAGAAGCGCGGCGCCGAGTCCAACCTCACCCGGGCCTTCGCCGTGCACGCCCGCACGCTCGAAATGCTCGACGCCCGCGGCCTCGCCGACGACCTCATCGCCACCGGCCGGCCGCTCACCTCGCTGAAGATGTTCAACCGCTTCGGCGTCGAGCTCGGCAACCTGCCGACCCGCTTCCCGTTCGTCCTGATCACCCCGCAGTACAACGTCGAACGGCTGCTGCACGAGCGCGCGGTCGGGGCCGGCGCGACGATCGTGCGCGGCAGCGAGGTCACCGGCCTGCGGCAGGACGCCGAGGGCGTCACGCTGGAGACCGCCGACGGCACCACCCACCGCGCCCGCTACGCGGTCGGCACCGACGGCGTCCGCTCCACCGTCCGCGAGCTGCTCGGCGTCCCGTACCCCGGCGAGTCCGTGGTCGACTCCGTCCTGCTCGCCGACGTCCGGCTGGAGCGCGAGCCCGAGAACACCATCACCGTCGGCGCCGGCAGCGCGGGCTTCGCCTTCCTCGCCCCCTTCGGCGACGGCTACCACCGCGTCATCGCCTGGGACCGCACCGAGCGCGTCCCGGACGGCACCACCCCCTCGCTGGAGCGGATCGCCGCCATCACCGAGGCCGCCATCGGCGAGGACTTCGGCATGCACGAGGCCCGCTGGGCCTCCACCTTCCACAGCGACGAGCGCCAGGTGCCCAACTACCGCTCCGGCCGGGTCTTCCTGGCCGGCGACGCCGCGCACTGCCACTCGCCGGCCGGCGGCCAGGGCATGAACACCGGCCTCCAGGACGCCGCCAACCTCTCCTGGAAGCTCGCCGCCGTGCTGCGCGGCCACGCCACCGACGCGCTGCTCGACAGCTACCAGACCGAGCGCCACCCGGTCGGGAAGATGGTCCTGCGCACCTCCGGCGCCCTGATCCGGCTCGCCCTCGCCGAGTCCGCGCCCACCCGCGCCCTGCGCGGCGCGCTCACCGCGCTCGGCGGCCACCTCGACCCGGTCACCGAGCGCGGCGCCCGGCTGGTCTCCGGGATCGACATCGCCTACCCCGCCCCGAAGGACGCCCACCCGCTGGTCGGCAAGCGCGTCCCCGACCTGCGGCTGACCGCGATCGAGAAGCCCCGCGACGACGAGCCCGCCGCACCCGAGCGGCTCTACGAGGCGCTGCGCGCCGGGAAGTTCGTCCTGGTCAGCAACGACGTCCAGAGCGCCGCCACCCCCTGGGCCGGCCGGCTCGTCACCACCGCCCCCGCCGACCCGCACGGCAAGCTGCGCGACACCGTCCTGCTGATCCGCCCCGACGGCTACGCCGCCTGGGCCGCCGTCGACCCGGGCCACCGCGACGTCACCGAGGCCCTCACCGCCCACCTCGGCGCCCCGACGACGAACTGAGGACCCTTCGTTCTCCCGCGCCCCGTACGGGGCGCGGGAGAACGCCGCGCTAGCCCTTCGCCTTCACGTAGTGCCGGGCCGCCTTCGCCCGGTTCCCGCACACGGCCATCCGGCACCACCGCCGCCGCCCGTTCTGCGACGCGTCGAAGAAGTGCAGGATGCAGGCGTCGTGCGCACACTGCCGCACCCGGTGCGCCCCCTGCGCGACCAGCCCGAGGAAGTCGTCCACCGCGAGCCAGGCCGCCAGCCACTGCGGCTCGTCGACCTCGATCCGGTCCTCCGCGCCGCCCGCGCCGGCCGTCCGCCGGATCCGTCCGTGGGCGAGCACCTCGTCCAGCCCGGCCCGCGCGGCCCCGCCCAACTCCCCGTTCTCACTGAGCGACCGCACCGCGGCCCCGAGCACCTCACGGGCCCTGAGCACCGCGGCCAGCCCGGCGGCGTCGGCCTCGCAGCGCTCGCCCAGCCCGGCGGAGGAGAGCCAGATCCCGTACCCGTCGGGCTCGCCGAGCAGGTCGTTGAGGGGGGTGCCGGCCCAGCGCGTGTTGAGCAGGTCGAGCGCCAGCGGCTCGCCGATCAGCGGGCGGGGGTCCCTCGGGTCCGCCTTCACGTCAGTCATCGTTCTCCCTCGGCTCCACGCGATTCTACGGCCGTCTCGGAAGCCCCAACTGGTGTGGACCACCGCCGAATTTCCGATCATTCACTGTATGAAACACCTGCCGTTCCGGCGTTCCACACTTGACTGTTTTTTAGCAACGAATTGCCTGACCATGAGCCAATCCCCGGAGTTGTTCTGTCATGTTCTAGCCAGCGTTCTACCCCAGAGCGTCAAGTGCCCCTTGCCGGACCCCACATCCGGCCAGAGGAGGATCCGTTGCGCCCCCGCACCCTCGCCCTCGCGGCCGCCATAGCCGTGCTGCCGCTGACCGCCGTCTCGCTCGGCGTCACGACCGCGCAGGCCGCGTCCACCCCCCACGCCGCTCCCCGCATCGAGCTGCCGAACACCGTGAACCCCGCGGTGGCCCACTCGGAGAAGAAGGGCGACGTGCCCGCCGAGCAGCAGATCTCGGTCGCCGTCAGCCTGAAGCTCCGCAACGCCGACGAGCTGGAGCGCTTCCTCGCGGCGGTCACCACCCCGGGCACCCCGGAGTACGGCCACTACCTGACGCCGGAGCAGTTCAACCAGCGGTTCGGCCCGACCCAGGCCGCCGTCGACCAGGTCAAGGCCTACCTCGCCGGCCAGGGCCTGACGGTCACCGAGGTGAGCGCCAACCGCCAGGTCGTCAGCGCCCGCGGTACCAACGACCAGGTCTCGCAGGCCTTCGGCACCCACGAGAGCTCCTACGTCGACCCGCAGCTGCAGCGCGCGTTCTACGCGAACGACGCGGCCGCCTCCGTCCCGGCCGACCTCGCCGACGTCGTCCAGGGCGTGCACGGCCTGGACAACCACGCGGTCCGCAAGAACCGCCTGGCGACCCCGCACGCCGTCACCCCGAACGCGGCCTCGGCCACCCCGAACGGCGTGGGCCCGGCCCAGTACGACGGCGCCTACAACCTGGACAAGACCGGCGCCGACGGCACCGGCGTCACCGTCGCCCTCTGGGAGTTCGACGGCTACACGTCCTCGGACCTGACCACCTACGACAGCCAGTACGGCCTCTCCGGCCCGGCCGTCTCCACGGTCTCGGTCGACGGCGCCAACTACGACTCCGCCCCCGGCCAGGGCCAGGGCGAGGTCGAGCTGGACAGCGAGATCGTCCGCGGTGCCGCCCCCAAGGCGACCCAGCTGATCTACGAGGCCCCGAACTCGGACCAGGGCGAGATCGACATGGCCAACAAGATCGTGGCCGACAACAAGGCCTCGGTCATCTCGATCTCCTGGGGCTCCTGCGAGCCGGACACCACGGCCGCCTCGATGACCGCCGTCGACAACGCCTTCAAGCAGGCCGCCGCGCAGGGCATCTCGATCTTCTCCGCCTCCGGCGACGACGGCTCGCGCGACTGCACCCGCTCGACCAGCGGCTCGACCGTCAAGGCCGTCGACTTCCCGGCCTCCAGCCCGCACCAGACCGGTGTCGGCGGCACCAACCTCAAGGTCTCCGGCAACGCCTACTCCTCGGAGAGCGCCTGGAGCACCGCCGGCGGCGGCGTGTCCACCGTCTTCAGCAAGCCGACCTGGCAGACCGGCACCGGCGTCAACGGCACCATGCGCACCGTCCCGGACGTCGCCTCCAACGCCGACCCGGCGAGCGGCTTCGCGATCTACACCGCCGGCGCCTGGCAGGTCTACGGCGGCACCAGCGCGGCCGCCCCGCTGTGGTCCGGCTACGCCGCCCAGTTCAACCAGAAGGCCAAGGCGGCCGGGCAGTCCGCCCTCGGTGAGGCCAGCCCGCGCCTGTACGCCGTCGCCAACAGCAGCAGCTACGGCAGCACGTTCCACGACGTGAAGACCGGCTCGAACCAGGACTTCCCGGCCAAGACCGGCTACGACCAGGTCACCGGCTGGGGCTCCCCGGTCGCGGACGCCCTGACCACCGCCCTGCTCGGCGGCGGCGGCACCCCGACCCCGCCCCCGACCGGCGGCTGCACCGCGGCCCAGCTGATCGGCAACGGCGGCTTCGAGTCCGGCACCGCGGCCCCGTGGACGACGTCGAGCGGCGTGGTCGACAACAGCAGCTCGCAGCCGGCCCACGGCGGCAGCTGGAAGGCCTGGCTGGACGGCTACGGCAGCTCGCACACCGACACCCTGTCGCAGACCGTCTCGATCCCGGCCGGCTGCACGTCCGCGTCGCTGACGTTCTGGCTGCACATCGACACCGCCGAGAGCGGCAGCACCGCGTACGACACGCTGACCCTGCAGGCGAACTCGACCACGCTGAAGACCTGGTCCAACGTGGACGCGGCCGCCGGCTACGTGCAGCGCACCGTCGACCTGACCTCCTTCGCCGGCCAGACCGTGACCCTCAAGTTCACCGGCACCGAGGACGGCTCGAACCAGACCAGCTTCGTGATCGACGACGTCGCCCTGAACGTCGGCTGATCACCTTCTGGTAACCGAGACCCCGCCGGGGCGGCGCCGTCAGGGCCCGCCCCGGCGGTGTGTTATACGTCACCACCTGGGACGATGCGTGTTTCCGCAATGTTTCAAGATCGCTAACCCTGCGGTTCACCTCCCGTGACCACTGTCATACGCACGACGGATGACGTAGCCTCTCGACCGTGCATAGGGTTCCCCAAAGCTCGGTGAAGCCGCTGGCGGCGCGCCCCGGCGCCGACCCGGTCCCGCCGAACTCACCTGGTGGGGAGGGTTACCGCATGGCCGCACAGCAGCCCCAGGACGCCGCGCGACTCCGGCTGGTCGAAGAGCGCCCGGAGCGCACCGGCCCGCCCGTACTCGCGCCCGCGCCGGTACCGGCGGCCCTGCCGCCCGCCGGATCGCCGGCCGCCGGCCGGCCCGCCACCGCGGGTGGCTTCGCGGACACCCTGCACCTGGCGATCGAGGCCAGCGGCCTCAGCCTGGACCGGATCCGGGCGGCGCTCACCCAACGCGGCGTCAGGGTCAGCGTCACGACGCTGAGTTACTGGCGGCGCGGCCGCAGCCAGCCCGAGCGGGCCAGCTCGCTGCGCGCCGTCCACCTGCTGGAGGAACTGCTCGGCCTGCCGCACAGCTCGCTGTCCTCGCTGCTCGGCCCGCCGCGCCCGCGCGGCCGCTGGGCCGCCGCCGCCAACACCTGCCACCTCGGGCTGGAGGACGTCTGGCCCGGCGAGCAGGAGATCGCCGACATCTTCGCCGAGCTGGACGCCCCGCCGGCCGGCGAGCTGGAGCGGCTGAGCATCCACGACTCGTACTACGTCGACGCCCATCGCCGCGGCAACCTGCTGCGGATGCGCCAGGTGGTCCGCGCCACCGTCGCCGGCGTCGGCCGCTGCCTGGTCGTGCACAAGGCCGACGAGGAGGCCACCGGCTGCCCCGAGATCACCTCGGTCCGGCACGGCCGGCTCGGCCGCGTCCGCCGCCGCCCGGAGGCCGGGCTGACCGTCGGCGAGATCATGCTGGACCGCCCGCTCGGCCTGGGCGACAGCACGGTCTTCGAGTACGAGGTGGAGATCCCGCCCGGCGGCCCGACGCTGGAGTACAGCCGCCGCTTCGCGACCCAGGTGCGCGAGTACGTGCTCCAGGTCCACTTCGACCCCGCGGCCGTCCCGGTGCACTGCGAGCGGTACGACCGCGACCCGGGCGAGGACGTCGACAGCCGCCGCGAGCAGCTGTGGATCGGCGCCTCCGCGAGCGCCCACGTGCTCTCCCCGGACCAGCAGCCGGGCCACATCGGCATCCGGTGGGAGTGGGAGTAGCCGCCGCGCGGCTCCCCACTCCCGTTCCCCCCTTCCCGCTCAGTCGCGCCCTCGCGCCCTCGCGCCCTCACACCGCCGCGCCCTCATGCCGCCACCACCTAACCCCTGCATGCCCTGATACTGGTTGACGCTCCATCACCTAACCACTAACTTCATGAGTACCGGTTAGGCACGAGCCCCTCCGGACCACCCAGCCACGGGAGCGTCCAGGCATGTCCAGCCCCGCCCTGATCCACACCCTGAAGACGGGCCACGTCGGCCTCAACGTCACCGACCTGGAGCGCTCGATCGCGTTCTACCGCGCCGTCCTCGGCGTCCAGGTGACGCACGAGGGCACCGACGCCGAGCGCCGCTACGCCCTGATGGGCCGCGACGGCCGCCTGGTGGTCACCCTCTGGCAGCAGAGCACCGGCACCTTCGCCACCGCCTCCCCCGGCCTGCACCACCTGTCCTTCGAGGTCGAGAGCCTCGACGAGGTCCGCGCCACCGAGCACCGACTGCGCGAGCTCGGCGCCGAGTTCGCGTACGACGGGGTCGTGCCGCACGGCGAGGGCTCGGACTCCGGCGGCATCTTCTTCACCGACCCCGACGGCATCCGGCTGGAGATCTACGCCCGCACCGGAGTCGCCGCGACGGGCGCCGCAGCGCCCACGGCGGACGCCCCGACCTGCGGCTTCTTCTAGGCCGGAGGCCGCCGTGACCACCCCCGTCACGCCCTACCACCCCGGCGAGCTCGCCGCCCAGGCGCTGGCCGGCGTGCGGGAGCGCGCCGACCACGCCGGCCGGGCGATCCGCGGCACCATCCCGCCGGTCGCCGCCCGCTTCCTCACCGAGCGCCGGACGCTCGTGGTCGGCGCCGCCGACCCGGACGGCCGGGTCTGGGCCACCCAGCTCGCCGGTGCCCCGGGCTTCCTCCAGGCCGGCGACGAGCGGACCATGACGGTCGCCGCGCGCCCCGCCGGGGACGACCCGCTGGCCGCCGCCCTGGCCGGCCCCGCCCGGGTCGGCACCATCGCCCTCGACCCGGCCGGACGGCGCCGGATGCGGCTCAACGGCCGCTCGGTGCCGGACCGCCGGGACGGCCTGGTGATCACCGCCGACCAGGTCGTCTCCAACTGCCCGAAGTACATCCAGCGCCGCACCCCGCTCGACCGCCCGTCCGCCGGCGCCCCGCGCGCCGTGTCCGCCGGGCCGGCGCTCTCCACCGCTCAGCGGCTGACCGCCGCCACCACCGACACGTTCTTTGTCGCCACCGTCGGCCCGGACGGCAGCGTGGACGCGTCCCACCGGGGCGGCTTCCCCGGCTTCCTGCGGGCCGCGGCCCCCGACCGGCTGGTCTGGCCGGAGTACCAGGGCAACAGCATGTTCATGACGCTCGGGAACCTGGAGCTCGACCCGCGGGCCGGCCTCCTCCTGCCCGACTGGGAGACCGGCGGCGCCCTGCTCGTCACCGGCGAGGCCCGCACCGACTGGTCCCCCGGGGCCCGCGCGGGCGTGCCCGGCGCCCAGCGGATGGTCGAACTGGCCGTCACCGGCGTCGTCGAACTCGCCGACGCCACCCCGCTGGCCTGGACCGACCCCGAGTACTCCCCGGCCAACCCGCACCCCGCCGACCGAGCCGCCGACTGACCCCGCCGACCGGCCGAGCCGCCGTCAGCTCCGGTGCCGGCACTACCGTCTCCCCTCCACCCCCGCCACGCCCAGGCCGCCGAACGGCCGTCACCCGCGCGGCCCAGCCCGCCGCGCCGCGGCCCGCCCGCTTTGGGACCTTGGTCCCGGTACCACGCGGAACCGGCCCGGGAAGGTCAGTCCTGCCACACCGTCAGACCGACCAGGAAGAGGTGGACCATGACCGGCGCCGACCCGTCCCCGCTGCTGGAGTTCGTCGAGGTCGAACCCGGCGACGACTGCATATGCGGGGGCTGCAACGCCCGCCGCCGCGCCCGGCTGCACGCCGCACCAGTGCACGAGGGCGGGCACGCCGCGGCCCGCAGCGTCCGCCGCCGGGCGGCGGTCCTGGTGGCCGCCGTCGGCACCGCGATGGGCGGCGGCGCGGCCGCGGCGACGGCGGCGGTCGCCGCCCCCGCGCCCAACCCGGGCGGCGGCAGCAGCGCCACCCCGCAGAACCCGCAGGGCGAGGTCAGCAGCCTCTACGGCGAGGACGACGGCGGCACCGACACCACCCCGCGCACCTCCGCCCAGCCGGTGACGAGGGCCCGGATCATCCAGCGCGCGCAGAGCTGGGTCGACCAGCGGGTGCCGTACGGCATGGGCCGCTACTGGTCGGACGGCTACCGGCAGGACTGCTCCGGCTTCGTCTCGATGGCCTGGGGCCTGGACGGCAGCCAGACCACCTGGACCCTGCCGAACTTCGCCGAGCGGATCGGCAAGGCCGACCTCCAGCCCGGCGACGTCCTGATCTACAACAACCCGGCCAACCCGCAGGCCGGTTCGCACGCGACGATCTTCGGCGGCTGGACCGACTCCACCCGCACCCGCTACGTCGCCTACGAGCAGACCGCCCCCGGCACGACGAAGCGCAGCACGCCGTACGCGTACTGGAACAACCCCGGCTCGTACGTCCCGTACCGCTACACCGGCCTCTCCGGCGGCAGCAACGACGGCACCCCCTCGACGGCCTTCCCCGGCGCCGACAAGTTCGGCCCCGGCGCGAACAACGCGTACGTCACCGAGCTCGGCCGGATGCTCGTGCAGCGCGGTGGCACCCGGTTCTACTCCGAGGGCCCGGGCCCGCAGTGGGGCGAGGCCGACCGCAAGGCCACCGAGGCCTTCCAGCTCGCCCAGGGCTGGCGCGGCGGCGAGGCCGACGGCATCCCGGGCAAGGACACCTGGGACTACCTGGTCAACGGCAAGGGCCGGAACATCGACGCCGGCGCCCCACTGCCACCCCCGCCCCCGCCCGCGAGCGGCGCACCCGCGTACCCGGGCGCCGACCGGTTCGGGCCCGGCGCGAACAACGACTCCGTCCGTCAGCTCGGCGAGCAGCTCGTCCGCAAGGGCTTCGGCGCCGCCTACACCATCGGCCCCGGCCCGCAGTGGGGCGAGGGCGACCGCGCCAACGTCCAGTCCTTCCAGCAGGCCCAGGGCTGGAGCGGCACCGACGCCGACGGCTACCCGGGCCCGGAGACGTGGCGGCGGCTGTTCTCCTGACGCCCCGGCGCCCGCCCGCTCAGCCGCGGCCGGGCGGGCGCCCCGACATCCAGTGGAAGAGCCCCATCGCGACGCTCGTCGCGAGGTTGAAGCTGGACACCCCCGGCTGCATCGGCACCGCGACCAGGTGGTCCGCACGCGCCTTGAGCTCCGCCGAGACGCCGTGCCGCTCGGTGCCGAACGCCAGCAGCGCGTCGTCCGGGAACGCCAGCGTGCGGATGTCCGCGCCCTCGGGGTCCAGCACGTAGAGCGGCCCGGCGGGCAGCTCCGGCAGGGCCAGCCGCTCGACCGCGGTCGCGAAGTGCAGGCCCGCGCTGCCGCGCACGACGGTCGGGTGCCAGGGGTCGAGGTCGCCGGTGGTGACGACCCCGGTGGCGCCGAAGCCCGCCGCGAGCCGGATCACCGCGCCGACGTTGCCCAGGTTGCGCGGGTTCTCCAGCAGCACGACCGGCGCGCGGCGGGGCCGGTGCCCGAGCGCGGCCCGGTTCGCCCCGGCGGACGGCCGCACCGCCAGCGCGATCACCCCGGTCGGGTGCAGCCGGGGCGCCAGCGTCCGCAGCGCGGTCTCCGGCACCTCCACCGCGAGCCCGGCCAACGCCGGCCCGACGTCCTCGGCCAGCTCGGCGGCGAGCGCCAGCAGCGCGGCCCGGTCCGCGGTCAGCACCTGCCGGACCTCCCCGCCGAAGCGCAGCGCGTGCTTCAGCGGGTGGAACCCGTCCAGCAGGACCGTCCCCGGCTCCCGCTCCACCGCCCGCCAGCCGCGCACCACGTCGTCCACGTTGTCCACGCCGTTCATGCCGTTCATGGCGTTCATGCTTCCACCCCGCCGTCCGCGGGCTCACCGCCACCCGCGTCCACCCCCCGAACGTCCTCCCGCCCCCGCAAAGCCCGCTCCAGCTCCTTCAACGCCTGCATCAGCAACCGCACCCCTGCCCACAGCACATCCCGCTGCACCCCCTCCGGCACCTCCGCCAGCCGCTTCTCCAACTGCGCCTGCGCCCCCCGCACCGCCCCGAAGTCCACCGGCCGCCCGGTCAGCAGCGCCCCCGCCGCGAGCGCCGTCCCGAGCCGCAGCTCCTCGGCGAACCCGGCCGCCCCCGGCACCGGCTCGGCGTCGCCGGCCGGCAGGTGGGCCTCCAGCAGGACGGCCGCCCGCCCGAGGCGTCCGACCGCGGCCCTGGCCCGGTCGATCCGGCGCCGGCTCACCCCGGGCAGTCCGGACGCGTGCCGTCCCGGTTCGGCGTCGGCCCGTTCCATCGCCTGGAGCAGTTCGGAGCGCGCTTCCCGGGAGTCCAGCAGCGCCGTCCGCACGTCCCGTCCGCGCGGCGCCGCCGGGTCCTCGTAGCCGTCGATCACCGCCGCCGCGTACCGCCCGGCGGCGGCCAGCCACTCGGCGAGCCGCTCGCCGAGCCGGGCGGTCTGCCAGGTCGGGAAGAGCGCGTACGTGACGAGCGCGACGGATCCGCCGAGCAGGGTCAGCCCGACCCGTTCGAAGGCGGTCGTCAGCGGGTCGCCCGGCTGCAGTCCGAGCAGGAAGACGACGTACGACGAGATGCCGACGGTCATCAGCGCGTACCCGGTCCGCAGCGTCAGGTAGGCCCCGCCGATGCAGAGCACCGCCAGCGCCGCGAGCACCCACTCGCCCGGGTGCGCCAGCTGGACCATGAGGGTCGAGACGGCGACCCCGACGACCGTCCCGGCGAGCCGGGCGACGCCCCGGCTGTAGGTCTGGGCGAAGTCGGGCCGCATGACCATCGCGGCGGTCATCGGCGCCCAGTGGCCGTGCTCGAACCCGGCGGCCCGCGCCAGCAGGTACGCGGCCGTGACGACCCCGGTGAGCCGGACGGCGTGCTGGAAGACCGCCGATCGCGGCCGGACCTGCCGCCGCACCGCCCGCAGCGCGGCGGGCAGCATCCGGAACAGCGGCGGCTTGTGCAGGGCGCCGCCGGCCCCGACGACGGGCACCGTGACGGTGTCCACGTCGCCGCGGTCCAGCGTGTCGGCGGCCTTGCGCAGCAGCCCGCCGAGCCGCCGGGCCGAGCGCTTGGCCGCACCCCGCAGCCGCCCGTCCGCCTCGGGTGCGGCCAGCGGGACGGGTGCGGCGAGCGCGTAGACGGGCGCGGTGCGGGAGAGGCGGACGGGATCACCGGTCCTGATGGCCCGGGCGAGGGCGTCCATGGCCTCGGCGGACGCGGCGAGGACCTCCCGGGCGCGGTCGCGCTGCGGCCCTTCCGCCGGCGCGCCGACCTTGGGGTCGGCGAGCGCGGCGAGGGTGGGGCGGATGCGTTCGGCGATGCCGCGCAGGCCGCGCAGTTCGGGCGGCCGGTGGCGGTCCTGCCAGGGGGTGAGGGCGGCGGCGTGCCGGGCGGTCATGAACGGCGCGGGGTCGATGTGCGCGGTCGGGTCCTGCCGCAACCGCCGTGCGTAGTCGCCCAGTTCGGCGTAGGTGTCGGCGAGTGCCGCCCGCTGGGCGGTCCAACTGCCGATCGGCCACAGGGTGATGACGGCGGCCTGGACGACGCCGCCGAGGGCCGCGACGAGTCCGTGGCCGAGCGCGGCGAGCACGCCGACCGGGAGCTGGACGACGATCAGCATCACCGAGACGGTGTTGGCCGCGACCACCCCGGCGGTCGGCCCGATCGCCCAGGCGAGTCCGGCGGCGAAGGCCCACACCGCGAGCAGCGCCGGGAACAGCCCGAAGACGCCGACGGCCAGGTACCCGAGGAAGGTGCTGGTGCCGAGCCCGATCCCGGCGGCGACGGCGAGGCTGGCCCGGGGCCGGAAGCTGCGCTGGAAGGTGGCCGTCCCGGCGATGAACGCGCCCATCGCGGCCGAGGTCGCGAGCGAGGGCCCGCCGAGCGCGAGGGTCGGGAACAGCACGAGCCCCACGGCGACGGCCCCGCGCGCCGCCCGTTTGGGGTCGGTCAGCGCCCGGTCGAGGGTGAGTCCGGTCCGCGCGGTGTCACGTAGCGCGGCGAACCAGGACATAGCGCCATCCTAGAGCGGCTCGTCCGCTCCCACCGGCTCTCGCTCCCGCTCCCGCGGGACCGCACCGCCCCGCCGGACCGGCCGCACCCGCCGCACCCGCCGCACCTGCCGCTCCGCCCAGAGCAGCGCGCCGGTCGGCAGGAACACCGCGTCCGCCGCGACCATCGCGAGCGAGAACACCGGAAGCCCGAGCACCACCGCGATCCCGAGGTGCTCGGCCATCATGATCGCCAGCAGGACGTTCTTGACCCGCCGGTCGAGCAGCGTGAACGGGAACGCGACCTGCACGATCACCGTGCCGTAGGAGATCAGGAACACCGGCACCAGCGCCGAGCCGACCAGCGCGGACAGCGCCGGCCAGGGCGCGAAGTAGTCCAGGTGGAGCGGGTAGTACAGCGCGGTGCCGTCCTGCCAGCGCGTGCCCTGCACCTTGTACCAGCCGGCCGTCGCGTAGATCAGCACCACCTCGGCGGCGATCACCAGCATCGCGCAGTTGTGCACCGTGTTCGCGAGCCCGTCGAGCACCGCCCGCACCTCGCCGTCCGGCCGCAGCCGGCCGAGCGCCCACCAGAGCCCGGCCACCGCCCAGAGCCCCCAGAACAGCGGTGCCCACCCGAGGTACGGGAACGCGGCGGAGGTCCAGGTCAGGCTGTCCCCGGAGAAGCCACCGAGCTGACAGACCGCCAGCACGGCCCCGAGGACGGCCCAGAGCACGACGCCGCCCCACCCGGGACGGCCCCGCCGGGCGTCGAGCGACCACACCTCGGCGCAGCGGGTGAAGACCAGGTAGACGGCCATCAGGTGGACGACGTTGTCGCCGCCGTCGCCGAGGAAGACGTCCCGGTTCTGCAGCGACAGCACGGTGACCAGGAAGAGCACCGTACTCGCCCGGGTCCGCCAGCCGAGCACCACGGCGAGGGCGGCGAGCACCGCCAGGTGGTAGACCGCCTCGAACCAGAGCCGCCCGTCGAACCAGGGCAGCACGGTGAAGGCCCCGTTGTCGGCGAGGAGCTGCCGGGCGAGGTCCAGGGACCAGGGCGACCGGTCGCCGTACAGCACCCGCCGGTTCGGCCACTCGCGCAGCAGGTAGGCGAGCCAGACCAGCCCGAAGCCGATCCGCACCACGGCCGCCTGGTGGCGGCCGAGCACCCGCCCGGTGAACGCCTCCAGCGCCCGGCCGACGCGTGCGAGCGGACCCGGGGCCGGCGCGGGCACGGACTCGGGTGCGGACACGGCAACGACCTGCTGCCCGCCCTGGCGCGGGATCCCGTCCAACCGCGGCTGTTCGACACCGGGCGGCGAGACCTCCCGCGGCTGTTCGACACCGGACGGCGAGACCCCCGACGGCGAGACCTCCGGCTGCGACACCTCGTTCACCCGAGCCCCCGGAAGTCCGCGTCGTCCACCGGCCACCAGGGCAGCTCCCGCGTCTTCGGCTCGGGCGGCGGGGCCTCCCCGCTCCAGGACGGCGGCGGGACGGTCGCCGAGGTCACCCGGAACTGGATCTCCAGGATCCGCTCGCCGTCCACGCTCCGGCCGATCCGCTGGAGCGCTATGCGCTTCAGGTACTCCTCGGCGAGCTTGCCCCGGCTGTTGGTCAGCGTCTCGTCCTGCGGGTTGTGCGAGCCGTCGTAGAAGTCCCAGGCCCGCCGCAGCAGGTTCTGGTCGACGTGGCTGGGCGCCGGGTTGCCCCTTATCGCGGCGATGTCCCGGGCGGTCAGCCCGAGCCAGTCGTGGGTCTCGGTGGCGCCGCCGCCGGCGACGGTCCGCACCCGGGCGTCCAGGCTGACGTTCTGCTGGAGCGGGTTGGGCGCGAAGAGCTTCCAGTTCTGCTCGAACTCGGGGTAGACCACCCCGTCGATCTGCTCCCGGTACTGCCGGGACACCGTGTTGGCGGGCGCGACGTGCAGGAACACCGCGCCGAGGAACAGTCCCGTCCCGGTGAGCAGCACCACGGCGGCCAGGCCCAGAACGAGCTGCGCGGGCCGCGACCAGACCCGCGCGCCGGCCGGTGTGTCCGTGCTGTCCGCCATGCGCACTCCCCCTGCCGGACGGGCGCCGCCGGGCCCGTCCCGGGTCGGTCGCGCGCCCATCCTGCCCTACCGGGCCAAAGGGTGCGTACGGGTCGGAGCGGGGTTCAGAGGACGAACGCGTCCTGGCCGGTGCTGCTGACCATGGGCCGGCCGGCGCCCTCCCAGGCGTACATGCCGCCGTCCACGTTCACCGCGTCCCGGCCCTGCTGCACCAGGTACTGGACGACCTGCGCCGAGCGGCCGCCGACGCGGCACAGCACGTACAGCTTGTCGTCCGGCAGCTCGCCGAGCCGGGCGATGACCTGCCCGAGCGGGATGTGCAGGGCGCCGTCCACGTGGCCCGCGTCCCACTCGTCCTGCTCGCGGACGTCCAGGAGGACGGCATCGGCGGGCACGGAGGCGGCGTCGGCGGAGGGGATCTGCGGGAACATCGTGTGGGTCTCCTGGGGCTCGATCGGGTCCGTGCCATTGTCGCCCACCGGGGGCCGGGGATCGCCGAGCAGCCGGGCCAGCTCGGCCTGCCGGTCCGCGGCCTTGGCCAGCAGCTCCTCGGCGAGCTGCTCCAGCAGCCCGTCCGGGTCCTGCGGCGCGAGCGCGAGGAGCTCCCCCATCGGGGTGCGCTCCAGCCGGACCTGCTCGGCGGCGGTCTCGGCGATCTTCGCGGTGAGCCATTCCAGTCGGCGGCGCAGCCACTCCAGCCGGTCCGGCGCGTCCGGCGCGGGGGCCGCCTCGGGCGCGGTGGACCACTCGGCGGCCAGGCCGGCCAGCGCGCCGGCGTCGCCGAACGCGTAGGCCTCGTTGACCCGGACGAGGAACGCGGCCCGGCGCTCCTGCTCGGCCGGGTCGGTGGTGAGGTCGGGGTGGGCGCGGCGCACGAGGTCGCGGTAGATCCGCTGGGCCTCCCGTCCGGGGCGGACCTTGGCCGGGGCGGCGGGCGGCGGCGGGACGGCCTCCTCCTCGCCGCCGCGCTCCTCGCGGACCGCCTGGACGGAGTCGAACAGCGCGTCCAGGTCGGGGAGTTCCTCGACCTGCTGCCTGGCCTCGGCGGCCCGCCGGACGTCCTCGGGGCGCCCGGTCGTGGCCGCGACGGCCTCCGCGACCAGGGCGTCCAGCTCGTCGAGCCGGGCGTAGAGCGGGCCGAGCAGCTGATGGTGGATCAGCGCGAAGTTGTCGATCTCGACCCGCAGCGTCTGCACGTCGACGTCCATGCTCAGCCAGGCGAGTTCGGCGGCGGCGACCCGCTCCTCCAGCTCCTGCTGCTCCGGGTCCGTCCAGCGGACGGGGATCTGCGCGGTCACTTCTCGCCTCTGTCTCGTCCCTACTGCGTTCGGCCGCCGGGCGGCCCGGCCTGCCACCCTACCCCCGCGCGGGAAGCGTCAACCGGGCGGAAGGGGGGTACGAACCGGCGCGAGGCAAGCGGCGTGCAACCGATCCTGATGAATCTCCCCGTTTCGCTATCGAGCCCGGCCCGGTCCGTGCTTCGCTGGTATCCGCACAGCGTGCCTTCCTCCGGAGAGACGGCCGCCTCCAGGCGTGGCGGCCAGGCGGGAGCAGACCGAATCCATGGTGGACGAGCCCAACTCCACACCGCGTCCGGCGGGCGCCGAGGCCGTTCCGGGAGGCCACCCGGCGGGTGTCGCCGCCCTGGTCCGGCTCGCCCTCGTCCTGGTCGACCGGGCCGGACGGATCGCCCAGTGGAGCCGGGCCGCCGAGGAGCTCTTCGGGCACCGGGCCGAGGTCGCCCGCGACCGCCCCGCCTCGGGCCTGCTGCCCGCCATGGAGCCCCGCGGATCCGCTGGCGCCACCTGCGCCCGCCGCCGCTGCGACGCCCTCGACACCCTGGCCGCGCTGACCGCCGACGGCCGGCCCTGGGCCGGCCAGATGCCCGTCACCGACCGCGAGGACCGCCTGCGCGACGTGCTGTGGTGGGCCTACCCGCTGCCCGGCCCGTCCGGCGGCCTGCTCGCCCTGGCCGCGGACGCCCGCCCGCTGCGCACCTCGGGACCGCGCCTCGCGCTGGGCGAGCGGCTGCTGCCGTTCGCGCCCGCCCCCGCCGCCCGGGGCGGCTTCCACGGGCTGGTCGCCGCGCTCACCCCGCCCGGCGGAGCACCCGCCGGTTCCGCCGCGGCGTCGGCGCTGGCCCGGCTCCTGCCCGCCGCCCACCGCGCACCGCTGGTGGCGGCGCTGGAGCTCGCCGGGCTGCCCGCCCTGCGGCTGGACGCGGCCACCGTGCTCCCGGTGCTGCCCTCGGACCCGCAGTGCGGCGCCGCGCACGCCGCCGCCGGGATCGGCCGCCGCTACCCCACCGCCCAGCAGCGCGCCGCCCGGGTGGGCCCGCCGCCGCAGCCCGAGCAGGCCGGCGCGTCCCGGACCGTCCGCGGCCGCCCGGCCGGCCCGCTGCCCGGCCAGCGCGACTGCGCCGAACGGCCCGCCGCCAGGCCGGCCGCCCTGTCCGTCCCGTCCCCCACCGGAGGAGGCGCCGCCATCGAGCCGGCCGCCGTCGAATCGTCCGCCAACGGGCACCAGGCCCTCGCCCCGGCCCCGGTCGGGCGGAGCGCCCGCGGCGACCAGTCCCCGGGCACCGCCCCGGACACCACCGCGTCCGCCGTCCCGGCCCCCGCCGGGGCCGACGGCCCGCCCCACGGCGGCCGCCTCGGCCCGTTCCTGACCAACGGCCACGCCGGCGAGCAGCTGGCCCTGCTGAACGAGGTCGGCGGCAAGGTCGGCACCACCCTGGACCTCGGCTTCACCGCCCACGAGCTCTGCCAGGTGCTGGTCCCCCGGGTCGCCGACTTCGCCTGCGTGGACCTCGTGGACGGGCTGATCTCCGACTCGGAGCTGCCCGCCGCCCGGCCGGACGACGACACGATGCTCCGCCGGGTCGCCCTGGTCTACAACGAGACCGGCGGTGCCTGGGACCACGTCCTGTCCGAGGGCGCGCTGGTCAGCATGCCCCGCCGCACCCCGCCCGGGATGGCCCTCCAGCTGAACCAGCCGGTCCTCGTCCCGGTGGTCAGCGACGACGTCGCGGTCGACTACGCCATCGCGCTCGGCGGCGTCCGGCTGGCCCCGGTGGTCTCCGGCCGCTCGATGCTGGTCGTCCCGCTCTCCGCCCGGGGCACCGTGCTCGGCATCCTCAAGCTGCTCCGGCTGCCCGACCGCACCCCCTTCGACGAGAGCGACGCCGCGACCCTCAAGGAGCTGGCCGTCCGCGCCGCCCTGTCGCTCGACAACGCCAGGCTGCACCGCGCCGAGTCCCGGGTCGCCACCACGCTGCAGCGCTCGATGATCCCGACCCGCCCGCCGCAGATCCCCGGCGTGCAGATCGCCCACCGCTACCTGCCCGGCGACCCGAAGGCCGAGGTCGGCGGCGACTGGTTCGACGCCATCCAGCTGCCCGGCAGCCGGGTCGCCCTGGTGGTCGGCGACGTGATGGGCCACGGCCTGCACTCGGCCGCCGCGATGGGCCGCTTCCGCACCGCGATGCAGACCCTCGCCGCCCTCGACCTGCCGCCCGGCCAGCTGCTGCGCCACCTCGACAACCTGGCCCACAAGCTCGGCGACGACCACCTCGCCACCTGCCTGTACGCGGTCTACGACCCGATCAACCGGACCTGCGAGCTGGCCAGCGCCGGCCACGTCCCGCCGGTCCTGGTGCACCCGGACGGCACCGGCGAGCTGCTGGAGATCCCGGCCGGCGCGCCGATCGGGGTCGGCGGGGTGCCGTTCGTCGCCAAGACCATCGACGTGTCGGACGGCTCGATGCTGGTGCTCTGCACCGACGGGCTGGTCGAGGTCAGGGGCGGCGACATAGGAGCGGGCCTGGCCGCGCTCTGCGGCAACCTGATCGACCCGCGGCAGAGCCCCGAGCAGGCCTGCGACGTCGTGCTGGAGCGCCTGCACTCGGACGACCGCAAGGACGACGTCGCCCTCCTGGTGGCCCGCTTCGACGGGGTCGCCCCGTCCGAGGTGGCCACCTGGGACCTCACCGTCGACCACCGCGAGGTCCGCCGGGCCCGCGCCCTGGTCCGCGAGCAGCTGGCCGCCTGGCACCTGGAGGCGCTCAGCGACACCACCGAGCTGCTGGTCAGCGAGCTGGTGACGAACGCCGTCCGGGTGGCCAGGGACCGGGTCCGGCTGCAGCTGATCCGGGTGGACAAGCTCCTGGTCGAGGTCAGCGACGACAACCACAACCTGCCCTCGCTGGAGCCCGCCGAGCAGCTCGGCGAGACCGGCCGCGGCCTCACCCTGGTGACCAAGCTCGCCGAGCGCTGGGGCACCGCCCGCAAGGCGGTCGGCAAGGTCGTCTGGTTCGAGCTCCCGCTGCCCCACGGCCCCCGGAAAGCCTGAGCGGCCGGGCACCGGGCGCGCTGCCCGGTACCCGGCCGCTCAAGGCCGCAACCGTGCTCCCTACGGGATGACGGCGCCCGCCGAGGTCCGCCGCCGGGCCTCCACCGCGACCTCGCGGGAGGCCGCCGTCGCCACCGAGGTGGCGGCCCCGACCCCGGCCAGCACCCGCGGCCAGAAGTCGCCGAACACCTCGACCGAGACGGCGATCAGCAGCGCGGTGATCACCGCGACGACGTGCTCCAGACCGGCCAGGTTCGGCAGGACGACCGCCTCGCCGACCATCAGGACCACCACCAGCCCGGCGGTGAACCAGGCCCGGCAGCGGAACGCGATGCAGATCGCCAGCGCCACCACCGCGGCCGACGGCCCGGTGTCCCGCACGTAGGCGACCCACTTCGGGAAGCCGAACAGGTGGTCCGGCCCGATCGCCACGCCGAACCGGGCGAACAGCGTGCCCGCCAGGGTGCAGGCGTAGGCCACCACCAGCGTCATCCGACGGCCGAGCACGATCTCGGCGATGCCGAAGACCAGGAAGACCTGGGCCAGCGCCCCCCAGACCGGCAGGTCCAGCGCCGGGACGTACAGCGACAGCGGGGTGCGCAGCAGGGAGACGTCCAGCGGCAGCGCGGCCTTCACCACACCGATGTGGTTGACGAAGCGCTCGCCGCCGGGCAGGTGCTGCACGATGCTGAACAGCAGGATCAGAAACGTCGCCGTGGTGGCCAGCGGAACGGCGGCGAACTTCTTGCGCACCACCTGGTCGCGGACCGTCACGAACAACGTCCCCCACTCGGCGACAGCGGCCGCTCTGGCTGTCGCCAGCGGCCCCTTTCGCACGCCCCCCGCGTGGGTCCTGTGAATCACAGCCGTCCTCTCCCGAATCCCCGAACCGTTGAGTCTTTTCTCAGCTACCTCAACATTAGAAGCCTCTTAACAAATCCACATCGGCATGGATGGGGATAAGGGTCATCCTCAGGGGGGAGGGGATCCCCCCTAGGGCACCCCCATCCGGCCGTCCGCCGCCCCCCGCCCCCGGCGGAGAGCGGGCGGAGGACTACTCCTCGCCCTGCTGCGCGCCCACGGGCACCCGGGGCGCCACCACGGCGGACCCGGAGTGCCGGCGCCGGAAGAGGGCGGGCATGCTCGGCGCGACGATGAAGCCCTCGGCACGGGCGCTCGCGATGCCGATCCGCGGAATCTCGCTGCTCTTCTCGAAGAGCAGGTAACGCGGTTCCCAGATCGGCCGGTACTTGGCGTTGGCGCGGTACAGCGACTCGATCTGCCACCAGCGCGAGAAGAAACCGAGCACCGAGCGCCACAGCCGCAGCACCGGGCCGGCCCCGAGCCGCGAACCGCGCTCGAAAACGGAACGGAACATCGCGAAGTTCAACGAAACCCGCTTGAGCCCCACCTCGTCGGCGCGCTGGAGGAGTTCGATCACCATGAACTCGACCAGGCCGTTCTCGGTGTCCCGGGCCCGGCGCATCAGGTCCAGCGAGAGCCCGTCCGGGCCCCACGGCACGAAGCTCAGCAGCGCCTTGAGCTCGCCGTCGCCGTCGTGGCACTCCAGCATCACGCAGCGGCCGTCGGCCGGGTCGCCGAGGCGGCCGAGCGCCATCGAGAAGCCGCGCTCGGTCGCGCCGTCGCGCCACTCGTCGGCCTTGGCCACCAGCCGCTCCATCTCCGCCTCGGAGATGTCCTCGTGGCGGCGGATCCGCACGGTGTACCCGGCCCGCTTGACCCGGTTGTACGCCTGCCGGACGACCCGCATGGCCCGGCCCTCCAGCGAGAACTCGTCCAGCTCGACGATCGCCTCGTCACCCAGCTCCAGCGCGTCCAGCCCGTGCCGGGCGTAGATCACGCCGGCCTCCTCGGAGGCACCCATGACGGCCGGCGCCCAGGCGTGCTCGCGGGCCTCGGCGAGCCAGGCGTCGATCGCCCCCGGCCAGGCCTCCGGGTCGCCGATCGGGTCGCCCGAGGCGAGCGACACCCCGCCGATCACCCGGTAGGTGACGGCCGCCTTGCCGCTGGGGGAGAAGATCACGGCCTTGTCCCGGCGCAGCGCGAAGTAGCCGAGGGAGTCCCGCTCGCCCTGCTTGTCGAGCAGGGTCCGGAGCTTCGCCTCGTCCTCGGGGTTCAGCAGCTCCTTGCCGCGCGGGCTGCGGAAGGCGACGTACAGCACGAGCAGGAACAGCACCGCGCCCATCGCGTTGATCACCGCGTTCACCCAGGTCGGCGCGTTGATCACGGAGCGCAGGTGCTCGGACGGGGTGATGGTGATCATCCGGCCGACGGAGTAGCGGAAGAGGTCCCAGAAGCCGGCGCCGCCCAGGTCGTTGGTCAGCCACACCAGCAGCGCGCCCACCCCGCCGCCGAACAGCAGCCCGCCGACGAAGGTCGCGGCGGCGGTCTTCGGGTTGGACTGGTCGCCCTTGGAGGTGAACTCCTTGCGCCCGATCAGCAGCGCCAGCACGAACAGGCAGGTCAGCACCGTGGAGATGTAGTTCAGCGGGTGCCGGTTGAAGCGCTCGTCGGGCAGCACCATGGCGGCCAGGTAGAGCAGGGCGAACATCCCGGCCAGCGCCGCGTTGAAGATCCACGCGGCCCGCTTGCGCCGCCGCATCGCGACCGCCAGGAACACCGACAGCACCGCGCTGGCCAGGCCCGAGGTCATCAGGTACGGCGTGAAGTACTCGCCCTCGTTGTGCTCGCTGACCTGGTCACGGAACGGCACCAGGAGTACCGTCGCCACGTTCAGCAGCGCGATCAGCCGCAGGTACCAGACGGAGGCCGCGGCGGCCCGCGGGCGCCAGCGGTCGAGCGGGCCGACGGGCCGGGGCCCGGTGGACGTGGCGGACGGCTCCGACTTCACAGTGGACGACACAGCTCAATTCCAAACGATCAGATGGTGGGGCGCATCCGCACACGGCCCGGCGCCGGGCGCCCGCACGGGCCCGACGGACTGACCGGCGGCCCCGGGCCCACCGGCCCCCGCACCGGGGAGCGGGCCGACGAAAGGGCAGCCACCAACATGGTTCCCCACCTCACGTGAGAATCGCGTGAACCGGGTAGCGGATTCCAGCCCCCGCCGAACGGCGGGGGTGCGGACCCGCCATGCGTTCGGCGGCCCGACCCGGCTACCCCTACCCTCGACATCGACCCGCGCGGACCGCCCCCACCCGGCCGCCCCAACCGAGGAGGCACCATCACCACCACCCGCGTGCTGATCGTGGACGACGAGATCCTGGTCCGCTCCGGCCTCGGCCTCATCGTCGGTTCCGCCCACGACCTGGAGGTGGTCGGCGACTGCTCCGGCGGCCAGGCCGAGGACCACGTCCAGCGGCTGCGCCCGCACGTCGTGCTGCTCGACATCCGGATGCCCGACCTCGACGGCATCTCGGTGCTGCGGAGGGTCCGCGCCCTGCCCGACCCGCCGGCCGTCGCGATGCTGACCACCTTCGACACCGACGAGTACATCGGCACCGCGCTGCGGGCCGGCGCCTCCGGCTTCCTCCTCAAGGACACCGCCCCCGAGCAGCTGGTGCACGCCGTCCGGGTGCTCGCGGCCGGCGGCAACATCCTCTCCCCGACCGTCACCCGCACCGTGATCGGCGGCTACGTGGACGGCGGCGGCCCGGACGCCGAGGCCTCCGCGCTCACCCGCACCCTCACCGGCCGGGAGCTGGACGTCCTGGCGCTGCTCGGCGAGGGCCTGTCCAACGCGGAGATCGCCGACCGGCTGTTCCTCGGCACCGGCACCGTCAAGGACCACATCAGCGCGATCCTCGGCAAGCTCGGCGCCGCGAACCGCGTCCAGGCCGCCGTGGTCGCCCACCGGGCCGGACTGGTCCGGCCGAAACCCGGCGACGGGGCATGACCGCCGCCGACCAGTTGCCGTCGAGACGGCTGCCGGCCTGGTGCACCGCGCCCTGGCTGATGCTGCTGCTGCCCGCGCTGTACTCCCTGATGGACGCGGCCCTGGTCGCCCGGGACGCCCCGTGGTGGCAGGTGGCGCTGTCGGTGCTGGCCGCCGTGACGCTGCTCTGGCGCCGCCGCTTCCCGGTCCTGGTGCTGCTGCTCACCATGCCCGGCAGCTACGTCGCCGACATCTGGCTGGCCCCGATCACGGCCGTCTACACGCTGGCGGCCGAACGCCCCAACCCCCGTCTGGTCATCCCCCTCGGCACCCTCTTCACCCTCGTCGAGTTCTTCCACTGGCCGATCTCCGACCAGACCGTCTGGCTGAGCCGCGACACCGCGCTCTACGCCATCCAGTCGATCATGCTCGCCGCCGGCCCCGCCGCCACCGGCCTGCTCGCCCGCACCCGGCGGGAGCTGGCGGCCCGGGTCGAGGAGCTGATCCGGGGCCAGGAGCGGGAGACCAGGCTGCTCGCCGAGCGGGTGCTGATCAGCGAGCGCGGCCGGCTCGCCCGCGAGATGCACGACGTCGTCTCGCACCAGGTCAGCCTGATCAGCATCCAGGCCGGCGCGCTCCAGGTGAGCACCCCCGACCCGGCCGCGGTGGCCACCGCCCGCACCATCCGCGAGCTGTCCGTGCGCACCCTCGACGAGCTGCGCCAGATGGTCGGCGTGCTGCGCACCGGCGACCCGCGCCACAACACCCCGCTCGCCCCGCAGCCGCGGCTGGCCGACCTGCCCCGGCTGATCGAGCAGAGCGGCCTGGCCGCCGACGCCGAGCTGGCGCCCGGCGACCGCCCGTGGCCGGAGGCGGTCGAGCGGGCCGCCTACCGGACGGTCCAGGAGGCGCTCACCAACATCACCAAGTACGCCCCGGACGCGGCCGTGCACGTGAAGGTGCGGGCGAAGGGCCGGCGGCTGCGGGTCGAGGTGCGCAACGACCCCCCGCCGGTGCGGCCGGCCCGGGCGGACGCCCTGACCCTGCCGGGCGGCGGTCACGGGCTGGTGGGCCTGCGCGAGCGCGCCCAGCTCCTCGGCGGCACGCTGACCGCGGGCCCCACCCAGGAGGGCGGTTTCGAGGTCCGCGCCGAACTCCCCGCGTCCCGCGCCTGAGCCGGCTGCCAACCGCCGAGACGCCGGGACGCCGCCCCGGGGCGGTCCCGCCGGAGAACGAGAAAGCCCCGCAGATCCGAAGATCTGCGGGGCTTCGCTGTGCGCGAGGGGGGAGTTGAACCCCCACGCCCTTTCGGGCACTGGAACCTGAATCCAGCGCGTCTGCCTATTCCGCCACCCGCGCATGGGTGCGTCTTCCGTGCCGACCGGATCCCCGACCCACCAGCGCCTCGCGGCCCTCGTGGTTCTTCGTTCCGGCCTCCCTCTCGGGCGGCCCTTCCGACGTGGAAAACAGTAGCACGACCTGGGGGAGTCCTCCGAATCCGTTCCGGCGGGACGGTTCCACCCCCGGTCCGCCACCCGAGCGCGTCCGAACGGATGCGCCCCGAACGTCCGGGCGAAGCGTGGAACCCCCTTCCGACGGGCACACCTGGCGTGCCGTACCCGATATGCGTCACCCTGTGTGTCCGAGCCCACCCCCGGGCACGACGCGTTCCGGGAACCGTACGGATGGGCCCGGCGTGGATACGATCAGTACGGAAGTACCGCAAGTAGGCACGACCGGCTCTCCGGGGCCCGGTCGGCAGGCAGGCGAACGAACCCTGGAAGGGGGTGCCCCATGGGAGTGCTGAAGAAGTTCGAGCAGCGACTTGAGGGTCTCGTCAACGGCACCTTCGCGAAGGTGTTCAAGTCCGAGGTCCAGCCCGTGGAGATCGCCGGTGCGCTGCAGCGCGAGTGCGACAACAACGCGAGCATCTGGAACCGCGACCGCACCGTCGTGCCGAACGACTTCATCGTCGAGCTGAGCCCGCACGACCACGAACGCCTGAGCCCCTACTCCGGGCAGCTCGGCAGCGAGCTCGCCGGCATGGTCCGCGAGTACGCCGAGGCCCAGCGGTACAGCTTCATGGGCCCCCTCCAGGTGAACCTGGAGAAGGCCGACGACCTCGACACCGGCCTGTACCGGGTGCGCAGCCGCACCCTGGCGGCCGAGGAGCCCCAGCAGTACGCGCCGCCGCAGCCCGGCTACGACCGCCCGCCGGCCGCCCCGGCCCCCGGCGCGCCGTGGCAGCAGCCGGGCGCCGACCAGTACGGCGCGCCCCCGCCGCCGGCCGCGCCCCCCGCCATGCCCCCGGCCCCGCCGACCGCGGGCGGCAACGTCCGCGCGTTCCCCGGCTCCGGCCACGGCGCCTCGGTCCGCACCTGGATCGAGGTGAACGGCACCCGCCACCAGATCTCCGGCGGCACGTGCGTGCTCGGCCGCTCGACCGAGGCGGACGTCCGGATCGACGACCCGGGCGTCTCCCGCAAGCACGCCGAGATCCGCCCCGGCAACCCTTCGATGGTCCTCGACCTGGGCTCCACCAACGGCATCGTGGTGGACGGACAGCACACCCAGCGCGCTACGCTCCGCGACGGCTCGCGAATCGTCGTGGGCTCCACCACCATCGTCTACCGACAGGTCGAAGGGTAGTGTCCGATTTGTTCGCGCGCTTCGCTCACCCACACGCGGGGCGGCCATGTCCGAACTGACCCTGACGGTGATGCGGCTGGGCTTCCTGGCCGTGCTGTGGCTGTTCGTCATCGTCGCGATCCAGGTGATCCGCAGCGACCTCTTCGGGACCAAGGTGAACCCCCGCTCCTCGCGCCGCGGCGGTGCCGCGCCCGCGCCCGGAGCCGGTGCGGCCACCGCTCCCGCCGCCGGACGCCCCGCGCCGACCCCGGGCCCGGGCGCCGGCACCGCCGCCCCGACCGCGGGCGGCGGCCGGCGCCGCGGCGCCCCGACGCAGCTCGTCGTGGTCCAGGGCTCGCTGGCCGGGACCGCCGTCGCGCTGCAGGGCCAGACCATCACCCTGGGCCGGGCGCACGACTCCACCATCGTGCTGGACGACGACTACGCGTCCTCCCGGCATGCCAGGATCTATCCCGACCAGACTGGGCAGTGGACGGTCGAGGATCTAGGCTCCACCAACGGCACCTATCTGGACCGGCAGCGCCTGACCGCGCCGACCCCGCTCCAGCCGGGCATGCCGATCCGTATCGGCAGGACCGTCATCGAACTGCGGAAGTAGTAGCGCATGAGGGACAGCATCCCGTCCATGACCCAGAGGGGGGCACAGGTCGCATGACCCTGGTGCTGCGCTTCGCCGCCGGCTCCCACAAGGGACTGATCCGGGAGGGGAACGAGGACTCCGGCTACGCCGGGCCGCGGCTGCTGGCCGTGGCCGACGGCATGGGCGGCGCCGCGGCCGGCGAGGTCGCGTCCTCCGAGGTGCTCGGCTCCATCGTCCGTCTGGACGAGGACGTGCCGGGCGCCGATCTGCTGACCCTGCTCGGTGACGCCGTCCAGGGCGCCAACGACCGGCTCCGGCAGATGGTCGAGGACGACCCCCAGCTGGAGGGCATGGGCTGCACGCTCACCGCCATGCTCTGGACGGGCCAGCGGATGGGCCTCGTGCACGTCGGCGACTCCCGCGCCTACCTGCTGCGCGACGGGTCGCTGGTGCAGATCACCCAGGACCACACCTGGGTGCAGCGCCTGGTCGACGAGGGCCGGATCACGCCCGAGGAGGCCGAGACCCACCCGCAGCGCTCGCTGCTGATGCGGGCCCTGGACGGCCGCGGCCAGGTCGAGCCCGACCTGTCGATCCGCGAGGTCCGGGCCGGCGACCGCTACCTGATCTGTTCCGACGGCCTCTCCGGCCCGGTCAGCCACCAGACGCTCGAAGCCACCCTCGGCAGCTACTACGCGCCCGAGCAGACCGTGCAGGAGCTGATCCAGCTCGCGCTGCGCGGCGGCGGCCCGGACAACATCACCTGCATCGTGGCGGACGTCATCGACGTCGGCGCCACGGACACCATGAGCGGCCAGTTCAACGACGTCCCGGTGGTGGTCGGCGCGGTCGCCGACGCCCCGCCGTCCTCGGCCGCCACCGACCGCTCCATCGCCGACACCCCGGCCGGCCGCGCCGCCGGCCTCGGCCGCGCGCCCCAGGGCGCCTTCGGCCCCGCCGAGGGCTACGACGGCGGCTACGACGCGTCGGGCGGCTTCGGCCCCGCCGAGGGCTACGAGGGCGAGTACGGCGGCTACAACGGCGCCGAGCCCTCGGTGTACGGCACCGAGGACTTCGACGAGGAGGAGCCGCCGAAGCGCAAGCGCAAGGGGCTCAAGGTCTCGCTGGCCGTCCTGGTCGCCCTCGGCGTGCTCGGCGGCGGCGGGTACTTCGGCTACCAGTGGACCCAGGGCCAGTACTACGTCGGCGCGGAGGACGGGCACGTCGCCGTCTACCAGGGCATCAACCAGAACCTGGCCGGCCTGAGCCTCTCCTCGGTGCACACCGAGTACAAGGACATCGCGCTCAAGTACCTGCCGACGGACCAGCAGGCGCACGTCACCAAGACCATCTCGGTGAACAGCCTGAACGACGCCGACGCGACCATCAAGGAGCTCGACGGCTGGGCCAAGCTCTGCAAGAAGGTCAGCGACGCGAAGGCCGGCACCACCGGGCAGCCCGCGGGCACCCAGGCCACCCAGACGACGTACGCCGACCCCGCCGGGTTCGTGGCCGCGCCCGCGCCCACGCCGAGCGAGAAGCCGAGCGAGAAGAACCGCGCCCCCGTGGCCGCGGTGCCCACCCCGACGCCCACCTCCTCGGCCACCCCGAGCGCCCCGGCCACCCCGCCGCCCGTCACCACCCCCGCACCGGCCCCCGGCGCGGCGGGCGACGTGCCCGGCCTGAGCGACGAGGACCGGCAGCGCGCCGAGTCCTGCCCGAAGCAGTGACCCCCGTGACCCGACATAGGCCCGCCCCCGGCCGGCCCGCCGGCCGGCAGGGAGCGGCCCACCAGTGAGCACCTACGACCTGAGCAGCGGCGCGGGCCGGCCCGGCCGGCGCCGGACGCCGGCCGCCCGGCTCGACGGCCGGCGCCGGGGCAACACCACCATCACCCCGCAGGAAGCGCCCAACCGGCGCAACACCGAGCTGGCCCTGCTGGTCTTCGCCGTCCTGCTCCCGGTCCTCGCCTACGCCAACGTGGGCCTCGCCATGGACTCCGAGCTGCCCGGCGGCATGCTCGGCTACGGCCTCGGGATGGGCTCGCTCGCCCTCGTCGCACACCTGCTGGTCCGCCGCTTCGCGCCGTACGCGGACCCGCTGATGCTGCCGCTCGCCACCCTGCTGAACGGGCTCGGCGTGGTCATGATCTGGCGGCTCGACAAGGCGGGCAAGCTGCTCAGCGGCAACTTCAAGGCCGCCGAGAACCAGCTGATGTGGTCCGGCCTCGGCGTCGCGCTGTTCATCGGCGTCATGGTGTTCCTCAAGGACCACCGCGTGCTCCAGCGCTACACCTACATCTCGATGGTCGCAGCCCTCGTCCTGCTCGCCGCGCCGGCGTTCTTCCCGGCCCGCGCGGAGGACTTCGGCGCCAAGATCTGGATCCGGCTGGGCGGCTTCTCCATCCAGCCCGGCGAGTTCGCCAAGATCATCCTCACCGTCTTCTTCGCCGGCTACCTGATGGTCAAGCGGGACGCCCTGGCCCTGGCCAGCCGCCGCTTCGCCGGCCTCTACCTGCCGCGCGGGCGCGACCTCGGACCGATCGTGGTGATCTGGCTGCTCAGCCTGCTGATCCTGATCTTCGAGAACGACCTCGGCACGTCCTTCCTGTTCTTCGGCCTGTTCGTGGTGATGCTCTACGTCGCCACCGAGCGCACCAGCTGGATCCTGTTCGGCCTGCTGATGTCGGTCGGCGGCGCGACCGCCGTCGCCATGACCGCCGGCCACGTGAAGACCCGGATCGACGCCTGGATCGACCCGATGGCCGCCTTCGCCCCGCACCCGCCGAAGGGCTCCACCGAGCAGATCGGCCAGTCACTGATGGCGCTCGGCTCCGGCGGGGTGACCGGCTCCGGCCTCGGCCAGGGGCGGTCCTGGCTGATCAACTTCGCCGCCAAGAGCGACTTCATCCTGGGCTCCTTCGGCGAGGAGCTCGGCCTCGCCGGCCTGATGGCGATCTTCCTGCTCTACGCGCTGCTGGTGCAGCGCGGCCTGCGCACCGCGCTCGCCGCCCGCGACCCGTTCGGCAAGCTGTTCGCCGTCGGCCTCGCCTCCGCCATGGCGCTGCAGGTCTTCGTCGTCGCCGGCGGGGTC
This sequence comes from Kitasatospora sp. NPDC057904, assembly GCF_042887925.1. NCBI lineage: Bacteria > Bacillati > Actinomycetota > Actinomycetes > Kitasatosporales > Streptomycetaceae > Kitasatospora > Kitasatospora sp. NPDC057904. Next base: position 229,600 of record NZ_JBHVOL010000005.1, read on the forward strand.
ACCGGGCTGATCCCGCTGACCGGTATGACCATGCCGTTCCTCGCCCAGGGCGGTTCGTCAGTGGTCGCCAACTGGGCGCTCATCGCGATCCTGCTGAAGATCAGCGACAGCGCCCGCCGACCCGGGGTCGAACCCGCCCCCGCCACCGAGGGCCAGGGAGGACCCGCCAGATGAACAAGCCGATCCGCCGGGTCTCGATCTTCTGCCTCGTGCTGATCCTGGCCCTGATGCTGCGCACCAACTGGGTGCAGGGCGTCCAGGCCGACGCCTGGGCCAGCAACGCCAACAACAAGCGCCAGCAGTTCGACCGCTACGCCCACCCGCGCGGCAACATCGTCGTCGGCGGCCAGCCGGTCACGAAGTCCGACTTCGTCAACGGCCTGCGCTACAAGTACAAGCGCTCCTGGGTCGACGGCCCGATGTACGCCCCGGTCACCGGCTACTCCTCCCAGGTCTACGGCTCCAACGGGCTGGAGAACCTGGAGGACGGCGTCCTCTCCGGCACCGACGACCGGCTGTTCTTCCGCAACACCCTCGACATGCTGACCGGTGAGCAGAAGAAGGGCGGCGACGTCGTCACGACGATCAACGCCAAGGCCCAGAAGGCCGCCTGGGACGGACTCGGCAACAAGAAGGGCGCGGTCGTCGCGCTCGACCCGAAGACCGGCGCGATCCTCGCCCTGGTCTCCACCCCGTCCTACGACCCGGGCACCATCTCCGGCAGCGAGGACTCGGACTCCAAGTCCTGGACGGACCTCAACGCCGACCCGAACAAGCCGATGCTCAACCGGGCGCTGAAGGAGACCTATCCGCCCGGCTCGACCTTCAAGCTGGTCACCGCGACCGCCGCGTTCGAGAACGGCCTGTACCAGAACGTCGACGACGCGACGAGCACGCCGGACCCGTACACCCTGCCGGGCACCGCCACCGTTCTCAAGAACGAGAGCCCGAACGAGAAGTGCGAGAACGCCACCATCAAGTCCGGCCTGGACCAGTCCTGCAACACGGTCTTCGCCAAGATGGGCGCCGACCTCGGCAAGGACAAGATGCGGGCGCAGGCCGAGAAGTTCGGCTTCAACAGCACCGTCGACACCCCGGTCCGCTCCGAGAAGAGCATCTTCCCGAACAGCGCCAGCCTGGACGGCACCGCCCAGGACTCGATCGGTCAGCACGACACCCGCGCCACCCCGCTGCAGATGGCCATGGTCTCCGCGGCCATCGCCAACAACGGCAGCCTGATGACGCCGTACCTGGTCGACCAGGAGCGCTCGGCCTCGCTGACGACCATCTCCAAGCACACCGAGAAGCAGTTCTCCCAGGCCATGAGCCCGGCCACCGCGCAGAAGATGCAGGACCTGATGGTCTCGGTGGTCGAGAACGGCACCGGCACCAACGCCAAGATCCCCGGCATCCAGGTCGGCGGCAAGACCGGCACCGCCCAGCACGGCGAGGACAACGCGGGCCTGCCGTTCGCCTGGTTCACGTCCTGGGCCAAGACCTCGGACGGCCAGTCGGTCGCGGTCGCGGTCGTGGTCGAGGACGGCTCCCAGAACCGCGACGGCATCAGCGGCGGCCGCCTCGCGGCCCCGATCGCCAAGGCGGTGATGCAGGCCGTGCTCGGCAAGTGACGGGCAGGGCCGCGGGTGAGTGGAATGTCACGATCGGCACCCCCGTTCGGATACCGGTCTGGTATCGGCCTACGGGTGACTCCGGTCCGACGTGGTACGACCGGTAGCGTATCCGCCAGCAGCGGGTGTGCCCGTTGCCGCCCGCGAGGCGGCGCACGACCCGGCCGGAGAACCGGTCGCGGGCCGCGCGGCGTCACCCAGAGCGTGCGGGGACACCTACGTCACAACCTCACCGGCGGGTGAGGGAGAGGGTCGGAACTATGGAAGAGCCTCGTCGCCTCGGCGGCAGGTACGAGCTCGGCGGCGTCCTCGGACGCGGCGGCATGGCCGAGGTGTACCTCGGCCATGACACCCGGCTCGGCCGTTCCGTCGCAGTGAAGACGCTCCGGGCCGACATGGCCCGGGATCCGTCGTTCCAGGCCCGCTTCCGCCGCGAGGCGCAGTCGGCGGCGTCCCTGAACCACCCCGCGATCGTCGCCGTGTACGACACCGGCGAGGACTACATCGACGGCATCTCCATCCCGTACATCGTGATGGAGTACGTCGAGGGGTCCACGCTGCGCGAGCTGCTGCACTCCGGGCGCCGGCTGCTGCCGGAGCGCGCGCTGGAGATGACCATCGGCATCCTGCAGGCGCTGGAGTACTCGCACCGGGCGGGCATCGTCCACCGCGACATCAAGCCCGCCAACGTGATGCTGACCCGGCAGGGCAACGTCAAGGTCATGGACTTCGGCATCGCCCGCGCGATGGGCGACGCCGGGATGACCATGACGCAGACCTCGGCCGTCATCGGCACCGCCCAGTACCTCTCCCCCGAGCAGGCCAAGGGCGAGCAGGTCGACGCCCGGTCCGACCTCTACTCCACCGGCTGCCTGCTGTACGAGCTGCTGACCGTCCGCCCGCCGTTCGTCGGCGACTCCCCGGTGGCCGTGGCCTACCAGCACGTCCGGGAGGAGCCGCAGCCGCCGTCGGTCTTCGACCCCGAGGTGCGCCCCGAGGTCGACGCGATCGTGCTGAAGGCCCTCGCCAAGGAGCGCGACTACCGCTACCAGAGCGCCGACGAGATGCGCGACGACATCGAGCGCTTCCTCGACGGCCTCCCGGTCGCCGCCGCCCAGCAGGCGGCCGCCTACGGCATGGGCGCCGCCGGGTACGGCTACGACCAGAACGGCTACCCGCAGCACGACCCGTACGGCCAGACCAACGTGCTGCCGCAGCAGCCCGGCGGTCCGACCACCGTCCTGCCGCAGGTCGGCCAGCCCGGCTACGGGCAGCAGGGCGGCTACCCGGACGACGGCTACGGCCAGACCTACGCCGGCGCCCCGGCGGGCGGCGGCCACGACGACGGCTACGGCTCCGAGGGCGGCCGGCGCGGGGACCGGCCGAAGAAGAGCAACACCTCCTGGATCGTGCTGGCGGTCGCCGCCGTACTGGTCCTGGTCGGCACCTTCTTCGTCGCCCAGGCGATGTTCAACGGCGGTGGCGGCAGCAAGGAGCCCGCGAAGCTCGCCGCGCCGAGCCTGGTCGGCAAGAGCCTGGCCGACGCGAAGACGGCGGCCGCGCAGGCCGGTCCCAAGCTCGTGGTGACCGAGGGCGACAAGATCGCCTGCCCGGACGCCAACGTGAAGAAGGACCAGGTCTGCACCCAGAACCCGGCGGCCGGCACCCAGGTCGCGGAGAACGGCACGATCACCGTGCAGGTCTCCTCCGGCCCGGCCAAGGCGAACGTCCCGCCGGTGACCGGCAAGACCAAGGACCAGGCGACGCAGGCCCTCAGCGCGGCCGGCTTCACCAACGTCACCACCGAGTACAAGGACGACGACACCGCCCCGCAGGACACCGTCACCGCCCAGGACCCGGCCGCCAACAGCCCGGCCGACCCGAGCGCGCCGATCAAGCTGACGATCTCGCAGGGCAAGAGCAAGATCGCCGTTCCGTCCGTGCTCGGCATGCAGAAGGACGCCGCGGCGGCCCAGCTGCAGGGCGCGGGCTTCCAGGTCGACATGTCGAAGACGGTGGCGACGACCGACCCGACCAAGGTCGACACGGTCGCGTCGCAGACGCCCGCGGCCAACACCAAGGCCCCGGCCAACACGAAGATCCAGCTGGTCGTCTTCAAGGCGCCGGACAAGGCCCAGGTCCCGCCGCTGCAGAACGTCAAGCTGTCGGACGCCGTCAGCCAGCTCCAGAAGCTCGGCCTCGGCTACGCCGTGACCGGCCCGTCGGACCCGAACGCCGTGGTCATCATGACCAACCCGCCGGCCGGCACCATGCTGGACCCGAACACCCAGGTCAACCTGGTCACGAGGCCGGCCGATCCGCCCAAAGGGGGGGACCCCGGCCCCTCACCCTCCAACCCCAAAGGGGGGAACAACCCCTAAGCCCTTCTTCCCCTTCTTCTGAGGGGTCCTGAGGCTTGGTGGGGGTTGTCACGACAGCACCGAGGGCCCGTCGCAGCGACTGCGGCGGGCCCTCGGGCGTTCTCCGGCGGGCAGGAGCGGCTCAGGAGTGCCGCAGCTCGGGCGGCGGGGTCCGCCCGGCGTCCACGGGATCCACCCGGACCAGGCTCCCCCACACCGCCATCCGGTAGCGCGAGGTGTAGACCGGCGTGCAGGTGGTCAGCGTGATGTACCGGCCCGGGGCGGTGTAGCCGGAGCCGGTCGGGACGGGCGCGACGATGCCGGTGTCGTACTTGGACGTCTCCGGCAGGGTGTTGTCGACCTTGTAGACGTACCACTTGTCCTTGGTCTCGACGACGATCGCGTCGCCCCTGCGAACGGCGTCCAGGTCGTGGAACTTGGCGCCGTGGCCGTCCCGGTGCGCGGCCAGCGCGAAGTTGCCGGTCGCGTCCCAGGGCATCGCGGCGCGGTACGGCTGCTCGTACACCCCGGCGACGCCCTCGGCCAGGGTGTCGGTGTCGGCGCCCATCCGGATCAGCACCTGGTAGTCCTTGCCCATCGCCGGGACGTGCAGGAAGCCGACCCCGTCCCCGGCCGCGTAGGCGGGCGCGGCGGCCGTCGCTCCGGGCGTCGGCGAGGGCGTGCCGGTGGGGCCCGCGGCCCAGGCGCTGCGCAGCTTGTCGGAGGCCTCGGACGCCGAGCGGTCCGCCTCGACGTTGGTCCACCAGAGCGAGTAGGCGACGAACAGGCCGAGCACCAGGCCCAGGGTGATCAGGAGCTCGCCGAGGACCCCGAGGACGGCCGGCGCCCGGCCCCTCCCGCGCCGCGCCGGCTCCGGTCCGGGCGCACCGCCCGGACCGGGTTCCGGGAAGGCCTCCACGGCCGTCTCGTCCTGCGTCACCGGTGCTCCCCCTCCGTCGCCTGCGGCCGGGTGGCTACCCGCCCGCGATCGCGGCCGGCTTGCCCTGGCTGCGCGGCCGTTCCTCGGTCATCTTGCCAAACAGGATGAGGCGGAACTTGGAGGTGAACTCCGGGGTGCAGGTGGTGAGGGTGATGTACCGGCCGGGGCCGGTGTAGCCGGAACCGTTCGGGACGGCCTTGATCACGCTGACGTTGCTGGGGGAGGTCTCCGGGATGCCGCCGGTGATCTCGTACGTGTAGTACGCGGTGGCGGTCTCCACCACGACCTGGTCGCCCTTGCCGAGCTTGTTGATGTACCGGAACGGCTCGCCGTGGGTGTTGCGGTGCGCGGCGAGCGCGAAGTTGCCGGCCTTGTCGGCCGGCATGCCGGTGCCGGTGTAGTGGCCGACCAGGCCGTTGTCGAGCACCGCCGACTTGGAGGTGCCCTCGGCGATCGGGAACTTCAGCCCGAGCTTGGGCAGGTAGATGATCGCGAAGCCCTTGCCGGGCTCGAACGTCTCGGGTTTCGCCGGATCCGGTGCCGGCTGTCCCGGCTGGCCGGGCTGCGCGGCGTCGAACTGCTTCTCCAGCTGGCTGCGGGCGCCGTCGGCGGCCGCGTCGGCCTGCACGTTGGTCCACCACAACTGGTACGAGACGAAGAGCAGCATGACGACGCCGAGCGTGATGCACAGCTCGCCGACCAGGCGCGCCGCGATCACGACCGGGGACTCCTTGGGCCGCGCCCGCGGCCCCGCGCCCTTGCCGGAGGCCCGGCGCCGCCCGCCGCCCGGGCGCACCGAGGTGCGCCCCTGGGCGGCCCGCCGGCGCTCGGCCCGGCCGCCGGTGGGCGGGGCCGCCTCGGCGGCGGCCGGGCCCTCCCCGGCGGGCAGCCGGAGCTGCACGGTCTGGTCGGGCAGCCAGGGGTACTCGGGCGCGTCGGCGGCCTGCTCGTAGACGCCCCAGCCGTCCTCCGCGCCCGCCTGCCCGGGCGGGGCGGGCTGGACCGGCTGGGACTGGTGGGCGCCCTGGTACTGGCCGCCGTACTGCCCGTAGCCGTACTGGCCGTCGACCTGCCGGCCTCCGCCGTACTCGGCCTGGCCGTACTGGTCCGCGGGCTGCCGCCCGTCCCCGTACGGTCCCGCCTCCGGCTGGTAACGCCCCTCGGGACGCAGTGCGGTCACGCCGCTCAGCCCCGGCCGATCACCGGGGCGAGCCCGGCCGACCGGTCCACGGCCTGCGGGTGGCCGCACTCCGCCAGCCAGTTCGCGAGCATCCGGTGCCCGCCCTCGGTGAGCACCGACTCGGGGTGGAACTGCACGCCCTCGACCAGCAGTTCGCGGTGCCGCAGGCCCATGATCACGCCGCTCTCGGTGCGGGCGGTGACCACCAGGTCCTCCGGCACCGTCGCCGGGTCGACCGCCAGCGAGTGGTACCGGGTGGCGGTGAGCGGCGAGGGCAGGCCCTCGAACACCCCGCCGTCCTCGTGCTCGACCAGTGAGGTCTTGCCGTGCAGCAGCTCCGGCGCCCGGCCGACCACCGCGCCGTACGCGACGGCGATCGACTGCAGGCCCAGGCAGACGCCGAAGACGGGCAGTCCGATCCGCGCGCAGTGGTGGACCATCTCGATGCAGACCCCGGCCTCCTCCGGCGCGCCGGGGCCGGGGGAGAGCAGCACCCCGTCGAAGCCCTCGTCGCCGCTGCCGCGGCGGACGGCGTGCTCGACGGTCACCTCGTCGTTGCGCACCACCTCGCAGGTGGCGCCGAGCTGGTACAGGTACTGGACCAGGTTGAAGACGAAGCTGTCGTAGTTGTCGACGACCAGGATCCGGGGCTGGGTCCGCTGGGTGGTCATTCGCGCGCTATCTCCGTGGCTCGCGGGGACTGGAGGGGAAGAGCGGGGCCGGCCGGCTCAGCCGGCCGCAGCACCGTCACCGCCGTCCACTGTGACGTCACCGAAGGGGAGTAGCGGTTCCGCCCACGGAAAGACGTAAGTGAACAGGAGGTAGACCACCCCGAGGATGAGGAGCAGCGAGATGACGGCCTTGACCAGGGTGTTCCCCGGGAGGTGACGCCAGATCCAGCCGTACATGGTGCTCCCTCGACGTAGCAGACTGGGGTCAAGAGTAGACCCGCATTCCACGGCGTCCAGGCAGGTCCGCTACTGCTGGCCGCCCGCCGAACGGAGGTCGGTGGTGCCCGAGTAGCCGGGCAGGGCGAGGTCGCCGCTCTCCTGGACCTTCCAGCCGAGTCCGTACGCCTGGACGTAGCGCAGGTAGTTGCGGATCGTCGGGTCCCCGTCCACGGCCGCGCGCAGGTCGTCGGTCTTCCCCACGGCCTTGACGACGTAGGGCGGCGAGTAGACCCGGCCCTGGAGCAGCAGGGTGTTGCCGACGCAGCGGACGGCACTGGTGGAGATCAGCCGCTGGTCCATGACCTGCACGCCCTCGGCGCCGCCCCGCCACAGCGCGTTGACCACGGCCTGGATGTCCTGCTGGTGGATGACCAGGTCGTTGACGCCCGGCTCGGGGACGCCGGGGATGCGGGCGGTGGCGTTCGGCGGGGCGTCGTTGAGGGTGACGGTCAGGCCGCCGCCCTGGAGCGGCTCGAGCGCGGCGCCGAGCCGGAGGCCGTCCAGCCGGGCGGTGTCGGCCGGGTTCTGGCTCCGCTGCTCGGTGAGCGCCTGGGCGCGGGCCTGGAGGTCGGCGAGCTGGGCCTGCGCCTGCTGGTTCTGGGCGCTGCGCTGGCGTATCACGTCGCCGAGGCTGAGGAGCGAGTTGTCGGTCCGCAGGTCGGTCCCGCGGGCGGTCTGTGCGCTGATGTAGAAAAGCAGACCGGCGAGCGCGAAGACGGCGCAGGTCAGGGCACGGCCGACAATTCGGATGCCGGATCGACGGGTACGGGTCGGCCGAGGGGGAATCGACAAATTAGGCACCGTACCCTTATCTCCTTAAGACCCGCCGAGCCACTACGCTAACGGACGCCGGTGGCACGTGCGGGAGCCGTCCCCAGCGTTCTCCACGAGTGACGCCGGCCGACCCGCCCCCGCTGCACCCCTGCGCGGTCTCACAGCGCATCGACAGGAGAGCTCCTCGTGCCGAAGTCTCGACTCCGCAAGAAGTCCGACTACACCCCGCCGACGACGGCCGTGGTGAAGATCAGTTCGGGCCGCAGTTGGGTCGCGCCCCTGATGCTGGCACTGTTCCTGATCGGGCTGGTGTGGATCGTCACCTACTACGTGACGAGCGGGAACTACCCGGTCGAGAGCTGGCGGAACTGGAACATCCTGGTCGGCTTCGGCTTCATCGCGGCGGGCTTCGGCGTCTCCACCCAGTGGAAGTGACGGCCGGGGCCCACGCCCTGGCCGGATCACGCCGCCGATCGGCCCTTCCGACCCCCTGACACGGCCCCTCCGCCGTTCCGGACAGCTCGACCCGGGACGGCGTCGAGGCGTGCCCGGAGCCGGGCGACCGGCCAGGCAGCTATCCCCACAATCGCACTGTCGCCTTTATCCACATGGTTATCCACACTGGGGAAAAGTGTCCCCAGCCTGTGGATAACTTGGGCGCCAAGTGCTGTCCACAGCTGTGGACAGCACTTCGTGAGAGCGCGAACCGCACAGGCGGACACGCGTAGAACAGCTGTCCACACCCGGCGCACCACACGGGCTGTGCACAACCCCGCACCCGTTGTGGACAACGGCCGCCGGCGTCAGGCGCCGTAGCGGGCCATCCCGATCAGCACCATCGCCAGGACGACGGCCAGCGCGCCCGCCATCGTCAGCGCCTGGACCGGCCCGCGGCGCTCGCGCGGGGCGAACATCAGGCCAACCGCGGTCAGCGCCCCCACCACCAGGCCGCCCACGTGCGCGCGCCAGTCGATCCCCGACATCGAGAAGGTGAGGATCAGGTTGAAGACCAGCAGGGCCATCACCGGGCCGATCGGACTGCGGGTCCTGATCTGCAGCACGAGCGTCGCCCCGAAGAGGCCGTAGATCGCCCCGGAGGCCCCGACCGAGTTCATCAGGTTGCCGGCCACGAGGAAGGCGAAGGCGCTGCCGGCCAGGCCCGAGAGCAGGTAGAGGCCGAGGAAGCGCGCCCGGCCGAGCACCGCCTCCAGCACCGGTCCGGTCCACCAGAGCGCCAGCATGTTGAAGCCGATGTGCCAGACCTGGACGTGCAGGAAGGTCGCCGTCAGCAGCCGGTACCACTGGCCGGGGCCGTCGGCGACGCCCCCGGGACCGCCCGGGATCGCCCGCCCGGCGCTGAACAGCGACCAGTCCTGGACCAGCCACGGCGAGAAGACGTAGGCGGCGAGCACGAAGACCGCGACGTTGATCCCGATCAGGACCTTGGTGACGAGCGCGCCGTCGGCCGTCAGCGCCCCGCCGTAGCGGGTGGTCGGCCGCCGCACCTGGGCGTGCGCGCCGCTGACGCACTCCGGGCACTGGAAGCCCACCGAGGCGGGCACCATGCACGACGGGCAGACCGGACGCCCGCAGCGGGTGCACGAGATGCCGGTGGGCGTCTGCGGATGGCGGTAGCACCCGGGCGGAACGGCCTCGGGAGTGGACGCCTGGACCCCATCGGCCGGCGGCCTCGGCTCGTCCGGGAGCATCAGCGGTTTCCCCTTCCCGTACAGGACCACCGGAGCCGCCAGCCTACTGCGGCCGCCCCGGCGGCGGACGTCGTCCCCACTCTCGATCCTGCCCCGCCGGTCCCCCTCCCCAAGCACCCGCGACACCCGCAGACGGCCCACCCCGGGGTGCCGTCGGACAAATCAGGATGCATGATCAGCATTCAGGTGGATATGTGCATATAGGACGCCACCCAGGAGGAGAGAACCCGTGACCCGTTTGGACTCAGCTCGTGAGACGGCCGCCAGGACCCGGGACACCGCCGCGCACCTCGCGGACGGCGCCAAGCAGCGCCTGGGCCCCGCCCTCGACGCGCTCGGGCCGAAGGCCTCCCAGGCCGCCCAGAGCCTCCGCGTCCAGTACGACCGGCACCTCGCCCCCCAGTTCGGCCACGCCTTCGCCAACCTCCCGCCGGACGCCCAGGAGAACGCCCTGAAGGCCTTCCACCGGGCCCAGGAGGCCGCACTGGCCGCCCGCCTCTCCGCCGCCCGCGCCGCGGACCAGGCGCGCTCCACGGTCGCCCCCAGGGTCGTCCAGGCGGTCGGGGACGCCCGCGCCGCGGTCGTCCCGGTCGCGCAGGAGGCCCAGGCCCGGGGCGCCGCCGCGCTCACCGCCCTCCAGGGCCACGTCAGCTCCGCCGAGATCAGCGACCTCGCCGCCCGCAACGCCAGGAAGGAACAGCACAACGGCCGGGCCGCCGGCCTCGCCGTGGCGGGCGCGGTGGCGATCGGCGGCGGGGTCCTCGCCTGGCAGTGGTGGCGCCGGCACAGCAACCCGGAGTGGCTGGTCGAGCCCCCGGCGCCGCAGGCCGCGCAGCCGGCCGGCGCCCACGCGACCGGCTCCTCCGCCGCACCGGTCAACGGCACGGGCCCCGAGGGGGCGGCCGACGAGCCCGCTCCCCCGGCCGACGACCGCCCCAAGCCGCACGACCCGCGCAAGCCGCACTGACGCCGGAACGCCGATCGGCCGTTGACCCGGACTCAGGTCAACGGCCGATCGGCTGGTACTGCGAACTGTGGAGCATAGGAGACTCGAACTCCTGACATCTGCCTTGCAAAGGCAGCGCTCTACCAACTGAGCTAATGCCCCTCTACGGCACCGCCGGTGCCGACGGGCACTAGCGTACCGGGTTCCGGCGGCCTACCGGTGCCGTCCCCCTGAGGGAATCGGCCGACCCGGTCCGGGACCGGGTCGGCCGACCCGAGGAGGCGCGCGGAGCGCCCCCGAAGATCGTCGATCGTCAGATCGCCCGGAGGTCAGCGACCGGCCGGAACCGGGTCGGTGGCCTCGGTCCACAGGTCCTGCTCGGCGCGGTCCGCCTGGACCTGACGGTAGACAAAGAAGCCGCCGAGGGCGACCAGGGCGACCAGGAGAAGCTTCTTCACCGCGGGACCTCGTCCTTCTTGCATAAGTGGACTCAAGAGCCGAGTTCCGGCCGGAGTGACCGGGCCGACGAGTCCAGTTCTTTTCGAACGCCTACGGGGCCGCCGGGTGCCAGACTGCCCTTGCGGCCGATGATACACACCGGTGTCCCAATCGTGACCAGCCACCGCTGCCGCCAACCCCGCGCCCGGACCGCGGGATTGACGCCGGGAAACGCCGAAGGGCCCGGAGTGATCCACTCCGGGCCCTTCGGGGAGGTGGGCCTAACAGGACTTGAACCTGTGGCCTCTTCCTTATCAGGGAAGCGCTCTAACCGTCTGAGCTATAGGCCCTCGCCACACGCAGAGGTTACCGGAACCTGGCCGTGGAACGAAAACCGGGAAACGCCGAAGGGCCCGGAGTGATCCACTCCGGGCCCTTCGCGGTGGTGGGCCTAACAGGACTTGAACCTGTGGCCTCTTCCTTATCAGGGAAGCGCTCTAACCGTCTGAGCTATAGGCCCTTGCCGCACTGAAAGATTAGCGGACCGACCGCCGATCCCCCAAATCCGTTCCGGCGGGGGTCGCGGCAGGGACCCCGGCGCCGAGCCGCGGCGCCCCGGTGGAGCGCCGCAGCAGCCACTCCTCCCGGGTCGCCGGCAGGCCGGCCGCGCCCTCCTCGGTGCTGCGGACGGCGAGGACCTGGTTGATCCCGATCCGGTTCTGCTCGAAGGCCAGCGCGGAGGCCGCCATGTACAGCCGCCACACCCTGGCCCGGCCGCGGCCGACCAGCCGGACCGCCTCCGTCCAGTGCGCCTCCAGGTTGGCCACCCATTCGCGCAGCGTCAGCGCGTAGTGCTCGCGCAGCGACTCGACGTCGCGGACCTCGAAGCCGGCCTCCTCCAGCCGGGCCACGGTGGAACCGACCGGCGAGAGCTCGCCGTCCGGGAAGACGTAGCGGTCGATGAACGGGCTGGTGCGGTGCTCCTCGCCGGGGTGGTCGGGGCGGCGCGCGATCTGGTGGTTGAGCAGCCGGCCACCGGGCACCAGCAGCCGGTAAAGGCCCTCGGCGTACACCCGGTACTGCTCCTCGCCGACGTGCTCGGCCATGCCGACGCTGGAGATCGCGTCGAAGGGGCCGTCGGCGGTCTCCCGGTAGTCCTGGAGCCGGACCTCCACCCGGTCGGCCAGCCCGGCCTCCTCGACCCGCCGGCGGGCCAGCGCGACCTGCTCCGCCGAGATGGAGACGCCGACCGCCGTGACGCCGTAGTGCCGGACCGCGTGCAGCAGCAGCGAGCCCCAGCCGCAGCCGACGTCCAGCAGGCGCATCCCCGGCCGCAGGCCGAGCTTGCGGCAGATCAGGTCGAGCTTGGCCGCCTGGGCGTCCTCCAGGCTCTTCGAGTCCGGCGTCCAGTAGGCGCACGAGTAGACCATCGAGGAGCCCAGGACGAGCCCGTAGAAGTCGTTGCCGACGTCGTAGTGGTGGCTGATGGCGGCGCGGTCCCGGCCGCGGCTGTGCAGCCGCCCCCGGGCCGTCCGGGCCTCCTCGGGGGGCGGCGTGGGCCGGGGGCCGACCGCGCCGGCCCGCAGGACGGCGGCGAGCGCCCGGCGGCCCTCCGGGCCGACCACGTCGGCCGGGCCGAACTCCAGGGTGCGGATCCGCGGCAGCTCGGAGAACCGGCCGACGGCGTCGAGCACCTCGTAGAGGTCGCCGCCGGGGGCGACGTCGAGGTCCCCCGAGACGTAGGCGCGGGCCAGGCCGAGCTCGCCCGGGGCCCAGAGCAGGCGGCGCAGCGCGCGGCGGTTGCGCAGGACGATGGTGGGGGCGCCGGGCGGGCCGGCGACGCTGCCGTCCCAGGCCTGGACCCGCAGCGGGACCTGCACCCCCAGCAGCCCTTCCAGGGCCTCGACCAGTTGACCTGCGAGCTGTGCCATCGAGCGCGCCTCCGTCCAGTCGTCCTGCACGACCCGGTCGGGCGGACCGGGGGCGGCCTGCGGCACTCCCTGACGCGGAACGGGCGGCATCCAGCAAATCCCACCGCGGCCGGCCCGAATCCGGGCGGCACGCCGCGGGCGGCCGGCTGTCACCCGAAATGCCGACGGGCCCCGGAGGCTGAAACAGCCTCCGGGGCCCGTCCATTCCGTCCGGGGACGGAGTTCTGACCGTGGATCAGGATCCGGCCGGGTCAGTCCTCCTCGGCGAGGGTCAGCTCGACGCCGCCGGTGAAGCCGGCCGCGGCGTTGTAGATGAACGCGGAGAGCGTGGACAGCGCGGTCAGCAGCACGACGTCCACCACGGCGATCAGCGAGGTGAAGGTCATCACCTTGCCGAAGCCGATGTAGTCCATGATGTTGATGCCGCCGTTGCTGTCCGACCCCGTGACGTCCTTCAGGGTCTTGGACAGCGAGTCGAAGACGCCGAGCGAGTCCAGCGTCATCCACAGCACGGCCGCGGCCACGATGATGATGATCCCGACCGCCAGCGACAGCAGGAAGCTGACCTTCATCACGGACCACGGGTCGACCTTGGTCACCCGCAGACGGGCCTTGCGCGTGCGGCCCAGGCCCGGGCCGGCGGCCGGGGCTCCGGTGCCGGGTCGGCGCGCGGCCCCGGGGACGGGCGTGCCGCCGGGCGGGGTGTTCCCCGTCCGGGTGCCCCGGGCCGGGGTCGGCTGCCCCTTGGCGTAGGTGGTCGGCTGGGAGAACCCGCCGGCCCCGCCCTGGGCGCCCGGGGCCGGCGTCTGACCGCCGTACGTGGCACCGCTCTGGCCCGCCGCGCCGACCGGTGGCATCAGCGAGGTGGACGCGGCCGGGTGTTCGGCCGGCGGCTGCGGCACGCCGTACCCACCCCCGCCCTGCGCGCCCGGACGGCCGCCGGAGGCTCCTCCCGCAGCACCCGTGGCTCCACTCACCTGGTCCTCCCGCACTTCCCGCCAGGGCGGGGGAACCGCCCTGTTCGTCACTCGACATCCAGCGCCCGGCGGGATTGCCCGGAACTGGTCGGCGGCCGGTGCCGCCGCATCCCCTCACTGAGGACGCGACGGCACCGGCCAACGGTTCGGTCAGACGCCGGCTTCGCCGCCGGCGGCCGTCTCCGTACCCTCGGCCATCTCGGTGGACTCGGTGCCCTCGACCTCGTCCTCCGACGTCTCCTCGTCCTCGGCCTCCGCGTTGCGGGCCATGCCCACGACCGCGTCGCGCTTTCCGAGGTTGATCAGTTGGACGCCCATGGTGTCACGTCCGGTTTCACGAACCTCGGAAACCCTCGTGCGGATCACCCCACCCGACAGGGTGATCGCCATGATCTCGTCGGTGTCGTCGACCACCAGCGCGCCGACCAGCGAACCCCGGCCCTCGACGATCTTCGCCGCCTTGGTGCCGTAGCCGCCGCGTCCCTGAACACGGTACTCGTCCACCGCCGTGCGCTTGGCGTACCCGCCGTCGGTGGCGGTGAAGACGAACGTGCCCGGGCGGACGACGTTCATCGAGAGCAGCTCGTCGTCCTCGCGGAAGGCCATGCCCTTGACGCCCGAGGTGGCGCGGCCGGTGGGCCGCAGGGCGTCGTCGGTCGCGGTGAAGCGGATCGACTGGGCCTTCTTGGAGACCAGCAGCAGGTCGTCCTCGGAGGAGACCAGCTCGGCGCCGATCAGCTCGTCGTCCCGGCCCGCCTCGTCCTGGCGCAGGTTGATCGCGATCAGGCCGCCGGAGCGCGGGGAGTCGTAGTCCTTCAGCGCGGACTTCTTGACCAGGCCGGCCCGGGTGGCGAGCACCAGGTACGGCTTGTCCTCGTAGGTGCGGACGGCCATCACCTGGGTGATGTGCTCCTCCGGCTGGAAGGCCAGCAGGTTGGCCACGTGCTGGCCGCGGGCGTCGCGCCCGGCGTCCGGCAGCTCGTAGCCCTTGGCGCGGTAGACCCGGCCCTTGTTGGTGAAGAACAGGATCCAGTTGTGGGTCGTCGTCACGAAGAAGTGGTCGACGATGTCGTCCTGCTTGAGCTGGGCACCGCGCACGCCCTTGCCGCCGCGCTTCTGCGAGCGGTAGAGGTCGGAGCGGGTCCGCTTCACGTAGCCGCCACGGGTGATCGTGACGACGATGTCCTCCTCGGCGATGAGGTCCTCGATGGAGAGGTCGCCGTCGGACGGGATGAGGGTCGAGCGCCGCTCGTCGCCGTACTTCTCGACGATCGCGGTGAGCTCCTCGGAGATGATCTCCCGCTGGCGGGTCGGCGAGGCCAGGATCGAGTTGTACTCGTCGATCTTGCGCTGGAGCTCGTCGTGCTCGTCGGTGATCCGCTGGCGCTCCAGGGCGGCCAGGCGGCGCAGCTGCATCTCCAGGATCGCGTTGGCCTGGAGCTCGTCGATGGACAGCAGCTCCATCAGGCCGGTGCGGGCCGCGTCGGCGCTGGCCGAGGCCCGGATCAGCGCGATGACCTCGTCGATCACGTCGAGCGCGCGGAGCAGCGCGCGCAGGATGTGGGCGCGCTCCTCGGCCTTGCGCAGGCGGAACCTGGTGCGCCGGACGATGACCTCGACCTGGTGGTTGACCCAGTGCCGGATGAAGGCGTCGAGCGACAGCGTGCGCGGCACGCCGTCGACCAGGGCCAGCATGTTGGCGCCGAAGTTGGTCTGCAGCTCGGTGTGCTTGTACAGGTTGTTCAGCACGACCTTGGCGACCGCGTCGCGCTTGAGCACGACCACCAGGCGGGTTCCGGTGCGCGAGGAGGACTCGTCGCGGACGTCGGCGATGCCGGCGACCTTGCCGTCCTTGACCAGGTCGGCGATCTTCAGCGCGAGGTTGTCCGGGTTGACCTGGTAGGGCAGCTCGGTGATCACCAGGCACTGGCGGCCCTGGATCTCCTCGACCTCGACGACGGCCCGCATGGTGACCGAGCCGCGGCCGGTGCGGAAGTAGTCGTCGATCCCGCGGTGGCCGACGATCAGCGCGCCGGTCGGGAAGTCCGGGCCCTTGATCCGCTCGATCAGGGCCTCCAACAGCTCCTCGTTGGAGGCGTCCGGGTGCTCCAGCGCCCAGAGCGCGCCGGAGGCGACCTCGCGGAGGTTGTGCGGCGGGATGTTGGTGGCCATGCCGACCGCGATGCCGGTGGCACCGTTGACCAGCAGGTTGGGGATGCGCGCGGGCAGGACGGTGGGCTCCTGCGAGCGGCCGTCGTAGTTGGCGGCGAAGTCGACGGTCTCCTCGTCGATGTCGCGCATCATCTCCATGGCCAGCGGCATCATCTTGCACTCGGTGTAGCGCATGGCCGCGGCCGGGTCGTTGCCCGGGGAGCCGAAGTTGCCGTTGCCGTCCACCAGCGGCATCCGCAGCGACCACGGCTGGGCCAGGCGGACCACGGTGTCGTAGATGGAGGTGTCGCCGTGGGGGTGGTAGTTGCCCATGACGTCGCCGACGACGCGGGCGCACTTGTAGTAGCCCTTCTCGGGCCGGTACCCGCCGTCGTACATCGCGTAGAGCACGCGGCGGTGCACCGGCTTGAGGCCGTCGCGGACCTCGGGGAGCGCCCGGCTGACGATCACGCTCATGGCGTAGTCGAGGTAGGAGCGCTGCATCTCGGTCTCGAGCTCGACCGGCTCGATCCGCATGGTCGCCTGGGCGGTGGCCTCGGCGGGTACGGGGGTCTCGGGCTGTTCGCCGTCGGGACGGTTGTCGTCGACCACTGGTGGTCAGTTTCCTTTCACGCGGACTGGTACGTGCGGCTGCCGGTCGGGCGGCGTCACACGTCCAGGAAGCGGACGTCCTTGGCGTTTCGCTGGATGAAGGAGCGGCGGGCCTCGACGTCCTCGCCCATCAGCACGGAGAACAGCTCGTCGGCGCGGGCGGCGTCCTCCAGGGTGACCTGGAGCAGCAGCCGGTGCTCGGCGTCCATGGTGGTGACCCGGAGCTCCTCGGCGTTCATCTCGCCGAGACCCTTGAAGCGCTGGATCGCGTCGTCCTTGGGGAGCCGGCGCCCGGCCTCCACGCCGGCCGCGATCAGCGCGTCGCGCTCGCGGTCGGAGTAGGCGTACTCGAAGTCGTCCTTGCCCCACTTGATCTTGTACAGCGGGGGCATGGCCAGGTAGACGTACCCGGACTCGACCAGCGGCCGCATGAAGCGGAACAGCAGGGTCAGCAGCAGGGTGCGGATGTGCTGACCGTCGACGTCGGCGTCGGCCATCAGGACGATCTTGTGGTACCGGAGCTTGGACTCGTCGTAGTCCTCCTGGATGCCGCAGCCGAAGGCCGAGATCAGCGCCTGGACCTCGGTGTTCTGCAGCACCTTGTCGATCCGGGCCTTCTCGACGTTCAGGATCTTGCCGCGGATCGGCAGGATGGCCTGGGTGCGCGGGTCGCGGCCCTGCTTGGCCGAGCCGCCGGCGGAGTCACCCTCGACGATGAAGATCTCGCACTCGGAGGGGTCCTTGGACTGGCAGTCCGACAGCTTGCCCGGCAGCGAGGCGGACTCCAGCAGGCCCTTGCGGCGCGTGAGGTCGCGGGCCTTGCGGGCGGCGACGCGCGCGGTGGCGGCCTGGATGGACTTGCGGATGATGTCCGCGGCCTCGTTGGGGTTGCGGTCCAGCCAGTCGTTCAGGTGCTCGTGGACGACCTTCTGGACGAAGGTCTTGGCCTCGGTGTTGCCGAGCTTGTCCTTGGTCTGGCCCTCGAACTGCGGCTCGCCGAGCTTGACCGAGATGATCGCGGTCAGGCCCTCGCGGATGTCCTCGCCGGAGAGGTTGTCGTCCTTCTCGCGGAGCAGCTTCTTGTCGCGCGCGTAGCGGTTGACCAGGCCGGTCAGCGCCGCGCGGAAGCCCTCCTCGTGGGTGCCGCCGCCGTGGGTGTGGATGGTGTTCGCGAAGCTGTAGACGCCCTCGGTGTAGGAGGTGTTCCACTGCATCGCGATCTCCACCGAGATCGCCTTGTCCTTGTCCTCCGCCTCGTAGTCGATGACCGAGGGGTGGATGACCTCGCCCTTGCGGGAGTTGAGGTGGGCGACGAAGTCGGCGATGCCGCCGTCGTACTTGTACGTGACGGTGAGCGGCTTGCCCTCCTCGTCCACGTGCTCGGGGCGCTCGTCGGTCAGCGAGATCGACAGGCCCTTGTTGAGGAACGCCATCTCCTGGAAGCGCCGGGAGAGCGTCTCGAAGGAGTAGACGGTGGTCTCGAAGATGTCCGGGTCGGCCCAGAAGGTGACGGTCGTACCGGTCTTGTCGGTGGTCTCGCCCTTGACCAGGGGGGCGGTCGGCGCGCCCATCTTGTAGTCCTGGGTCCAGCGGTGGCCGTCCTTGTGGATCTCCACCGACAGCCGGGTGGACAGCGCGTTCACCACGGAGACGCCGACGCCGTGCAGACCGCCGGAGACCGCGTAGCCGCCGCCGCCGAACTTGCCGCCGGCGTGCAGGACGGTGAGCACGACCTCGACGGCCGGCTTGTCCTGGCCCGGGACGATGTCGACCGGGATGCCGCGGCCGTTGTCGACGCAGCGGATCGCGCCGTCGGCCATGATCGTGACATCGATGGTGTCGGCGTACCCGGCCATCGCCTCGTCGACGGAGTTGTCCACGACCTCCTGCACCAGGTGGTGCAGGCCGCGCTCACCGGTGGAGCCGATGTACATGCCGGGGCGCTTGCGGACGGCGTCGAGGCCTTCCAGCACCTGGATGTTGCTACCGGTGTAGGAAGCCTGGTCGGTCTGGTCTGGGGTCTGGCTGGGGTTGCCGGAATCGGCCACGAAGCGCCCTCTCTGGCACAGCGCGGGCCGCATCCCCACCCCGTGTGGGCGGGCGTGCGACCACGGCGTTTCGACTCGGTTGCCACTAGCAACAGTGTTTGGCTCTCAGTCTACCGGTACGACTGACAGAGATGGGCCTTTGGCAGCCCTTGAGGGCAGATATGCCGCCCTGAATCCCCTCTGCACATGTCCCGATACTCGACCGGGGGGCCCAGAGCGCCTGGAAGGGCTGTCAGGGGTTCCGGAAGATCGTGGTCCGGTCGCCCTCCTCCGAGGACGGGCCCGCGCCCGCGATCAGCCCCAGGTGTCGCCCGGTCCCTTGCTGCCCGGGGCGCGCAGCCGGCCGTAGCCGCGGGCCGGTGCGGCCGGACCGAGCACCTTGATGGTGCGGACCGTGCCGTGGCCCAGCTCGTGGTTCAGACGGGCCACCAACTGCCGGGCCAGCCAGCGCAGTTGGGTGGCCCAGGCGGTCGAGTCGCACTGCACGGTGAGCACCGCGGCCTGGTCGTCGTAGGAGGACGGGTGGCAGTGCGCGGCGATGTCCGGGCCGACGATCTGCGGCCACCGGCCCATCACCCCGCCGACCGCGGCCGAGGACTCCCAGCCCCGCTCGGTCAGCAGCCGGTTCAGCGCCGCGCCCAGCGGCACCGGGTCGCGGCCGTCCGAACGGGCCCCGCTGCGCAGGCCGTGCCGCTTCGCCTCGCGCTTCTGCTGGACCTGCTCGCCGCGCTGACGCGCCTGCGCCCGGGCCGCCCGCAGCGCCGAACGGGCGAGGTCGGCACCGGTCGGCCGGTCGGCGCCGGGCTGCGGGGAGGTCTCCGCGGACTCGCTCACGGCGATCTCCTTTCCCCAGCCTGTGGACAACGGTCGAGCGGTCCAGCGTACGGGAGCGGTGGGACGGTCGGGATCCGCCCACCGGCGGGGGCGACCGGGGGGCTCTACGAAGGAATCGTGAAAGTCAGGCGCGCGGCGGAGCCGTGCCCGCGCGGCAAGCCCGTGGGGGGATCGCCTGAGAAAGATCGCCTGAGGGAGATCGCGTGGAGGATCAGGCGTCGACGCGGCGCACGGCGCCGTCGGCCACCGCGAAGCGGGCGCCGGCCAGCGCCTTCGGCACGTCCTCGGCGACCGCGGCGGTCACCAGGACCTGCTCGCCGTCGGCCACCAGCTCGGCCAGCCGGTCCCGGCGGGCCGCGTCGAGCTCGGCGAAGACGTCGTCCAGGATCAGCACCGGCTCACCGCCGTCGGCGCGCAGCAGTTCGTACGAGGCCAGCCGCAGCGCGAGCGCGAACGACCAGGACTCGCCGTGGCTCGCGTAGCCCTTGGCGGGCAGCGGGCCCAGCTTGAGCCCGAGCTCGTCGCGGTGCGGGCCGACCAGGGTGATCCCGCGTTCGACCTCCTGCCTGCGCACCGCCTGCAGGGCCTGGAGGAGCTGTTCCTCGGCCTGCTCGCGGCTGGCCGGCAACTCGCCCTCGAAGGAACTGCGGTACTCCAGCGCGGTGTCCCCGCCGCCGGGCGCCAGTTGCCCGTACGCGGCCGTCACCAGCGGCTGCAGGGCCGCCACCAGCTGGATCCGGAAGGCCGTCAACTCGGCTCCGGCTCGGGCGAGGTGACCGTCCCACACCTCCAGGGTGGAGAGGTCGGCGCCCTTGCCGCCACCGGCCCGGCGGGCCATCGCGGCGGTCTTCAGCAGCGCGTTGCGCTGTTTGAGCACCCGTTCGTAGTCCTGCCGCACGCCGGCCAGGCGGGGGGCGCGGGCGGTCAGCAGCTCGTCGAGGAAGCGGCGGCGCTCACCGGGGTCGCCCTTGACCAGGCTGAGGTCCTCGGGGGCGAACAGCACGGTGCGCAACAGGCCCAGCACGTCGCGCGGGCGGACGTTGTCGGAGCGGTTGATCCTGGCCCGGTTCGCCTTGCCGGGGGTGAGCTCCAGTTCGACCAGGGTGGAGCGGCCGCGGTCCACCACGGAGGTGCGGATCACCGCGCGCTCGGCGCCCAGCCGGATCAGCGGCGCGTCGGTCGCCACCCGGTGGCTGCCCAGGGTGGCGACGTAGCCGATCGCCTCGACCAGGTTGGTCTTGCCCTGGCCGTTGGGACCGACGAAGGCCGTCACGCCCGGGTCGAGGGGCACCTCGGCCCGGGCGTACGACCGGAAGTCGGCGAGCGACAGGTGCGCGACGTGCATGGCTGTGGACTGCGCTCGCCTTCTGGTGGGGAGGGGCTACTTGGACTCGACCGCGTGGCCACCGAACTGGTTGCGCAGCGCGGCGATCATCTTCATCTGCGGCGAGTCGTCCTGGCGCGAGGCGAAGCGGGCGAACAGCGAGGCGGTGATCGCCGGCAGCGGCACGGCGTGGTCGATCGCGGCCTCGACGGTCCAACGGCCCTCGCCGGAGTCGGCGGCCCAACCGCGCAGCTTCTCCAGGTGCTCGTCGTCGTCCAGGGCGCGGACGGCCAGGTCCAGCAGCCAGGAGCGGATGACGGTGCCCTCCTGCCAGCTGCGGAAGACCTCGCGCACGTCGGTGACCTCGGGGGCGGCCTCCAGCAGCTCCCAGCCCTCGGCGAAGGCCTGCATCATCGCGTACTCGATGCCGTTGTGGACCATCTTGGCGAAGTGGCCGGCGCCCACGGCGCCCGCGTGCACCGAGCCGAAGTCCCCCTCGGGCTTGAGCGCGTCGAAGACCGGCTGGACCCGCGCGACGTGCTCGGCGTCGCCGCCGTACATCAGGGCGTAGCCGTTCTCCAGGCCCCAGACGCCGCCGGAGACGCCGCAGTCGACGAAGCCGATGCCCTTGGCCGCCAGCGCCTCGGCGTGCTTGATGTCGTCCGTCCAGCGGGAGTTGCCGCCGTCGACCACGACGTCACCGGGGGACAGCAGCTCGGCGAGCTCGTCCACGGTCGCCTGGGTCGCGGCGCCGGCCGGGACCATCACCCAGACCACGCGCGGGCCCTGGAGCTTGGTGACGAGTTCCTGCAGGCTCTCGACGTCGGAGACGTCCGGGTTGCGGTCGTAGCCGATGACGGTGTGGCCGGCGCGGCGGATCCGCTCGCGCATGTTGCCGCCCATCTTGCCGAGACCGATGAGGCCGAGCTCCATGACCAAGTCCTTACCTGTGGTGACGTGCCTGCCGGCGGCGCCGTTGCCGCACACTCCCTGAGCCTACGCGCTGAACGCACAGGGCCTCCCCCGGTCCGGGCCGACCGGGGGAGGCCGTCCACAGGCTGTGGGTACGGCCTGTGGGTATCGCTCGTGTAGGTCAGCCGGAGAGGCGGACCGGCATGCGGAGTCCTGTGGGGGACGACCCCCACACCCCCGGGATCATGCCGGTCACCAGCATCAGCCCGAGAGGCGGACCGGCATGATCAGGTACTGGTACGCCTTGTCCTCCTCGGCGTCCACCGAGGCCTTGCCGCTCAGGAGGGCGGGCTTGGTCGGGGTGGTGAAGCTCAGCTGGGCGTAGGCGGAGTCGATGGCCTTGAGGCCCTCCTCCAGGTAGCCCGGGTTGAAGGCGATCGAGATGTCGTCGCCCTCCAGGTCGGCGTCGACCCGCTCGGTGGCCTGGGCGTCGTCGCCCGAGCCAGCCTCCAGGGTCAGCACGCCCTGCTCGAAGCTGAGCCGGACCGGGGTGTTGCGCTCGGCGACCAGCGAGACGCGCTTGAGCGCCTCCAGGAACGGCTGGGTCTGGATCGCGGCGACGGCGCTGAACTCGGTCGGGAAGAGGCTGCGGAACTTGGGGAACTCGCCCTCCAGCAGCCGCGTGGTGGTGCGGCGGCCGGCGCCCTCGAAACCGATCAGGCCCTCGCCGGCGCCGCCCGAGGACAGCGCGATCGAGACGTTGTCGCCGCTGCCCAGGGACTTGGCGATGTCCTGCAGGGTCTTGGCCGGGACCAGCGCGACGGCGGAGATGTCCGACTGCTCGGGCTTCCACAGCAGCTCGCGCACGGCGAAGCGGTAGCGGTCGGTGGCGGCCAGGGTGATCCGGTCGCCCTCGATCTCGACCCGGACGCCGGTCAGCACCGGGAGGGTGTCGTCACGGCCGGCGGCCACGGCGGCCTGGCTGACCGCGGAGGCGAAGACGTCGCCCGAGACGGTGCCGGTGGCGGTGGGCATCTGGGGCAGTGCCGGGTACTCGTCCACCGGGAGGGTGGGGAGGGTGAACCGGGAGCTGCCGCAGACCACGCTGACCCGCTGGCCGTCGGTGGAGATCTCCACAGGCCTGTTGGGGAGGTTGCGCGAGATGTCGTTCAGCAGGCGACCGGAGACCAGGACGGTGCCGGCCTCCTCGATGTCGGCCTCCAGCTCGACCCGGGCCGAGACCTCGTAGTCGAAGCCGGACAGGGCCAGGCTGCCATCCTGTGCCGTCAGCAGCAGGCCGGCCAGCACCGGCACCGGCGGCCGTGCCGGGAGGCTGCGGGCAGCCCAGGCCACCGCCTCCGCGAGGACGTCACGCTCCACCCGGAACTTCACCGGTAACCGCCTCCTGGATCGAGCGCTCCCGCTCGCACTCTGGTTCGTCTGATCTTGATCGTCGGTCTGGCTGTCCGCCGAGCTCTGCCACTCCGCTTCCAGTTGCCGAGGACAGTCTGACGTACTCCGCCGACAGACGGGGCAGACGGGCGGAAGCAACCCGAACAGATGTCGGGCGACGGTTGTCCACAGATTTCGGGCCCACCTGCTTTGAAACGCATCGATGGGTCTAACTGTGTAGTGGTAGTAGTAGGGCCTGTGGAAACCGTGGATAACCCCGTTTCCGCAGGTCAGCCCCCGAATTTTGTCCACAGTGGGTGTGGATGGCGGCTGTGGACGGACAGGGCCCGCTGTGGACGGCGGAGCGTTACCCACAGGGCACCGAACGTATCCACAGGTTTTCCCCAGCGCCGTCCCCAGATCCGGGCCCGGTTATCCACGGGGCCCGGTCAACTTTTCGTGACGCCTTTCACACCAGGGCATGAACGGTACCCCAAAGTTGTCGAACTGTGGACGCCGCTGTGGACAACCTGTGGATAACCGCCCCGATCCTGGGGACGAGCGGTGGATAACCCGAACGGCCCACTGGTGGCCCGTCAATTGTCCACACCCTGTGGATAACGGTTGTGCACAAGTCCACAGGCACCTGACCTGCGCGGAAGAGCGTAGCGGCGGCCCGCCTGTGGAGGAATTCTGGATAACTTCGGGCGTCGCACCCTGTGGACGGTGGAGAAAGCCCGTCACCTGTGGACGAGCGCCCCCTGCGCTGCCGGTTTTCGAATCACCGGTCAGATGTTCGACGCCGACTGTGGACTGGCGGAGCATCCGTCGAGGCATCCCTGCCCCGCATTCGGGTGATGCACACCTGTGGATATGCCGAGAGGGCGTCAGGATCGCCCCTGACGCCCTCGGCGGGTCGCGCCGCGGCCGGCCTTCCGCAGAAGTGCCGGCGGCGGCCCCAACGGCCCTGGGAGTACTAGCTCTTGATGCGGTTGGTGAGCTCGGTGACCTGGTTGTAGATCGAGCGCCGCTCCGCCATCAGCGAGCGGATCTTGCGGTCCGCGTGCATCACCGTGGTGTGGTCGCGGCCGCCGAACTGCGCGCCGATCTTCGGCAGCGACAGGTCGGTGAGCTCCCGGCACAGGTACATCGCGATCTGACGCGCGGTCACCAGCACGCGGCTGCGCGAGGATCCGCAGAGGTCGTCCACGCCCAGCCCGAAGTAGGCCGCGGTCTGCTGCATGATGACCTGCGCGGTGATCTCGGGGCCCGCGTCCTCGTCCCCGCCCGGGATCAGGTCCTTGAGGACGATGCCGGCCAGCTCCAGGTCCACCGGCGCCCGGTTGAGGTTGGCGAAGGCGGTGACCCGGATGAGGGCGCCCTCCAACTCCCGGATGTTGCGGGTGATCCGGGACGCGATGAACTCCAACACGTCGGCCGGGGCGTTGAGTTGCTCCTGGATCGCCTTCTTGCGGAGGATCGCGATCCGGGTCTCCAGCTCCGGCGGGGTGACGTCGGTGATCAGACCCCACTCGAAGCGGTTGCGCAGCCGGTCCTCCAGCGTGGTCAGCAGCTTGGGCGGCCGGTCCGACGAGAGGACGATCTGCTTGTTCGCGTTGTGCAGGGTGTTGAAGGTGTGGAAGAACTCCTCCTGCGTGGACTCCTTCTGCGCGAGGAACTGCACGTCGTCCACGAGCAGGATGTCCATGTCCCGGTAGCGCTTGCGGAAGGTGTCCGCCTTGCCGTCCCGGATCGAGTTGATGAACTCGTTGGTGAACTCCTCCGAGGACACGTACCGCACGCGGGTGCCCGGGAAGAGGCTGCGCGAGTAGTGCCCGATGGCGTGCAGCAGGTGGGTCTTGCCCAGTCCGGACTCGCCGTAGATGAAGAGCGGGTTGTACGCCTTGGCCGGGGCCTCGGCGACCGCGACCGCCGCCGCGTGCGCGAAGCGGTTGCTCGCGCCGATGACGAAGGTGTCGAAGAGGTACTTGGGGTTCAGCCGGGCGGCCGGCTCGTCCTTGCGCGAGCCGCCGGCCGGGGGAGCCCCGGGGGGCGCGGGCACGCCGGGCACCGCGGGGCGCTCGAGGGCGCGCTCCGGCGCGGGCTTGTCGGACGGGCGCCCGCCACCGGGGCGTGCGCCGGGCGAGCGGCGGCCGCCGGTGGTGCGGGGCTGCTCGTTCGGGCCGGGGCCGTAGGCGCCGCCGAAGAGGTCGCCCTGGGTGGTCGCGGGCGGGCCGGGCATCGGGCGCTGCACCGTACGGGGCGCGGGCTCGTCCTCGATGTCGTGGTACTGGCTGTCGTGGTCCTGGTAGCCGGACCAGGAGTGGGGCGCCGCCGGACCGCCGTAGGGCGCGGGGCGCTGCTCGTAGCCGCCGGTGTCGTACCGGGGGCGGTCGTAGTCCTGCTCGTACGGCTGCTGGTAGCCCTGGCCGCCGTAGCCGTCGTCCTGGACGGGGCCCGGGTAGGGCTCCACGGGGGCGTGGGGGGCCGGCGCGGGGGTCGTGGGGACGGCGTTGGCATCGACCATCACGGCGATGCGCACCGGGCGGCTGAGTTCACGGCTGAGGGCCTCGGTCAGCTGCGGCAGCAGCCGGCCCTCCAGCACCTGCTTGGCCCGTTCGTTCGGGGTCGCCAGCAGGGCGGTGTCGTGCATCATCCACATCGGCTGGGTGCGCTGCACCCACTGCTTGTCCATCTCGCCGACGTCCGGGTCGTTGACCAGCCGCTCGACGACCCTCGCCCAGACCGGGACGAGGTCGCTGTTGACATCAGCCACTGGTGCACGCTTTCCAAGAACAAACCAGACAAGTCCTGCAACGGTAGTCAGCGAACAGAGCCGGATCAAGTCGTTGTCCACAGGCTGTGGGCAAACCGGACGAGCCGGGCCGTCCGGGACGGCTGGTTTGACCCTCGTGCCCCGTCCCGCGTACCGTAACCAGGTCGAGTTGTCGATGGCCGCTGCCGCATGTCCGCGGGTCCACCCGCTCCATAAGGCGCGCAGCACGGGCGCCGTGGATTGCCTCAAACCCCAGCCGAACTGGGGAAACGGGCCGGATTTCCGAATCAGGGGAGATCACGCGGACGCACGGTGACGGCCAAGCGACTTCCCGTCATCCTACGATTCACCTCAGGAGCCCCCGAGTGAGCAAGCGCACCTTCCAGCCGAACAACCGTCGTCGCGCGAAGACCCACGGCTTCCGGCTGCGTATGCGTACCCGCGCCGGCCGCGCCATCCTGGCCGCCCGCCGTGGCAAGGGCCGCGCCAGTCTGTCCGCCTGATCCACGACAGAGTCTGTTGTGCTGCCCTCCGAGAATCGGCTGCGGCGGCGCCAGGACTTCGCGACCGCGGTGAAACGCGGTCGTCGGGCCGGCCGGCCCCTGTTGGTCGTCCATCTCAGCAGAGACGGTGACCCCAAGGGCCAGGCCGACCGGACCAGCGACTCCCGCCCGCACGTCGCCGAGGGGACTCCTTCGGCGCGTGCGGGTTTCGTCGTGAGCAAGGCCGTTGGCCCGGCGGTCGTTCGCAACCTGGTCAAGCGCCGGTTGCGTCACCTCGTACGTGATCGTCTGTCCAGGCTGCCCGCCGGTAGCCTGATAGTGGTGCGTGCGCTGCCCCAGGCCGCGTCCGCCTCGTACCAGGACCTCGAACGCGACCTGGACGCGGCGCTCAAGCGGTTGCTGAAGGCGGAGCCCGCCACGATGGCGCCGACGGGAGCAGGGCGATGAAGTACCTGCTGATGGGTCTGATCAGGGTCTACCAGTGGACGATCAGCCCACTGCTCGGTCCGGTCTGCCGCTACTACCCCTCCTGTTCGCACTACGGCTTCGAGGCCGTGAAGGTGCACGGGGCGGTCAAGGGCGGCGGGCTGACCGTCTGGCGCATCCTGCGCTGCAATCCGTGGAGCCCCGGCGGGGTCGATCACGTCCCGCCGCGCAAGCACCCGGTGTGGCACCGCCGGTTGCGAGACCGGCTGAGCAGCCGGTCCGCCACCGGGGCGCCGGTGGCCACCAACCCCGCCGGTCCGGCCCCCGAGGGCCCGGCGACCATTGGCCCCGAGCGGCCGATCCTCATGTCCAAGGAGCCTGACCGGTGACCTTCTCCTTCCTGAACCCCTTGTACACAGCGGTGTCCTGGATCATCGTCCAGTTCCACACGCTGTACAGCAACGTCTTCGACCCGGACGGTGGCTGGGCCTGGGGTCTGTCCATCGCCTCGATGGTGGTCGTCATCCGGATCTGCCTGATCCCGCTCTTCGTGAAGCAGATCAAGGCGACCCGGGCCATGCAGGCGATCCAGCCGAAGATGAAGGCCATCCAGGAGCGCTACAAGAACGACCGGCAGCGCCAGTCCGAAGAGATGATGAAGCTGTACAAGGATGCGGGTACCAACCCGTTCTCCAGCTGCCTTCCCATCATCGTCCAGGCGCCGTTCTTCACCGCTCTCTACGGTGTGCTCGCCAACGTGGCCAAGGGCCACGACATCGGCGTCATCCACGGCGACCTGCTGCTGAGCGCCGGCAAGGCGCACATCTTCGGTGCCCCGCTCTCCGCGACCTTCGTCAGCAGCGGTGAGACCAGCGTCAAGATCGTCACCGCGGTGATGATCATCATGATGTCGGCGTCGCAGTTCATCACCCAGCGCCAGCTGATGACCAAGAACGTCGACCTCACGGTGAAGACGCCGTTCATGCAGCAGCAGAAGATGCTGATGTACGTCTTCCCGCTCATGTTCGCCGTCATGGGCATCAACTTCCCGGTCGGTGTCCTGGTCTACTGGCTGACCACCAACGTCTGGTCGATGGGCCAGCAGCTGATCGTCATCCGCAACAACCCGACTCCGGGCAGCAAGGCCTGGGACGAGCGGCAGGTGCGCCTCAAGAAGGCCGGTCGCCTGAACCCGGACGGCTCGGAGATCAAGGGTGCCCTGTGGGGCATGCTGCCCCCGTCGAAGGCGGCCCTCACCGCGGCCGCCGAGGCCTCCGCGACGGTCGAGGAGTCGGTGCAGGCGCGTCGCCAGCAGCCGCGCAAGCAGACCAAGGCCCAGCGCCAGCACACCGGCGGCCAGACCGCGAGCCTGACCAAGGACGCCCCGGCGGAGGAGGAGCCCGCGGACGCCGTTCCGGCCGACGCCGGCAGCGCCACGCCGGCCGCCGCCAAGCCCGGCACCTCCCGACCCGGCGGCGCCAAGCCCGGCACCGCCCGTCAGCAGCCGAAGCGCGGCGGCCAGCGGCCGAAGAAGAAGTCCTGACCGGCTTCGTCCAGAGCTTCGTTCCCGGCCCACCCAACCTGGGCCTCATCTCCGAAGGAGTCCATCAGTGACGGAAGGCACCACCTCCGCCGTCGAGGCCGAGGCCGCCGCCAGCGCCGACGAGAGCCTCATCTCCCGTCTGGAGCAGGAGGGCGACATCGCGGCGGACTACCTGGAGGGTCTGCTCGACATCGCCGACCTCGACGGTGACATCGACATGGACGTCGAGGGCGACCGCGCCCTGGTCTCCATCGTCAGCGACGGCAACGACCGGGCGATCCAGCGCCTGGTCGGCCAGGACGGTGAGGTGCTGGAGGCCCTGCAGGAGCTGACCCGGTTGGCCGTCCACCGGGAGACCGGTGAGCGCAGCCGCCTCATGCTGGACATTGCCGGCTTCCGGGCCCGCAAGCGGGAGGAGCTGGCCGCGCTCGGCGCCAAGGCGGCCGAGCAGGCCAAGCGCACGGGCGAGCAGGTCAAGCTGCGGCCGATGACGCCCTTCGAGCGCAAGGTGGTCCACGACGCGGTCGCCGCGGCGGGTCTGCGCAGCGAGTCCGAGGGCGAAGAGCCCCAGCGGTGCGTGGTCGTGCTGCCGGCCTGAGGCCGACAGGTCGACGACCGGTCGCCCCGGCGACCGGTGCGCTTCACAGGACGCGACCCCGTCCGCCTCGTGCGGGCGGGGTCGTCGTCCCTTCGCGGGGCGGTGGCCCGGCGACAGATGTTTCACGTGGAACTGTGCGGGAGAGCGGGTCGGTGGATCCGGGGATCGGAGAGGTCGAGATGGACACGGAGAGCACGGCTGACGGCCAGCCGGGGGCGGGTGCCGTCAATCCGGCCGCTGAGGGCGAGGGCGCCGCGCCGCCCGCCGCGGGCGGGCCCGGCGAGGCGCCGGCCGCCGCCCGGGAGGTCTTCGGCGAGCGCTTCGACGCCGCGGTCCGCTACACCGAGCTGCTGGCCACCGCGGGCGTCCAGCGCGGGCTGATCGGGCCGCGCGAGGTGCCCCGGCTCTGGGACCGGCACGTGCTGAACTGCGCGGTGCTCGCCGAGCTGCTGCCGGCCGGCACCACCCTGTGCGACGTCGGCTCCGGCGCCGGTCTGCCGGGCATCCCGGTGGCGCTGGCCCGTCCGGACGTCTCGGTGACGCTGCTGGAGCCGCTGCTGCGGCGGACCACCTTCCTGGAGGAGGTCGTCCGCGAGCTGGCCCTGGAGAACGTCACCGTGCTCCGCGGCCGGGCCGAGGAGATGGTCGGCAAGCTCGCGGTGGACGTGGTGACCGCCCGGGCGGTGGCCCCGCTGGACCGGCTGGCCGGCTGGGGCATGCCCCTGCTCCGCCCGCACGGGCAGATGCTGGCGCTCAAGGGCGACAGCGCCGAGCAGGAGCTGGCCGACTCGCGGGCCGGGCTGACCAAGCTCGGCGCGGTCGAGTGGAGCGTCATCTCGGTCGGTGAGGGCACCCTGGAGACCTCGACCCGGGTGGTCCAGGTCAAGGCGGGGGAGAGCCCCGGCGGGGTGAAGGCGGCGACCCGGCGGGCCAAGGCGGCCCGGGCGGGCCGGACCGCGGCCCCCCGCACCGGTGAGCGCGGCCGGGGCGGGCGCCGCCGGGGCCGCTGACCCCGGGTGACGCTCGACACTCGCCACGACGGGCGGGTGGCCCTCCCTGTTCGGGAGGGCCACCCGCCCGTCGTCATTGAGGTGAAGAGCGGGCCGCTGTACGGTCACCGGAGTGTCGCAACGTCAGATTTCCGACATAGCGGGCATGGTGTTTCACGTGAAACGTCGCTCCTTGCTCTCCGGAATCCTGAGTCGCGGCCGGGCTGCGACTGTTGCCGCTCCGGTTTCACGTGAAACACTGACCCCCATGCAGGACTCGGAGACCATCGACCAGATCGATGACACGCCCATCGCGCGTGCTGCCCAGGCTGCGGTCCAGGCGATCGGCCGGGCGGGTGAGGGCCTTCCCAGGCCCGCCGCGACCCGGGTGATCGTGGTCGCCAACCAGAAGGGCGGGGTCGGCAAGACGACGACCACCGTCAACATGGCCGCCTCGCTCGCGATGCACGGACTGCGCGTCCTGGTCGTCGACCTCGACCCGCAGGGCAACGCCTCCACCGCCCTCGGCATCGACCACCACGCCGAGGTGCCGTCGATCTACGACGTCCTTGTGGAGGGCAAGCCGCTCGCCGACGTGGTGCAGCCGGTGCTGGACGTCGAGGGGCTCTTCTGCGTCCCCGCCACCATCGACCTGGCCGGCGCGGAGATCGAGCTGGTGTCGCTGGTGGCCCGGGAGAGCCGCCTCCAGCGCGCCATCGCCGCCTATGAGCAGCCGCTGGACTACATCCTGATCGACTGTCCGCCCTCGCTGGGCCTGCTGACGGTCAACGCCCTGGTGGCCGGCCAGGAGGTGCTGATCCCGATCCAGTGCGAGTACTACGCGCTGGAGGGCCTCGGCCAGCTGCTGCGCAACGTCGAGCTGGTGCGCGCGCACCTCAACCCCTCGCTGCACGTCTCGACCATCCTGCTCACCATGTACGACGCCCGGACCAGGCTGGCCGCCCAGGTGGCCGACGAGGTCCGGACCCACTTCCCGCAGGAGGTGCTGAGCACGGCGATCCCGCGTTCGGTGCGCATCTCGGAGGCGCCCAGCTACGGTCAGACGGTGCTCACCTACGACCCGGGTTCCACCGGTGCGCTCTCCTACCTGGAGGCCGCCCGGGAGCTCGCGCTGCGTGCGGTGGGCCAGGCCGGGGGCTCACTGGTGGGCCAGCAGCGCAGCGGCAGCGGTACGGGGCACGGCGCCCCGGTGGCACAGCACGGTACGACGGAGGGTCAGCAGTGAGTGGTGGTCGCAGGGGTCTGGGTAAGGGGCTCGGGGCGCTGATCGGCCCCGCGGCGCCGACGGACGGCGGGGCTGCGGGGCAGCCCGCCACGGCCGTGCCCGGGCCGGCCTCGGTGGTGGCGACCGGAGCCGTCTCGCCGACGGCCGTGCCGGTGCTGCCGGGCGGTCGCGGAACGGTGGCCGCCAGGGTGGCCGTGGAGAGCCTGCGAGAGCAGCCGGCGCCGGTGCCCGGGGCATTCTTCGCCGAGCTGCCGATCGACGGGATCACGCCCAACCCGCGTCAGCCGCGTGATGTCTTCGACCCGGACAAGCTGGCCGAGCTGGTCGCCTCCATCAAGGAGGTGGGTCTGCTCCAGCCGGTCGTGGTGCGCCAGGTCGGGCCGGAGCGCTACGAGCTGATCATGGGCGAGCGCCGTTGGCGCGCCTCCCGGGAGGCGGGGCTGGACCGGATCCCGGCGATCGTCCGGGCCACCGAGGACGACAAGCTGCTGCTGGACGCCCTCCTGGAGAACCTGCACCGGGCGGAGCTGAACCCGCTGGAGGAGGCGGCCGCCTACGACCAGCTGCTGGGGGACTTCTCCTGCACCCATGACGAGCTCGCGGACCGGATCGGCCGCTCGCGTCCGCACGTCACCAACACGCTGCGGCTGCTGAAGCTCCCGCCCGCGGTCCAGAGCCGGGTGGCCGCCGGGGTGCTGTCGGCCGGGCACGCCAAGGCGCTGGTGAGCCTGGCGGACCCGGAGCGGCAGGAGGAGCTGGCCGCGCGGATCAACCGCGAGGGCCTCTCGGTGCGGACCACCGAGGAGATCGTCAAGCTGATGGGCCTGGAGGAGAAGCCGAAGCGCCAGGCGCCGAAGGCGGGCAAGCTGAACTCCCCGGCCTTCAACGACCTGGCGAGCCGGCTGTCGGACCGCTTCGACACCCGGGTCAAGGTCGAGGTGACGCAGCGCGGCGGCAAGCTCGGCAAGGGCAAGGTGGTGCTGGAGTTCGGTTCGGTCGAGGACCTGAACCGGATCCTGGACAGCCTGGCCCCGGGCGAGGACGGACTGCGGCTGTCGCAGGGCTGAGGCCGGTCGAAGAGGCGTGACCCGATGGGTGCATGTTCCGCGTGAGTGCTGTTTCACGTGAAACATGCACCCATCGGCGTTCGGGGGGAATGCTCGACTGTGGAGTGGACGAGGAGGTACGGGGCATGGGACGCCGGATCGCTCCGCTGACGCTGGACAACCTCGCGGATCTGCCGACGACCTGCCGCTCCTGCGTGTTCTGGGAGCTGGACCCGGTGAGCGGGAAGGCGGCGGTGGAGTCCGGCAAGCCCGAGCTGGAGAAGGAGGGGTGGATCTCCGCGGTGCTGCTGGAGTGGGGCTCCTGCGGCCGGATCGCCTACGTGGACGACCAGCCCGCCGGGTTCGTGCTCTACGCGCCGCCGGCCTACGTGCCGCGCTCGCAGTCCTTCCCGACCAGTCCGGTGTCGCCGGACGCGGTCCAGCTGATGGTCAGCCGGGTGCTGCCGGGTTACCAGCGGCAGGGGCTGGGCCGGGTGCTCGTGCAGACGGTGGCCAAGGACCTGGTGGGGCGCGGCGTGCGCGCGATCGAGGCCTTCGGTGCGACGGGACGGGTGCCGACGAGCTGCGTGCTCCCGGCCGACCACCTGCTCGCGGTGGGCTTCAAGACGGTCCGGCCGCACGCCCGCTACCCGCGGCTGCGGCTGGAGGCGCGGACCACGCTGTCCTGGCGCGGCGATGTGGAAGTGGCGTTGGAGCGGTTGCTCGGCGGCGCCCGCAAGGAGCCGGCTCTGCGGCCGTTCTGATCCGGGCCGCCGCCGGCCGGGGGCCGTGCCGGAAACGACGGAGGCGGGGCTCCCCGGTGATGGGGAGCCCCGCCTCCGCAGGTGGTCGAGGACCTAGATGTACTCGGCCAGCTCGCGCAGCAGCGCGGCCTTCGGACGGGCACCGGTGATGGACTTCACCGGCTCGCCGCCCTTGTACACGATCAGGGTCGGGATCGAGATGACGTTGTACTGGGCGGCCGTCACCTGGTTGGCATCCACGTCGAGCTTGGCGATGGTCAGCTTGTCGCCGTGCTCGGCCGCGATCTCCTCCAGGATCGGGGCGACCTGGCGGCACGGGCCGCACCAGGTGGCCCAGAAGTCGACCAGGACGGGCTTGTCGCTGTCCAGGACGTCGGCCTGGAACGTCGCGTCGGTGACGGTGGTGGTGGCGCCGGCCACGGGGACTCCTCGGGTTCGGACGGTGAGGGCTGCTGCCAGGAGAACAACGGGCGGACCCGTTCTGTTTCTGCCTGGCCGGAGCGGGGGTGTTCCACGTGGAACACCGGCTGGGCACCCCCGCGGGGGATCGGTCGGTGCGGCGGGACTCAGACCGCGACGGCGGCGGCCTTGGCCTCCAGGTCGTCCAGCGCGGCGAGGTAGCGCTCGGCGTCCAGGGCGGCCGAGCAGCCGGTGCCGGCCGCGGTGATGGCCTGGCGGTAGGTGTGGTCGACGACGTCGCCGGCGCCGAACACGCCCGGGATGTTGGTCCGGGTGGAGGGGGCCTCGACCTTGAGGTAGCCCTCGGCGTCGAGGTCCAGCTGGCCCTTGAACAGGTCGGTGCGCGGGTCGTGGCCGATCGCGATGAACAGACCGGTGACGTCCAGCTCGCGGGTCTCGCCGGTGGTGGTGTCGCGCAGGGTCACGCCGCTCAGCTTCGGGTCGCCGTGGATGGCCTCGACCGCGCTGTCCCACTCGAAGCGGATCTTCTCGTCGGCGAAGGCGCGCTCCTGCATCGCCTTGGAGGCGCGCAGGGTGTCCCGCCGGTGGATGATCGTGACGCTGCGGGCGAAGCGGGACAGGAAGGTGGCCTCCTCCAGGGCGGTGTCACCGCCGCCGACGACCGCGATGTCCTGGTCGCGGAAGAAGAAGCCGTCGCAGGTCGCGCACCAGGAGACGCCGCGGCCGGAGAGCTTGTCCTCGTTCGGCAGGTCCAGCTTGCGGTGCTGGGAGCCGGTGGTGACGATCACGGCGCGGGCCCGGTGCACGTTGCCCTCGGAGTCGGTGACGGTCTTGATGTCACCGGTGAGGTCGACCGCGACGATGTCGTCCGGGACCAGCTCGGCGCCGAAGCGCTCGGCCTGGGCGCGCATGTTGTCCATCAGCTCCGGGCCCATGATGCCGTCCCGGAAGCCCGGGAAGTTCTCGACCTCGGTGGTGTTCATCAGCGCACCACCGGCGGTGACGGCACCCTCGAAGACCAGCGGCTTCAGGGAGGCACGGGCCGTGTAGAGCGCGGCGGTGTAGCCGGCCGGGCCGGAACCGATGATGATCACGTTACGGACGTCGCTCACTGCATCTCCTGGTTAGCATCGCGACCCGCGTTTGCTGCGGGGAGGGCGGTCCTGCTCCGCCGCCCGGGACAACGACTGACCAGTGTCTCGCATTCCCAGGCGGATCAGTACCAGGTGCCCGCACTCCGGAAGCGGCGTGGCGGCCCGGGCGTCGATCGCACGGGAACCGGACGGGTTCCGGGAGGGTTCCGGAGGAGTTCCGGAAGCACCACCGGGGCCGGGCCGGTCAATGGGCGGGGACCTCGCGGTGCAGCACGACCGTGCAGGCGGGTGACTGCAGGTAGACGTCGACCTCGCCGGGCTTGCCGGGCACGGCGTAGACCAGGACCTCCACCGGGGACCCGGCGTACGTGCCGTGGTCGGTGGCCAGCGGCGTGCCCGTGGCCGCGTCCGGGGCCTGGCAGGTCCGGCCGGCTCCGGGCGCCGGCTCCGAGGTGAGCGGCTGCCGCCCTTCGGCCGGTGCCGCGGCGGAGGGCTTGGCGACGCCGTTCGGGGGCGAGCCCACGACGGCGCCCGAGCCGGCCAGGAGCTTCTGGACCTGGGCGGCGAGCTGGTCGTCGCGGTACTCGGTGCCCCCGCCCAGGGCGTGTCCGCCCTTGGAGCTGTGCCCGGCGTCGGCGGTGGCCGGCGCGGCGGCCGAGGAGGCCGACTTCTGGGAGCCGGAGTCCGCCGGGTACAGCAGTGCGCCGCCGAGGCCGATCGCGGCGAGCGCGGCGGCGGCACCGAGCAGGAGACCGGCACGCCGCCGCCGGGAGCGGGGACGGCCGGGACCGGTGGCGCCGACGGCCCGCGCGGGTGGCGCTGCGGGCGCCGTGGCGGGTCGGGGCGGCGGGGTCGGGGCGGCGGGTCCGCGCGTGCTCCCGGGGGCCTCGTACGGCCCGTCGGAGGCGTCGCGCCGGGCGGCCTCGTCGGCGAGGGCGGCGTCCAGCCGGGCCGCGACGTCGGCCGGCATCGGCGGGGCCTCGACCCCGCCCAGCAGCGCCCGGACCTCGCCGAGCGCATCAACGGTCTCGCGGCACTCGGCGCAGCCGGCCAGGTGCCGGTGCAGGGCCTCGACGGCGGCGGCGTCCTCGATCAGCTCCTCGGCGAGGTCGGCGAGCTCGTCGACGGAGGGGTGGGACCCGGAGGAGTCGGTGGGGTCGGACGGGTCGGGGGAGGAGAAGGGGACCGTCATCGCGTGCTCGCGTCTCCTTCCAGAATCGTCCGGCCGTTGTCGGGGCCTGTTCCTGTGACGGTGCGGGCGCCACTTGGGTTCCCCGGCGCCTTCTTCGGCGCGTTCCCCGGCGCGTTCCGCCGTGGTGGTGCGGCGCCCGGGGAGGACGCCGTTTCACGTGGAACATCGCCTCCGCCGCCCTCGCGGAGGTGGCGGACGAGCGGCAGCAGGCGGGCCCGGCCCCGGGCGCAGCGGCTCTTCACCGTGCCGACCGGCACGCCCAGCAGCTCGGCGGCCTCGGCGACCGGGTAGCCCTGCATGTCGACCAGGACCAGGGCGGCCCGCTGGTCGGCGGGCAGTTCGGCGAGCGCCGCCGTCACCTCGCGGTGCACCTCGGCCCGGACGACGGGGGAGTCGGCGGGCTCGGCGGCGCCGACCAGGGTGTCCAGCCGCTGCGGGTCGTCGTCCAGCGGGCTGGTGCGGCGGGTGGCGCTGCGGCGGGCGCGGTCCAGGCAGGCGTTGACCACGATCCGGTGCAGCCAGGTGGTGACGGCGGAGCGGCCCTGGAAGCCGGGTGCGGCACGGAAGGCGGAGACCAGGGCGTCCTGGAGCGCGTCGGCCGCCTCCTCCCGGTCGCCCAGCGTGCGCAGGGCGACCGCCCAGAGCCGGTCGCGGTGGCGGTTCACCAGCTGCCCGAAGGCGTCCGGGTCGCCGGCGACGTGCCGCGCGAGCAGCGTCGCGTCGTCGTCCGCCACTGTCACCTGCCCTTGCCGTCGGTGTGCGCGGTCGTCCGGTCAGCCGAAGACCTTGACCTCGTTGACCTGCCCACGGTACCTGCCGCTGTCATTCGGATCCTTGGGCAGACTGGTCAGCCAGATCAAGAGGTAGCGCGTGGTCGTCGGGCTGGTGAGGGTGAAGTCGACGGTGGAGCCGCTCTGCTTGTCCAGCACCGTGTAGGCCTCGGGCTGGGCCGAGGCCGGGTTGGCGGAGGCCTGGGCGTTCGGCACCCGCAGCTCGGCCGTGTGGAGGCCGCCGAACTGGACGTTCACCGAGCTGACCGACTGCGGCGAACCGAGGTCGATGAGCAGGCCGGTGCCGTCCTTGAGCGGGGGCTTGGGGCCGAACGGGTCGACGTAGCTCTTGGTCACCCAGGAGGTGTTCGGGTCGCCGTCGAAGACCTTCGGGAGCAGGTAGGTGGACTCCGGGGAGTCGCCCCTCGGGTTGTACGAGATCGCGTCCTTGACGGGGATCGGGACCGGCGTGTGCGTGGCCGCGTGCGCGCTCGGTGCGGCGGTGCTGACCGACGGCTGCGGGGCGGCGATGGCCGAGCCGTTGTTGCGCAGGTGGTCGACGGCCTGCCAGGAGGCGACGCCGATGGCGCCCAGGGCGACCGTCCAGGCCGTCGCCTTGACCACCCGGCGCAGCCGGCGCCGGGTGCGGCGGACGGCGGACGGACGGGGACGGGCCTGCGGCGGCAGCGGCGGCACGACGGGACCGTCGATGACCCGGGTCGGGTTGGGCGCGGTCGGCAGGGCGTGGGTGTTGTGCCGGGGCGGCGGGGTGAAGACGGGCAGCTCGGGTTCGGGCTGGCGGATGCGGGGCATCAGCGCGATCGCCTTGGCCAGCTCCTCCGGCGTGGTGATCGGCTGGGCGTGGTGCGGCGGGTGGTCGAACAGGGCGCGCGCGGCGAGCTCGGACAGGCCCTTGTGGACGCCGGCCCTGACCTGGTCGGGGGCGGCGTTCTGGAGGCCCTTCGGCAGGCCCTGGAGGTCGTAGCGGTCCTCCGGGTAGGGCCAGCGGTGGGTGAGCGCGGCGAACAGCAGCGCGCCGATGGCACGGGTGTCGGCGCGCTCGGCGTCGTCGGTGTCGCCCTCGGCGGGCAGCCCGCGCAGGGCGGCGTCCACCGCGATGCCGTTGATCCGGTACTGGCCGCTGTCGGTGCGCAGCACGCAGCGGGGGGTGAGCCGCAGGTGGGCCTGGCCGCGCCGGTGGGCGGCGGCGACCGCGTCGGTCACCTGGCGGACCATCTGGTACGCCTCGTGCGGCTCCATCGGGCCGCCGGCGAGCAGCTTGGCGAGGTCGGAGGCGTGCGGCAGCCACTCCCGCACGACGTAGACCAGCTCGCCCTCCTGCACGGCGTCCAGGACCTGGACGAAGCGCGGGTCGCCGAGCAGGGCGGCGGACTTGGCGGCGGCGAGCACCTTGCGGGCGCGCTGGTGGCCGGAGGCCATCAGGTGGACGCCGACCGCCCGGCGCAGCTTCTCGTCGACGGCGCGCCAGCTGCTGAAGGTCTCGGTGTGGGAGATGCACTCCTCCAGCCGGTACCGGTGGCCGATCTTGTCGCCGCTGTGCCGCATCGGGGCGGGGAGGGTGCGGGGGAGGGTGGAGGTGTCGCGCGGGTCGAGGGTGGGCTGCGGGTCGGTGGGTGCGCGGCGGGGGGTGCCGTCGGCCGCTTGCGGGGCCCCGGCCGGTTTCTTCGCCTTGCCGCCGGCGGCGAGTTCGGCGGCGATCTCGTCGACCGAGAGCGGCGCGGTGATCTCCGAAGTCTCCTCACCGAGCGAGGCCGCCTCACCGAGTGAAGTCTCCTCGCCGATCGACGCCTCCTCACCGACCTGGGCGTCCTCGTCGGCCGAGGTGCCGTCGGCGGGAGAGCCGGAGTCGGCGGTGGCCGCCGGGCCGTCCGGGGCGCAGGTGCCGGAGGAGGGGACGTCGTCGCCCGGGGCGGTCTTCGCGCCCGCGAGCTCGTCGATCGCCGCGGCCAGTGCGGCGTCGTCCGCCGCCGCGTCAGCTGCTGACGTGTCGACGACCGCCTTGGTGCCATCAGCCACCGTGGTCCTGCCTCCCCTTGTGTCGCCCCGGCTGAGAGAGTCGCTGGAGCCCGCGGGTTGGCGGCCCTGTGCTCCAGGACAATTGTGCCCACTCTTCTCCACCGGGTACGACCGCTGAGGGGGCCGCTCGGTTGCCTGGAGGTGGAGAGATGTGGTGCAGAACCGACACCGGGCCGCCACCAGCGGGGCCGGGCGGTCCCGGTGCGGGTGGCGGCCCGGTGCCGGGCCGGACCGGCCCGTGAGCCGATCCTCACGGTTGACGCCCGCTCAGGGCGTCGGCCGGTCCGGCCGGTTGGTGCGTCGGGTCAGCGGCCGAGCCGGCCGCGCACCATGCCGAGCATGGCGTTGAGCTCCTCGATCCGGAGCCTTTTCGCGATGAGCACGAACACGGCCAGCTGGAGGCCGCCCGCCACGACGACCGAGGCGACGCTGCCCGGCCAGCCGCCGAGCGCGCGCTGGACCGCCAGGCTGACGCCGAGCCCGACCAGGGCGGCCGGGACGCACGCGGCGGCCAGGCGGCTGTAGGTCCGGCCGATGCTCTTGGTGTCCAGCCCGCCGATCTTCTTCTTCAGCTTCGGCGCCGCCACCGTCACCCCGACGGCGTAGGCGAGGCCGTAGCCGAAGGCCATGCCGGTCACCGTCCACTGCGGCGGCAGGGCGAACCAGCAGACCAGCGAGAAGCCGGCCTGGCAGGCCGCCACCCAGACGGTGTTGGAGAACGGCGTCCGGGTGTCCTCGTAGGCGTAGAAGCCGCGCAGCATGACGTACTGCGCCGAGTACGGGATCAGGCCGAGCGCGAAGGCGGACAGCATCAGGCCGACGTTGGTCGCGTTGTCCAGGGAGGCGGTGCCGCCGCCGACCGCGTAGATCGAGCGGCCGATCGCCGGGCCGAGGGCCAGGAACAGGAACGCGGCCGGGACGACCGCCACCGCGGTGGTGCGCAGCCCGTACGAGAGGTCGTCGCGGACGGCGCCGGCGTCGTCGTCGGCCGCCGCCCGGGAGAGCCGGGGGAGCACCGCGCTCATCATCGAGACGGTGATGACGGCCTGCGGCAGCTGCCAGATCAGCAGCGCGTTGGAGAACGCGGCGAGGCCGACGCCGCCGTGGCCGCCGTGCTCGGCGGCACTGCCGGCCGCGGTGGCCAGCTGGGTGATGACGAGGTAGCCGGCCTGGTTGGCGAGGACGAAGAAGAACGTCCACTTGGCGAGGCGGGCGGCCTTGCCGAGGCCGTGGCCGCGCCAGTCGAAGCGCGGACGGAAGTGGAAGTCGGCCGCCCGCAGGTACGGGATCATCGCCAGCGACTGGACGACCAGGCCGATCAGCGTGCCGAGGCCGAGCAGCCGCACGCCCTCGGGGGTGATGTTCTCCGGCGTCACCTGGGTGGAGTTGAAGCCCCCGTAGACCCAGATGTAGGCGGCGAAGGTGAAGATCACCACGATGTTGTTGAGGACCGGGGTCCACATCATCGCGCCGAACCGGCCGCGGGCGTTGAGGATCTGGCCCATCACCACGTGGATGCCCATGAAGAAGATGGTGGGCAGGCAGTACCGGGCCAGTGCGACGGTGGTCTCGGCGCGGGCCGCGTTCTCCATCATCGGGTGCGCGATGAGCTGCACCAGGACGGGCGCCCCGAGCACGGCGAGGAACACCACGCCGCCGAGGCCGACCATCACCAGGGTGAGCAGCCGGCTGGCGTAGGCGGTGCCGCCGTCCTCGTCGTTCTTCATGCTGCGGACCAGCTGCGGCACGAAGACGGCGTTCAGCGCGCCGCCGCCGATCAGGATGTACAGCAGGGTCGGCAGGGTGTTCGCCGCGTTGTAGGAGTCGCCCATGACGGCGATGCCGATCGCGCCCGCGATCACCATCGTGCGCAGGAAGCCGGTGCCGCGGGAGACCAGCGTGCCGGCCGCCATGATCGCGCTGGAGTTCAGCAGGCTCGCGACCTTGCCGCCGCCGGCCGCCGGCGCGGACTCCGCGGGCGGCGCCTGCACGGCGTGCTCCTCGGCGGCGAGGTCCTCCAGCGGCTCGACCGCGGGCGGCAGCGCCACCGCGGCCACCTGCATGGTGGCCTCCTCCTCCGAGAGCGGCGGGTCGAACTCGATCGGGGGCACGAACGGGCGCGGCCCGTCGCCGCGGCCCTCCTGCGCCGGGTACCCGCCCACGGGCGGGAACGGCGCGGGGCCGGACGGCACGGGGGCGACCGGCGGCACGGGCGCGGGCCGGGGCGCCTGCGGCGGGGCCGCGCCCTCCGCCCGGCCACTGCCGAACAGCGCGTCCACGCCGACGTACTCGGTGGTCTCGGAGTCCCACCGGGAGTGCGCGGGGCCGGGCTCCCACTGCTGCTGCGGCTGCTCCGCGCCACCCCACTGACCGCCGGCCGCCTGGGCCTCGCCGCCGGGCTCCCGCCAGCCGACCGGGGTGTCCCAGCCGGGCTGCACCGGCGGGACCGGCGGTGCGAACGGCGTCGGCGGGACCGGCGCGGGGTAGCCGCCGGCCTGCGGCGGCAGCTGCGGCGGCACGTCGTACGCGGCGGCCTGCGGCTGCGGTGCGGCGGGCCCGGCGGCCCGGAGGCCGTACGGGTCCTGGCCGTCCTGCGGGGCCCGGTACGCGTCGGCGGCGTACGGGTCCTGGGCGTAGGTGTCGGCCACGTACCAGTCGCCGGACGGCGACTCGGCACCCGGCCGGTTCTCACCGCGGCCCGGCGGCCGCTCCTCGCTGCGCCCGGTCATGTCACCTCTTCGCGTTCGTGGGGGAGGCCGGCCCGGTCGGGTGCGGGGTCGGCGGTATCAAGGACCAACCTTCTCATCACTGGAGGTCCGATCCCGGCCATCGGCGCTGCTGCCGCGCGGTGTCTGCGCGGGATCGTCACCGGCGGGGCCGTCCTCGACGGCGTGGTCCCCGGGGCCCCCGTGGTCCGCGTCGCCGGCGTCGTCCGCGTCGTCGGTGTCCTCGGGCTTCCCGCCCGGGCCGGCCGTCCCGGCGTCGCCGATCGGCTGGTCGCCGTCCTCGTGCGGCTGCCCGGCCCGCCGCTTGCGCTGGCGGAAGAACCGCAGGGCGGCCAGCAGGAGCAGCAGCACCCCGCCCGCGAAGACGTACAGCACGCCGTTGGTCACCGAGGTGACCTCCACCTGGAAGTTCTGCGCCTGGCCGTACGGGCGCGGGTTGGGCCCGGTGGTGAAGAGCTGGGCGGTCATCTGGACCGGGCCGTTGTTGCGGGCCTGGGCCTGGAACCGCACGGTGACGCCCTGCGCGGCCGGGATGACCAGGTCCTCCTGCGGGGCGACCCACAGCCGGTTCTGCTGGTGCGAGACGAGGTGCAGGCTCAGGTTGGTGACCGTCTGGGTGAGGTCGTTGCGGACGCTGACCTGGAGCTGGCCGGTGTTCCCGGCGAGCGTGACGACCGTCTTCTTGGGCACCTGCACCGCGCCGGTCAGCTCGCCGAGGTACTTCTTCACGCCTTCGCGGTACGCGTCTCCCCCGGGCGCGTCGGAGCGCCACTCGGTGGACAGCGAACGGACCATGGCCGCGCTGAACGGGCCGCGCACGCGCTGCGGCAGGGTGAGCACCTGCATCAGGGTGTCGAGGTCGTACTGGACGCTGTCGGTGTTGCTGAGGTCGGTGGCCGACAGCTCGGTGGCGCGGGCCTTGGCCGGGTAGTCGGCGGCGGCCGGGACGGCGGTGGCGGCGCCGGGGTCGGGCGCGGCCTGCGCCACGGTGTCCAGCTTGACCGGCTCGACCCACTTGCCGCCCGCCGCCGTCTGGAGGGCGCCCGCCAGCACCTTGGCGGTGCTCACGGTCAGGTCGCGCGGCGGCAGGACCAGCAGGCCGCGCTGGTTCTGCGGCTGCTCGTGGGTGATCGCGTAGGTCTCGGCGAGGAAGCGCTGGGTCGCCAGGGTCTGCGCCTGCGGAGTGCTCAGGTCGCCGTCGAACAGGGCGGAGACGGTCTCGTCCGCCACGAGGGCGTTCTGCCCGTTGCCGACCGGGCGCACCGCGGTCGGCGTGTGGTTGAGCGCGTCCGGCTCCGGCATGCTCGCGCCGTTCACCAGCAGCAGGTCGCTGCCCGCCTGCTTGGCGACGCCGGCGATCTGCTGGTCCAGGTAGCCCTGGTAGGGCCAGGCGACGTCGGAGCGGGTGTCCACGGACAGCCGGCCTTCGACCGTCAGCCGGCCCGCGGTGGCGGCCTTGTTCAGGGCGGTGCCCATGCCGCCCAGGTCGGCGCCGTTGTGGGCGATCGAGGCGACGTCCGGGTCGGCGTACGGCAGCGCCACGACCTGGTTGCCGGGCTTGGCGACGGCGGCCCGCAGCTTGTCCAGCCAGGCCGTCGCGGCCGCCTGCCCGGTGCCGTTGACGACGTTGTCGTCCTTGGCCGGCTTGCCGTTCTTCTCGGTGCCCGGCTTCTGGACCTTGTACCCCTTGGTCATCGCGAACGCGGTGTCCAGCAGGTCCGGGTCGATCGTCCAGGTCAGGCCGGTCAGCTTCGAGCCGGTGTCCACCAGCTCGTACAGCCGGCCGCCCGGGGCGAACTCGGTCGCCAGGCTGTCGTCGCGCAGCACCGAGAGCGTCTGCTCGCCCTCGGCGACGGTCTGCGCGGCCAGCTCCGGCCCGTGCACCAGCGGCCAGACCGTGGCGACCCTGGTCGGCTGGGCGTCGGCGTTCGAGCTGTACGTCAGGAAGGTGCGGGCGATGCCCAGCGCCCGCTCGTGCTGGTTGTCCGCGGTCGAGCCCCAGGCGTCCACCGCGAGCTCGTAGACGCCGTCGCCGTTCAGCGAGAGGTCGTTGACCGCGACACCGAGGGTGTAGGCCTGGCTCTGGCCGGGGGCGAGCTCGGGCAGCGCGTACTGCGGGCTGTCCAGCTCTATGCCGTCCGCGCCGAGCGGGGCGGTGCGGGCGACCACGTTCTGCAGCTCGCTGCGCCGCTGCAGCGGCTTGCCCAGCGACGGCTTGCGGACGGCCGCGTGGGCGCCCTTGAGCACCGACTTGCCGCCGTTGGTCACGTGCCCGGTGATCGTCACCGTGCCGTTCGGGCTGGCCACCTGCGGGGCCACCGTGTCGATCGTCATGATCACCGGGGACTCGGCCGAGACCGACCCGTCCGTGGCCGGCACGTTGCCGCCGGCCGGCAGTGCGCCGGCCGGGGCGGCCGCGACCACCGCCAGCGCGGCTCCCAGGGCGGCCGCGAGCCGCCGGGCCGTGC
This sequence comes from Kitasatospora sp. NPDC057904, assembly GCF_042887925.1. Classification (NCBI taxonomy): domain Bacteria; kingdom Bacillati; phylum Actinomycetota; class Actinomycetes; order Kitasatosporales; family Streptomycetaceae; genus Kitasatospora; species Kitasatospora sp. NPDC057904. The sequence continues at coordinate 273,304 of NZ_JBHVOL010000005.1, forward strand.
GGCGGCCGGGGCGCCGCCCGTCGGCGGGGTCCCCGGGCCGTCCAGGCCGTCCGTGCGCCCCCAGGCCCGAGTGCCGTGCCGGCTCACTCACTCGTTTCGCCCTCGCCGTTCTCGCTCGCTGCTGCTGTCGGTGTTCGCTTGACGCTGTTCGCCGCTCGGTGCCGCGACCGCCGCCGCGGGCCGAGAGGATCAGCCGTGCGAAGCAGCCGGGTGGGACGGCCGTGAAGAGTGCGGCCTCCGGTCGCCCGGCCGGCCGTGGTGGCACGCGGCACCGCAATCCCCTGTCCGGTGCCCGAGAACTCGTTCACCGGCATGGTAACGATGCGGCACCGGGTGCGGTGTTGCGGGTCTTGGGGTGAGACGCCGAAAACGCGCGGGCGGTTGACCTGCGCGGGCACGTACCCTTGTGAGCCGTGTCCACTGCCAATGAGCCCACCGCCCTCACCCATCCTTCCAGCACCGCCACCCAGGCCGTACCAGGCCTGAGCGAGGCCCAGACCCTGGGCCTCCAAGAGCTGCTGCGGGTGTCGCCGGTCGCCGACGAGATCGCCCGCCGCTTCCAGGCGGCCGGGCACCGGCTGGCGCTGGTCGGCGGCTCCGTGCGGGACGCGCTCCTGGGCCGGCTCGGCAACGACCTGGACTTCACCACCGACGCCCGCCCCCAGCAGGTCCTCAAGCTCGTCAAGGGCTGGGCGGACGCGGTCTGGGACGTCGGCATCGCCTTCGGCACGGTCGGCGCCCGCAAGGACACCCCGCAGGGCTCGTTCCTGATCGAGATCACCACCTACCGGTCCGAGGCCTACGACCGCACCTCCCGCAAGCCCGAGGTCACCTACGGCGACACCATCGAGCAGGACCTGGTCCGCCGCGACTTCACCGTCAACGCGATGGCCGTCGACCTGCCCGGGCGCGGCTTCGTCGACCCGCACCACGGCCTGGACGACCTGGAGGCCCGGGTGCTGCGCACCCCCGCCACCCCCGAGGAGTCCTTCTCCGACGACCCGCTGCGGATGATGCGCGCCGCCCGCTTCGCCGCCCAGCTCGACTTCGACCCGGCCCCCGAGGTCGTCGCCGCGATGACGGCGATGGCCGAGCGGATCACCATCGTCTCGGCCGAGCGGGTCCAGGCCGAGCTCAACAAGCTGCTGCTGGCCGCCCACCCGGTGAAGGGCCTGCGCCTGCTGGTCGACACCGGCCTGGCCGGGCACGTCCTGCCCGAGCTGCCTGCGCTGCGCCTGGAGCGCGACGAGCACCACCGGCACAAGGACGTCTACGAGCACTCGCTGACCGTCCTGGAGCAGGCCGTCGACCTGGAGCAGGACGGCCCCGACCTGACCCTGCGGCTGGCCGCGCTGCTGCACGACATCGGCAAGCCGCGCACCCGCCGCTTCGAGTCGGACGGCCGGGTCTCCTTCCACCACCACGAGGTGGTCGGCGCCAAGATGACCCGCAAGCGGATGCGCGATCTCAAGTACTCCAAGGAGCTCACCGAGGACGTCTCGCGCCTGGTCGAGCTGCACCTGCGCTTCCACGGCTACGGCGGCGGCGAGTGGACCGACTCCGCGGTGCGCCGCTACGTCGCCGACGCCGGGCCGCTGCTGGAGCGCCTGCACAAGCTGACCCGCTCCGACTGCACCACCCGCAACCGCAAGAAGGCGGCGACGCTGTCGCGCACCTACGACGGCCTGGAGCAGCGGATCGGCGAGCTGAAGGCCCGGGAGGAGCTGGACGCCATCCGCCCGGCGCTCGACGGCAACCAGATCATGGAGCTGCTCGGCCTGCGGCCGGGCCCGCAGGTCGGCAAGGCTTACCAGCACATGCTCGAACTGCGGCTGGAGCACGGCCCGATGGAGCACGGCGAGGCGGTGGCCGCCCTCCGCGCCTGGTGGGCGGAGCAGCCGCAGGGCTGAGCGAACGCGCGGAGGGGCGGTCCCGGGGTGCCGGGACCGCCCCTCACGCGTGCCCGGTCAGGTGTGGATCGACTGCAGGCACAGGACGTAGCTCAGCGCCGGCATCCCGGTGCTCGTGCGGACGTAGTTGCTGTCGGACTTCGGCTGGGCCGCGCAGACCTTCTCGTCCGAGGTCGCCAGGTACTTCCAGAGCACCTTGTACTGGGCGCGCTGGTCGGTGCACGGCAGCATGGTGATCCGGGGGGTCGGATCGTACGTCGCCCCGGTGCCGTTCTCGTTGCGCAGGCAGTCGCCGGCCTTGGCGGAGTCGATGCTCGCCGGCGCCGGGACCGGGGCCTGCGGCTTGCCGGAGGTGTCCGGCGGCAGCGAGAAGGTCGGCGCGGGGATCGGTGGCATGCTGAAGCTCGGCATCGGCGGCACCGACACGGTGGGCATGACGATCGGGTGGGGCACGTACGGGTCGTTCTTGGGGGCGAACGCGCCCGCGGCGATCAGCGCGATCACCGTGATGATCCAGCCGACCGGGAGCAGCAGCATGAACACGTGCGGGCGCTTGGACAGCGGGACGCCCGGGTCGAGCTGCGGGCCGTGGGTGCCGGGGGCGGGCGGCGGCAGTTGCTTGAGCTTGTTGTGCGGGCCCAGGTTCAGCAGCAGCGTGATGATCGTCATCGGCGCGCCGAGGTAGCTCCACCAGCCCTGGACCAGGGTCTTCGCGGACATGTCGCGCACGGTGGCATCGCCGCAGACGCGGCAGAACGGCCCCCGCAGCTTCAGGAACCGCATGATCACGATGATGCCCTGGTGGCCGCGGACGGTGGCCTCCACGGCGGGGAAGCCGCCGCAGAAGCGGCAGACCGGGCCCTGCGGGACGGCGCCGCCCGGGTAGCCGTAGCCGTACGCCGACGGGTCGGGCGTGGGCGCGGCGGGCGGGTAGCCGTAGTTCATCGGCGGCGGGGGCGGGACGGGCTGGCCGTACGGGTTGCCGCCGGCGTACGGGTTGGCGTCGTTCGGCGGCGGGGCGCCGTAGGGCATCTGGGGAGGCGGAACGGACAAGGGGTCCCCCGGGGAAACGGTGACGGACAAGTCGGACGGGCCGGACGGGAACTCCGGCCGGAGGTCAGGAGGCGCCGACCGGTGCGGTGCCGGCGGGCTTCAGCGGGCCGAGGCAGAGCACGTAGCGCTTCTTGTTCCAGCGGCGGCCGCTCTTGCCGGAGACGGCGCTGGTGGACTGCGGCGTCTGCCGGCAGCGGTTGGTGTCGGTGGTGTCCTCGAACTTCGACAGGACTCGGTAATTCGCCTTGCTGTCGGTGCACTTGACGATCTCGACGTCGCGGGTGCCGCTCACCCGGACGCAGTCGCCCGGCTTGGCACTGCTGACGCTCGGACCGCTGAAGAGGTAGCCGCCGCCCACCACGGCGGCGGCGATCAGCACGCCGAAGGCCTTCAGCTTCGAGCGGGTGGTGCGCTTGCCGCCCGGCGCACCGGCGGCCGGGGCGGGCTGCGGGTAGCCGTACGGCCCGGCGGGCGGGTACGGCTGCGCCGGCTGCGGGGGCCCGCCGTACGGCTGCTGCGGAGCCCCGTACGAGGGCGGCGGCGGCCCGTACCCCGGCGGGCCGGGCTGGGCGGGCACCTGCGGGGGCGGCGGACCGTACGGCTGCGCCCCGTACCCCGGCGGCGGACCGTACTGCGCGGCCGGCGGGGGCGGCCCGTACTGGGGTGGAGGCCCGTAGGGGCCGGGCGGTGTGCTCATCAGGTAGTCCCCCGTGACCGAGTGCTGTCGCTCCGACAGGTCTGACGTACCTTAGCGACCCTCTCCGACGCCCCCGGTTTCGAGCCCCCGCGGAACCTCAGGAGGCCTGGTCACCGGGCAGCGGCTCGTGCCGCCGGGCCGCGCGGAAGAACAGCAGCGCCGACAGCGCGTACACCGCGGCCACCCCGACGACCACCACGACCGACCGCCCGGACAGCGGCAGCACCAGCGCGGTGACGACCGCGGCGGCCACGAAGGCGACGTTGAACAGCACGTCGTAGATGGCGAACACCCGGCCGCGGTAGTCGTCCTCGACGGACTCCTGGACCACGGTGTCCGCGCAGATCTTGGTGCCCTGGGTGACGACCCCGAGCAGCAGCGCGGCCACCAGGCACGGCACCAGCGAGAAGCTCAGCCCGAGCGCCGGGACGAACACCACCGGCGCGACCAGGCAGGCCGTCATCCAGCCGGCCAGGCCGAGCCGGCGGGAGCACCACGGGCTGACCACCGCCGCGATGAAGAACCCGGCGGCGGACAGGCCGACCGCCTGGCCGAGGGTGACCAGCCCGGCCGAGCTGTCCGCCGGGTCGTTGAAGGTGTACCGGGCGAGCATCACCACGACGACGATCAGCACGCCGTAGCAGAACCGGGCCGCGGTGACGGCGGCCAGCGCGTGCACGGCGGGCCGGCAGTCGCGCACCAGGTGGCGGACGGCGGCGCCGAGCTCGACCGCGGCCCGGAGGAGGGCCTGGCCGAGCGCCGGGCGCCCGGCGTGGCGTTCGGGGCCGAGCAGGTCGCGGTCCATCCGGCGGGCGGCCAGCGCGGCCGACAGGTAGAGCAGTGCGGCCACCGTGACGAGCGCGGCGTCGGCCTTCGGCCCGGGCATCATCACCTGGTGCAGGAGGAAGCCGATGCCCCCGCCGAGGGCGGCGGCGACGGTGCCGAGGGTGGGGGAGAGCGCGTTGGCGGTGACCAGCTGGTCCTGCCGCACCACCCGGGGCAGGGCCGCGGAGAGGCCCGCCAGGATGAACCGGTTGAGCGCCGTGACCAGCAGGGCCGAGGCGAAGAAGAGCCAGGTCGGCGCCTCGGCCAGGAGCAGCGCCCCGGTCACCAGGCCGAGCCCGAAGCGGGCCAGGTTGCCGACGTAGAGCACCTGGCGGCGGCGCCAGCGGTCCAGCAGGACGCCGGCGAACGGGCCGATCACCGAGAACGGCAGCAGCATCACGGCCAGCACCGAGGCGATGTCGGCGGGGGAGGACTGCTTCTCCGGGGAGAACACGACGTAGGCGGCCAGCGAGACCTGGAAGACGCCGTCCGAGAGCTGGGAGAGCACCCGGGCGGTCAGCAGTCTGCGGAAGTCCCGGCCCCGGAGCAGCTGGAGGAGCGTGGCGCGCTGCGCGGACTGGTGGGTGCTGCCGTTCTCGGTGATCGCCACCCGCCCAGGGTGCCACGGAACCGGTCGCCGTTTCACGTGAAACATTCGCCGGGAAAAGGTGAAGGGCCCACGATCCCGCGATCGTGGGCCCTTCCGAGGAGCTATGAGCGGTTATGAACCGTCAGTGCTCAGCGCTCGGTGTTCAGCGCTCAGTGCTCGACAGTCGAGAACCTCGCTGCGCTCAGCGCTCGACCTCGCCGCGGATGAACTTCTCGACGTTCTCCTTGGCCTCGTCGTCGAAGTACTGCACCGGCGGCGACTTCATGAAGTACGAGGAGGCGGACAGGATCGGGCCGCCGATGCCGCGGTCCTTGGCGATCTTGGCGGCGCGGACGGCGTCGATGATGACACCGGCGGAGTTCGGGGAGTCCCAGACCTCGAGCTTGTACTCCAGGTTCAGCGGGACGTCGCCGAACGCGCGGCCCTCGAGGCGGACGTACGCCCACTTGCGGTCGTCCAGCCAGGCCACGTAGTCCGAGGGACCGATGTGGACGTTCTTGGCGCCCAGCTCGCGGTCGCGGATCTGCGAGGTGACGGCCTGGGTCTTGGAGATCTTCTTCGACTCCAGGCGCTCGCGCTCCAGCATGTTCTTGAAGTCCATGTTGCCGCCGACGTTCAGCTGCATGGTGCGCTCGAGGATGACACCGCGGTCCTCGAACAGCTTCGCCATCACGCGGTGCGTGATGGTGGCGCCGACCTGGGACTTGATGTCGTCACCGACGATCGGCACGCCGGCCTCGGTGAACTTGTCCGCCCACTCCTTGGTGCCCGCGATGAACACCGGCAGGGCGTTCACGAAGGCGACCTTGGCGTCGATGGCGCACTGGGCGTAGAACTTCGCCGCCTGCTCGGAGCCGACGGGCAGGTAGCAGACCAGGACGTCGACCTGCTGGTCCTTGAGGACCTGGACGACGTCGACCGGGGCCTCGTCGGACTCCTCGATGGTCTCCCGGTAGTACTTGCCCAGGCCGTCGAGGGTGTGGCCGCGCTGCACGGTGACGCCGGTCGGCGGCACGTCGCAGATCTTGATGGTGTTGTTCTCGCTGCTGCCGATGGCGTCGGCCAGGTCGAAGCCGACCTTCTTGGCGTCGACGTCGAACGCGGCGACGAACTCCACGTCACGGACGTGGTAGTCGCCGAACTGGACGTGCATCAGCCCGGGGACCTTGCCGGCCGGGTCGGCGTCCTTGTAGTACTCGACACCCTGCACCAGCGACGCGGCGCAGTTGCCCACGCCCACGATGGCTACGCGAACCGAACCCATTCCGGTTGCTCCCTGTGATCTCATGAGGGCCGCCGGGGTCGGCGGCACTCGTCCTGCTTCTTCGAATGACTGCTTGTACGGGCGCGAGGCGCCCACTCCTGCCGCGCGGCTGACGCGGGCTCAGCGCTCCTGGGCGGAGCGCCCCGGGCGGTCGTACGGTGGCCCGGACGGGTCGGGGGACCCGGTCTCCTGGCCACGGCCGTCCGAAGTCTTGGGGTGTCCGGCGGCGGGGCTGCCGCCGGTGGCGGGCCCGGTCCGGCCGGTGCGGTTGGCCCGCTCGGTCTCGATCAGCTCGTTGAGCCACCGGACCTCGCGCTCCACCGACTCCAGTCCGTGCCGCTGCAGCTCGATGGTGTAGTCGTCGAACCGCTCGCGGGCCCGGGCCAGCGAGTTGCGCATCCGCTCCAGGCGCTCCTCCAGCCGGCTGCGGCGGCCCTCCAGGACGCGCATCCGCACGGCCCGGTCGGTCTGGCCGAAGAACGCGAAGTGGACGCCGAAGTGCTCGTCCTCCCAGGCGTCGGGGCCGGAGTCGGCGAGCAGCTCCTCGAAGCGCTGCTTGCCCTCGGGGGAGAGCCGGTAGACGGTCTTGGACCGCTTGCCGTTGAGCGCCGTGGCCGGGACGTACTCGACGTCCGGGTTGTCCTCGACCAGGAAACCCTGGGCGACCAGGCTCTTCAGGCAGGGGTAGAGCGTTCCGTAGGAGAGGGCCCGGAAGGTTCCGAGCAGGATGTTGAGCCGCTTGCGCAGCTCGTAGCCGTGCATCGGGGCGTCGTGGAGCAGGCCGAGGACGGCGAACTCCAGCACTCCTGAGCGCCTGCCCATGCCGTCGTCCTCCTTCCCCTCGACCGGTGTCCGGCCGCCGTCTCCGGCGGTATGCCGCTTCGATGTATCGGCTCGATATATCGAGAACAGTAAACCTGGCCCTCCGAACGGGCAAGGGGGGCACGCGTGAATGTGATCACAAGCCGACGCGCGGGGATGGTTGGCAACGGCCGTGTAATGATCTGTTGCCCTTTTGCGGTATTTGGCGACTGATGCCCGATTAGGTGCATTTCAGGTCTGCGTACGCTGTCGCGTGTGCACGAGGACCACCTCCGGGGTTAGGGCGGTTGGCGGGCATCGAACGTGAACCCTGCCTTCAGGCTGGAACCGCCTGGCGAGGAGTGGCTGGAACATGAGCGAACGACGGCGGAGGACGCCGGGCCCGGGTGACGAGGGCCAACGGCCCCCGGGTGACGGAGCCCGCCGGGGCGGGCCAGGGCCGGACGAACTGAGCTCGCAGGGGCTGGGCCGGCGCCGCCCCCCGGGCGTCCGGGACACCGCTCAGCAGCCTCGGATGACCAGGGCGGAGATGCGCAAGGCCGCCCAGAAGAAGGGCAAGGGCGGCCGGGGCGCCGCTGCCGCGGCCTCCGCCGCGGCGGCCGGACCCGGCAAGAAGCGGTTCATCGACTACCCGCGGTTCGGCAAGACCGGCGTCCGGCGCTGGCTGCCGTCCTGGAAGCAGTGGCTGAGCGGCTTCCTGCTCGTCTTCGGCTGCTTCGTGGGCCTGGTGTTCTACCTGTACCAGACCACCGAGGTCCCGAAGCTCAACGACCTGGTGAAGGACCAGAACACCATCTACTACTGGGCCGACGGCTCGGAGATGGTGCGCAAGGGCGAGACGAACCGTCAGATCGTCGAGCTCAAGGACATCAGTCCCACCCTGCAGAACGCCGTCATCGCCGCGGAGAACCAGGACTTCCGCAACGACAGCGGCATCGACCCGAAGGGCATGCTCCGCGCCGTCTACAACATGGCGAAGGGCGGCGAGACCCAGGGCGCCTCGACGATCACCCAGCAGTACGTGAAGAACGCCTACCTGAGCCAGGAGCAGACCCTCAGCCGCAAGCTGAAGGAGTTCTTCATCACGCTGAAGCTCAACCAGCAGATCGGGAAGGACGAGATCCTCACCGGCTACCTGAACACCAGCTGGTTCGGCCGCGGCGCGAACGGTGCCCAGGCCGCCGCCCAGGCGTACTACGGAGTGGACGCCAAGGACCTCAACCTCTGCCAGAGCGCCATGCTGGCGGGCCTGCTCAAGGGCGCGGCGTACTACGACCCCACCGTCCCGGCCAACAAGGAACGGGCCGAGGGGCGGTGGTCGTGGATCCTCGACAACATGGTGAAGATCAAGGCCGTCACCCCGGAGGAACGTGCCAAGTGCACGGCCTTCCCGGACCCGCTCCCGCGCAAGACCTCCTCGAACATGAACGGCGAGATCAGCTACCTGGTCGACACCGCCAACCGGTACGTCACCAGCAAGGACCCCTCGATCACCCAGCAGGTGATCGACAAGGGCGGCCTGAAGATCTACACGACCTTCGAGAAGGACAAGGTCGACGCCCTGAAGAAGGCCGTCGACGACGTCAAGGCCGCGACGCTCGACCCGCAGAAGCGTCCCGACAACGACAAGTTCATCCAGTTCGGCTCCGCCAGCATCCGGCCCGGTGACGGCGCGATCGCCGCGCTCTACGGCGGCGACGGCGTGGAGAACGGCCACTTCGACAACAACGCCGAGGCCACCGGCGTCCAGGTCGGCTCGACCTTCAAGCCCTTCGTGCTGTCCACCGCGATGCAGGTCGGCGTCCAGACCGCGAAGGACGACAGCGGCAAGCCGAAGCGGATCAACGCCGACAGCCGCTACCTCGCCGACGACCTGTCCGAGATCCGCAAGCCGGACGGCTCGCTGGTGATCGGCGACGACGGCAAGCCCTACCGGCAGAAGAACGAGGACTCCAGCAAGCACGGCTACGTCTCGCTGCGGCAGGCCATGCAGTTCTCGTACAACGTACCGTTCGTCCAGCTGAACCAGGACGTCGGCGGCCAGAACGTGGCCGACATGGCCGTGCAGATGGGCATCAAGAAGGAGAGCCTGGCCGACCCGAAGACCCCGACCTTCCCGCTCGGCACCTCGACCATCAGCCCGATCCGGATGGCCACCGCCTACGGGACGCTCGCCGCCAGCGGCAAGGAGGCCGAGCCCTACTCGGTCACCAAGGTCGAGGTGAACGGCGTGGAGCGGACCGGCTTCACCAAGCCCCAGCTCAAGCAGGCGCTGGAGGCGCCCGTCGCCGACAACGTCACCGACGTGCTGGTCAACGTGGCGAAGAACGGTACCGGTACGAAGAGCAAGGACCTGGGCCGCCCGGTCGCGGGCAAGACCGGTACCACCGACCAGAACAAGTCGGCCTGGTGGGTCGGCTACACCCCGCAGCTGGTCACCAGCGTCGCGATGTGGCGCGAGGACCCGAACAACCACGTGCGGCTCTCGCTCAACGGCACCGGCGGCAAGGAGTCGATCCACGGTGGTGACATCCCGACCGACATCTTCACCCGGTACATGAAGGTCGCGCTGGCGAACGAGAAGAAGCTGGACTTCCCGGCGCCGACCGCGATCGGCAGCGAGGTCGACTCCTCGGGCGCCCCGGTCTCGCCGACCGCCACGCCCACGCCGACCATGACCGACACCCCGTCGGCGCCGGCCACCCAGCCGCCGACCGGCAACCAGCCCCCGTCGAACGGCGGCCAGCCGCAGCCCCCGCAGCCCACCCAGGGCGGCGGCTGCGTCCCGGGCGTCGACTGCCCCGGCCCGCAGCCGAGCCAGCCGCCCAAGACCCACCCCGGTCCTTCGAGCACCTGTCTGCTGGGCCTGTGCCCGACGCAGCAGCCCTCGTCGACGCCGACGGACAGCACCCCGCCGCCGACCAAGCCGGGCAAGCCCACCCCGTCGGGCTCGTCCGCGGGCGGCACCCAGGGCGGTTAGCCGGCGTCGGCCGGACAGCGGTGAAACGGCGGTGGCGGTCCTCCACGGAGGGCCGCCACCGCCGTTTCGTCATGATTCGCCACGGCCCGGACGGCCCCTCCGCGGGGGCCTCCTCGTCCCGGCGGGGCCGGTGCGGCAGGATGTCCGGCATGACGTCGAGCGCACCTGACGAATCCGCCGGCCTGACCGGGCCCAGCGACGCCGTCGGGCCTGCCCCGGCGCCCGTCGCCGCCGCCGGGCCGCCGGCCAACACGGTGGTGGTCCCGGCCGACGAGGACCCGGTGGCCGCGGCCGGCAGCGAGTTCTTCGGCGGCCCGCCCGGCCGCCGGGCGCTGCTGGGCGTCTCGTGGTGGGTCCCGGTGCGCGTCCTGGCGCTCGCCGTCATCGTCATCTCGGTGCTCGGCATGGTGCAGAAGGCGCCCTGCTACAGCCACGCGTGGTTCCAGGCGGGCTCGCCGCAGTACATCCACGCCTGCTACAGCGACATCCCGCACCTGTTCGCCGGACGCGGCTTCGCCGCCGGGCTGCACCCGTATGTCGACCGCATTCCGGGCTCCTCGGGGGACCTCCAGTACCTGGAGTACCCGGTGCTGACCGGCCTGTTCATGCAGATCGCGGCCTGGCTGACGCCGGGCGGCGGCACCCAGCAGGACCAGGAGCAGTGGTTCTGGGCGATCAACGCCGGCCTGCTGATGGCCTGCGCGGTGGTCGCCGCGGTGGCGCTCTCGCGCACCCACCGGCGCCGTCCGTGGGACGCGCTGCTGTTCGCGCTCGCGCCCGTCCTGCTGCTCAACGGCACCGTCAACTGGGACCTGCTCGCGGTCGCGCTGGCCGCCGTCGCGATGGCCTGGTGGGCGGGCTCCCGGCCGCTCTGGGCCGGCGTGTTCATCGGCCTCGCCACCGCCGCCAAGCTCTACCCGCTGCTGCTCCTCGGCCCGCTGCTGGTGCTGTGCTGGCGGGCCGGCAAGTGGCGCGAGTTCCGCGCGGCGCTGGGCGGCGCGCTCGGCGCCTGGCTGCTGGTCAACCTGCCGATCATGATCGCCAACTGGCAGGGCTGGTCGACCTTCTACGTCTTCAGCAACCACCGCGCCGAGGACTACGGCTCGTTCTGGCTGATCGTCATGCAGAACCGCGGGACCGGGCTGGAGTACCTCAACTCCTACATCGCGGCGCTCATGGTGCTGGGCTGCGCGGCCATAGCATGGCTGGGCCTCTCGGCGCCCCGCCGCCCGCGCTTCGCGCAGCTGGCGTTCCTGGTCGTCGCCCTGTTCATCGTGGTCAACAAGGTCTACTCGCCGCAGTACTCGCTCTGGCTGCTGCCGCTCGCGGTGCTGGCCCGGCCGCGCTGGCGGGACTTCCTGGTCTGGCAGGCCTGCGAGGTGCTGTACACCCTGGGCATCTGGTCCCACCTGGGCTTCGTCACCGGGACCAAGCAGCACGGCATCGGCGAGGCCTGGTACCACTTCGCGATCGTGCTGCACCTGCTGGGCACGCTCTACCTGGTCGCCCTGGTGGTCCGCGACGTCCTGCTGCCGGACCGCGATCCGGTGCGCTGGGACGGCAGTGACGACCCGTCCGGAGGGGTGCTCGACCGGGCCCCCGACGCGGTCGTGATCGGGGCCGCCCGCCGCCTGCGCGAGGACGAGAGCTACGCGGAGTACGCGCCGGCCGGCCCCGGGCAGTGGCTGGACGAGCCGGAACTGCCGGAGCCGGCCGAGAAGGGCTAGCGGGAGCGGGGCCTCCGCGGGAGGCCCCGGCGGGAGGGCCTCAGCGGTCCACGACGCGGTCGAAGTGCGTCGTGGTGTGCCGGACCTGCAGGCCGAGCTCGTCGCCGATCACCGGCGCCTTGGTCTCGCCGTCCAGGAACAGCAGCGAGACCTGCATGTGCGGCGGCTCGGCGAACCAGAGCTGCTTGCCGGCCCAGTGGAACGGCGACTTGGTCTTGTTGACGGTCGCCAGGCCGGCCCGCGCGATGCCCTTGGCCCGCGCGCCCATGCTCGCCACGTACTTGGGGGCCTCCAGGCCGATGCCGTGCGCGGTGCCGCCGGCGACCACGACGATGTGGCCGTCGGAGGGCGCCGGGTGCTGGCGGTAGCCGTAGCGGTCGCCCTTCTTCACCGGGGTGACGTCCAGGACCGTCGCCCGGACCTCCAGCGCGCCGTGGTCGCCCAGCCAGAGCCGGGTGCCGATCCGGGCGCGGAAGACGGTGCCCGGGTAGCGCTGGGCCAGCTGGTCCATGCCGGCCGAGCCGAGGTGGCTCACGAACACGGTGTCCACCGGGATCCCGGCCGCCCGGGCGGTGTCCACCCAGTACGCGACCTCCTCGACCGGGCTGGAGCCGTCCGGCCGGTCCATCGGCAGGTGCAGCGCGAGGCCCTCGAAGGAGACGCCCTCCAGCTCGGCGGCGACCGCCGGCAGGTCGGCCGCGCTCACGCCGTGCCGGCGCATGGTGGTCATGCACTCCACGACCACCCGGGCGCCGTGCAGCGCGCGCAGCGCGTCCACGCTCGCCACCGTCCGGATCACCCGGGCGTGCGGCAGCGGGAGCACCTCCTCGCCGATCCGGTAGGGGGTGAGCACCAGCAACTCGCCGCCGTACCACTCGGCGGCGTCGGCCGCCTCGTAGGCGGTGCCGACGGCCAGCACCCCGGTGCCGAGCAGCGTCGCCTCCTCGGCCAGCCGGTGGTTGCCCAGGCCGTAGCCGTTCCCCTTGGCGACCGGCACCAGGCCGGGGAACTCGGCGAGGACGGAGCGCTGGTGGGTGCGCCAGCGTTCGGTTTCGAGGTAGAGCGACAGCGTCATCGGGTCAGCCTCCTCAGCGGCGGGACATGTAGAGGTCGAGGGCCTTGTGCAGCAGCTTGTTGAGCGGGAAGTCCCACTCGCCGAGGTACTCGGCCGCCTGCCCGCCGGTGCCGACCTTGAACTGGATCAGGCCGAACAGGTGGTCGTTCTCGTCCAGGGTGTCGCTGATGCCGCGCAGGTCGTACACGCCGCCGCCCAGCGCGTAGGAGTCGCGCATCATCCGCCACTGGATGGCGTTGGACGGCTTGACCTCGCGCTTGTGGTTGGCCGAGGCGCCGTAGGAGTACCAGACGTGCTCGCCGACCACGAGCATCGTGGTCGCGGCCAGCGGTTCGCCCTCGTGGTAGGCGATGTAGAGGCGCATCCGGTTCTGGTCCTCGGCGGTGAGGGCCTTCCACATGCGCTGGAAGTAGGAGAGCGGGCGCGGGGTGAACTTGTCGCGCTCGGCCGTCACCAGGTAGAGCTGGTGGAAGATCGGCAGCTCGTCGTAGCCGCCCTGGTACACCTCGACGCCGCTCTTCTCGGCCTTCTTGATGTTGCGGCGCCAGAGCTGGTTGAAGTTCTTGTGGATGTCGTCCAGCGAGCGGTTGGCCAGCGGCACCTGGAAGACGTAGCGCGGCTGGACGTCGCCGAAGCCGGCGCCGCCGTCCTCGCCCTGCAGCCAGCCGGCCTTGCGCAGCCGGTCGGCCACCTCGAAGGCGCGCGCCTCGTACCAGTCGGCCTCGACGTCGCGCAGGCGCTTGGCCTGCTTGCCGGCGATGGCCTCCTTGATGGTGGGGGCGTTCCAGCGGCGGATGACGATCGGCGGGCCCATCTTCACCGAGAACGCGCCCTGCGCCTTGAGGTGGGCGAGCATCGGGGAGAGCCAGCGGTCGAGGTCGCGGTCGAACCAGTCGATGACCGGGCCCTCGGGCAGGTAGGCCAGGTAGCGCTTGACCTTGGGCAGCTGCCGGTAGAGCACCAGGCCGGCGCCGACGAGCTGGTTGCCCTCGTCGAACCAGCCGATCGACTCCGAGCGCCACTCGGCCTTCACGTCGCCCCAGGACGGGACCTGCATGTGGCTGGCCGAGGCACGGCTCCTGATGAAGGCGAGGTGCTCCTCGCGGGTGATCGTCCTCAGGCGCAGGCTCATGCTCGGTGCTCCTCGTCGGTCGGGCTGTGGTGGCCCCGGGTTCTCGGGGTGACCCTATCGTCCGGTGGCACCGGCGCCCGTGGGCGCGGGCGTGACGGCGCCCCCGTGCGTACCTGTCTCCTGCAGATACGCGACGGGGGCGCCGAGGGTTCCTGTCGAGGGGGCCGGAAGCGGTCCCGGAGGCCCGGGATCAGCCCCAGAGGCCGCCCCGGGCGATGCCGAGGTAGAAGCCGACGGCGGAGGCGCCGAGCGTGATCATCAGGACGAAGCGCTCGGCGGTGGTGACCGAGACGAACATGCCCCAGAGCCCCGCGACGATGCCGAACAGGCCCGTCCACGAGGTCAGCAGGTGCAGGTTGTAGAAGAACGACGTGGTGAAGGAGACGACGCCCAGCAGCGCGGTCAGCGCCACCAGGGCGTTCTCCCGGGGGTGCGGGTGGCCGTCGGTGTTGAGGGTGAGGGCGGGCATGCGGTGGACGGACTGTGCCATGTGTCCCACCTCCTGGCGTGGAGACGAACGGGCAGGAATCCCGTTCCGTCCAGATTGCGGCGGTTGGACTGGTCTCACAACCCCTATGCGTTTTGTTCGGCCGTACGGGTGCGGGTAGGCTGTGCCGTCTGCACTGGTGTAGTTGTGCCCCCTTGCGCCCTCTTGCGGGCGGCCGCCCGATCGGGTGAGCGGGGCCCGACTGTCGGACCCGGCCGCTACGGTGGGCCGGTGTCGTCACACGCTCCGGTGCCGACGCTGCACAACCCTCCTGCCACGGAGAGACCGTGGCCGTTGAGTCCAAAGGAGGTGGGTTACCCATGCGTCACTACGAGGTGATGGTCATCCTCGACCCCTCGGTCGAGGAGCGCGCTGTCTCCCCCCTGATCGAGAACTTCCTCACCGTCGTCCGCAACGCCGGCGGCAAGGTGGAGAAGGTCGACACCTGGGGTCGTCGCCGTCTGGCTTACGAGATCAACAAGCAGTCCGAGGGCATCTACTCGGTCATCGACCTGAAGGCCACGCCTGAGGTCGTCAAGGAGCTCGACCGCCAGATGGGCCTGAGCGAGTCGGTTCTGCGGACCAAGGTCCTGCGCCCGGACACCCACTGAGCCACCTCTGAGGCCTTCGGGTCTCGGGTAGCTCGCGACCGCTGTTTCACGTGAAACAGCGGTGAACGGACATCTTCCCGAGAGGTCATCACCACCATGGCAGGCGAGACCGTCATCACCCTCGTCGGCAATCTCGTCGACGACCCCGAGCTGCGCTTCACCCCGTCGGGTGCGGCGGTCGCGAAGTTCCGCATCGCGTCCACCCCCCGCACCTTCGACCGTCAGACGAACGAGTGGAAGGACGGCGAGAGCCTCTTCCTCACGTGCAACGTCTGGCGGCAGCCGGCGGAGAACGTGGCCGAGTCGCTGCAGCGCGGCATGCGCGTCATCGTGCAGGGCCGACTGCGCCAGCGGTCTTACGAGACCAAGGAAGGCGAGAAGCGGACGGTCTTCGAGGTCGAGGTCGACGAGGTCGGCCCGAGCCTGCGCTCGGCGACTGCCAAGGTCACCCGGGCCAACCGTTCCGGTGGCCCCGGCGGCCCCGGTGGCGGCTTCGGCGGCCAGCAGGGCGGCCAGGGCGGCGGCGGTGGCAACTGGGGCGGCGGTGGCGGCCAGCAGGGCGGCGGCTGGGGTGGAAACTCCGGCGGCCAGTCCGGCCCCTCCGACGACCCGTGGGCTTCCAGCGCCCCGTCCGGCGGCCAGCAGGGCGGCGGCGGCTGGGGTGCCCCGTCCGGTGGCGGCTTCTCGGAAGAGCCCCCGTTCTAAAGAGCTGACAGATTTCGTGCGGCCCGGCCGCCGGCGTCCCCGGACGCCCGCCGGGTCGTGAACCCCAAATGGAGCACACAATGGCGAAGCCGCCTGCTCGCAAGCCGAAGAAGAAGGTTTGCGTCTTCTGCAAGGACAAGGTCAACTACGTTGACTACAAGGACACGAACCTGCTGCGGAAGTTCATCTCCGACCGCGGCAAGATCCGTGCCCGCCGGGTCACCGGCAACTGCACCCAGCACCAGCGTGACGTCGCCACGGCCGTGAAGAACAGCCGTGAGATGGCGCTGCTGCCCTACACCAGCACCGCGCGCTAAGAGAGGGTGACCAAGTAATGAAGATCATCCTCACGCACGAGGTGCCGGGTCTCGGCTCCGCCGGCGAGGTCGTCGAGGTCAAGGACGGCTACGCCCGCAACTTCCTGGTCCCGCGCGGCTTCGCCATCCGCTGGACCAAGGGTGGCCAGAAGGA
This sequence comes from Kitasatospora sp. NPDC057904, assembly GCF_042887925.1. Taxonomy (NCBI): domain Bacteria; kingdom Bacillati; phylum Actinomycetota; class Actinomycetes; order Kitasatosporales; family Streptomycetaceae; genus Kitasatospora; species Kitasatospora sp. NPDC057904. Next base: position 289,673 of record NZ_JBHVOL010000005.1, read on the forward strand.
CGTCGACGCGATCCGTCGCGCCCGCAAGATCCACGCCATCCAGACGCTCGAGGCCGCCAACGAGGTCAAGGGCAAGCTCGAGGGCGTCCAGGTCAAGCTGGCCGTCCGCTCGGGCGACGCCGGCCGTCTGTTCGGCTCGGTGACCCAGTCCGACGTCGTCGAGGCCATCAAGGCCGCCGGCGGCCCGGCCGTGGACAAGCGCGCCGTCGCGATCGCCTCGCCGATCAAGACCGTGGGCACCCACAAGGTCTCGGTCAAGCTGCACTCGGACGTCGTGGCCAACCTCGACGTCGCCGTCGTGGCTGCCTGAACCGCATAGCAGTGGCCCGAGGGCCGGACTCCTCCGCGGAGTCCGGCCCTCGGCGCTTTCCGGTCCGGGGCTCAGCCCCGGACCGCTCCGGTGACCAGCCACCTGCCGCCGCGGGCGCGCCGGACCATGAACCCGGCGCGGACCAGCATGAACAGGTTCATCGCCCACCACAGCCCGGCCAACCCGGTGCCCGTCGCCGGGACCGCGAGGGCCGCCGGCGCGAACACGGCCAGGGTCGCGAGCATCGCCCACGCCAGGTACGGGCCGTCCCCGGCGCCCATCAGGACCCCGTCCAGCACGAACACCAGGCCGCTCAGCGGCTGGGTGAGCGCGAGCAGCAGCAGCGCGGTGCCCAGCTGCGCCCGCACGGCCGGATCGGGCGTGAACAGCGGGACGTACAGCGGGCGGGCCACGACGACCAGCAGGCCCAGCACGACGCCGGACCCGATGCCCCACTCGACCATCCGCCGGGTGGCCGCCTTCGCCCCCGGGACGTCCGCCGCGCCCAGGTAGCGGCCGATGATCGCCTGGCCGGCGATCGCGATCGCGTCCAGCGCGAAGGCCAGGAAGCTGAACAGCGTCATGGCGATCTGGTGCGCGGCGACCTGGGTGTCGCCGAGCCGGGCGGCCACCGCGGTGGCGATCATCAGCACGGCCCGCAGGCTCACCGTCCGCACCAGCAGCGGACCGCCGGCCCTGGCGCTCGCCCGGATGCCCGTGAGGTCCGGCCGCAGCGAGGCCCGCTCCCGGCGGGCGCCGCGGACCACCACGACCACGTACACGGCGGCCATCCCGGTCTGCGCCAGCACCGTGCCCCAGGCCGAGCCGGCCACGCCGAGCCCGGCTCCGTAGACCAGGCCGGCGTTCAGGCCGATGTTGGCGGTGAAGCCCGCGACGGCGACCACGAGCGGCGTGCGGGTGTCCTGGAGGCCGCGCAGCACGCCGGTGGCGGCCATCACCATGAGCATCGCGGGGATGCCGAGGGAGCTGATCCGCAGGTAGGTCACGGCGTAGGGCGCGGCCGTGTCGGAGGCGCCGAGGACGTCCGCGGCCCAGGGGGCCAGCAGGAGGGTGAGCGCGACCACCGCGACGGACAGGCCCAGGGCGAGCCAGATGCCGTCGACGCCCTGCTGGACGGCGGCCCGGCGGTCCCCGGCGCCGATCCGGCGCGCCACGGCGGCGGTCGTGGCGTAGGCGAGGAAGACGAAGACGCCGGTGGCGGTGGAGAGTGCGGCCGCGGCGACGCCGACGCCGGCCAGCTGGGGGGTGCCGAGGTGGCCGACGATCGCCGAGTCGGCCATCAGGAAGAGCGGCTCGGCGACGAGCGCGCCGAAGGCGGGGACGGCGAGGGCGAGGATCTCGCGGTCGTGCCGGCGTCTGGAGGGTCCGGTGGTGGCGGCGGTCATGCGCTCCAGGTTACTCATCCACAGGTAATGACTGCTAGTGCCTGTTGTCCATTACTCGAACTGGTGAGTGGCGAGCCCGGCGGGCTCCGCGCCCACAGCCGTCCGGTGGTGTGTGAAGAATTTCTCATGCACAGACCCCGGAAGAGGTAACTCCAGGTCAGAGAGTTGACGTGGGGCCGATGGTCCGGTTATCCACAGGACCTTCCACAGGGGCGTCCACAGCTTTGCGGCAGTTCTCCACAGCCCAGGGCCGCTCGTCCACACCCCCTGTGGATAACCGTGTTGGCTGAAGGGCGTCCGGCCCCTTAGCGTGGGCTCTCCGCCCGACACTCCCACCCGCCCCGGCGTCCGTTTTGTCGGCCCCGTGGCGTACAAAGAGGAGCGGCTCCGCTCCAACTCGCACCACTCGCTGATCGGGGAACACGCGTGACCGGCCCCCAGTACGACGACCACGACGCCCCGCCGCCGGAGGACGACTGGCAGAACGCCGAGGACCCCTTCCCGGCCGGTGCGTTCGACGACGCGCCGTTCCCGGAAGGGCCCGGCGACCGGCTCCCGGTCTCGCGGGGTCGCGGCGGGGGCCAGGGCGACGGCTTCCAGAAGGGCGGGGGCGGGGGTTTCCAGAAGGGCTCCCAGAAGGGTGGGGGCGGCGGTTTCCAGAAGGGCTTCCAGAACGGCAAGGGCGACCGCCGGGACGACGGGGGCCAGGGCGGCGCCGAAGGCTTCGAGCGCGTCCCCCCGCAGGACCTAGCGGCCGAGCAGTCCGTCCTCGGCGGCATGCTGCTGTCCAAGGACGCGATCGCCGACGTCGTCGAGGTGCTCAAGCCGGCCGACTACTACCGGCCCGCGCACGAGATGATCCACGGCGCGATCCTCGACCTCTACGCCCGCGGCGAGCCGGCCGACCCGATCACCGTGGCCGGCGAGCTCACCAAGCGCGGCGAGCTCCAGCGCGTCGGCGGCGCCTCCTACCTGCACACCCTGGTCAACTCCGTCCCGACCGCGGCGAACGCCGAGTACTACGCCCAGATCGTCGCCGAGCGCGGGGTGCTGCGCCGGCTGGTCGAGGCCGGCACCCGGATCGCGGGCATGGGCTACGCGGCCGAGGGCGACGTCGACGAGATCGTCAACGCGGCACAGGCGGAGATCTACGCCGTCACCGAGCAGCGCACCAACGAGGACTACGCCCCGCTCGCCGACATCATGGAGGGCGCGCTCGACGAGATCGAGGCCATCGGCTCGCGCAACGGCCAGATGTCCGGCGTACCGACCGGCTTCGCCGACTTCGACCAGCTCACCAACGGCCTGCACCCGGGCCAGATGATCGTCATCGCGGCCCGTCCCGCCATGGGTAAGTCCACGCTCGCCCTGGACTTCGCCCGGGCCTGCTCGATCCACAACAAGCTGCCGAGCGTCATCTTCTCGCTCGAAATGGGGCGCAACGAGATCGCGATGCGCCTGCTCTCCGCCGAGGCCCGGGTGGCGCTGCACCACATGCGCTCCGGGAACATGACGGACGACGACTGGACGCGGGTCGCCCGCCGCATGCCGGACGTCAGCGAGGCGCCGCTGTTCATCGACGACTCGCCGAACCTGTCGATGATGGAGATCCGGGCCAAGTGCCGCCGGCTCAAGCAGCGCAACGACATCAAGCTGATCGTCATCGACTACCTCCAGCTGATGCAGTCCGGCGGCTCCCGCCGGGCCGAGAACCGCCAGCAGGAGGTCTCGGACATGTCGCGAAACCTGAAGCTGCTGGCCAAGGAGCTGGAGGTGCCGGTGATCGCGCTGTCCCAGCTGAACCGTGGTCCCGAACAGCGCACCGACAAGCGGCCGATGGTCTCCGACCTGCGAGAGTCCGGCTCGATCGAGCAGGACGCCGACATGGTCATCCTGCTGCACCGCGAGGACGCCTACGAGAAGGAGTCCCCGCGCGCGGGCGAGGCCGACCTGATCGTCGCCAAGCACCGTAACGGCCCGACGGCCACGATCACCGTCGCCTTCCAGGGCCACTACTCGCGCTTCGTGGACATGACCCGGGACTGACCCCGGCGCGTTGCGCGGCCTGCTGGTCGCCCTCGCGCTGCGGCCGGGGCGCGTCGTCCCGAAGGCCTCGCCGGTCGACCGGATCCGGCCCGCTCCGGGCCCGGCACCCCCCTGGCACGGCCTCCGACGTGGGGTGATCAAGGAATCGTGAAAGGGTTGTGTTCGAATGGGCTACCCTCCAGCGCGTGACGATTATCAGATCGCTGCCTCGGTGGGGGGCACACAAGGAGCGCCGTGCCGACCGTGCGGCCGCGCCGGCGAGCAGACTCGGCTGGCTGGACGCCCTGCGGGGCATCGCGGCGCTGGCCGTGGCGGCCCACCACTTCGAGATCTTCAGGCTGATCCCGAAGGGCGATGTCATCGCCGCCCACTTCGACCTGGGCTTCTACGGGGTCATCGCGTTCTTCATCGTCAGCGGGTACATCATCCCGGCCTCACTGGAACGCCGCGGTGACGTCCGGGCCTTCTGGATCGGCCGGGTCTTCCGGATCTACCCGGCGCTGATCGTGACCGTGCTCTTCGCCGAGTTCGTCCTGCCGCTCAGCTACCAGGTCGTCAGCTACGACGGCGTCCCGTACCACAAGCTCTGGCTGGCGGCCAACGGCCTGCTGCTGTCGGACATGCTGGGCGTCGTGAACGCGCTCGGCATCTCGTGGACGCTCGCGTACGAGATGCTCTTCTACTTCTTCGTCAGCAGCCTCTTCACGGTGGGCTGGCACCGGCGCAGCACGCCGATCGCGGTCGCGGCGGGGGCGATCGCGCTCGTCCTGGGCGTCTGGATCCCGTCGTACAGCCTGAACCACACCCTCACGGAGACCAACAACCTCGTCGCCGCCACCGTGGTCGTCGTGGTCATGGGCGTGCTCTGCATGCTCAGCGGCAACGCGCCGCTGGCCCGGGTCGGCGGTCTGCTGCTGGGCGGGCTCGGCCTGCTGCTGGTGTTCACCAACGGCCGGGACCCCGCGTACGAGAGCTTCACCATCCTCGCGACGATGTTCGCCGGCACGGTGATCTACCGGGCGCAGCACGGGCAGATCGAGCGCATCGAGGCCTGGCTGTCCGTCGGTTTCGTGGTGGTGGCGGGCGCCATGGTCGGGTGGATGTACAACCGGGACGCGATGGCGCGCGCGACCTCGACCTTCACCTGGCCGGCGTGGACCAACGCCTACCTGGCGGCCTGGGCGTCGTTCGGGCTCTTCTTCCTGCTGCGCAACCGGCGGCTGCCGCGCGTGCTGACCTGGCTGGGCGCGGTGAGCTTCTCGGTCTACCTGCTGCACTGGCCGGTGAAGAAGTTCCTGCTGTGGCGGCTCGGCTGGGACAGCAACCACTACTACGTCAAGCTGGCCGCGATGCCGTTCGCCGAGCGGTGGTCGTGGGTGGCCGGGTACGTCGCCGTGCTGCTGGTGGTCTGCTGGGTGGTGTACCGGCTGGTGGAGATGCCGTTCCAGAACCTGGGCCGCAAGCTGACCAAGGCGGTGAACCGGCGCTGGCCGCCGCAGTCGCTGGAGCCGGCCGCACCGGGAGCGCCGTCGGCCGCCGTACCGGTGCCGCGCCAGGAGTCGGAGCTGGTGGGCGCGGGTTCGTCGGGCGGGGCGGAACGCTCCGGCTGATCCGAGGGACATGAGGGCCGGGGGCGGCTCACGGGTGCGCACCCGTGAGCCGCCCCCGGCCCTTCGCGTTCGGCGGTCGCCGTCCTCAGATCGTCACGGTGGCCCGGAAGAGGGTGGTGGCCGTGCCGGAGAGGCGGGTGGGGGTGCCGGTGGCGGGGAGGAAGGCGGACTCGCCGCGGGAGAGGTCGAGGACGGTGCCGTCGGGGCCGGTGAGGCGGGCCGTGCCGGCGGTGCAGAGCAGGATCTGCGGGGTGCGGCCGTCGATCTCGCGGTCGGTGCCGTCCAGCCGGAAGCGGGAGAGGCGGAACTCGTCGATCGGGACGGGGTAGAGCTCCTCGCCCGGGGTGCCGTCCACCGGGGTGGGGTGGAGGACGTCGGGGGCGCCGGCCTCGAAGACGACCACCTTCATGAGCTCGGGCACGTCGATGTGCTTGGGCGTGAGGCCCGCGCGCAGCACGTTGTCGGAGTTGGCCTGGAGCTCGACGCAGACGCCGTGCAGGTAGGCGTGCGGCACGCCGGCGCCCAGGTAGAGGGCCTCGCCCGGGTGCAGCCGGAAGTGGTTGAGCAGCAGGCCGGCGATCAGGCCGCGGTCGCCGGGGAATTCGCGGGTGATCCGGGCGTACGCCGCGTAGGGGCCCTGCGGGTCCTCCTTGGCGGCGAGGTCCACCTGCGCGGCGGCCTGCCGGACGGCGTCGGCGGCGGTCGCGTCGTCCATGGTGAGGATCGCGGCCAGCGCGCGGCGCAGCGCCTCGGGCTCGTCCCCGGCGCTCAGCAGCTCGATGACCGGGGCGAGCGCGGGCACCGCCAGGCCGGCCAGCAGCGCGGCCGCCTCGGCGGCCGGGCGGAAGCCGCACAGGCCCTCGAACTCATCGAGCGCGCAGATGAGTTCGGGCTTGTGGTTGGCGTCGCGGTAGTTCCGCCGGGGGGCGTCCAGCGGGATGCCGAGGGCGTTCTCGGCGGCGAAGCCGGCCCGGGCCTGGTCGAGCGTGGGGTGGGCCTGGATGGAGATCGGGATGCCGGCCGCGAGGATCTTGAGCAGGAACGGCAGGGTGGGCCCGAAGCGCGCGACGGTCGCGGTGCCGAGCTCGCCCTCGGGGTCCGCGGCGATCAGCTCGTCCAGCGGGCGAGGCCCCGCGCCCCGGTCCGTGCGGGAGGGGTCGCCGGGGTGGGCGCCCATCCACAGTTCGGCCTGCGGCTCGCCGGTGGGGTCCTGCCCGAGGAGTTCGGGGAGGGCGGTGGCCGATCCCCAGGCGTACGGGCGGATGGTGTTGACGAGCCTGTCCATGCGCGCGGTCCTACTCCTTCGCTGCGGTGGCGGGGTGTGCCGGATCGGCGGCCAGCGGATCGTCCTCGGCGGGCCGGGCGGGCGGTCCGGGCCGGGGCGAGGCATCGACCCTAGCCGACGCGCGTCACGTGAGGGGAAACGGCGGGCGTCCGGTGCGAGTGCCGTGGTCGCGGCGGCGATCGGGCCGGGGTCCGGCAGGTGCGGTAGTAGGATGCCAGGACCCAGTTGTTTCCACCGTGCGCAGCAGTTTCCGCCGCGGAACCCCTCGGCGGGCCGCCGACGGGAGCGGCGTTCCGGAGTGCGGGCGCGACGGTGACCGGCACTCCCGCCATTGGCCGAGAGGTTTGTACGTGACCGTGAACCAGCCGCGTTTTGCTGATCTCGGCAAGGTGCTGGTGATCATTCCGACGTTCAACGAGGCGGAGAACGTCGAGCGGATCGTCGGACGGGTCCGCACCTCGGTGCCCGAGGCGCACGTCCTGGTGGCCGACGACAACAGCCCCGACGGCACCGGTGAGCTCGCCGACAAGCTGGCCGCCGAGGACCAGCACGTGCACGTCCTGCACCGCAAGGGCAAGGAGGGCCTGGGCGCGGCCTACCTCGCGGGCTTCCGCTGGGGCATCGACAACGGCTACGACGTCCTGGTCGAGATGGACGCGGACGGCTCGCACCAGCCCGAGGAGCTCGACCGGCTGCTCGCCGCGCTGCGCGGCGCCGACCTGGTGCTCGGCTCCCGCTGGGTGCCCGGCGGCCGGGTGGTGAACTGGCCGAAGTCGCGCCTGCTGCTCTCCCGCGGCGGCTCCACCTACTCGCGCCTGATGCTGGGCGTGCCGATCCGCGATGTCACCGGCGGCTACCGCGCCTTCCGCAAGGAGACGCTGCTCGGTCTGGGCATGGACGAGGTGGCCTCGGCCGGCTACTGCTTCCAGGTCGACCTGGCCTGGCGCACGGTGAAGGCCGGCTTCAAGGTCGCCGAGGTGCCGATCACCTTCGTCGAGCGCGAGCTGGGCGCGTCCAAGATGAGCCGCAGCATCGTGATCGAGGCGCTCTGGCGGGTGACCTCGTGGGGCATCGCGGACCGGGTGGCCCGGCTGCGGGGCGCGAAGCGGCGCTGAACCCCTGACGTTCCGGGCGAAGGGCCCGCCGGCTGTGTGAACAGCGGGCGGGCCCTTCGTCGTGTCCGCGGTCGTGCGCGGGTCGGGCCGACTCTCAGCAGCCGCCCTTGAGGGCGCTCTCCGGGAGGTACTGGTCGGCCCAGACGGCCAGCTCGTCGAGCGCGGGGCGCAGGGCCGTGCCCGCGTCGGTGAGGCGGTAGCTCACGCGCAGCGGCGGGCCCGCGTCGACCTCGCGCAGGACCAGGCCGGCCTCGGTCAGCTCGGTGAGGCGGTCGGAGAGCATGCGCTCGCTGATGCCGGGGACGGCGCGGCGCAGCTCGGAGAAGTAGGCGGGGCCGCCGTGGTTGAGCACGCCCACGAGCAGGCCCGTCCAGCGCTTGCCGAGCAGCGTGAACACCCGGGTGAGGGCCAGCTCGACGTTGAAGCAGGTGCGCTGTTCGGCGCACGCGTCGGAGGCGGCCGGTTGGCGGTCGGTCACTACCTCGTGCTCGGACATGACTCCAGCGTACCTGACCGATCCCTAGTGACTGCAGAAAAGTAAGCTGCTACGGTAGTTGCAGCTGCGGGGGAAAAGGCAGCTACTTATCCGATGGAGGTACCGTCATGCCCACCCTGCTCCACATCGACTCGTCCGCCGTCGCCGACGGCTCCGTCTCCCGCGAGGTCTCGGCGGCGTTCCGGGCCGCCTGGCAGGCCCAGCACCCCGAGGGCACGGTGGTCTACCGCGACCTCGCCGCCGATCCGGTCCCGCACCTCGACGTGCACGGGATCTCGGCGACCTTCGTCCCCGCCGGGGGCCGCACCGCCGAGCAGGACGCCGCGCTCGCCCTGCGCGAGGAGCTGATGACCGAGCTGGAGCAGGCCGACGCGATCGTCATCGGCAGCCCGATGTACAACTTCACGATCCCGTCCACCCTCAAGGCCTGGCTCGACCAGGTCATCCTGATGGGCCGCACCGCCGGAGAGACGCCCTCCGCCAAGGGCACCCCGGTCACCGTGGTCGCCGCCCGCGGCGGCTCCTACGCGCCCGGCGCGCCGCGGGAGCCGTACGAGTTCGTCACCACCTACCTGGAGAAGGTGCTGACCGGGATGCTCGGGCTGGAGGTCGACTTCATCGTCCCCGAGTTCACCCTGGCGCCGAAGGTGCCGGCGATGGCCGACTTCGTCCAGAACGCCGCCGACTCCAAGGCCCGCGCGCTGGAGGACGCCGCCCGCAGGGCCAAGGAGCTCGCCGCCTGAGGCCTGGCCCGGCCGCCGACGTGACCCTCGCCGGAAGGCGCGCCCGCACGGGCGCGCCTTCCGCGTATTCGGGCGCCCGTTCTCCCATGCTGTAGGGCGCAGACCGGTGGGGCGCAGAGAGCCCGGCCGCCGACCAGAGGGAGCAACCCGTGACGTCGTCCCCGCCCGAGGAGAGCGCCGACGCGGACCGCGCGGAGACCGGGGAACAGCCCGTCCGGCCGCTGGAGATCGACGTCTTCACCGGCCCCGAGTCGGCCTTCTTCGCCACCTCCACCCTGATCCTCGGCGAGCGGACCGCGATCCTGGTCGACGCCCAGCTCACCCGCAGCGCCGGACGCGAACTCGCCGAGTGGGTGGCCGGCAAGGGGCGGCGCCTGCTCGCCATCGTCGTCACCCACCACCACCCGGACCACTACTTCGGCGCCGAGGAGGTGCTGAAGCTCTTCCCCGAGGCCCAGCTGCTCGCCGCACCGGCGGTCGTCGACGGCATCCACCGCACCGTCGCCGCCAAGGTCGCCCAGTGGAAGCCCGTGTACGGCGACGACATCCCCGACCACCCGCTGATCCCGGCCCCGCTGCTGCCGCAGCCGCTGATGCTCGACCGCCAGGTGATCCCCGTGCTCATGCTCGGGCAGGGCGACTGCGGCGACTCCACCGTCGTCCACGTGCCCAGCATCCGCACCGTGATCGCCGGGGACTTCGTCTACAACGGCACCCACGTGTGGACCGCCGACACCACCCCCGCGCAGCGCGTCACCTGGGGACACAACCTCGGACGCATCGCCGACCTCGACGTCGACCGGGTGATCGCCGGGCACCGGGCGCCCGACCAGGGCCACGACGCGACCCGGGTGCTCGCCTTCACCGGCGAGTACCTGCAGGACTTCGACCGGCTGCTGGCCGAGCACCCGGACGACGCGGAGGCGCTGGTCACGGCGGTGAACGAACGGTACGGGGAGCTGACGCTGCCGGTCGTCCTGGAGCTGGGCGCGGCGGCGAACGTCGCGCGGGCGGCCGAGGAGTCGCCGGACGAGGACGACGATGCGGTGGAGGGCGAGGAGGACGCGGCAGGGTAGGGCGGATACTGGCGGCATGACGCCGTACGACGTGATCGTTCCGGCGGGCGGGGCCGCCCGGCGCCTCGGCGGGGCCGACAAACCCGGGCTGACCGTCGGCGAGACTACCCTGCTCGACCGGGTGCTCGCCGCCTGCACCGGAGCCCGCACCACCGTCGTGGTCGGCCCGGACCGCCCCACCACCCGCACCGGCGTCCTCTGGACCCGCGAGCAGCCCCCCGGCGGCGGGCCGGTCGCCGCCGTCGCGGCCGGGCTCGACCTGGTCGACGCCGCGACGGTGCTGCTGCTCGCCGCCGACCTGCCGTTCCTCGACCGGCGCACGGTCGAGCGGCTCGTCACCGCCCTCGACGACGCGCAACCGACGGTCGAGGCGGCCGTCCTGGTGGACGCCGGCGGCCGCGACCAGCCCCTCGCCGCCGCCTACCGCACCGCCGCCCTGCGCAGTGCCCTGGCCGCCCTCGGCGACCCGTCCGGCCTCCCGCTGCGCCGCCTCACCGGCGGCCTGGGACGGCTGCTGGTCGCGGACACGGACAACGTGGCGTACGACTGCGACACGTGGGAGGACCTGGAACGGGCCCGCGAGTGGGACCGGGACGGGAGGTAGGGGGAGCAGAAGACCGTGCGGCAGGTGCTGCGGACGGGTGCTCACCAGGCGGCGGGCGGGGTCGTGAGGGAAACGACGCGCCCCGCACACCGGGGGAACATCCCGGGGAAACCGCCGATCAGGCAGCATGGGGCGCATGGAGCGCACGCTGGATGACTGGATCGCGGAGGTCCGCGCCGAACTCGGGATCGACCTGGACGTCGATGTCCGTGGCCTGTTGGACCTCACCCGGGTGGTCGCGCACGGGGTGGCCAGGCCGGCCGCACCGCTGACCGCCTTTCTGATCGGGTACGCGGCCGCCCAGCAGGGCGGCGGCCCCGAGGCCGTCGCCGAGGCGGCCCGCCGCACCGCCGTGCTCGCCGAGCGCTGGAGCGCGCCGGACGCGCCGGACGCGCCGGACAGGCCGGGCCGGCCGTGACGGCCGTCGAGGAGACCGCCGTGACCGCGCCCCCGGCCGGGCCCGGCACCATGGCCTGGCCACTGGCCCGCGAGACCGCCCGCCGGGCCGGGCTGCGCCCGCTGCCGCCGGTCGTGCTGCCGCTCGCCGCCGCCCTCGGCCACACGCTCGCCGAGCCGCTGGCCGCCCTCACCGACCTGCCCGCCTTCGACACCTCCGCCATGGACGGCTGGGCGGTCGCCGGCCCCGGCCCCTGGCGGGTCGCCGGGCGGCTGCTGGCCGGGCGGGCCGCCGTCGCGCCGCTGGCCGACGGCACCGCCGTCGAGATCGCCACCGGCGCCCAACTGCCGCCCGGTGCCACCGCCGTGCTGCGCCGCGAACACGGCTCGACGGACGGCGCGCTGCTGCGGGACTGCGGTCCCCGGCCGACGACCACCGGCCAGGACGTCCGTCCGCGCGGCCAGGAGTGCCGCCGGGGCGAGGCGTTGCTGCCCGGCGGCACCCCCGTCGACGCGGCGGTGCTCGGCCTCGCCGCCGCCTGCGGCCACGACCGGCTCCCGGTCCGCCGCCGCCCGGTCGTCGAACTCCTCGTCCTCGGTGACGAGTTGGTCGCGTCCGGGGTGCCGGGGCCCGGTCTCGTCCGGGACGCGCTCGGACCGATGCTGGCGCCGTGGCTGCGGGCGTGCGGTGCAGAGGTGGCCGAAGTCCGCTCCGTCCGGGACGACTTCGGTCTGCTGCGGGACGCGCTCCGGCACTCCACCGCCGACGTCGTCGTCACCACCGGCGGCACCGCGGCCGGCCCGGTCGACTTCCTGCACCGCGCGCTCGACGAGGTCGGCGCCCGGCTGCTGGTCGACGGCGTCGCCGTCCGCCCCGGCCACCCGATGCTGCTCGCCGAACTGCCACCGGGCGGGCTCCCGGGCGAACTCCCCGGCGGTCGCCACCTGGTGGGCCTGCCGGGCAACCCGCTGGCCGCCGTCGCCGGCACCGTCACGCTCGCGCTGCCGCTGCTGCACGCCCGCAGCGGCCGGCCCGCCGGCGGCCCGGCCCCCGCGCCCGCCGCCGTCCCGCTGGCCGGGCACCCGACGGACACCCGGCTGCTGCCCGTCCGGCGCACCGCCGACGGCGTCGTCCCGCTCGCCTTCGACGGGCCCGCCATGCTGCGCGGCCTGGCCCGGGCCGAGGCGCTCGCCGTCGTCCCGCCGGGCGGTGCGCAGGCCGGCGACCTCGTCGAGCTGCTGGAGGCTCCGTGAGCGGGCCAACCGAGGAGGCCCGCGCATGAGCAAGCTCCTGCGCGGGCCCGCGCCGGGCACCGAACCGTGGGCGGACGCCGGGATCGTGCTGCCCGCCCGGCGCAGCGCGCCCGCCGTCCGGCAGGTCGGCTCGCGGCTGCTGCTCGCGCTCGCCGTCCTGGTCGCCACCACGGTGATCGTCTACCTCGACCGGGACGGCTACAACGACAACGCCGGCGGCGGGCTCGACTTCCTCGACTCCGCGTACTACGCGACCGTGACGCTCTCGACCACCGGGTACGGCGACATCACGCCGTACAGCTCGGGCGCCCGGCTCACCAACATCCTGGTGATCACCCCGCTGCGCGTGCTGTTCCTGATCATCCTGGTCGGCACCACGCTAGAGGTGCTCACCGAACGCACCCGCCAGCAGTGGCGGTTGAACCGCTGGAGGTCCACCGTGCGCGAGCACACCGTCGTGATCGGGTACGGCACGAAGGGCCGCAGCGCCGTCGACACGCTGCTCGGGCAGGGCGTCAAGAAGGACGAGATCGTCGTCGTCGACCCGCAGCGCAAGGTGATCGAACACGCCTCCCAGCACGGGCTCGTCGGCGTCGTCGGCGACGCCACCCGCACCGACACCCTGCTGCGCGCGGCGCTGCCGACGGCCGCCCGGGTCGTCGTCGCGCCCGAGCGGGACGACACCGCCGTCCTGGTCACGCTGACGGCGCGCCAGCTCAACAAGGCCGCCACCGTGGTCGCGGCCGTCCGTGAGGACGAGAACGCGCCGCTGCTGCGCCAGAGCGGCGCGGACGTCGTCGTCACCAGCTCCAGTTCGGCCGGCCGGCTGCTCGGGCTGTCCATGCTCAGCCCGCACGCCGGGGCGGTCATGGAGGACCTGCTCACCTACGGCAACGGCCTGGACGTCGTCGAGCGGCCGGTCACCCGGGCCGAGGCCGGGCACAGCCCGCGTGCGTGCGAGGACCTCGTGGTGGCGGTGGTCCGCGGCCGGCGGGTGATCAACTACACCGAGCCGGAGGCCGCCGTGCTCCAGCTCACCGACCGGGTGATCGTCATCAAGTCGGCGGGGTGAGTCGGGGCCCGTCTTCGAACTCCCGTCGTCCGCCCGCACGGCAGGCGGGAGTTCGAAGACAGGCCCCAAGCCGTTGCCCCGGGCCGGGGGCGGTGCGCAGTAGGTTCGGGGCATGCATGCGATGACGATTCCCGTACCCGGTGGTCCCGAGGCGCTCGTCTGGGCGGAGGTGCCGGACCCGGTGCCCGGTGAGGGCGAGGTGCTGGTCGACGTGGTGGCCACCGCCGTCAACCGGGCCGACCTGCTCCAGCGGCAGGGCTTCTACAACCCGCCGCCCGGCTCCCCGGTGTACCCGGGGCTCGAATGCGCCGGGCGGATCGCCGCCCTCGGGCCGGGCGTGTCCGGCTGGGCCGTCGGCGACGAGGTGTGCGCGCTGCTGGCCGGCGGCGGCTACGCGCAGCGCGTCGCGGTGCCGACCGGGCAGCTGCTGCCGCTGCCGAAGGGGCTCGGCTTCGAGGAGGCCGCGGCGCTGCCCGAGGTGGCCTGCACGGTGTGGTCCAACGTCTTCCTCACCGCGCACCTGCGGCCCGGCGAGACCGTGCTGGTGCACGGCGGCGCCAGCGGCATCGGGACGATGGCGATCCAGCTGGCCAAGGCCGTCGGCGCCCGGGTGGCGGTCACGGCCGGCAGCGCCGGGAAGCTCGCGCGGTGCGCCGAGCTCGGGGCGGACATCGTGATCGACTACCGGGAGCAGGACTTCGTCGAGGCGCTCCGGGAGGCCACCGACGGGGCCGGGGCGGACGTGATCCTCGACATCATGGGCGCCAAGTACCTGCAGCGGAACGTCGACGCGCTCGCCGTCAACGGACGGCTGGTGATCATCGGGCTGCAGGGCGGGGTGAAGGGCGAGCTGGACCTCAACACGCTGCTGCGCAAGCGCGGCGCGGTCGTCGCCACCAACCTGCGCGGGCGGCCGCTGGCCGAGAAGGCGGCGATCGTGGCGGCGGTGCGGGAGCACGTGTGGCCGCTGGTCGAGTCGGGCGTGGTCAAGCCGGTCGTCGACCGGGTGCTGCCGCTGACGGAGGCCGGGGTGGCGCACGGGGTGCTGGAGCGGGGGGAGCAGGTGGGCAAGGTCGTGCTGCGGGCCTGAGGCCTTGCGGGTGCGGCGGTACCAGCACCCGAGGGGCGTCCGAAATGCCCTGATTGCCGGAGTGTGTGAGGCTGGTCCGGAGCTGTCCCGCCGCCGACCCCGCCCCGCGCGGTCGGCCGTCGGAAGGACCTCCGACCGTGGCCGCACCAACGCACGCGCACCTCGGGCCGCTGCCCGCCGCTCCCTCCCGCCGCCCCGCCCGGGCCCGCCGGCTGGCCGCGGCGGCCGTGCTCGGGCTGGTCCTGCCGCTGGCCGCCGCGACGGTGGCCGTCGCCGCCCCCGGACCGGGGGCGGCGAGCTCGGCGGAGGCCGCGGACCGGGCCGACGGCGCGGACCGGTCGGACGGGCCGGACGGGTCCGGCTGGTTCGGGGGCGCCGTCCCGTCCGCCGCGCCGCCGGAGCGTGCGGCCACCCACTCCCGCCCGGACGACTGGGACCCGCGCGCCCACCGCCACCGGCCCGCCGCGCCGGAGCAGGCGCCGGACACATCGCCGCAGCAGGCGCCGGACCAGGCGCCCGACCAGGCGTCCGACGGGGCCGTCGAGCAGGCCCCGGACCAGTCCGCCGAACAGGCTCCCGGGACCGCCGACGCCGACGCCCCGGACACCCCGGCCGACGACGCAGCCCCGGACACCGCCGCGACGGCCGCCACGCAGGCCATCGCCGCCCCCACCGTGATCCCGGCCCGCTGGGGCGACGCCTCCACCCTGCAGCTCCCCCTCGGCGCCGGCCTGGGCCTCATCGGCTGCGGCCTCGGCCTGGTCGGCCTGCGTCTGCGCAGGGGCTGGTAACCGCCCGACGGGAGACGGGCGGCGGGGCGGGGCGGCCGTGTGCGCGGGGGCTCGGATCCGGCGGAGGAGGGTCGGTGCGGCGCGGGTGGGTGTGGGGGAGGTTGTGTGCGGGGTTGCGGTGGATCGGGGGGTGGTGCGGCGGTGCGGCGCGCGAGAACTGAGTATCCGTACGGATTCCCGAGGGGCCGGCCGGGGCGTACCGTCGGGACCGGCCGTGCGGGCCGGGGGCTTCCGCCCGACCAACCCCAGTGAGAGAGAATGTTGTTCATGACGAATCCGATGAACGAGAGCTCGTCGCAGGACGGCCAGAAGGTGCTGATCCTCGGACCGGACGGGATGCCGGTGGGCCAGGGGTTCGCGGGCCCGGCGGGGGACGACGAGGGCGAGGGGCCGCGCGAGCTCCCGGTGACCGAGATGGTCGAGCAGCCCGCCAAGGTCATGCGGATCGGCAGCATGATCAAGCAGCTGCTGGAGGAGGTCCGGGCGGCGCCCCTCGACGAGGCCAGCCGGGCGCGGCTGAAGGACATCCACGCGAGCTCCATCAAGGAGCTGGAACTGGGCCTGGCTCCCGAGCTGGTCGCGGAGCTGGAGCGGCTGTCGCTGCCGTTCACCGAGGACTCCATCCCGACCGAGGCGGAGCTGCGGATCGCGCAGGCCCAGCTGGTCGGCTGGCTGGAGGGGCTGTTCCACGGGATCCAGACCGCGCTGTTCGCGCAGCAGATGGCCGCGCGGGCGCAGCTGGAGCAGATGCGCCGGGCGCTGCCGCCCGGTCTGCACGGCGGCGAGCCGGACGAGGACGAGCCCGGCCAGGGCCGCGGGATCCGCTCCGGTCCGTACCTTTAGGCCCACCCGCGGCCCGCGGCCACACCCGCGGGCCGCGCCCGCACGGCGCACCCGCCGGTCGTACCGGGACGGCCCGCCGCCGGGCGGGCTACCGGCGGGT
The DNA here is from genome assembly GCF_042887925.1 of Kitasatospora sp. NPDC057904. Lineage (NCBI taxonomy): Bacteria > Bacillati > Actinomycetota > Actinomycetes > Kitasatosporales > Streptomycetaceae > Kitasatospora > Kitasatospora sp. NPDC057904. The sequence goes on from NZ_JBHVOL010000005.1 coordinate 305,910, forward strand.
AGCCACCGGGCCGATCCCCGCGGAGCGGCCCTGGACCGATCACCGTCGGCGGGAGCCGATACCCTGGCCCCCTGTCGCAGGCCGGTGCAGCCGCCGCGGCAGGGGGCCGGGCCGGCCGACGGGCCCGGACCGCAGCACGTACGGACGAGACCGAACGTCACGGTCGCGGCGGTGACGCCCGCGCCGAGGGGGAGCAGCAGATGAGCGAGCACGGCAACGCGGCGGTCGAGGGCTACTCCCTGGGCAACGGCCGCTACGTGTTGCAGCGGCTGCTGGGCGAGGGCGGCATGGCATCCGTGCACCTCGCGTTCGACAGCGTGCTGGGCCGCCAGGTCGCGCTGAAGAGCATGCACAGCGAGCTGGGCCGGGACGACTCGTTCAAGGAGCGGTTCCGCCGCGAGGCGCAGGCGGTGGCCCGCCTGGAGCACCCGAACATCGTCACGGTGTACGACAGCGGCGAGGACGTCGCCCCCGACGGCTCCAGCACGCCGTACATCGTCATGCAGCTGATCGACGGCAAGGGCCTGCGCGAGACGATCAACGAGGCGGTCGCGCAGTACGGCGCGATGCCGACCGAGGAGGCCCTGCGGGTCACCATCGGCGTGCTGAACGCGCTGGAGGCCTCGCACGACATGGGTCTCGTGCACCGCGACATCAAGCCCGGCAACGTCATGTTCGACCGCAAGGGCAACGTCAAGGTCATGGACTTCGGCATCGCCCGGGCGCTGGAATCCGGCGTCACGTCGATGACCCAGACCGGCATGGTGGTCGGCACCCCGCAGTACCTGTCGCCCGAGCAGGCCCTCGGCAAGCCGGTCGACGCCCGCTCCGACCTGTACTCGGTCGGCGTGATGCTCTTCGAGATGCTCACCGGCCAGCTGGTCTTCGACGGCGACTCGGCGTTCTCGATCGCCTACAAGCACGTGCAGGAGGAGCCGCCGGCGCCGTCCACGATGAACCCGTCGCTCCCGCCGGCGGTGGACGCGTTCGTGGCCCAGGCGCTGCGCAAGGACCCGGCGCACCGCTTCGCGAGCGCCGAGGCCATGCGGGACGAGGCGGAGCGGCTGATCGCCGAGCTCAAGGGCGGCGGCGGGCACTCGCTGCAGGCGAGCACGCCGCTGGTGATCAACGAGGGCCCGCGCTCGGTGCACGCCGCGCCGCAGAACCCGGCCACGCCGCACCCGCAGTACCTCCAGCAGGGCGGTGCGCCGCAGCAGCCGCAGTACCAGACGCCGCCGCCGGCCTACCAGACCCCGCGTCCGCAGGCCCCGCAGACGCCGCACCCCTTCCCGCAGCAGCAGCCGCAGTACCAGACCCCGCCGCCGGCGTACCAGACGCCGCAGCCGTTCCAGCGGCCCGCGCACACCCCGCCGCCGCAGCCCGTGCCGCCGTACCGGCCGAACCCGGCCCCGGCGGCCGGCGGGGGCGGCTGCTCGACGGCGGCCGTGGTCATCATGATCATCATCGGTGTGCTCGTCCTGGCGGGCATCATCATCGCGATCGTGATCAACAAGGCGAAGAACAACACCCACAGCACCACGTACGGCAGTGCCGCGCCGTCCGCCGTGGTGCTGGTGCTGGACGCCCCGGAGCGCTCCGGCCTGCTCTGACCGGTCGCGGCCGGATCGGGCGTGTCACGGCGCGCGCCGGAGGCGGTAGCGTTCGGGGATACGAAAGCGACAGGGCACCGCGATCCGAGCGAACGCCCGGGGCGAGGAGCGATGGCACAGACGCAGCATCCGGACGACGACGAGGGCGCCCGGGCGGCCGGCCGGACCGGCGGGGCCCCGCAGCCGAGCGCGCCCGGGAGCGACGCCGCGACCAGCGCGTTCCCGCCGGTGCCGCCCGGCGGCCCGCAGACCCCCGGGCGCGGCACCGCCGCCCCCCTGGGCACGGTCGGTGACGGCCGCTACCGGATGACCCACCGGCTCGGCCGCGGCGGCATGGCCGAGGTCTTCGCCGCCGAGGACATCCGGCTCGGCCGGACCGTCGCGGTCAAGCTGCTGCGCGGCGAGCTCGCCCAGGACGACATCGCCCGGGCGCGGTTCACCCGCGAGGCGCACGCCGTCGCGGCCCTCAACCACCACTCGATCGTCTCGGTCTACGACACGGGCGAGGAGTACTTCGGCGACGAGTCCACCCCGTACATCGTGATGGAGCTGGTCGAGGGCCGGACCGTCCGCGAACTGCTGGTGGACGAGGCCGCGCCGCCGGTCGACCAGGCGCTGATCATCATCGCCGGGGTGCTGGAGGCGCTCGCCTACAGCCACCGGCACGGCATCGTGCACCGCGACATCAAGCCCGCCAACGTGATCATCACGACCACCGGCGCGGTCAAGGTGATGGACTTCGGCATCGCCCGCGCGCTGACCGGCGGGGCCACCACCATGACCCAGACCGGCATGGTGATGGGCACCCCGCAGTACCTGTCGCCCGAGCAGGCCCTCGGCAAGCCGGTCGACCACCGCTCCGACCTCTACGCGGCCGGCTGCATGCTCTACGAGCTGCTGACGCTGCGCCCGCCGTTCACCGGCGACACCCCGCTCTCGGTGGTCTACCAGCACGTCCAGGACCCGCCGGTGCCGCCCTCGCAGGCCAACAGCCGGGTGCCGGTCGGCCTCGACGGGATCGTGCTGCGCTCGCTCGCGAAGAACCCGGACGACCGCTTCCAGGACGCCGACGAGTTCCGCGCGCACGTCCAGCACGCGCTGCGCGAGATGCACGGCGCGGCCGGGGCCGGCTGGGCCGGCGCCACGGCCGGGCTGCCCGCGGCGCCCGGCGACACCGGCGCCACGCAGGTGATCCGGCCGGACCAGACGGCGGCCACCGCGGCCTTCGGCGCGATCGGCGCGGGCGACGCGACCTCGGTGCTGCCGTACCACGGCGGCCGGCCGCCCGCGGGCCCGCACACCCCGTCCTCGCCCTACCAGGGCCCCGGCGGCCCCTACGACGACGGCCACGACGGCGGGGACGACGACGGGTACGGGCGGCGGCGCGGGCCGTGGGGCTGGGTGGCCGGCATCGCGGCCGTCCTGGTCGCGGCCGGCGTCGGCATCGCGCTCGCGCTCAGCGGCGGAGGCGGTGGCGGCGGTGGCGGCGGCACCAACCTCGGTCCCAGCACGCCCGCCCCGGCGGTGAGCAGCACCGACGCCACCACGCCGCCCGCGAGCGGCAGCCAGAGCCCGCCGGCCTCCAACACGAACAGCCGGAAGCCCTCGCAGCCGACCGACAACGGCAACTACGGCGGCGGCAACGGCGGCACCAACATGTCGCCGCAGCCGACGAACAAGCACACGCAGAGCCAGACGCCGACGCCGACCGGGACGCACTCCCCGACCGCCTCCTCGTCGGCGTCCAGCACCCCGACGACGGCGCCGTCGACGCCGAGCGGCGGCGGCAGCACGCCGACCGGCGCGAACCCGGGGACCAGCCAGCCGGCGCCGCCGACGGGCAAGCCCCCGATCACGCCGCCGCCGACGCTCGGCTGATCGGGGGCTGAACCGGCTTCCGGCCGGGGTCAGTTGGCGAAGGCGTCCAGGACCTGTTCGTACTCCTGGCACCACCACGCCAACTGGCCCGCGGAGGCGGGGTACAGCGAGTCGGCCCGGTGGTCGCCCCGCTGGTAGCGCCACTGCAGCATCCAGAAGTCGTTCAGCCGCTCCCACCAGACCCGGTGGGCGGCGGCGGCGAGGTGTTCGGGGGTGGCGGCGCCGGTGGCCCGGTAGGCCTGCGAGTAGTGCCGGACCCGGACGAGGTCGAGCGTGCCCGTCGTCCGGTCGTTGAAGAGCAGGGTGGCGGCGCGGACGGCCTCCTCGGCGCGCGGCTGCGGGCCGAGCTTGTCCCAGTCCAGGACGGCCACGACGCCGTCCGCCCCGGGCGCGCCGGGGGCGTCGAGCGCCGCCGGGTGGAGCAGGTTGAGGCCGTGGAAGTCGCCGTGGGTCCAGCCGGTGGGCGGGGCGGCCTGCGGGGCGGGGCGGCGGTGGGCGTGGTCGGCGAGCAGTTCCAGCCGTTCGGCGAGCCGGCGTTCGACCAGGGCGTCGAGGTCGCCGTGGGGGCGGTGGGCGCGGGCGTGTCCGAGCAGGTCGCGGGCGAGGTCGGCGCTGTCGAGCGGGTCGGCGCTGCGGTAGCCGTCGGGCTGGTCGAGCGGGGCGCAGACGTCGTCGAGCGCGCCGTGCAGGTGGCCGAGCAGCGCGCCGAGAGCGTCGCACTGCGGCAGGGGGAGCTCCGTACCGTGCCGGTGTCGGCCATCCACCCACGGGAACACGGCGAACAGCCGGCCGCCGGAGGAGGCCACCGTCCCGGCGCCGTCGGTGCGGGTCAGCGGGGGTGCGACGGGCAGGCCGAGGGCGTGCAGCGCGGCCATGGCGCGGTGGTGGGCGACGATCTTCGGACGGTTGGCGGTGGCGGCGTCGACGTAGCACTTCAAGAAATGGGGACCGGCCTCGGTCACGACCCGGTAGCCGCGGTTGAGCAGGCCCTCGGCGACCGGTTCGGCGGTCAGTATCCGTCCGATCGGGTAGCGGCACAGCACCTCGGCCAGGGCGGCGCGCGGGACGGGCGGGCTGAGGGTCCCTATCGGCGGGGCGGCGAGGTCGGGGCGGGCCGGGGCGCAGGCGAGGGTCTGGCTGAAAGTCACAGCCAGAGGTTATGGCCCCCTGGCGGGGGCCCTTGACAAGTCGTCAGAACTGTGATGCTGCCCGGGCTCAGTGCTGCTGGTCGGCCTGGTGCCGGGCCACGAAGGCCGCCGCCTGGGTGCGCCGCTCCATGCCCATCTTGGCGAGCAGACTGGAGACGTAGTTCTTCACCGTCTTCTCGGCCAGGTGCAACTCGTTGCCGATCTGACGATTCGTCATCCCCTCGCCGATCAGATCGAGGATCCGGCGCTCCTGCTTGGTGAGCTGGGCGAGCCGTTCGTCCTCCTTCTCGCCGCCGTCGCGCAGCCGGGCGAGCACCCGGCTGGTGGCGACCGGGTCGAGCAGCGACTTGCCGGCCGCGACGTCCCGCACCGCGGTGATCAGGTCGGTGCCGCGGATGGCCTTCAGGACGTAGCCGGAGGCCCCGGCCATGATCGAGTCGAACAGCGCCTCGTCGTCCGAGAAGGAGGTCAGCATCAGGCACTTCAGCTCGGGCAGCCGCGAGCGGACCTCCCGGCAGACCTCGACCCCGTTGCCGTCCGGCAGGCGCACGTCGAGCACCGCCACGTCCGGGTGGACGGCGGGGATCCGGGTGATCGCCTCGGCGGCGGTGCCGGCCTCCCCGACCACCTCGATGTCGTCCTCGACCGAGAGCAGGTCGTGCACGCCCCGTCGGACCACCTCGTGGTCGTCGAGCAGGAAAACTCTGATTTGTCCGTTATCACTCACACCCAAAACCTCCCATATGACCCTACAAGTGGCCTCTCGTACGTACTGCCCCAGGGGCGTGTTCCGGCCAGACCGGTCCGAAACCGATACCGAGAACCCCCTTACGTACGGGCCGTCGCCCGGATAACGTGCGCTGGTGTCCTGAAGGCGCCCGAATTGAGAGCTGCGTCACGCGGTCCGTCACCCCCACCCAACCGACGGCGAGCCGAGCGCGGCACCCACGGGGTTGTAGGCCCTGAACAAGTAGGACGTCCTAGCGCAGGCGCGCCAAGGGCGGACGCTGGGTAACGTTCTCGTGAGGGACGCCGTCGGAACAGGATCACCACCTGCCCCGCAACAGGTGCGCATACCCACGCGCCCCGCGAGGCGGTGACCGGACCGGTCACCGGCGACCCCGGGCGGCCGGACAGACCGAGGAGTGAACGTGACCGTCAAAAGCACGGCGAGGGCCCGCAAGAAGGCGGCCCCCTCCGTCCCTGACACCCTGCGCGCCACGGGTACGGACGCCCAGCCGGAGCTCGTCCAACTGCTCACGCCGGAAGGCGAGCGGGTCGAGCACCCGGACTACCCGCTCACCACCACTCCGGAGGAGCTGCGCGCCCTCTACCGCGACCTGGTGCTGGTGCGCCGGTTCGACGGCGAGGCCACCGCGCTCCAGCGCCAGGGCGAGCTGGGCCTGTGGGCCTCGCTGCTCGGCCAGGAGGCCGCCCAGGTCGGCTCCGGTCGTGCCATGCGCACCGGCGACTACGCCTTCCCCACCTACCGCGAGCACGGCGTGGCCTGGTGCCGCGACGTCGACCCGCTGAACCTGCTCGGCATGTTCCGCGGCGTGAACCACGGCGGCTGGGACCCGAACGAGAAGAACTTCCACCTGTACACCATCGTGATCGGCGCGCAGGCCCTGCACGCGACCGGCTACGCGATGGGCATCACCAAGGACGGCGCGGACGACGCGGTCATCGCGTACTTCGGCGACGGCGCCTCCAGCCAGGGCGACGTCAACGAGGCCTTCACCTTCGCCTCGGTCTACAACGCCCCCGTGGTGTTCTTCTGCCAGAACAACCAGTGGGCGATCTCCGAGCCCACCACCACGCAGACCAAGATCCCGCTGTACCGCCGCGCCTCCGGCTTCGGCTTCCCGGGCGTCCGGGTCGACGGCAACGACGTGCTGGCCTGCCTGGCCGTGACCCGCTGGGCGCTCGACCACGCCCGCAACGGCAACGGCCCGGTGCTGATCGAGGCGTTCACCTACCGGATGGGCGCCCACACCACCTCCGACGACCCGACCCGCTACCGGCTCACCGAGGAGACCGAGGCCTGGAAGGCCAAGGACCCGATCCTGCGGCTGCGCACCCTCCTGGAGAAGGAGGGCCTCGCGGACGAGGAGTTCTTCGCCGCGATCGACGCCGAGAGCGAGCAGCTGGGGCTGCGGGTGCGCGAGGGCGTGCGCAGCATGCCGGACCCGGACCCGACGCTGATCTTCGACCACGTGTACAGCGAGCCGCACGGGCTGGTCGATGAGGAACGGGCCGAGTACGTCCAGTACGCGGCCTCCTTCGAGGCGGGGGAGAACCTCTGATGGCCGGTCAGCTCAGCATCGCGAAGGCGCTCAACAGCGCCCTGCGCAAGTCGCTGGAGGACGACCCGAAGACCCTCCTGATGGGCGAGGACATCGGCAAGCTCGGCGGCGTCTTCCGGATCACCGACGGCCTGCAGAAGGACTTCGGCGAGGGCCGGGTCATCGACAGCCCGCTCGCCGAGTCGGGCATCGTCGGCACCGCGATCGGCCTCGCGCTGCGCGGCTACCGCCCGGTCGTGGAGATCCAGTTCGACGGCTTCGTCTACCCGGCCTTCGACCAGATCGTCTCCCAGCTGGCCAAGATGCACGCCCGCGCGCTCGGGCACGTCAAGATGCCGGTCACCATCCGGATCCCCTACGCGGGCGGCATCGGCGCGGTCGAGCACCACAGCGAGTCGCACGAGGCGTACTTCGCGCACACCGCCGGCCTGCGCGTGGTCACCCCGTCCAGCGCGCACGACGCGCACTGGATGCTGCGGCAGGCCATCGCCTCCGACGACCCGGTGATCTTCCTGGAGCCCAAGCGCCGCTACTGGGACAAGGGCGAGGTCGGCGACGCCGCCGACCTGGGCCTGTACGACGCCCGGATCGTCCGGCCCGGCACCGACGCGACGCTGATCGCGTACGGCCCGATGGTCAAGGTCTGCCTGGAGGCCGCCGCGGCCGCCGAGGAGGACGGCCGCCGCCTGGAGGTCGTCGACGTGCGCTCGCTCTCCCCGGTGGACTTCGCCACCCTGGAGGAGTCGGTCAAGCGCACCGGCCGGGCCGTCGTGGTGCACGAGGCGCCGGTGTTCCTGGGCATGGGCGCCGAGCTGGCCGCCCGCCTCACCGAGCGGTGCTTCTACCACCTGGAGGCGCCGGTCCTGCGGGTCGGCGGCTACTACGCGCCGTACCCGCCGTCCCGGGTCGAGGAGGCATTCCTGCCCGACCTGGACCGCGTGCTCGACGCCGTCGACCGCGCGCTCGCGTTCTGATACCGGGGAGCGAAGATGACCACCGAAGTTCGCTCGCTCCGCGAGTTCAAGATGCCCGATGTGGGCGAGGGCCTCACCGAGGCCGAGATCCTCAGCTGGTACGTCAAGCCGGGTGACACGGTGACGGACGGCCAGGTCGTCTGCGAGGTGGAGACCGCCAAGGCCGCGGTGGAGCTGCCGATCCCGTTCAACGGGGTCGTCGAGCAGCTCTTCTTCCCCGAGGGCGCGACGGTCGACGTCGGCACCGTGATCATCTCGGTCGCGGTCGCCGGGGAGGGCGGGGCCCCGGCTCCGGCCGCCCCCGCCGTGCAGGCCGCCCCCGCCGCTCCGGCGGCCGAGGCGCCGGCCGCGCCGGCCGAGCCCGAGCGGCGCGAGGTGCTGGTCGGCTACGGTCCGCGGACCGGCACCGCCCAGCGCCGGGCCCGTCGGACCACCACGACCACGGTCGTGGCCGCGCCGGCCGCCCCCGCGGCTCCGGCTCCTGTCGTGGCTCCCGTCGTGGCTCCTGTCGTGGCCGAACAGCACGCCGGCGAACGGCCGTTGGCCAAGCCGCCGGTGCGCAAGCTGGCCAAGGACCTCGGCATCGACCTGCGCGCGGTCACCCCCACCGGCCGTGACGGCGTCGTCACCCGCGAGGACGTGCACGCGCACGCGTCGGCCCTGGCCGCCGCGGCCTCGGCTCCGGCCGCGGTCGCTGCCGCCGTCGTTGCCGCCGAGCCCGTCGCGGCCGAGCCGGCCGAGGCTCCGGTCGTCGTGTCCGGGTCCGCCGCGGGCGACGTCCGGGTGCCGATCAAGGGCGTCCGCAAGGCCACCGCGCAGGCCATGGTGGCCTCGGCGTTCACCGCGCCGCACGTCACCGAGTTCGTCCAGGTCGACGTGACCCGCACGATGAAGTTCGTCCGCCGGCTCAAGGAGAGCGGCGAGCTGGGCCGGGACGTCCGGGTCAGCCCGCTGCTGATCGTCGCCAAGGCGCTGCTCACCGCGATCAAGCGGCACCCCGAGATCAACGCGCAGTGGGACGAGGCGGCCCAGGAGATCGTCATCAAGGGCCAGGTGAACCTCGGCATCGCCGCGGCCACCCCGCGCGGCCTGATCGTGCCCAACATCAAGGACGCCGGCGCCAAGACCCTGACCGGGCTGGCCACGTCGCTCGGCGAACTGGTCGAGACCGCCCGCCAGGGCAAGACCTCGCCGGCCGACATGCAGGGCGGCACGGTCACCATCACCAACGTCGGCGTCTTCGGCGTCGACACCGGCACCCCGATCCTCAACCCGGGCGAGGCCGCGATCCTCGCCTTCGGCGCGGTCCGGGAGCTGCCGTGGGTGCACAAGGGCAAGGTGGTCCCGCGTCAGGTGACCACGCTGGCCCTCTCCTTCGACCACCGCCTGGTGGACGGGGAACTGGGCTCCAGGGTGCTGGCCGACGTGGCCGCCCTCCTGGAGCAGCCGAAGCGCCTGATCACCTGGGGCTGACCGGCCGGTAGGACCACGGAAGGGGCCTTCCTCCGCACATCGGTGTGGAGGAAGGCCCCTTCGTGGTGTCCGTCCGTCGGTTACCGCTGGGGACGGAGGCGACGGACGGCGATCAGGACGCCCGCGCCGAGTGCGAGGAGGGCGGCGGCGGAGCCGGCGAGGAAGCCGTTGGAGGAGGAGCCGGTCTGGGCGAGCTCGGGGGTGCCGGCCGGCGCGGAAGTCGAGTTCGCGGCGGGGGACTTGGGCGCCTCGGCGGCCGGAGCGGCGGTCTTGGTCTCGTCCGCGGCGGGCTTGGCCGGGGCGACGGGAGTGGTCTTGGCCTTGGCCGGGGCGCTCGGCTTGGCGGTGGCGGTCGGGACGGGCTGGGCGGCGGCCGGGTGCTCCACCGGGAAAGTGAAGTTCGAGTCGCCGACCACGGCCTGGGAACCGGGAGCCTGCCCGAGGACCCCGATCTTGACCTTGCCCAGGTTCTTGGGGGCCTTCGCGGAGAGGCCGATGCGGAAGGTGAAGTGCTCCGCCCGGCCGTTCTCGAGGTGCTTGACGACGGTGGCAGGCGAGGCGTTGGTGTGGAGCGACGGGTCGCAACCGGGGCTGAGGGCGACCGGCTTCCAGGTCCCGCCGGACGCCACCTCGACCGTGAAGTCCTCGGTCCGGAGGCCGGTGCCGGGCACCGGGTTGAACAGCCAGATGGACGCCGCGACGTTCTCGTAGGGCGCACCGGTGAAGTTGGTGATGCCGACGCCCACCTCCACCTTCGGGCCGCCCGCGATGAGGGTCTGGCCGTCCCGGGTCTGGTGGAAGGAAGCGGTGAGGTCGCCGTTGTGGGTGGCGGCCGGGGCCGGGGTGGCCGGAGTCGTCACCTCGTACGGACCGGCACAGGCCCAGGCGGTGTCGGTGGTGAGGATCTGGATGCCGCCGGCGAGGACGGCGGTGGTGGCGAGGGCGGCGAGGGTGCGGCGGGTGGAGAGCGAGCGGGTGTTCTTCGCAAAGCGGGTGATAACGGACGTGCGCATGACGTGACTCCCCAGGGTCATGGGTCTGACGGTGTGGTGGGTGAAGACGACCGGCTCCGCTCCTCCTGAGCGGAAGCGCCCCCCGGCTCTGCCGGTCTCGCTCTCCGTGCCTTCATCCGTATAGACGCGCATCTGCGCTGGTGGTTGCAGGTGAGTTCAAAAAGTTTTTCGGACGTCTGCTGCTAGCGCGAGAAGAAGGGGCCTTCCTCCACACCGCCGTGTGGAGGAAGGCCCCTTCGTGGTGTCCGTTCGTCGGTTACCGCTGGGGACGGAGGCGACGGACGGCGATCAGGACGCCCGCGCCGAGTGCGAGCAGCGCGGCGGCGGACAGGGCGAGGAAGCCGTTGGTGGAGGAGGAACCGGTGTGTGCGAGCTCGGTGGCGCCGTCCGGGGCGGTGGTGGCCGGGGCGGAAGTCGGCGCCACGACAGGGGACTTGGGTGCCTCGGCGGCGGGCGCGGCCGGAGCGGCGGTCTTGGTCTCGTCCGCGGCGGGCTTGCCGGGCGCGGGCTTGGCCGGGGCGCTCGGCTTCGCCGTGACCGTGGGCTTGCCGGCGGGCTTGGCCTCGCCGTTGGCGTGGAGGACCCTGATGCCCACGCCCACGGGCTTGCTGGCGGGTCCGGCCTCCGCCCAGGGCGAGGCGGTGACCGAGAGCATGGTGAGGTCCTTCGGGGCACTGGCGGCCAGGTGCAACCGGAACATCACCCGAGCCGTCCGGCCGTCGGCCAGGTGCTGGCCCAACGACCCGGTGTCGACCCGGACGGCCTCGCCGCCGCATCCGTCGTCGATGCCGAGCTTCGTCCAGGTGCCGTTGATCATCGCCTCGATGGTCGCGTCCCCGGTGCGGAGGCGGTTCGCGCCGCTGTCGTCCTTCAGGGTGAGGCCGAACGCGGCGTTGTCGTAGTCGGCTCCGCTGAGGTTGAGCAGCTTCACGCCGAACTCGATGCTCGAACCGGCGGTCAGCGAGGTCGGGTTCGGCTCGATGATGTCGGCGTCCAGGGGGTTCGCGTGGTGCCGCGCCCGAGCGTCGGCCGAGATGGTGGTGCCGGGGCCCTGGTAGGGGCCGGAGCAGGCCCAGGCGGTGTCGGTGGTGAGGATCTGGATGCCGCCGGCGAGGACGGCGGTGGTGGCGAGCGTGGCGAGGGTGCGGCGGGTGGAGAGCGAGCGGGTGTTCTTCGCAAAGTGGGTGATAACGGACGTGCGCATGACGTGACTCCCCAGGGTCATGGGTCTGACGGTGTGGTGGGTGAAGACGACCGGCTCCGCTCCTCCTGAGCGGAAGCGCCCCCCGGCTCTGCCGGTCTCGCTCTCCGTGCCTTCATCCGTATAGACGCGCATCCCCGCCGGTGGTTGCAGGTGGGTTCAGAAGTTTTTTCGGAAGCCTTCCGGAGCCGTGTTTCGGGATACTGCCGGAATGACGGATGAGCTGACTGTCCGTCCGGGGACGGTGCCGGGCGGGGACGGGGAGCGGCGGTCGCTGCGGCGGGACGCGTCGGGGACGGCGTTGCTGGCGGGGCTGGTGTGCATCGCGGTGTCGTTCTCGGGGCCGCTGGTGGTGGTCCTCGCGGCGGCCTCGGCGGGGCGGCTGGACGCGGCGCACACGGCGTCCTGGATCTGGGCGGTGGGCGTCGGCAGCGGGGTGAGCGGGTTCCTGCTGAGCTGGTGGACCCGCACGCCGGTGATCACGGCCTGGTCGACGCCGGGGGCGGCGCTGCTGGTGACGAGCCTCGGGGCGTACCCGTACCGGGAGGCGGTCGGGGCGTACGTCGTGTGTGCGGTCGTGGTGACGCTGTTCGGGGTGACGGGCTGGTTCGGGCGGCTGATCGCGGCGGTGCCGGTGGGGATCGTCAACGCGATGCTCGCGGGCATCCTGTTCTCGTTCGGCGCCGGGATCTTCGGGGCGGTGCACGGCGCACCCGTGCTGGTGGTGGGGAGCTTCGCGGCGTTCCTGCTGGCCAAGCGGTTCGCGCCGCGCTACGCCGTGCCGGTGGCGCTGCTGGTGGGCGGGGTGCTGGCGGCGGTCACGGTCGGCCTGCCGCTGCGGGTGGGGTCGGGCGGGCCGACCGTGCCGGTCCTGACGGTGCCCGCGTTCTCCTGGTCGGCCGTGGTGGGGCTGGCGCTGCCGCTCACGATCGTCGTCCTGGCCTCGCAGAACGCGCCGGGCCTCGGGGTGATGCGGGCCTTCGGGTACCGGGCGGACGACCGGCTGCTGATCGGGTCGACCGGCGCGATGTCGCTGCTGATGGCGCCGTTCGGCTCGCCCGGGGTCAACCTCGCGGCGATCACGGCGGCGATCTGCTCGGGCCCGGAGGCCCACCCGGACCCGCGGCGGCGCTACGTCGCGGGGATGTCCTCGGGGGCGCTGTACGTCGTGGTGGGGAGCTTCGGCGGGGTGCTGGTGAGCCTGTTCACCGGGCTGCCGAAGGAGCTGATCGCGGTGATCGCGGGGGTCGCGCTGCTGGCGTCGCTGCAGGGCAGCCTGGCGGCGGCGGTCGCGGAGGAGCGGGGGCGGGACGCGGCGGTGGTGACGTTCCTGGCGAGTGCGTCGGGGATGGGCCTGTTCGGGATCGGTTCGGCGTTCTGGGGGCTGCTGTTCGGGCTGGGGACGCACCTGGTGCTCGGCCTGGCGCGGAAGCCCTGACAGATTCATTGGTATGACTGGTCCGATGTGGATCGTTCGGCCAGGTCGGTGACTTTTTCGTCCGCCGGTGGGGGCGACACGCCGGGTCGGGTACGTCTCCGCTCCACCACCCGGGCGACACCGGGTGACCGGAGCCCCGAGGACGCACCCGTATGCCGCCTGGCAACCCTGGCCGTCTCGTTCGGAGTCTGGCCGCGCTCGTGCTGGTGTCCACCGCCGTACTCCCGGCCGCCCTGGAACTGGTCGGCCCCTCGCCGTTCGGCGTGATCGGGGCCGGCGCCCCCGTCGACCGGGCGGTGCCGCCGCACACGGCGCAGCGCGCCGACCTGCGCGGCGCCGCGCCCGCCCCGACCGTCGACATACGCCGCACCGGCGACCCGGCCAACCGGATCACCCTGGTGCTGCTCGGCGACGGCTACACGGCGGCCGAGCAGGACCTCTTCCAGCAGCAGGCGGACCGGGCCTGGCACTCGCTGATGGACATCGAGCCGTTCCGCAGCTACCAGGCGTTCTTCAACATACGGCGGGTCGAGGTGCTCTCGCCGGTCTCCGGGATAGCCGAGACCGAGAGCCGCGGCCGCAACCCCTCGACCCCGCTCGGCATGCACTTCTGGTGCGAGGGCACCGCCCGGCTGCTCTGCGCTGACGAGGCGGCCACCGCCCGGCTGGCGGGGGACAGCGCCGGGCCGCAGTACCTGATAGCGCTGGCGAACTCGACCGAGTACGGCGGCGCCGGGGGCACCGGGGTGACCACCCTGGCGGGCGGCAGCCCGGACGCGGGGCGGATCATCCAGCACGAGATCGGCCACACCGTGGGGGACCTCGGGGACGAGTACGACTCCGCGCCGGACGACGCCGACTACCCGAACCTCTCGACCCTCAACGCCGACGACATGCGCAAGAAGCAGACCAAGTGGTGGCGCTGGCTGGGCGCCGCGTCCCCGGACGGCGCCGGGACGGTCGGGGCGTACCGCAGCGCCAACGGCCTCTACCGGCCGACGCAGGACTCGGTGATGCGCACCCTGGGCAGTGCCTACAACCTGCCCTCGCGCGAGGCGATCATCGAGGAGCTGTACCGCCGGATCCGCCCGACCGACCCCCCGGTGCCGCCGCCCGGCGAGGTCGACGGCCGCCCGCAGCTGGACGCCCGGCCGCTGCCGCTGTCCGGGCCGCGCCAGCTGCGGGTGGACTGGACGGTGGACGGCGTCCCGGCGGATCCGCGGACGGTGAACGGCGGGCGGCTGGACTCGGCGCAGCTGAACATCCCGGCCGGCCGCGCCGCCACCGTCACGGCGACCGTCCGGGACACCACGGACTGGGTGCGCGACGAGGGCTTCCGGGACAAGTACATGACCCGCTCGGTGTCCTGGACGGTCACCGGCTGAGCGCAGGTCCCGGGGAGATCGGTCGTACCCCACTCTGGGCGTCCAATCATGGGATGACTACCCTGGACGCACTATGCCCGTGGAGCCAGACCGTTCAGTCCGTCCCCTGTCCGCCCCCGCTCCCCGCTCCTCCGACGAGTCCCCGGCCGCCTTCGCGTCCCCGCCCGGCGGGCGCGCCGCGTGGCTCGCGTGGTCGGTCGGCGTCAGCGTCTACGTCCTCGCGGTGATCCACCGCACCAGCCTCGGCGTGGCCGGGCTGGACGCCGCCGAGCGCTTCGGGATCGGCGCCTCGGCGCTCTCCACCTTCTCGATCCTCCAGGTGCTGGTCTACGCGGCCATGCAGGTGCCCGTCGGGCTGCTGGTGGACCGGTTCGGGCCGCGGCGGGTGCTGCTGCTCGGCGTCCTGCTGCTGAGCACCGGGCAGCTGGCCTTCGCGTTCAGCTCCTCGTTCGCCCCCGCGCTGGCCTCCCGCGCGGTGCTGGGCTGCGGGGACGCGATGACCTTCATCAGCGTGCTGCGGATCGCCGCGCGCTGGTTCCCGGCGGCGAAGAACCCGTTCGTGGCGCAGCTGACCGGCCTCGTCGGGATGGGCGGCAACCTGTTCACGACGGTGGTGCTCGCGCAGGTGCTGCACAGCGAGGGCTGGACGCCGACCTTCGCGGCGATCGCGCTGCTGGGCGTGGCGGTGTTCGCGCTGGTCGCGCTGTTCCTGAAGGACGCGCCCGCCGTGGCCGAGCCGGTCGATCAGCACCGGCCGCGGACCGGGATCGGGCGGCAGGTCCGGGAGTGCTGGCAGGAGCCCGGCACGAGGCTCGGACTCTGGGTGCACTTCACGACGCAGTTCCCCGGCAACGCCTTCGGCCTGCTCTGGGGCCTGCCCTACCTGGTCGAGGCGCAGGGCATGACGCGCGCCGGGGCCGGCGGGCTGCTGACCCTCCTGGTGCTCTCCAACATGACCTGCGGCTTCGTGTTCGGCCGGGTGCTGTCCTTCTCGCCGCGCGCCCGGATGCCGATCGTGTTCACGGTGATCGGGGCCACCGCGCTGGGCTGGGCGCTGGTGCTGGCCTGGCCCGGCGCGCACCCGCCGGTGTGGCTGCTCGTCGGGATCATCCTGGTGATGGGCAGCAACGGCCCGGCCTCGCTGGTCGGCCTGGACTACGCCCGCGCCCGCAACCCGGTGGAGCGGCTCGGGACGGCCTCCGGCATCGTCAACATGGGCGGCTTCATCGGCACGATGATCACCCTGTTCGGCATCGGCGTCCTGCTCGACGCCCTGGCCCCGGCCGGCGCGGAGACGTACTCGGCGGACGCCTTCCGGTGGGCGTTCTGCTGGCAGTACGTGCCGCTGGCGGTGGGGACGGCGATGATCCTGCGGCTGCGGCGGAGGCTAGTGGCAGTGGGTGCGTAGGGTTTCTGACCTGCGAAAACGCGATTAGCCATCCTTTGGGGAAGGTTAATGCCCCCGGTATGAGTGAGTTGAACTCACTCATACCGGGGGCATACGTCAGCGACCGTACTCCCGCATCATCGCGGCCATCTGCGGTGGCGTCCCGTAGATCCGGGCGCCATGGAGCTCTGCGTGCATGAGCCCGTGGTCAGGTGGAGCCGACTCGTGCTGCGCTTCACGCCGCAGGCGGACCAGGTCCACCAGCTTCAGCTTCGGGCAGCCGGGGACGACCCTGCTGCCCCGGATCCCGACCCGCTCCACGGATGGGCAGGCGTAGTAGGCGCCGAAGGGCGGCCCGCTGTCCTCCTCCCGCGTCGGCATGTGGAAGACCATCTCCCCGTGCCGACAGTGCACCGTCCCGTCCGAGTGGATGACGACTCCCGGCCAGTCCTCGTGGTCGATCTCGGCGATGATCTGCACCTGCTGGCCGATCGCCTCGGTGAGGGTCTCCGCCATCCGCCGCTGCTGGGTGGGGATGTCGGTGTCCCCGCGGCGGATGGACGGGAGGAGGTCGCGGGTGACCCATTCCTGGAAGGGCTGCGCGTTCGGCTTGGTCGACCTCATGATCAGGGTGTACAGACCCGTCTCGCTGATGACCCCAAGCATGGGATTTCCACGCCTGTATGGTTTCTGACCTGCGGGAACCTGGTAACCATCAGAATTTCTGATGGTTACCAGGCGCAGGTCGACCATCCGTGCGTTCATCGGCTTCACGATCTTGTGTGCCTCGCTCGGATTGCTGCGGCCGAGCACTCGGCACACGTCCGCCGTGACGAACCACGGCTGCCCGTCGATCATCACCACCCTGATCGGCTGGCCCGTGACCGGGAAGCTCGACCGCACCAGCACCATCTGTTCCTGCTGTTCCTGTTCGTCGTCCATGGGGACGCCCCTCCTTCTTCCGAGTGATGGCAGGACTGCTCGGAACAACGAGGTCGAACGAGTGGCGTACTGGTCCCACGTTGACGCACGGATGCACGAGGCGTACCGCCCCGGCGCACGGTTGTGCGTGTACGCCGGGTGGTGCGCGACTGCCCTCTCAGATGGTGACCGAGAACGTGGCCAGCACCCGCTCGGCCAGCTCCTTGTCGCCCTCGACGCCCACCGGGCCCGGGCGGCCGCGGCCGCAGGCGAGGCGGACGTACGTCTCCCAGTCCATGGTCAGCTGGACGTCGGGGGCCAGGCTGACCGACTCGTCCACGGTGCCGCGGCCGGCCGCGTCGACCCGCACGGTGCGCAGGAACTCGACCGGGCCGGTGACGTCCAGCACGAGGGTCGTCCCGGCCGGGGCGCCCGCGGTGTGGGCGACGGCCTTGGGCAGCCTCTCCAGCAGGACGTCCCGGGCGACCAGGGCGGCCGGGGAGGCCAGGTTGCCGGGTGCGGCCAGGGCCCGGCGCAGGTCCTGCTCGTGCACCCAGACGTCGAAGGCCCGCAGCCGCAGCAGCTCGTGGTACGGCACGTCCCGGGCGAACGGGCCGGCCGGCCAGCGCACCGGCTCCTCGGGCGTCTGCCGCGCGTTGCGCAGGGCCCGCGAGCGGCGGATGATCGTGTACTCCAGCTCGCCGGTCATCTCCAGCGCGGTGTGGCAGCGGCGCTTGTCCACCGGCAGCTCGACGTAGCGGGCGAACTCGCTCGTGACGTGGCGCAGGTCGCGCGGCAGCGCGTGGATCGGGCGGGGGTCGCCGAGCAGCTCGGACTCGACGGCGATGATGTGCGAGACGACGTCCCGCACGGACCAGCCGGGGCACTCGGTGGCGCGGTTCCAGGCGCCCTCCGGCAGGGGGGTCACCAGTTCGGATATGGACTCGATGCTCTGCGTCCACGCCTCGGTGTGCGCCTGCACGGTCTGGTTGTCCGTCACGGGAATCTCCGGCCCTCCGTCAGCTGCCTTGCCGCGCGCACCCTGCCCCGTCGGCCGGCCGGGTCGGTCCGGCCTTCGGGCGCACACGCTAACCGCACGTTACGCTGCCGGGTGACAGCCGGGCAGCGCTTTCGGGTGACGATCGTAGGACTCTTGCCGTGGACGGTGGTACTGTGCGCGCTTCATTGATCCAACTCGCGGTCTCCGACGCCGAGCCGCCGGCCGAGCGACGGGCCAGGGCGGCCTCCCTGGTACGGGCCCAGCACGGCTGTGACCTGGTGGTCCTGCCCGAGCTGTGGCCGCTCGGGGGCTTCGCCTACGACCTCTGGTCGGAGGGCGCGGAGACGCTCGACGGGCCCACCTCGGACGCCATGGCGGCCGCCGCCCGGGCCGCCGGGGTCTGGTTGCACGCCGGTTCGATCGTCGAACGCGACCCGGACGGGCCGATCTACAACACCTCGCTGCTGTTCGCCCCCGACGGCGAGCTCGTGCACACCTACCGCAAGATCCACCGCTTCGGCTTCGACAGCGGCGAGGCGGTGGTGATGGGCGCCGGGCAGGAGATCGTCACGGCCGCGACCGACTTCGGCACGCTCGGCCTGGCCACCTGCTACGACCTGCGCTTCCCCGAGCTGTTCCGGGCCCTGCTCGACGCGGGCGCGCAGCTGCTGGTCGTCCCGGCGGCCTGGCCGGCGCGGCGCCGCGAGCACTGGACGCTGCTGGCCCGGGCGCGCGCGGTGGAGGAGCAGGCGTACGTCCTCGCGTGCAACACCGCCGGGACGCACGGCGGGGTCGAGCAGGCCGGGCACAGCATCGTGGTGGACCCGTGGGGCCGGGTGCTGGCCGAGGCCGGGGCGGGGGAGCAGGTGCTGACCGTCGAGTTCGACCCGGCCGAGGTGGCCAAGGCGCGGGCGGAGTTCCCGGTGCTGCGGGACCGCCTGCTGGGGATCCCGGCGCCGGTCCAGCGCTGACGCCGGAGGGGACGGAACGGGCGGGATCCGGCCGTTCCCGGGGTTGGTTTGTACCTGCTCCGGACGGGTTTGAGAAGATGAGCACTCGTCGTGTTCCCAGTCGTTCTTCGGCCGGTCCGCCGAGGGGCGGCCGGTCGGCCCGCCCGAGGAGGTCGCGCGCATGGCCGGCAACGGCGCAGGCGACACCCGTCCCGTCATCCGCCGCAACAGCCTCCGCGAGCAGATCGCGGGCGCGCTGCGCGAGGAGATGATGGCCGGCCGCCTTGAGGCGGGCCGCAATTTCACCGTCAAGGAGATCGCCGAGCTGTACGGCGTCTCCGCGACCCCGGCCCGCGAGGCGCTGGTCGACCTCGGTGCCCAGGGCCTGCTGCGGGCCGAGCACCACCGCGGCTTCACCGTGCCCGAGCTGGGCTGGGACGACTTCGTGGAGATCTTCGAGTCCCGGGTGCTGCTCACCGACAGCTACTACCGCCAGTACCGCTCCCGCCGCGCCCTGCCCGACCTCACCCGGCTGCCCTCGCTGCGCCGCCGGGCGGACGCGGCCGTGCGGGCGGCCAGGGCCGGGAACCTGGACGTCATGGTGGGCTGCGACCGCCGGTTCTGGCAGGAGGTCGCCGGGCTGCTCGGCAACCGCCGGATCGGCGCCTACCTGGACTGGCTGCGCGTGCAGTCCTGGATGTTCGCGGCGTCCTACCTGCGGGAGCTGTCCGCGCTGGGCGGGGTGTGCTGGGACCGGCACGTCGACCTGGTGGACGCGATCGAGGCCCGGGACCTCGCCGGGGCGCACCGGATCATCTGCGAGTACAACCTGTTCACCGTCCGGCTGCTGGCCGAGCTGGCCGGGCAGCCGCTGGAGTCGGTGGCCGTGCTGGGGCTGCTCACCGAGTCCGTGGACGAGGAGCCCGCCCCGGCCCCCGGGCCGGCCGGGCCGCCGCCGGACGAGCCGGGCCCCGCGGTGCCGGGGACGGCCCGCGCGCGGCGCGGCGAGGACGTCGGCCGCGAGCTGGGCCGGGAGCTCGGACTGGGGCTCGGCCTGGTGCCGCAGCCGCGATCGATCCCGCACGGCCGGTTCGGCCGGCGGCTGCCCGAGCCCCCCGAGCACCCGCAGGGACGGCCCGATCCGCATCGCGCGCCGGGCCGGTAGGGTGGGCGGTCGTCGTACCGGACGTCCCCGTCGGGACCCGTCCCGGTGCGGACACCGCCGCCCGTAGTCGTCCCCGTCCGCGCGGACGACTCCCCGCCCGGAGAGGAAGAGCCGGCCATGGCCTGCGACCTCTGGCTCGTCCCGCTCGTGGACGTGCTGAGCCACAGCCCCGACAACCCCTTCCGGGACGACCTCGCGCTGTACAACGCCGTGCTGACCTCGCGCGGACTGCCCGAAGTGCCGGTCTACCAGTACGTCCCGGGGATCAGCGGGGCGGTCGAGCCGATAGCCGCCTTCGACTACGACTCCCTGCACTTCCTGCGCCGCGCCTACCTGTTGGGCCTCACCGGCCTCGACATCACGCCGGTCGACTCGCTCGGCGGCGACTACGAGCAGCTCCTGGAGATGTTCGAGAACAGCGCCGAACAGTCCCACCTGGTCTGGCACTTCGACCACGCGGGCGCCTACGTGCCGATCGAGTTCGCGGTGCCGCTGGTGGACGACGCGCTGCTCGCGGTCGGCGGCCCGCTCGGCTCCAGCCACGGGCTGCTGCGCGAACTCCAGGCCGTGGCACCGTCCCTGGGCCTGGACCCGTACAACCCGCCGGCCCCGACCAAGCCGCTCGGGCCGACCGGCCTGGAGCAGCCGTTCGGCCCGCCGCTGGACGACCTGCACCCCTTCGCCCGCGAGCGGCACGCCTGGGCGGGCCTGTACGCGGCGGCGACCCGGAGCGTCTCCCAGGGCTCGATGATCGTCTTCGCCTGAGCCGGGCGGCAGCCTCGGCTGTCCGGTCCTCGGCCCCCGCACGTCCGCCCCCGTACGGCCGCCCGCCTACCGCAGCGGGCCCTCCGGCGGCCGCTGGCGCGGCATGGTGGGCCGGGTGCCCGGCGGGGGCAGCACCCGCACCTGGGCGCCCACGCCGGTCTCGGTGCGCCCGCCCCACGTCCCGGGGGCCTGGGTGGGCAGCTGCGTCATCGACGCGCGGAACTCCAGCATCCACTCCGAGGTCTCGGTGCGGACCATGTCCGACACGTCCTCGCAGAACCGGCGCAGCACGCCCAGGCAGCGCTCGGCCGCCTCGCCCGCGGTGCCCTCGGTCGGGCCGAGCACCTCCCGCACGCACTCCGACGCCCAGTCGAACTGGAAGGCCTCCAGGCGGCGTTGCAGCGCCTGCGCGGTGCTCACGTCCCGCATCCAGCCGGAGGTGAGGCCGAACGCCCGGTCGGTGCCGTGGCAGGCCGCCGCGAGGGCCAGGCCGACGTAGCCCCAGCTGGTGCCGTGCGCGACGGTGCCGGTCAGGTCCACCAGCGGGGCGGACACCCCGCCGATCGCGAAGCCGACCGTGCCGAACCGCAGCAGGCGGGCCCAGCGGCGCTTCCA
Source organism: Kitasatospora sp. NPDC057904 (assembly GCF_042887925.1). Lineage (NCBI taxonomy): Bacteria > Bacillati > Actinomycetota > Actinomycetes > Kitasatosporales > Streptomycetaceae > Kitasatospora > Kitasatospora sp. NPDC057904. The sequence continues at coordinate 327,139 of NZ_JBHVOL010000005.1, forward strand.
GACCCGGTCCTTGCGGTACCACTCGATCGCCTCGACCGCCCGCTCCTCGGACCAGCGGTAGAGCTCCTCCAGCCGCTCGGCCGGCTCACCCCAGTCCCCGAGCGGGAACTGGCGGGCGCTCAGATCGGTCCGGCGGCGGGTGGACGCCCGGCGGGCGACCGCCGCGACGGGCTGGTCCTCCTCGCCGATCTCCTTGCCCCAGGCACTCTCCTCGGGCTGCATTTCCGGCTGGCTCACCTGTGGGGCTCCCTGTGGCGGGGCGGGCGGCTGGGTCTGGCGACGCGTCCGGCTGACGGATCGTCTGCCAGAGGTTGTCCAACAGCACTTCTTACCGCCAAATGGCTGACCGCGGGGCGCTTCCTCCTTGATCGTTATCGGATTCGGCCACCGGAACACGAGGTCGGAGGGATGCGGGGGTCGGCGAGATTTCACCCGTCCGAGCGAGGCCCCGGTGACCCGCCGTCCTGACCCGGCCACCCGCCGCCGAAAGACGGGGCCCGGCCTTGGAGGATCCTCCGACATCGTGAGCGTACGGAGCTCTCCGCTTGGAGGTTCCGACGGGACCGGAGAGCGGCCGGAACAGGCCACCGACTACCCTTGCCAACCGTGAAGGTCCTCGTCATCGGCGGCGGCGCCCGCGAACACGCCCTGTGCCGCTCCTTGTCCCAAGATCCCGCCGTCACCGAGCTGCACTGCGCCCCGGGCAACGCCGGCATCGCGCAGGTGGCGACGGTCCACCCGGTCGACCAGCTGGACGGCGCCCAGGTCGCCGGCCTCGCCGGGCGGCTCGGTGCCGACCTCGTCGTCGTCGGCCCGGAGGCCCCGCTGGTCGCGGGCGTCGCCGACGCCGTGCGCGCGGCCGGGATCCCCGTCTTCGGCCCGTCCGGCGCGGCCGCCCAGCTGGAAGGCTCGAAGGCCTTCGCCAAGGACGTGATGGCCGGCGCCGGCGTCCCGACCGCCCGCTCCTACGTGTGCACCACCGCCGAGGAGGCCGCCGAGGCCCTCGACGCCTTCGGCGCGCCCTACGTCGTCAAGGACGACGGCCTGGCGGCGGGCAAGGGCGTCGTCGTCACCTCGGACCGCGCCGCCGCGCTGGCCCACGCCGCCGCCTGCGAGCGCGTGGTCATCGAGGAGTACCTGGACGGCCCGGAGGTCTCGCTGTTCGCGATCACCGACGGCACCACCGTCCTACCCCTGCAGCCCGCCCAGGACTTCAAGCGCGCGCTGGACGGCGACGAGGGCCCCAACACCGGCGGCATGGGCGCCTACTCGCCGCTGCCGTGGGCGCCCGACGGGCTGGTCCAGGAGGTCCTGGACACCGTCCTGCAGCCGACCGTGGACGAGCTGCGCCGCCGCGGCACCGAGTTCTCCGGCCTGCTCTACGCCGGCCTCGCGCTCACCTCGCGCGGCACCCGGGTGATCGAGTTCAACGCCCGCTTCGGCGACCCCGAGACCCAGGTCGTGCTGGCCCGGCTGCGCACCCCGCTGGCCGGCGTCCTGCTGGCCTCCGCCACCGGCACGCTCGACCAGCTGGAGCCGCTGCGCTGGAGCGAGGACGCGGCCGTGACCGTCGTCGTCGCCTCCGAGGGCTACCCGGCCGCGCCGCGCACCGGGGACCCGATCGTGGGCCTCGCCGAGGCCGAGGCGGACGGCACCGCGTTCGTCCTGCACGCCGGCACCGCGGCGGCCGGGGACGGCCGGGTGCTGAGCGCCGGCGGCCGGGTCCTGTCCGTCACCGCGACCGGCGCCGACCTCGCCGAGGCGCGCGGCCGGGCGTACGCCGCCGTCGACCGCATCTCGCTCAAGGGCGGCCAGCACCGCACCGACATCGCCCTCAAGGCGGCGGCCACCGCCTAGCCGTCCGGGCCGTCCGCACCCCGCAGGGCGCCGCGTCGTGGGAAACACCCCCATGGACGCAGCGCCCTGCGGCGTTCCCGGGCGGGGGCGGCCGTGGTGGGCGGCGCACCGTTCGGCGGCCGGATTCCAGCCCATCGAGTGACAGCACCCGCATCCGGCTGACGTAACCGGCTGCCCGGCCTTATGGTGCGCTGGATCGCACCGCGCCGTGGCCGCGCGCTGGGGTCGCCGCCGGGTAGCGGCGGTCCCGCGGGGGGATGCTGGACGGCGTCCGGCCGGGCGGTCGCCCGGGTGCTTCGCACCGGACCGGTCGCGGGGCGTCCGGTACGTCGTCCGGATATTCGGACGGCGTCACCGGGACGAGTGGAAACCGGGTCGTTCCGGAACACCCACGCGGACCGGGGCGTCGAACATGGCAGAAGCGCCACACAGCACGCACTACCGGGATCGGACACCACCGCTTCCCGGTCGGAACTGATCGTTTCGAGTCGGCTCAGGGGCCCGTCAGCGGGCGCCCGAGGGCTCCGAAGGGGGTGCCGCACCGTATGGCCGCTGCCGACACCGCGCGCGCACACGCCCAGGCGGTCCTGCGGATCCGCGGGCTCGCCCTGGCCACCGCCGCCGTGCCCGCCGCCGTCGCGGTGGTCCTGCTGGCCGGACGGTTCACCGGCCGCATCGGGGCGCCCGGCGCCTCCGACGCGGCCGGCTGGGACGCCGCCCGCTGGGCGGTCGGCGCGGTCGCCGTGCTCGCCCTCCTGGTGGCCGGCCTGGCCGCCCGCGCCTACCGCAGGGCCGTCCCACCGCGCACCCCGGCCGTCCCGCTGGAGCGGGCGGAGGCGCCCGAGCTGTACCGGCTGATCGCCGAACTCGCCGACCGGCTGGACGTCCCCGCGCCCTCCGCCATCGCGCTCACCCCGGACTGCGACAGCTGGCTGGAGGACGTCCAGCCCGCGCACCCGCACCACCCCCGGTCCGAGCCGCCCGCGCCCGTCCTGGTGATCGGCTCGCCGTTCCTGTGGTGGATGCGGGCCGACGAGCTGCGCGCCCTGCTCGCGCCCGTGGTGGCCGGCACCGCCGCCTCCGCGGACCCGGACATCGCCGCCGCCCGCCGCTTCCTGCGCAGCCTCGACGCCAGCCTGGACACCGGCCCGTCCCCGGCCGGGCTCGGCGGCGCCGTGCTGGCCGGCCCGCCCCGGGCGCCGCGCCGCGGCCCGGCCCTGCTGACCGACCGGATCACCCGCCGCCTCCTCGGCGCCTGCCGCGGCCACGCGGCCGAGCTGGAGCGGTCCGTCGCGAGCTGGGCCTCCGAGCAGGCCAGGACGGTCGACTACGGCCTGCGGATCGCCGCCCAGGAGCAGGTCGGCCTCGCCTACGCCGGCTGGGACCGCCTGCTCACCCGGGTCGCACTGCCCGCCTGGCGGCTCGGCCGCCACCCGGCCCACCTCAACGCCGGCGTGGTCGCCGCCCTCACCGAGCTGTCCCGGCGCGACCGGCTGGCCGACGGCTACGGCACCCGGCTCGGCGACCGCCCCGCCTGCGACCTGCTGGAGGAGCCCGGCACCGTCGACCGGGCGGTCTCCCGGCTCGCCGCCGAGCTGTTCTTCGGCGAGCCGGCCGCCGGCGCCTGGCACGAGCTGGAGTGGACCGACTACCCGGCCGAGGCCGTCGACGCCGGCTGGCGGGCCCGCGCCGCGGCCCTGCAGAGCGCCCTGGACCGCCTCGCGCCCCAGGCCCGCCCCGGCGCCCCGACGCTCACCCGGCTGCTGGTCCGCCTCGCCGAGGGCGACGGCGAACAACTGGCCGCCGCCCTCGCCGCCGAGCTGGCCCGCACCACCGCCCCGGCCCCGCTGCTCGAACCCGTCCGCAGCGGCCGCGACCTGCTGGTCGACCACGTCACCGCGATGGTCTGCTGCGCCGCCGTCGACACCGCGGGCGCCACCCCCGGCCTGGACTGGCTGGACGGCCCGGTCCTGCTGATCCGCGGCGTGCGCCGCACCGACCTCGCCGCCCCCGTCGCCCAAGCCGTCGAACAGGGCCAGGACGGCCCCCTGCGCGCCTGGCTCGACGCCGCCGACGTCCGCCTGGAGAAGCCCGTCCGCCTCTGATCGACAGCGGCGCTCGAACGCCGCCCACGCGCCCCCGGCCGGGCCCGCGGGCGGCCGTCCGCGCAGGCCGGAGGGCCCGCCGCCGACCGGCCCGAGATTGCCACCACCAATTGCTACCGCAGGGTGACGCTGCGCCAGCACTGTGTGGTGTATTAGACCGCACGCACATCCGGGGGGCACGTGCCAGCCGGAGGGGAGTGCACCTGGGAGGGGCGCGTGGGTACCGAACTCAACCGCCGCTGGGAGTCCGGAACGCTTGCCTACAGCGCCTCCGACCCCTTCGGCCAAGGCCCGCTGCCCTGGCTGCGCAGCCCCGACGAGTACCTGGCCGACGCCAAGGGCACCGTGCCCTGGTACGTGTCCGTGGACGCCCCCGGCCAGCGCCCGCTGGCCGCCGCTGCCCGGCCCCGGCCGCCGGTCGGCACCCCGCGCAGCGCCGACGACGTCGTCCAGCAGATCAAGGGCTTCGCCTCGGCCGGGGTGGTCCGCCCCGGCGGCTCGGTGGACTTCCGGGTCACCGTCAACCCGCCGCGCGAGTTCACCGTGGACGTCTACCGGATCGGCCACTACGGCGGTGACGGGGCGCACCACATGACGTCCAGCCCGCTCATCGCCGGCCTCGCCCAGCCCGCCCCGCTGGTGGTCGGCCGGACGGTGTCCTGCCACCACTGGTGGCACTCCTGGCGGCTGCAGATCCCCGCCCACTGGCGGCCCGGCGCGTACGTCGCCGTGCTGACCACCGCGGACATGCTGCACCGCAGCCACATCCCGTTCACCGTACGGGACTTCGAGGACCGGGCGCACGCCGCCGAACTGCTCCTGGTGCTCCCCGACGTGACCTGGCAGGCCTACAACCTGTTCCCCGAGGACGGCCGCAGCGGCGCGAGCCTCTACCACGCGTGGGACGGCCGGGGCGGGCTGGTCGGCGAGTCGGAGGCGGCCGTCACCGTCTCCTTCGACCGCCCGCACGCCACCGCTGGGCTGCCGCTGCACGTCGGCCACGCCTACGACTTCATCCGCTGGGCCGAGCGCTACGGCTACGACCTCGCCTACGCGACCGCCACCGACCTGCACGCCGGCCTGGTCGATCCGGCGCGGCACCGGGCGCTGGTCTTCCCCGGCCACGACGAGTACTGGTCCGAGCCGATGCGCCGCGCCGCCGAGCGGGCCCGCGACGGCGGCACCTCGCTGGTCTTCCTGTCCGCCAACACCATGTACTGGCGGGTCGAGCTGACCGCCGCCGCCTCCGGCGAGCCGAACCGGCTGCTCAACTGCCGCAAGCGCCAGAAGGTCCGGCCGGGCAGCCCGGCGGCCGGGGCGCCGGGCGCCGCGAGCGCCCTGTGGCGGGACGCCGGCGAACCCGAGCAGCACCTGCTCGGCGTGCAGTACTCGGGCCGGGTCGCCGCGCCCGCCCCGCTGCTCGCCCGGCACACCGCGCACTGGCTGTGGGACGGCACCGGGCTCCAGGAGGGCGACGAGCTGCCCGGCCTGGTGGCCGGCGAGGCCGACCGCTACTACCCGAAGGTGGCGCTGCCCGAGCACACCGAGCGCGTCCTGCTGGCCCACTCCCCGTACCGGGACCTCGCCGGCCGCACCCGCTACCAGGAGACCTCGCTCTACCGCGCGCCCAGCGGCGCGTACGTCTTCGCGGCCGGCACCTTCGCCTGGTCGCCCGCGCTGGGCCGCCCCGGCCTCACCGACGAGCGCGTCCAGCGCGCCACCGCCAATCTGCTCGACCGGCTCTGCAAGAACGGGCCCTGAGCCCGTCGGCGCAGGGCCCGGAAGGCCCGGAAGGCCGCCGGGAGCGTTCGTGAAAGACTGCGGGGGCAGTGACCTCCCCTTTCGCACGGCCCGGCCGCTGGACTGATGGCCCACGCCCGTGAACGACCCCTGAGGACTGAACACCTTGAGCGGATTTGTCACCAAGCCCGAGCCGGTCCAGGTGCCCGGCCTGGTCCACCTGCACACCGGCAAGGTGCGCGACCTCTACCGCACCGAGTCGGGCGAGCTGGTCATGGTGGCCAGCGACCGGATGTCGGCCCACGACTGGGTGCTGCCGAACGAGATCCCCGACAAGGGCCGCGTCCTCACCCAGCTCTCCCTGTGGTGGTTCGAGCGGATCGCCGACATCGTGCCCAACCACGTGATCTCCACCGAGGTCCCGGCCGGCGCGCCCGCCGACTGGAAGGGCCGCACGCTGATCTGCAAGAGCCTGGACATGATCCCGGTCGAGGCGGTCGCCCGCGGCTACCTGGCCGGCTCCGGCCTGAGCGAGTACGAGGAGAGCCGCACGGTCTGCGGCATCGCGCTGCCCGAGGGCCTGGTCAACAGCTCCGAGCTGCCCGCCCCGATCTACACCCCGGCGCTCAAGGCCGAGGTCGGCGAGCACGACGAGAACGTCCCCTACGAGGAGACCGCCCGCCGGATCGGCGCCGAGCTGGCCAACCAGGTGCGCCGCACCACCCTGGACGTCTACGCCCGCGCCCGGGACATCGCCCGCGACCGCGGCATCATCCTGGCCGACACCAAGTTCGAGTTCGGCCTGCTGGACGGCGAGCTGGTGATCGGCGACGAGGTGCTCACCCCGGACTCCTCCCGCTACTGGCCGGCCGACGACTACGAGCCCGGCCGCTCGCAGGCGTCCTTCGACAAGCAGCTCATCCGCGACTGGCTGGTCTCCCCGGCCTCCGGCTGGGACCGCTACAGCGAGGAGCCGCCGCCGGCGCTGCCGGCCGAGGTGGTCGAGCGGACCCGGGCCAAGTACGTCGAGGTGTACGAGCGCCTGACCGGCACCAGCTGGGTCTGATCCCCCGACCGCCCGCGGGTACGGCCGTCAGATCCAGCCGTGCTCGCGGGCGATCCGCACCGCCGCATGCCGGTTCTCCGCGCCCAGCTTGGTGGCCGCCGAGGAGAGGTAGTTGCGGACGGTGCCCTGGGACAGCGCCGCCCGCGCGGCGATCTCGGCGATCGGGGTGCCGTCCGCGGCCAGCTCCAGGACGTCGGTCTCGCGCGGCGTCAGCGGCGTCTCGCCGGCGCTGATCGCGTCCGCGGCGAGCTCGGGGTCGACGTACCGGCCGCCGGCCCGGACGGTCCGGATGATCCCCGCGAGGTCGGCCGCCGACACGGTCTTGGGCAGGAAGCCGCGCACCCCGACCTCCAGCGCCCGCTTCAGGTAGCCGGGCCGGCCGTGGCCGGTGACGATCATGCAGCGGCAGTCCGGCAGCAGCCGGCGCAGTTCGGTGGCGACCTCGATGCCGTCGCGTCCGGGCATCTGCAGGTCCAGGACGGCGATGTCGGGCCGGTGCGCCTGGGCCATCGCGAGCGCCTCCGGGCCGGAGCCGGCCTGGGCGACGACCTCGATGTCGTCCTCCAGCGACAGCAGCGCGGCCAGCGCGCCCCGGATCAGGTGCTCGTCGTCGGCGAGCAGGACGCGGACGGGCGGGGTCTCGGTCATCGGTGGGCCTCCTCGGCGCCGGCGGACGGGGTGACGTCGGTCAGATCGGTACGGCCGCGAGCATCCGGAACGTGCCCGGTGCGGCCGTCGGGACGGTCAGCTCGCCGTCGTGGGCGGCCAGCCGCTCGCGGAGCCCGCGCAGTCCGGTGCCGCCGCCCTGGGAGGGCAGCGGGACCTCCGGCACGCCGTCGTTCTCCAGTTCCAGCACCGCCCGGCCGTCCTCCCGGTGCAGGCGGATCAGGCAGTGCGCGGCCTCGCTGTGCCGCAGCACGTTGGTGGTGGCCTCGCGGATCACCCAGCCGAGCACCGACTGCACCGGGGCCGGCAGCCGGTCCGCGTCCTCGCCGAGGTCGATCTCGCAGGCGACGTCGGCGGAGCGCAGCACCGCCCGGGCGCCGATCGCCTCGGCGTGCAGGTCGGCGGTGCGGTAGCCGCGGATGACGTCGCGGACCTCGCGCTGCGAGTCCTGGGCGATCCGCTGCACCTCGGCCATCTGTTCGGCGGCCTCCGCGCGCCCCCGGCGGGCGAGTTGGACGGCGAGCTCGCTCTTGAGCGCGATCGTCGTGAGGTTGCGGCCCATGACGTCGTGCAGGTCGCGGGAGAAGCGCAGCCGCTCCTCGGCGACGGCGAGCCGGGACTGCGCCTCGCGGGCGGCGTCCAGCTCCCAGACGATCGCGGTCACCCAGGCGAAGCTGCGGCAGCTGCCGATCAGGAAGGACAGGCCGATCACCGCCCCGACCAGCAGCCCGATCGTGATGCCCGGGTCGAACCCGGCCAGCACCATCGCGGGAGCGATCGCCAGGACCTGGCCGATGGCGATCAGGAAGGTCCGGGGCAGGGAGACCGCGACGGCCGTCGGGCCGATCGCCGAGCCCATCAGGGCGGTGGCGACGACCGCGGTGAACGGCGGCGCGTGGGGGCTCACCGGCCCGCCGGTGGACGGGCCGAGCAGGATGACGGTCCAGGAGCCGACCACCGTCAGGACGGCGTTGACGACCAGCCAGCGCCGGTACTCGACCGGCCGCTTCAGGTAGTGGTCGAGCGCGGTGCGGTACGCCCGGAGCGTGACCAGCGTGGAGGCGAGCGAGACGACCAGGGCGACCCGGACGGCGGTGCCGTAGTGCGGGAGGTTCGCGGGGGAGGCGCTGACCACGAGGTTGATCGGCAGCATCATCCACGCCATCAGGTACAGCGACCAGCGGAAGTACAGCTCGGCGCGCTGCGGCTTGCCGTAGCCCTTCCAGCGCCGGATCGGCCCCCTGACCTGCATCGACTTGCTCCCCGTCCCGTCACGTTGCTGTCGCTGCCTTCATATCAGAGGGAGGGAGGGGCCGGGGCTTCGGTTGCGGTGCCGTCCGCCGGGACGTCAGCGGCGGGACTCCCAGCGGAAGTACCGGACCGCGCCCCAGCCCGCCAGGCCCAGCCACACGGCGCCCGTGACGAGGTGCGGCACGGCGGTGGACCAGGTGCCGCCGAAGCCGGTGGCGGCGGCCGAGCCGTCGGTGCCGGTCCAGCCGATCCGGATCAGCTGGAAGCCCGGGGTGGTGGGCAGCAGCCGGCAGAAGTCGGCGACCCGGTCGGGCATGACCTCCAGCGGGATGAACAGGCCGGAGCCGAACTGCGAGACGAGCAGCAGCGGGAGGGTGGTGATGCCGGCGGTCTCGACGGTCTTGGTGAAGGCGCTGGTGAGCGCGGCCGTCGCCATCATCGTGCCGATGCTCAGGAGCAGCCCGGCGGCCAGCAGCAGCGGGTTCACCGGGGCGCCGAGGTGCAGGAAGGCGGCGCCGCCGCCCGCGACGACCGCGCTCATCAGCAGCGCGAGGCTCACTGAGGGCACGGCCGTGCCGGCCAGGATCTCCAGGTCCCGGGCCTCGCCGGTGCGCAGCCGCTTGAGCACCAGCTCGTTGCGGCGGCCGACGTACGCGGCGGTCAGGTTGTAGTAGACGACGAAGGCCAGGATCCCGCCGATGGTGCCGATGATCAGCAGCGAGTCGACGTCCAGGCCGGGGTGGTCCGAGGCCTGCTGCTTCAGCATGCTGCGGCGGCCGGCGATCATCAGCACCGGCAGCAGCAGGGCGGTGAACAGGGCCGAGCGGTTGCGCAGCAGCAGGGTGGCCTCGGAGCGGCCGAGGGAGGCCAGGCGGCGCAGGGCGGTCCCCTGCGGGCCGGCGGCGGTGCCGGTGGTGGTGCCGGTGGCGCTGGAGGGGGCGGCGGTGGTCATCGGGCGGATCCGATCAGGCGGCGGGAGGAGCGGGAGGAGCGGGAGGGACGGGAGGCGCGGCCGGCGGGCGCGGGCGGCCGCGGCTCGTCCTGGTGGGCGGCCTCGGAGGCGATCGCGAGGAAGGCCTCCTCCAGCGAGGCGCTGCGGGCGTCCAGGGCGCCGAGCGCGAGGTCGTGGTGGTGGGCCCAGCCGAGCAGCTCGTGGAGGTCCCGCTGGAGGGCGGAGGTCTGCACGGTGACCTTGCGGCCGTCGACGGCGACCTCGGCCCCGGCCAGCAGCGGCAGCGAGGCCCCGCTGAACTCGGGCAGTTCGAAGGTGATCCGGGAGGGCCGTCCGGCGATCACCTCGGCGACGGTGCCGGTGGTGACGACCCGCCCGCCGTGCATGATCGCCAGCCGGTCGGCCAGCTCCTCGGCCTCCTCCAGGTAGTGCGTGGTGAGCAGCACGGTGGTGCCCTGGGCGCGCAGCTCGCGGACCAGCCGCCAGACGGCGGCGCGGGCCTCCGGGTCCAGGCCGGTGCTGGGCTCGTCCAGGAAGAGCACCTCGGGGCGCCCGAGCAGGGCCATCGCGAGGTCGAGCCGGCGGCGCTCGCCGCCGGACAGCTGCTTGACCCGCACGTCGCGCCGGTGGCCGAGGCCGACCAGCTCCAGCGCCTCCGCCACCGGGCGGGCGCCGCTGGTCAGGCCGGACCACGTGCGGCCGGTCTCGGCGACGGTGAGCTCGCCGGGGAAGCCGCCCTCCTGGAGCATGATGCCGATCCGCGGGCGGAGCGCGGCCCGCTCCCGGTACGGGTCGTGGCCGAGCACCCGGACGGTGCCGCCGCTGGGCGCGGCCAGGCCCTCGACGAGCTCCATGGTGGAGGTCTTGCCGGCCCCGTTGGTGCCGAGCAGGGCGTAGAGCTCGCCGCGGCCGACGGTCAGGTCGACGCCGCGGACGGCGTGGTAGCCGGTGGTGCCGGAGCCGTAGTGGCGCTGGAGGTCGGTGACCTCGATCACGGGGCCGGAGGTGCCGGCGGGCTGGCGCGTTTCCATGGCTCCAGCCTTCCGCCGCCCGGTCCGTGCGGTCAGTGCGCGCCGTCATCGGAAGGGGGTGCGGATCCACGGGTCGGCGGTGACAAATGTCATCGGTCACCGGTACGCCCGCGGATGCGGGGAGTGCCCGGGGAAATGCCGAAGGGCCCCTCTACCGAGGAGCCCTTCGTTTCTGAGCGGACGACGAGATTCGAACTCGCGACCCTCACCTTGGCAAGGTGATGCTCTACCAACTGAGCCACGTCCGCAGGTCAAACTATTGAGTTGTGCTGTGCTCGCGCACTGCGAGCGGACGACGAGATTCGAACTCGCGACCCTCACCTTGGCAAGGTGATGCTCTACCAACTGAGCCACGTCCGCACGGTGCCTGGTGGGGCACCGGCCGCCTCTTCGGATCTCTCCGTTGCGGCGACGAGGAATACTCTACAGCATCGTTCGGGGTGGTCGCCCCACCCTTTCGGCGGGCAGGGCGACCGCGGGACCGCCGGCTCGGGCCGGACGTCCCCGCCGGGGTCAGTTCGCCTCGGCGAACGCCTCGTACACGTGCTTGGGGATGCGCCCGCGGGCCGGCAGCTCCATTCCGCGCGACTGGGCCCAGGCGCGGACCGCGGCCGGGTCGGGGGTCAGCGCGGTGCGGCGGAAGGACTTTCCGGTGCGGCTCTGCCGCCGCCCGGCCGCGACGAACGGCGCGAGGGCCTCCCGCAGCTTTTCCGCGTTGTCCACGGACAGGTCGATCTCGTACGACTTCCCGTCGACGCCGAAGTGGACGGTTTCCGCGGCGGCGCCGCCGTCCAGGTCGTCGGAGAGCGTGACAACTACACGCTGTGCCATGGGTGTCAATCCTCTCGGGCAATTCGGCCGTCGGCGCGCGGGGTGCGCCCCGGGGCCTGATGTGCACCACTCGCGCAAGCGCATACGGGCAGGCCTGGTGGCCCGCCGGATACGCAGCACTTGCCGCGACAGGTGGCCCTATTCTGCACCCGAAGCTGGTCGAAATCGAAGAGTCCGGCATTCTTTTCCGGATATTCACGTCTCTTCGTGGGACTTGCGGATACCGGAGCGCGGGACGGGCGGTTCTGTCCCGGAGTGCCGTATTCGGGTGTTCTTCGGGGGTTCTCCGCCCGGCCGGCCAATCCGCCGAAATCGGCTGCCGGGGGTGGGGGTCGGCGCGGCCGGATCCCTTGCGGCGTAAGGGTCTCGGGTCTACGCGCGTCGCTCTCCCCGGCCAGCAATCCCGCCCGAAACCACCGGTAGTCTGGAGTTCCCCCGCCTCACGAAGACACCACCGGGAGTGCCAGTGGCACGCGTCGTAGTCGACGTCATGCTCAAGCCGGAGATCCTCGACCCCCAGGGACAGGCGGTGCAGCGCGCACTGCCCCGTCTCGGATTCACCGGGATCGCCGACGTCCGCCAGGGCAAGCGTTTCGAGCTGGAGCTGGAGGGTCCGGTCGACGACGCCGCACTCGCCCGTATCCGCGAAGCCGCCGAGACCTTTCTCGCCAACACCGTGATCGAGGACTTCACCGTCCGGGTCGAGGAGGCGGCGAAGTGACCACCCGCGTAGGCGTCGTCACTTTCCCCGGTTCCCTCGACGACCGCGACGCGCAGCGCGCGGTCCGGCTGGCCGGCGCCGAGCCGGTCTCCCTCTGGCACCGTGACGAGGATCTCCACCAGGTCGACGCCGTCGTCCTGCCGGGCGGTTTCAGTTACGGCGACTATCTGCGCTGCGGGGCGATCTCCCGCTTCTCGCCGGTCATGACCACCATCATCGAGCAGGCGAAGCTCGGAATGCCGGTCCTCGGTATCTGCAACGGCTTCCAGGTGCTGTGCGAATCGCACCTGCTGCCGGGCGCGCTCACCCGCAACGACTCGCTGCACTTCGTCTGCCGCGACCAGAAGCTGCGGATCGAGAACGCCGGCACCGCGTGGACCCGGGATTACTCGGCGGGCCAGGAAATCGTGGTTCCGCTGAAGAACGGCGAGGGCCGCTTCGTCGCCGACGCGCACGTCCTGGACGAGCTGGAGGCCGAGGGCCGGGTGGTCGCCCGCTACCTGGACGTCAACCCGAACGGTTCGTACCGCGACATCGCCGGCATCACCAACGCCGCCGGCAATGTCGTCGGCCTGATGCCGCACCCGGAGCACGCGGTGGAGCCGCTCACCGGTCCGACCACCGAGGGCCTGGGCTTCTTCACTTCCGTCCTGAAGCAGCTGGTGAACGCCTGATGAGCCTCGACACCGTCAAGAACGCCGAGCAGACCCCGGACGCGGCCCAGCCGTGGGCCGAACTCGGCCTCAAGGAGGACGAGTACGCGCGGATCCGGGAGATTCTCGGCCGCCGCCCGACCGGGGCGGAACTCGCGATGTACTCGGTCATGTGGTCGGAGCACTGTTCGTACAAGAGCAGCAAGGTCCACCTGAAGCAGTTCGGCGAGAAGAAGCCCGATTCCGACGCCATGCTCGTCGGCATCGGCGAGAACGCCGGTGTCGTGGACGTCGGCCAGGGCTACGCGGTGACCTTCAAGGTCGAGTCGCACAACCACCCGTCGTACATCGAGCCCTACCAGGGCGCGGCCACCGGCATCGGCGGCATCGTGCGCGACATCCTCGCGATGGGCGCCCGCCCGGTCGCCGTCATGGACCCGCTGCGGTTCGGCGCGGCCGACCACCCGGACACCCGGCGCGTGCTGCCCGGGATCGTCGCGGGCATCGGCGGCTACGGCAACTGCCTGGGCCTGCCGAACATCGGCGGCGAGGTCGTCTTCGACTCCTGCTACCAGGGCAACCCGCTGGTCAACGCGCTGTGCGTGGGCGTCATGAAGCACGAGGACATCCACCTCGCGCAGGCCTCCGGCGCCGGCAACAAGGTCATCCTGTACGGCGCCCGCACCGGCGGCGACGGCATCGGCGGCGTCTCGGTGCTGGCCTCCGAGACCTTCGACGACACCAAGCCGGCCAAGCGCCCGGCCGTCCAGGTCGGCGACCCGTTCCAGGAGAAGCTCCTCATCGAGTGCACCCTGGAGATCTTCGGCGAGAAGCTCGTCAAGGGCATCCAGGACCTCGGCGGCGCCGGTCTGTCCTGCGCCACCAGCGAGCTAGCCTCGGCCGGCTCCGGCGGCATGCGGATCGACCTCGACACCGTGCACCTGCGCGACAACACGCTCTCGCCGGAGGAGATCCTCATGAGCGAGTCGCAGGAGCGCATGTGCGCGATCGTCGAGCCGGACAAGGTCGCCCGCTTCCTGGAGATCTGCGAGAAGTGGGACGTCATCGCCAACGTCATCGGTGAGGTGACCGACGGCGAGCGCCTGGAGATCTTCTGGCACGGCGAGCTCGTCGTCGACGTGCCGCCGCGCACCGTCGCCCACGAGGGCCCGACCTACCAGCGCCCGTACGCCCGCCCGAGCTGGCAGGACGCGCTGCAGGCCGACGCCCCCACCGGCGAGCGGCTGGCCCGCCCGACCACCGGCGAGGGCCTCAAGGCCGACCTGCTGAAGGTCGCCGGCCACCCGAACCAGGCCTCCAAGTCCTGGATCACCGACCAGTACGACCGGTACGTGCTCGGCAACACCGTGCTCTCGCACGGCGAGGACTCGGGCATGATCCGGATCGACGACGAGACCAACCTCGGCGTCTCGGTCGCCACCGACGGCAACGGCCGCTACGCCAAGCTGGACCCGTACACCGGCGCCCAGCTGGCCCTCGCCGAGGCCTACCGCAACGTCGCGGCCGGCGGCGCCAAGCCGCTCGCCGTCTCCGACTGCCTCAACTTCGGCTCCCCCGAGGACCCGGACGTCATGTGGCAGTTCGCCGAGGCCACCCGCGGACTGGCCGACGCCTGCCTGGTCCTCGGCACCCCGGTCACCGGCGGCAACGTCTCGCTGTACAACCAGACCGGCGAGGTCGCCATCCACCCGACCCCCGTGGTCGCGGTGCTCGGCGTCATCGACGACGTGACCCGCCGCACCCCGGTCGCCTTCGCCGAGGAGGGGCAGCTGCTCTACCTGCTCGGCGACACGGCGGACGAGCTCGGCGGCTCGGCCTGGTCCCAGGTCGTCCACGACCACCTCGGCGGCCTGCCGCCCAAGGTCGACCTGGAGCGCGAGCGGCTGCTCGGCGACATCCTGATCGCCGCCTCGCGCGACGGCATGATCGACGCCGCGCACGACCTCTCCGACGGCGGCCTCGGCCAGGCGCTCGTGGAGAGCTGCCTCAAGGGCGGCCAGGGCGCGCGGATCATCGTGCCCGAGGGCGCGGACCCGTTCGTGTTCCTGTTCTCCGAGTCGGCCGGCCGCGCCGTCGTGGCGGTGCCGCGCAGCGAGGAGCTCCGGTTCAACGACATGTGCACCGCCCGGGGCCTGCCGGCCACCCGGATCGGCGTCGTGGACGGCGACAGCATCGACGTCCAGGGGCAGTTCAGCGTCACGCTGGCCGAGCTGAAGGACGCCCACACCGGCGTCATCGAGGCCCTGCTGGCCTGATCGGCTTTTCGAGGGGCGGGCGGTTCGATCGAACCGCCCGCCCCTCGGCGTATCTTGAGCCGCATGCCTCCCAAGTCCCGCACGTACCAACCGCAGAAGGTCCGCGCCGCGCTGGCCGCCCAGACCGGGGCGCTGCGCGCCGCCGTGCGCGGCCTCACCGCGGAGCAGCTGGACCTGCCGACCAGGCTGGGGAAGTGGACCGTCCGCGAGCTGCTCGCGCACCTCGCCGTCCAGCTCGACTTCGTCCCCGCGCACCTGGACGATCCGCTCCAGGGGCGCCCGCCGCTGGACCTGACGGGCTGGGTGGTGGCGGTCGGCACGGTCGCGCCGCTGCTGGACGAGCAGGCCGGGGAGCGCGCCGCGGCGGACTTCGCCGGGTCCCCGGCCGCGGTGGCGGAGGCCTTCGGGCGGGCCGCCGACGCGCTGACCGGACTGCTGGAGCGGCCCGAAGCCGCCGACCCGGCACGGCGGTTCGAGATCCGGCTCGGCTCGATGACGCTCGCCGACATGCTGGTCACCCGGCTCGTCGAGACGGTCGTGCACGCCGACGACCTGGCCGACGCCCTCGGCCCCGACGCCTTCCCGCACGACCGCCAGGCCGTCGCCGCCGTCACCCGGCTGCTCGCCGACACCCTCGCGGCCCGGGCCCCCGGCGGCGCGGTCGAGCTGCGGATCCCGCCGTACGCCGTCGTGCAGGCCGTCGAGGGCCCCCGGCACACCCGCGGCACCCCGCCCAACGTGGTCGAGACCGACCCGCTGACCTGGATCCGGCTCGCCACCGGCCGCACCGCCTGGGCCGCGGCGGTGGACGCCGCCGCGGTCTCGGCCTCGGGCGAACGCAGCGACCTGAGCGCGTACTTGCCGGTCCTCGGCTGATCCGAAAGACACGCCCTAGCGCAGCTGCCCCGCCAGGGCCTCCGCGGCCTTGCGGAGGCCCTCACCGGTGTACGTCCGGTCCGGGGTGTCGCCCGCGGAGTCCTCGGACAGCATCAGGACGATGTCGCCCTCGCCCTTCGGGGCCAGCCGGGCGAGGGCGGCCGTGTCCGCCCCCGGCACGAGCACGGTCTGTCCGGGGCCCGGCTGGTGGTCGGCCAGTTGCCGGAGCTGGCTGACCGAGGCACGTGCCTGGCTCTGGATGCGGGGCAGCAGGAGGTTGACGGCCACTCCGGTCTTCGGGACGGCGAACAGCTCGACGGCGAGCGAGCTCCCGCCCGCCCGGTACGCGCAGGTGATGTCGGCGTTCGGGGGAGTGGCCGGGATCGACGGCATCTCCGGCGGGTGGGTCGCGCCCGTGGGCCAGGGCTGGGGCGGGCGGCCGTCACCGACCTCGCCGTCCACGGCGGACCCGTTGCCGGTGTCCGGGCCGACCGCGTCGGGGAGCCCGGCCGCCTTGAGGGCCTTGCCGAGGTCGAGGCCGAAGGGGCAGGTGTTCTGCCGGTCCTGGTGCAGCTTCTGGGCGGTGGCGCGGACGGTGTCGTACGAGAGCGCGCCGGGACCGGCCACGCCCGCGGGCGAGGACGAGCAGGCGGCGGTGCCGAGCAGGACCCCGGCGGAGGCGAACACGGCGGTGAACGTGCGGCGTTGGGCAGCGGTCATGCTCGCAGGGTAGGGCGCGCTCATCGCGGGCGCGCGCCTACTCCGTCCCGATCCTGTTCCGGTGCACGGGCTTTCGCGCCCGTCACGGCACCGAGGGCCCGCCCAGGTACGTCCCGTCCGCCGCGTACGGCCAGGCGTTGGGGGCGCAGCCCTTGAGGCCGTAGATCTGCTGCATCATCGCGGGCGCCGGCTTGCCGGGGCCGGGGCAGGTCTCGTGGCCGTGGCCGATCCGGTGGCCGACCTCGTGGTTGACGATCAGCGCCCGGTACTCGTCCAGCGGGCCGTCGAACTGCGGTGAACCGGTGTTCCAGCGCTTGGCGTTGACGATCACCTGGCTGCCGACGTCGCAGTTCACCTCGCCGTGGGTGTCCAGGCCGGCGGCGCCGCAGAGCCGGTCCACGGTGGCGGGCGAGGCGATCTTCACGGTGAAGTCGTACGGGCCGCTCGCGACCAGCTGGAAGCCGTTCTTGCGGTCGCTGGTCCAGCCGCGCTTGTCGCCGAGGATGCCGTGGATCTGGGTGGCGGCGGCCGTCGGGTCGATCCCGATGCCGTCCTCGACCTCGACCCGGTAACGCCGGATGTTGCCCTTGCCGACCGGCTGGGCGGTGGCGGGGGCGACCGTGAACGTCCCGGCCCCCTTGGCGGGGCCGGGGTCGGACGCGGTGGGAGTCGGAGTCGGCGTGGGTGTCGGGGTGGCCGTCGGCGTCGGCGTCGGGGTGGGCGTCGGGGTGGCCGTCGGAGCGGGGGCGCTCAGCTCGGCCGCCGGCACGACCCGCGCCTGCGTCGTCGGCCCGGTCGCGGGCGCGGCGGAGTGGCGGCTCATCAGCACGACGACCGCCGTGGACAGGACGGCCACCGAGGCGACGAGCGCGATGAGGAGCGCGGGGCCCATGCGGCGACGCGGCGGGCGGCGTCTGCGGCCGGAGCGGGCACTCCTGCGCGAGGCGGTTCGAGCTGCGGGCACGCTCGACACCCTGACATGGAGAACGGGTGAATGTCCACATACCCGGTATGCAGCTTTCCGCCCGGTCCGGTCACCCGACGGCGGTTGACCCCTGCGGCTCGGATGGCAGACTGCACTCCATGGCGATTCACCGGAATCTACTCGACGGCCCCGAACCGACCCACCTCCCCGAGGACGAGCAGCCCTACCGCATGCTCGCGGAGGAGTCGGCCTCGCCGACCCAGGTCGCGGCCGACTTCCCGACCTTCTGCCTGGCCTGGGCCATGCTCGCCGACGACGCGTTCGCGGCCGGCCGCTACGTCGAGTCGTACGCCTACGCCCGCACCGGCTACCACCGCGGCCTGGACGCGCTGCGCCGCAACGGCTGGAAGGGCCACGGGCCGGTGCCGTGGGAGCACCGCGGCAACCGCGGCTTCCTGCGCTGCCTGGCGGCGCTGGCCCGGGCGGCCGGCGCGATCAAGGAGACGGAGGAGGAGGCCCGCTGCTGGCAGTTCCTGAAGGACAGCAGCGAAGAGGCGTACGAGGCGCTCAAGCAGTAGCCGGCCCGTCCGGTGTGAGTGCGTGAGCCTCCGAACGCGTGAGTGCCCCCGGTGGACGGACCACCGGGGGCACCGACGTTCGCGCCGCCGGGACCGGCGCCGCTACCGGGCTCACTTCAGGCGGTTGCCCGCCGAGCGCAGCTGCTGCGCGGCCTCGAGCACGCGGGAGGCCATGCCGGCCTCGGCCAGCTTGCCCCAGGTGCGCGGGTCGTAGGTGTTCTTCTTGCCGACCTCGCCGTCGACCTTCAGCACGCCGTCGTAGTTCTGGAACATGTGCGCCGCGACGGGGCGGGTGAAGGCGTACTGGGTGTCGGTGTCGAGGTTCATCTTCACGACGCCGTTCTCCAGCGCGGTGGCGATCTCCTCGGCGGAGGAGCCCGAGCCGCCGTGGAAGACGAAGTCGAACGGGTCGGTCTTGCCGTACTGCTTGCCGATCGCGTCCTGCAGCTCGCGCAGCAGCTCCGGCTTCAGCACGACGTTGCCCGGCTTGTACACGCCGTGCACGTTGCCGAAGGAGGCGGCCAGCAGGTAGCGGCCCTTCTCGCCCAGGCCCAGCGCCTCGGCGGTGCGCACGGCGTCGTTGACGGTGGTGTACAGCTCGTCGTTGATCTCGTGGGTGACGCCGTCCTCCTCGCCGCCGGTCGGGGTGATCTCGACCTCAAGGATGATCTTGGCGGCGGCGGCCTGGGCGAGCAGCTCCTGGGCGATCTCCAGGTTGTCGGCCAGGGTCTCGGCCGAGCCGTCCCACATGTGCGACTGGAACAGCGGGTTCAGGCCCTTGGCGACGCGCTCGGCGGAGACCGCCAGCAGCGGACGGACGTAGCCGTCCAGCTTGTCCTTCGGGCAGTGGTCGGTGTGCAGCGCGACGGTGATGTCGTACTTGGCGGCCACGATGTGGGCGAACTCGGCCAGCGCGACGGCGCCGGTCACCATGTCCTTGTTGTGCTGGCCGCCCAGGAACTCCGCGCCGCCGGTCGAGATCTGGATGATGCCGTCGCTCTCGGCCTCGGCGAAACCGCGCAGCGCGGCGTGCAGCGTCTGCGACGAGGTGACGTTGATGGCCGGGTAGGCGAACTTGCCCGCCTTGGCCCGGTCCAGCATCTCGTTGTAGACCTCGGGAGTTGCGATGGGCATGCGATCCGCTCCTGTCGGGTTGCGGCGTACGGACGGTGCTGTCCGACGCTGGGTACGCCTTCGTGACGACTCCGGGGTACCGGCCGCCGATGCGCGGCTCTGCGGGTCCGGCACACCGGTACCAAGGTTCGGGGCGACCACCGCGGCAGACAACGAGGGTGTTTTGCGACCGCGGACCGGACGCCTGTGTCATCTTCCCAGACTCGTGCTCGCAGGTCAGCAGGAGCCCGCCAGTCGGAACGGCGCTCGGGGGGGCGTACGCGGAGACCGCCCGCAAGGTACGACCGCTATCCTGCGCCCGTGGACTACAACCAGCTGGCCGTCAACCTGCTCGACGCCAAACAACTGATCTCGTCCCTCGGCGCCATCGGGCTTCTCGCGATCATCTTCGCGGAGACCGGCCTGCTGGTCGGGTTCTTCTTCCCGGGCGACTCGCTGCTGATCATCGCCGGCGTGGCCGCCTCGAACGCCGCCTCGTCGGTGCTCGGCGACGGCGCCAAGCTGCCGATCGCGCTCCTGCTGACCGGAGCCCCGATCGCGGCGATCGCGGGCGCCCAGCTCGGGCACCTGATCGGGGCGAAGGTCGGACCGAGGATGTTCGACAAGCCCGAGTCGAAGATCTTCCGCCGCGAGTACGTGATGAAGGCGGAGGAGTACTTCACCAAGTTCGGACCCGGCAAGGCCGTCGTGCTCGCGCGCTTCATGCCGATCGTCCGGACCTTCCTCAACCCGGTCGCGGGCACCCTGGAGATGCCCGCCCGGACGTTCTTCCTGTGGAACGTCATCGGCGGCGTGCTGTGGACCGAGTCCATGCTGCTGATCGGCTACTTCTTCGGTGACGCGCTCGCCCCGGTGATCGACAAGTACCTGATCCCGGCGGTCCTGCTGATCGTCCTGCTCTCGATCTCGCCGATCCTCATCGAGGTCCTGCGGGAGCGCAAGAAGAAGAAGGCCGGCGGCGGCGTGGAGGCCGTCGGCGACACCGCGCAGAGCGCCGGCGGGCGCCACCGGCGCGGCTGAGCGCACACCGGCGGAACGGCGGAGGGGCCCGGTCCTTGTTCCACGTGAAACACGTGGGACGGGACCGGGCCCCTCTGACGTTCTCGGGGTGCTGCCGGGGTGCTGCGGGGGTCCTGCCGGGCGGACTACAGGCCCAGGTCGGCCGCGGTGTAGGCGGTCACGTACGGCAGGCCCTGCGCCTCGACGGCGGCGGCGCCACCGCGCTCGACGATCACCGCGACGCCGACCACCTCGGCGCCCGCCTCGCGCAGCGCCTCGACGGCGGTCAGCACCGAGCCGCCGGTGGTGGAGGTGTCCTCGACCGCCAGCACCCGGCGGCCCTTCACGTCCGGGCCCTCGATCCGGCGCTGCAGACCGTGCGCCTTGCCCGCCTTGCGGACCACGAAGGCGTCCAGCGTCCGGCCGCGCGCGGCGGCGGCGTGCAGCATCGAGGCGGCGACCGGGTCGGCGCCCAGGGTCAGCCCGCCGACGGCGTCGTAGTCCAGGTGCGAGGTCGCGTCCAGCATCACCCGGCCGACCAGCGGGGCGGCCTCGCCGTCCAGCGTGATCCGGCGGAGGTCGACGTAGTAGTCGGCCTCCTTGCCGGAGGAAAGGGTGACCTTGCCGTGCACGACGGCCTTGTCCTTGATCTGTGCCAGCAGGGCGTCGCGGTCGTTGCTCATGAGCGTTCAGTCTAGGGCCCGACCCGCGGCGCCCGCCCGCCGGGCAGCAGCGAGTCGGCCCGCGGCCCGAGGACCTACTTGCGGCGCAGCGCCCGCACCAGCACCACGGCGCCGCCCAGCAGGGCCACCCCGCCGCCGATCACCCACGGCACCGCACTGCGGCCGCCCGGGCCGGGCACCACGATCCCGCCGGCGTCGCCGCCCCAGCGGGACGCCGCGCGGGCGCGGGCGCTGCGGGCCGGCAGGGCGGGGGCGTAGCGGCCGCGCGGGGGGGCGTGGTCGACCTCCTCGGCGGAGCGGCCGACGATGCTGCGGCGCACCGGGCCGGTCAGCACCGGCTCCTCCTCGTACTCGAACGGCAGCTCGGCGGGCAGCTCCTCGGCCACCGCGTCCTCGTGCTCGTCGGCGCCGCCGGTGGGGAGGCCGAAGCGCTCGGCGTCGGCGTCGGAGAAGGCGATCAGGTCGGAGAGGTCGTCGTCGAGGTCGTCGCCGGGGTGGTCCTGGTGCTCCTCGATGAACAGGACGCTGCCCCCGTCCTCCGTCCCGTCCGTCTCCTCCGTCTCCTTCGCTTCCTCTGGTGCCTCGTCCGGGGAGACGAGAGCCGCGGCGAACCGGTCCAGCAGGCGGCGGCCGGTGGCGGCGAGGGTCTCGTCGTCGCACTCGGCGAGGCGGCCGGTGGCGCTCAGGTCGCCGGTGAAGCGGACCACGGCGGTGCCCTCATCGGCCCCGGCCGCGACGCTCACCCGGACGGTGGCCGTCGCCTCGCCGGTGCCGCGCGCCTCCTGGCCCTCGGCGAGCACGGTCAGCACGCCCTCCCGGCCCTCGATCAGCGACAGCACGCCCTTGTACGTGATGGTGGAGCCGCCGATCCGCACCCGCAGCCGGCCCGCGATCTCCTCGGCCGGCCCGCCGCCGACGGCCGTCGGCTCGGTGCTCAGCCCCGGGACACTCCGGGCCAGCACGGCCGGATCCTGCAGCGCCTGCCGCACCAGCTCGGCAGCCATCGGGACGACAACCTCATGCTCCATGCCACGGAGCCTACCGACCCAACCGCACCCGGTCCCCACCTACCGCCCACCCGTTTTCCCCACCCCCGCCGAACACCCCCCCACCCGCACCCGCACGCCATTCGGCCATACGTGGTCCGGCTCACCGCCCCGGCACCGTGATCCGGTCGCACTCCCGCAGGGAGAGCGGCCTGCACGGGAAGTCGACCTCGCCGACTTCCTGCGCGGCGGTGGCTTTGGGCGCCTGCCCTGCTCGGCACCGGTGGCTTCGGGGGCGGGGTTGTGCTGGCGCCTGGTGCCGCTTGCGCTGGAGGTCGGTCCTGCCGACTTCTTGTGCGGCGGTGGCTTTGGGCGCTTGCTCTGCCGGGCGGCGCTGGAAGTCGACCTCGCCGACTTCCTGCGTGGTGGTGGCTTTGGGCGCCTGCCCTGCTCGGCACCGGTGGCTTCGGGGGCGGGGTTGTGCTGGCGCCTGGTGTCGCTTGCGCTGGAAGTCGATCCTGCCGACTTCTTGTGCGGAGGCGGCGTCGGATGCCCGTTTTGGCGGGCGGCGCTGGACGTCGACCTCGCCGACTTTCTGTGCGGCGGCTGCTCTCCGTCGTGGTCAGCGGGGGCCCAGCAGGCTGAGGGCGGCTGGGGGGTGGGTGGGGCGGAGGGCGGTGAGGCGGGTGGCCGAGGTGTGCAGGGTGGCGGTGGTGAGGGCGCGCGGGGGTGGGGCGTCGGTGGCGAGGGCGAGCGGCGGTTCGGTGTCGGAGGCGAGCAGGAAGTCCTGGGTGCCCTCCGCCGCTCCGGCCCGGCAGCTCGCCGTGGCGCTGCCCTGGACGGCGTACGGGACGGTCCGCAGGCCGGCCGCCCGGAGCCCGGACTCGGTCTGCCAGAGCCCGCGCCCCTCGGCGCCGGCCCGGACGGCGATGCGGCCGCCGGGGGCGAGCAGCCGGGTGGCGAGGCCGTAGAACTCCTGGGAGTGGAACTTGACCGGCCCGCCGTCGTCGGGGGCCGGCAGGTCGGCGACGACGACGTCGTACGGGCGGTCGTCGGGGGAGCGCCGCAGCCATTCCAGCGGGTCGGCGGCGGTGGTGCGGACCCGGGGGTCGTCGAGGGAGTGCCCGGCGAGGGCGGCGAGGCCGGGGTCGGTGCGGGCGAGTCCGGTGAGGGTGGCGTCGGGTTCGACGACGTGCACCGTGCGGACCCCGCCGTGCCGGAGGACCTCCCGCAGGGCGAGCCCGTCGCCGCCGCCGAGGAGCAGCACCCGGGCGTCCGGTCCGGCGGCCATGGCGGGGTGGAC
Source organism: Kitasatospora sp. NPDC057904 (assembly GCF_042887925.1). NCBI lineage: Bacteria > Bacillati > Actinomycetota > Actinomycetes > Kitasatosporales > Streptomycetaceae > Kitasatospora > Kitasatospora sp. NPDC057904. The sequence continues at coordinate 350,492 of NZ_JBHVOL010000005.1, forward strand.
GAGGGCTTCGTTGCGGCGGTACTCGTCGGGCCCGCAGACGGCGAGCCGGCCGTCGAGGTAGAGCCGGAGGGGGCCTTCGGCGGGTCCGGTGAGGACGATCTCCTGCTGGCGGCTGTGTGTGGCGTAGCGGACCCCGGGGCCGTAGAGGGCGTGCCGGGCGGCGTCCTCGATGGCGTCGGAGCCGGCGGCGGCGCCGGCGAGGAGGGCGAGGACGAGACCGCCGACGGCCCAGAGCAGCAGTCGTATCCGGGGGGCCGGTTCCTCCCGGAACAGCCAGAGCACGACGGCGGCCCCGGAGACGGCGTTGACGGCGCCGGTGACGAGGGCGCCGGTGCCCGGGCCGAGGCCGGGGAGGATGAGGAACGGGAAGGCGAGGCCGCCGATGAGCGCGCCCACGTAGTCGGCGGCGAAGAGGTCGGCCGCGGCCCGGCCGGCGTCCTCGCGGCGGATCCGCTGGATGAGGGTCATCAGGAGCGGGATCTCGGCGCCGATGAGGACGCCGATCAGGCAGGTGAGGCCGACCATGGCGGCCTGGTAGCGGCCGATCCAGGCCCAGCAGGAGTAGAGGGCGAGGACGGAGAGGCCGCCGGTGAGGGCGAGGGCGCACTCGACGAGGGCGAAGGCGGTGGCGGGGCGGCGGGTGAGGCGCTTGGCGAGCAGTGAGCCGAGTCCCATCGCGAAGACCATGACGGAGAGCACGACGGAGGTCTGGGTGACGGTGTCGCCGAGCAGGTAGTCGCCGAGCGCGACGAGTTCGAGTTCGTAGACGAGTCCGCAGGCCGCGCAGACGAACGCGGCCAGCAGGACGGTGAGGCGGGCCAGCCGGGGGCGGGAGCGCAGCCGGGACCGGCGGCGGGCGGGCAGCGGGGTGAGGTTCCGCCCGGGCCGGGGTGGGCTGTCGTCGTCGAGGTCGACGCCCGGGTGCGTGGGCGGACCGGCTGGATGATTGATCACGAACAAACGCTAGGGGACGTGCGGGACGGATAGCTGCACCCATCCGACGGACAGTGCGGGACACCCGGTTGACGAATCGTTCCTGCGTGCGATTCAAGGGCTATGGCGGGTTCGTCGCCGCCCACCGGGCCGATGTGGTTCACGGCTGCGCGAGCACGAGCGAGGAGCGGGTGCAGACCAGCTGCCCCTCCTGCGGATAGGCGTGCCAGGTGCGCCAGAGCAGCCGGTCCGCGCCGCCCTGGGTGACCAGTGCGGTGAAGGCGCTCGGGTCGCCGGGGAAGATCCCGGCCAGGCCGCGGGGGTGGCCCTCGACGAGGGCGAGGAGCTCCTGGGCGCGGGCCGCGAAGTCGTGCGGCGGGAGGACCTCGATCCGGGCGGCGAACTCGTACTCCCAGCCGCCCACCTGTTTGGCCACCCGGGCGGGCAGCGGGGTGCGGCGGCCGGGCAGGCAGGCGACGGTCTCCAGGCACTCGCCCGGGCCGGCCGCGATGACCACCTGGTGGGAAGCGCCGAGCAGCCGCAGCTGGAGGGTGCCGGTCGTGCCGGGGCGGCCGTTGCCGTCGAGTCTCAGGTCGCGGACCGCGAGAGCGGGCAGCGGGTCGCCGCCCAGGCACCACGCCAGGTCACCGGCGCGGGTGTCCGTGTAGGAGGTCTGCAGTGTGGTGAGCATGCTCGGCTCCGCGTTTCAGCTCCGTGCGCGCCCGCCGAAGCAGCAGCGACTAGGCCTAGGCGATTGGCGAGGCTGTTCGTGGCTGTGCGGCGCTGGGCGCGGCCGACCGTGGAAGGAAGGATTCCGGCTGGAGATTCAGCAGCAGAGAAGCATGAATACGCCGGGTCCGTCGGTGATTTACCCAACTTTGTCAAGCATTCACCGTTTCGAGCACACCTGCTTCCCGGCTCTGATCGACCCGGTGTGCGAGTTTGCACAGCGTGCGCCCCATGCTCCGGGTTGTGCGCCGTGCGCGCGGGTTGTGCGCGGTCCGCGCGCCCGAATGCGCCACCGCCCGCCGGGTGGTGGATCCGGCGGGCGGCGGGGCGTGCCCGGGAGGCGGGGGAGGTTGCCCCACGGGCATCAGCTGATATCAACGAGGCTTATATGGAAGGCGAGTTGACGAATCATCAGCTCTCTCCCGCGCGGTCTCCTGCCTCCCGAGTGCCTGTCGACGGGAGGTCAGAGCCGCTGGAGCCGCGCGACGGCCTCGGTGAGCACGTCGTCCCGCTTGCAGAAGGTGAAGCGGACCAGGCTGCGGCCGGCGTCCGTGTTGTCGTAGAACACGGCGTTGGGGATCGCGACGACGCCGCAGCGTTCGGGCAGGGCCCGGCAGAACTCGATGCCGTCCTTCTCGCCGAGCGGCGTGATGTCGGTGGTGATGAAGTACGTGCCTTCGGGGCTGAAGACGCGGAAGCCGGCCGCCGAGAGCCCCTCGGCGAGCAGGTCGCGCTTGCGCAGCAGGTCGGCCCGGAAGGTGTCGAAGTACTCGTCGGGGAGGCCGAGCGCCTCGGCGACGGCGTACTGGAAGGGGCCGGCGCTGACGTAGGTCAGGTACTGCTTGGCGGTGCGGACGGCGGACACGAGGGCCGGGGCCGCCGTGACCCAGCCGACCTTCCAGCCCGTGAAGGAGAAGGTCTTGCCGGCCGAGGAGATGCCGACGGTGCGCTCGCGCATGCCGGGCAGGGCGGCGATGGGGTGGTGGGTGGCGCCGAAGACGAGGTGCTCGTAGACCTCGTCGGTGATCACCAGGAGGTCGTGCTCGACGGCGAGGGCGGCGATCGTCGCGAGCTCGTCGGCGGTGAGGACGGTGCCGGTGGGGTTGTGCGGGGTGTTGAGGAGCAGGAGGCGGGTGCGCGGGGTGATCAGGGCGCGCAGTTCGTCCAGGTCGGGGCGGAACGCGGGCGCCCGCAGGGTGAGCGGCACGCGCGTGGCGCCGGCCATGGCGATGCAGGCGGCGTACGAGTCGTAGAACGGCTCGAACGCGATCACCTCGTCGCCGGGCTCCAGCAGCGCGAGCAGGGCGGCGGCGATGGCCTCGGTGGCGCCGGCGGTGACGAGCACCTCGGTGTCCGGGTCGTAGGCGAGGCCGTAGAAGCGCTGCTGGTGCTCGGCGATCGCGGTTCGCAGCTCCGGGATGCCGGGGCCGGGCGGGTACTGGTTGCCCTTGCCGGTCAGCACGGCGTCCGCGGCGGCCCGGGCGATCTCGCGGGGCCCGTCGGTGTCCGGGAACCCCTGCCCGAGGTTGATCGAGCCGGTGGCGGTGGCGAGGGCGGACATCTCGGCGAAGATCGTCGTCCCCATGCCCGCCAGCCTGCGGTTCAGCAGCGGCCTCGTACCCATCACGGTCCTCCCACGTCGTCGTCGGCCCCATCCTGGGGCAGCCGGGGGCCCGGGACAAGGACGGCCCGCCACCGGTGGTGCGGTGGCGGGCCGTCCTTGGTGCGCGGGGGAGGGGATCAGGCCTCGTCGGTGCCCTCGGGGGCCTCGCCCTGGCCCTCGTCGCCCTCGATCTCGTCCTGCAGGCCGAGGCGCTCGACGATCCACTGCTCGAAGCCGACCGAGGCCTGGGTCCAGTTGGCGGTGGTGGTGACGAAGTAGTCCAGGTTGACGCCGGTGCCGACGATCATCTGGGCCTCGCCGATCAGGCGGACCACGCCGTCCTCGTGGGTGTGGGTGTAGACCTTCGGCCAGAGGGTCTCGCGGTTCCACTCGTCGATCAGGTCGAGGATCTCGCCCTTCTTCTCCAGCGGGTACGCGCGGTCGTAGAACGCGCGAACCGCGAAGAGCTCCTTCTGCTCGCCGCGGAACATGTAGTAGACGCGGAAGCCCTCCCAGGGAGCGGTGAGGTCGCCCTCCTCGTCCACGACGTGCTTGAGCTGCATCTGGTCCAGCAGCTGGGTGACCAGGGCCTGGTCCGGGACGACGATCGGCGGCGGGCCGGCCGGTCGTCCCTGGCCGCCGGGCTGTCCGCCCTGGGGGACGCCGAACGACGGGATGGACGACGGGTCGATGCTCATGGGGTCCTCTTCCTCGGTGCACGTGGTGGCCGGCAAGAGAGGCCGCCCTTTCCACCTTCCATCCTGCCTCATCCCGGGCGCGCCTCACAGGGGTACCCGGCCGTCCGTCGATCTTCGTACCGGGTGGTGTTCCGGGCTCCGAGCACGGCGTTCTCCGACGTGCGGACGGGCCGCCGCCCCGGGGGAGCGGCGGCCCGTGCGGCGGTCCGGGCGAGGCCTCCGACTACTTCTCCAGCGGCCCGCGAGCGCGGACGGTGAGCCGGTCGTGGTCCTCGTCGCGCTCGACGAGGACGGTGTCGCCGTCGTGCACCTGGCCGGAGAGGATCGCCCGCGCCAGCTGGTCGCCGATCGCGGACTGCACCAGCCGGCGCAGCGGGCGGGCGCCGTACGCCGGGTCGTACCCGGTGAGCGCCAGCCAGTCGCGCGCGGCGGCGGACACGTCCAGGGTGAGCCGCCGCTCGCGCAGCCGCTCGCCGAGGCGGGCCACCTGGAGGTCGACGATCCGGCTGAGCTCGGTGGTGCCCAGCGGCTCGAAGACCACGATGTCGTCCAGCCGGTTGAGGAACTCCGGCTTGAACGCGGCCCGGACGGAGTCCAGCACCAGCTGCTTCTTGCGGTCCTCCGGGGTGGCCGGGTCCACCAGGAACTGGCTGCCCAGGTTGGAGGTGAGGATCAGGATCGCGTTGCGGAAGTCCACCGTGCGGCCCTGGCCGTCGGTGAGCCGGCCGTCGTCCAGCACCTGGAGCAGCACGTCGAAGACCTCGGGGTGGGCCTTCTCCACCTCGTCCAGCAGCACGACGCTGTACGGGCGGCGGCGGACCGCCTCGGTGAGCTGGCCGCCCTCCTCGTAGCCGACGTACCCGGGCGGGGCGCCGACCAGGCGGGAGACGGAGTGCTTCTCGCCGTACTCGCTCATGTCGATGCGGACCATCGCCCGCTCGTCGTCGAAGAGGAAGTCGGCCAGGGCCTTGGCGAGTTCGGTCTTGCCGACGCCGGTGGGGCCGAGGAACAGGAAGGAGCCGGTCGGGCGGTCCGGGTCGGCGATGCCGGAGCGGGTGCGGCGCACCGCGTCCGACACGGCCTGCACGGCCTCCGCCTGGCCGATCAGGCGCTTGCCCAACTCCTCCTCCATGCGCAGGAGTTTGGCGCTCTCACCCTCCAGCAGGCGGCCGGCCGGGATGCCCGTCCAGGAGGCGACGACGTCGGCGACGTCGTCCGGGCCGACCTCCTCCTTGACCATCGAGGTCGACGTGTCCTGGTCCGCGGCGCGCTCCTGGGCGTCGGTGAGCTCCTTCTCGGCGGCCGGGATCTCGGCGTACATCAGCTTCGACGCGCGCTCGAAGTCGCCGTCGCGCTGGGCCCGTTCGAGGGCGCCCTGAAGGTCGTCCAGGCGCTCCTTGAGCTCGCCGACCCGGTTGAGGCTCTTCTTCTCCTGCTCCCAGCGCGCCGTCAGCACGCTCAACTGCTCGTTCCGGTCGGCGAGATCGCGGCGCAGCCGGGCGAGGCGGTCGACCGAGGCCGGGTCGGACTCCTTCTCCAGCGCGAGCTCCTCCATGCGCAACCGGTCGACGGAGCGCTGGAGTTCGTCGATCTCGACGGGGGAGGAGTCGATCTCCATCCGCAGCCGCGAGGCCGCCTCGTCGACCAGGTCGATCGCCTTGTCGGGCAGGAAGCGGGAGGTGATGTAGCGGTTGGACAGGGTGGCCGCGGCGACCAGGGCCGCGTCCGCGATCTGCACCTTGTGGTGCGCCTCGTAGCGGCCCTTGAGGCCGCGCAGGATGGCGATCGAGTCCTCCACGCTGGGCTCGCCGACCAGCACCTGCTGGAAGCGGCGCTCCAGCGCCGGGTCCTTCTCGATCCGCTCGCGGTACTCGTCCAGCGTGGTGGCGCCGACCATCCGCAGTTCGCCGCGGGCCAGCATCGGCTTGAGCATGTTGCCGGCGTCCATCGCGGAGTCGCCGCCGGCGCCCGCGCCGACCATGGTGTGCAGCTCGTCGATGAACGTGACGACCCGGCCGTCGCTCTGCTTGATGTCGTTGAGGACGGCCTTGAGCCGCTCCTCGAACTCGCCGCGGTACTTGGCGCCCGCGACCATCGCGCTGAGGTCCAGCGCGACCAGCCGCTTGCCGCGCAGCGACTCCGGCACGTCGCCGGCGACGATGCGCTGGGCCAGGCCCTCGACCACGGCCGTCTTGCCGACGCCGGGCTCGCCGATCAGCACCGGGTTGTTCTTGGTGCGGCGGGAGAGCACCTGGACGACCCGGCGGATCTCCTGGTCGCGGCCGATCACCGGGTCGAGCTTGCCGTCCCGGGCGGCCTGGGTGAGGTCGGTGCCGTACTTCTCCAGCGCCTTGTAGGTGCCCTCGGGGTCCGGCGAGGTGACCCGGCCGCTGCCGCGCACGTCCTTGAACGCGGCCAGCAGCGCCTTGGGCGTCGCGCCCTGGCGCACCAGCAGCTCGGCGACCGGCCCGCCCTCGGCGGCCAGGCCGACCATCAGGTGCTCGGTGGAGACGTACTGGTCGTCGAGGTCGTCGGCGCGCTTGCCGGCCTCGGTGAGCACCGCGATGGTGTCCCGGGCGAGCTGCGGGGCGGCGACCGTCGAACCGCTCGCGCTGGGGAGGGCGGCGAGCTGGCGGCGGGCCTCGGCGTCGACCCGCGCGGCGTCGGCGCCGACCGCCTCCAGCAGCGGCCCGGCGATGCCCTCGGACTGCTCCAGCAGGGCGATCAGGATGTGCACCGGCTTGACGTCCGGGTTCCCGACCGCACCGGCCTGCCGGATCGCGGCGGACAGGGCGTCCTGCGTCTTGGTGGTGAACTTGCTGGCGTCCACTGCTGGGGGATCCTCCCTCGTCGTCCTTCATTGCTGCTATCAACAGCATGCACTAAGTTGAGTCTATTCCGCTCAGGTTTGGTCTCTTCCCCGGGGCGGGGAAGCCGGCTGGTGCCCGGATCCCTGCCGGGTCAGCACCAGCAGCTCCCGGGCCGGGCCGCCCGGCCGCTGCCCGGCCGGCCACACCGCCCGCAGCGGGCGCCGCAGGTCGAGCCCCGCCGCCAGCGGCACCTCGACCAGCCGCCGGGTCGCCAGTTCCTCCGTCACCACCAGCTCGCTCAGGCACACCGGCCCGGCGCCGGTCATCGCCGCCGCCTTCAGCGCCGTCGACGAGGCCAGCTCCAGCCGGGGCCGCGCCGCGCCCCCGTACGGCGCCAGCGCCGCCTCCAGCACCTCCCGGGTGCCCGACCCCGGCTCGCGCAGCACCAGCGGTGTCCCGGCCAGCTCGGGCCCGGTCAGCGGCGTCCGGCGGCGCGACCACGGGTGGCCGGGCGCCACCACGACCACCAGCCGGTCCACGGCCACCACGGCGCCGTCCAGCCCGGACGGGGTGGACGGGCCCTCGACGAAGCCGAGGTCCGCCTCGCCGCCCAGCACCCGCCCGGCGACCTCCGCCGAGTTCGCCGTCCGCAGCGTCACGGCCGTGCCCGGACTGGCCTCGGCGAGCGCCAGCAGCCAGCCCGGCATCAGGTACTCGGCGACGGTCAGGCTGGCGACCACCGTCAGCTTGGCGTCCCGCCGCCCGCGCAGCGCGTCGATCCCGGCGTCCAGCGCCTGTGCCGCCTCCACCACGTGCCGGGCCCACTCGACCACCAGCCGGCCCGCCTCGGTCGGCCGGCTGCCCCGGGGGGAGCGCTCCAGCAGCGGGACACCGACCTGCCGCTCCATGCCCTTGATCCGGGCGCTCGCGGTCGGCTGGCTGACGCCCAGCTCGGCCGCCGCCCGGCCGACGCTGCCCAGCCGGGCCACCGCGAGCAGCAGCTCCAGGGCGCCGAGTTCGGGGACGTGCGGAGAAAGGGCCATAGGTTCAGGCTATGTCCTCATAGAGTGGCGGGCGCTACCGGCCGGGGGCGCGCGGAGGGACGGTGGTCCCATGTCCACCTTGGCCGATGTCCGCCCGCTCACCCGTCCCTCCGTCGCCCGCCCCCGGTTCGACCTCGCCCAGCTCGGCCCCAACTGGTACGCCGCCGTCATGGGCACCGCGATCCTCGGCAACGGCGCGGCCGTCCTGCCGGTCCGGCCGCCCGGGCTGGTCGCCTTCGGTGAGGTGATGTGGGCGCTCGGCCTGGCCGCCCTGCTGGTGCTCGGCGGCGCGCGGCTGGTGCACCTCACCCGGCACCGGGAGGCCGCCCGCACCCAGCTGCTGGACAACCCGGCCACCGCCGTCTTCTACGGCTGCCCGCCGATGGCCCTGCTGGCGGTCGGCCTCGGCACGCTGCTGCTCGGCTCGAAGGTGATCGGCACCGGGCCCGCCGTGGCGATCGACGCCGTGCTGTGGAGCGCCGGCACCGTTTACGCGCTCGCCGTCGCCGGCGGCATCCCCTACCTGATGATCACCCGGCACCGGCTCTCCGCCCTGGAGGCCAACCCGACCTGGCTGCTGCCCGTCGTCGCCCCGCTGGTCGCCTCGGCCACCGGCCCCGCACTCGTCCCGCACCTGCCGTCCGGCTCCTCGCAGCAGGCCATGCTGTACGGCTGCTGGGCCCTGTTCGGCATCGGGCTGCTGGCCACCCTGGTGCTGCTGCCGGTGGTGTTCACCGGGCTCTACCACAGCAAGGTGCCGACCCTCGTGCTCACTCCCGCGCTGTTCCTGGTGCTCGGGCCGCTCGGCCAGTCCGTCACCGCCGTCCACCAACTCGCCGACGCCGCCCGCCCGGTGCTCCCCGAGCTGGCGCCCGCCATGGCCGCTCTCGCCGAGCTGTACGGCGTGGCCGTGATCGGCGTCGCGATGCTCTGGCTGGCCGTCGCACTCACCGCCAACCTGCGCGCCCGGCGGGCCGGCATGCCGTTCGCGATGACCTGGTGGGCGTTCACCTTCCCCGTCGGCACCTGCGTCACCGGCGTCTCGGCGCTCGCCCGCCACACCGGGTTCGGCGGGTTCACCGGGTTGGCGGTCGGGCTGTACGCGCTGCTGGCCGTCGCCTGGGCGGCCGCCGCGAGCGGCACGGTGGCCGGCCTGGCGCGCGGACGGCTGCTGGCGCGCTGAGCGACGGCCGTCCGGGAGACGGACGAGCCGTGCCCCGGCTTCCGGTTCCGGAAGCCGGGGCTTCGGTCGTGTGCTGCGGGAACCGTCCAGGTGCAGGAATGCGCACCCGGGGCCTGACCGTCCACCGCCAATCGGGCCGGTCCCGGGCCTCCACCGGGCACCCGACTGGCCTTGGCGTTCACCGGAATCCGGCCCACCGCTCCGGCCGCGGGAACCGGCCCGCCGTGCGGATAGCTGCAATTGCGAGAACCTGCACTCGGGTGACACTTGTCCGCCGGGCGTCACGCTGTGATGGTGGAGTCACGCCAAGTCGTCCGGGCAACCGCGGCCCGATGGTGGCGACTTGCTCTTCAAAAGTGGATGCGGGACATCACGTCCCCGCACAACGGGGGGAAGAGCGCCGGCCGGGACGCCATGTGTGGTGATGGCCCCCGGAACCGGAGCCGGCGAGGCGTTGCTGCTCCGCCTCGCCGGAAGCGCCTTGGCATGGCGTGGCAAGGCGGCCCCTGGGCGTCCGGTGTGCGACGGCACCCGGGCCCAGGGGTCCGCCCGCCGCCCGGTACCGTGACCGCCGGGCCCTCGCGGCCGGAGACGACGGAAACGACGGGGACGCGGGACACGGGGGCGGGCCCGTCCGAAAGGCGTCCGGCAGGGAGAGTTCGACGTGACGGCGGAACCGGCGGTCGCACCGGACCACGGCCAGTACGCGGGTGGCTTCACCGGCGGCGAGGGCTTCGCGGCCGACGAGGGCTTCGCGGGCACCGGGGGCCTCACCGGAGCGGGCGAGCCCGACGACGCGGCCCGCCGGCTCTACCTCTCGATCCTCGCCGAAGGCGGCCGGATCCCGTTCACCGGCGTCCACGAGACCGACCACGCCGCCATCCAACAGCTCGTCGACATCGGCCTGTTGATGCCCAACGCGATGGACGCCTGCTACACCGCCGTCAGCCCGCGCTCCGTCACCGACCGCCTCGGCGCCGAACTGCGCAGCGAGGCCACCCGGCTCCTGGTCCGCGCCGAGAACCTGCCCGGCGCCCTCGACGGCCTCACCCGCGCCTACGACGCGATGCCCCGCCCGCCCGGCCGGGCCGGCGGCGCCGTCTACGTCGAGGGCCACGTCCACATCCGCCAGCGGATCTCCCAGCTCGTCTCCGACTGCCGCGCCGAGGTCCTCACCGCCCAGCCCGGCCACCGGCCCGCCGACACGCTCCAGGTCGCCCGGCTCCAGGACGTCCAACTCCTGCAGCGCGGCTGCTCGCTGCGCACGATCTACCAGCCGGTCGCGTTCGCCGACCAGTCCGCCCTCGCCTACGCCGACGAGGTCACCCGGCACGGCTCGCTCATCCGCGTCCTCGACGAGCCCTTCCAGCGGCTCATCGTCTTCGACCGCACCGTCGCCGTGATCTCCGCCAGCGAGGACAACAGCACCGCCGCCTTCATCACCGACCCCGCCGCCATCACCTTCCTGGTCGGCGCGTTCGAGCGGGACTGGGCCCGCGCCGACACCACCGAGGCCGCCGCCGCCCTCGGCCACGGCCCCGCCCGCAGCACCCCCGACCGGGTCGGCCGCCTGCTCGCCCGCGGCCTCACCCAGCGCGCCGTCGCCACCCGCCTCGGCCTCAGCGAACGCACCGTCGCCGCCCACATCTCCCGCCTGCGCGACCGCTACGGCGCCCAGACCCTCTTCCAGCTCGGCTGGCTGATGCGAGGCTCCCGCGATGACCGATGAGCGAGCTCAGCGAGCTCACGTTTCAAAGGATGCGCATGGGCGAATGCCCCTGCCGAGCGGTGGGGGTACCTCCCGGCCGCCAAGGCTGGGGGAGAGGTGGGCGGATGAGCCGACAGCCGCCGAGCGGGCGCTCTACCTCACCGCGGTCCGCCACGGCGGACACCTGCGCCCCGACGACCTCGCCCCCGCGGACCGCCCCACCCTCGCGGTCCTCGTCGCCCGCGGCCTGCTCGCCCCGACGGCCACCGGCTACACGGCCGTCGACCCGCGCTCCGTCGGCGACCGCCTCGGCACCGAACTGCGCACCCGTGCCACCCGGTTGCTCGTCCACGCCGAACGGCTCCCGGCCGCCCTCGGCCCGCTCTCCCACGCCTACGACGCCGTACCCCGGGCGGCCTCCCCCACGGGCGAGGCCGCGTACGTCGAGGGCCAGGACGCCATCCGCCTGCGGCTCTCCCGGGTCCTGTCCGAGTGCGGCGAGGAAGTGCTCACCGCCCAGCCCGGCACCCGGCAGCCGGTCACCCTCGAACTCGCGCTCCACCAGGACGTCGCGCTGCTGACCAGCGGCCGTCGGATCCGGACGCTCTACCAGCCCGTCGCCCGCCGGCAGCCCCACGTGATCGCCTACGCGAAGGAGGTGACCCGGCACGGCTCGCTGGTCCGGGTCCTGAACGAGCCGTTCCAGCGGATGCTCGTCGTCGACCGGCGGACCGCCGTCGTCTCCGTCCACCCCGGCCACGACGTCGCGGCCTTCATCACCGAGCCCGCCGCCGTCGCCGCCCTGGTCGCCGTCTTCGAACGCGACTGGGCCAGGGCCGACGTCACCGACTGGTCGAGCGCCGCCCCCGGCCGCACCGCCGACCGGGTCACCACGCTGCTGAGCAAGGGCCTCACCCAGCGCGCCGTCGCCACCCGCCTCGGCCTCAGCGAACGCACCGTCGCCGGCCACCTCGCCCGCCTGCGCGAGCGCTACGGCGCCCGGACCCTCTTCCAACTCGGCTGGCAACTGAAGGGCGACGCCGATGGGTGACCCGACCTTGTCCGAAGCCCTCCCGGACGAGTCCGCCCGCGCGCTCTACCGCGCGATCCCGCGGGACGGCGGCCGCCTGCTGGCGCAGGGGCTCACGCAGCGGGCGATCGCGGGCCGCATGGGGTCGAGCGAGCGGACCGTGGCCGGTCACCTCGCCCGGCTGCGTGAGCTGTACGACGCGGAGACGCTGTTCCAGCTGGGCCGGCAGATGCGGGGATCCCGGACGGGGGAGTCCGGTGGATGACCGCGGGTCAGCCGGTGGCGGCGCCCGACGGCCAGAAGCCGGCCCGGCCGGCCACGGGGGGCTGCTGACGGGGGACGTTGAACTGCTCGCCGGGGGCGGTCCAGAAGCCCTCGCGCAGCGACAGCGCCATGCCGGCCCAGTCGAGCGCCGTCTCCACGGTGTGGTTGAGCGCCTCCTGCGACCAGGTGTCGTCGAAGACCAGCGGCAGGACGGGGGCGACCTGCTCGATGGTGGCGATCAGCGGGTTGTGCGTGATGGCCTCGTCGACGAGGAGGACGATCGGCTTGCGCAGCGCGGAGGCCCAGCCCAGCTCCAGGCTCACCCCGGCCGACAGCGGGGCGCCGACGTAGGCGAACACCAGGTCCGCCGACTGCAGCGCCCGGAAGTCCGACGGAACCCGCGGCTCCGGCGCCCGCCCGGCGACGGTCCAGGCGTCGCTGTGGTGCGCGCTGTACACGGCGGCCCCGCTGCGGAGGAGCGTGGTGCGCAGCGTGGTCAGCCGCGTCCGGCTGGCGAGCGTCACCACGCTGTCCGCGGGCCCGGTCAGCCGCATCAGCGGTGCGGCCAGAAACACACGTGCACGCCGGCCTTCGGTGGCCTGGCTGTCGTGGTGACGCAGGTAGGGCTCGGTCATGTCGACTCCGGGGGAAGGCATTGGCACTCGGTTGCTCGCCGCCGACGCTTGGCTTGGAGATTGGAACGGGGGGAAATCGGACGGGTTTATCACTATTTCGACGCTTGTCCTGGCGCGACTGCCGAGAGGGAGGATCTTGGCAGCGTGGCGTGAGGACGTCAGTTGATCGTCCATCGAGCAGGGTCGGCAGTCCACCGATGCACGGTGGCATCCGTCTGCATGGCAGAGAGATGACACCCTCTTCCGCCTGGGCGCGACGGTGACAGTCAGATAGGGCGTGTGGCACGATCTGAGCGTTTGATTGTCTGCCGCCTGTTCATTCGACTGACAGGCCACTGAAGAGGATTGGGGTGTGCGCGTGTCTCGTCTGCGTCAGGTCGCCAAGACGGCTGCGGTAGCGATATCTGCGGGCGTCCTTACCGTGCTGGGCTTCGGACTGCTTGTCACCGGTCATGATGCCGATGGATCTGCCCATGTCAATCATGTCGGGCTTGGGGTCGATGTTAGTGCGACTTCGAATCAGGCGTCGGGTACCGCTTTGGACGGCGAGCACCAGTGGACATGACAGAATGAGACTGACGAATCGTTATGCGCTGCCGGAAGCGGCGGGGAGGCATGGCGATTCGTCGGTCTCTTGTGACGAACGCGCCAGCGCCCAACCGAGTTGGAACAGCGATTCGACGTTGTAGTCCTCCCGCATCTCGGCCAGATGGCGGGCGAGGGTGCGTTCGCTGATGCCGAGGCGGCGGGCGATGACTCTGTGGTTCGTGCCTTCGAGCAGGAGGTCGATGATGGTCTGGCGCATCCGTGACACGACCTGTTGCGGCACGGTTCGTCCACCGGTGAAGTCCAGTCCGCGGTTCCAGTTGCGCTCGAACACCTCGTGGACGAGGAAGTGGATGACGGCGGGGTCGTGGATGAAGGCCGCCAGATTGAGGTCCTCCGCGACCGGGATGACGGCCAGCTGCCGGTCCACGATGATCAGCCTGGTGTACGGCTCGTCGAGGGTGCGGAACCGCCCGCCGGCCTCGGTGATCTTCGCGACGTAGTCCCGGGTGGGGGCGTGGTACCTGGTGCTCGGATGGTAGATGGTCCGCACCGCAATACCGCGTTCGAGGTCGGCCAGGTCGTCGTCGAGCACGCGGGACAGAACGTCCGGCGGCCGCGGGCCGCCCGGCTGGGCCGCGAGTATCTCCTCTTTCGCAGTGGTCACGGCGTGGTTGATCCGTTGGCTGATCAGTGCCTTGCCGCGGACGTACTCGATAATTCCGCCGGACGGTTCCGGACGGTGAAACGCGTCCGCGAGACCCTGAAGGTCGCCGGGGACGGCTATCGCGCGGGACAGCAGCGCGAGTGCCTGGCGTTGCCAGAGGGCGCTCAGCCCGGTGGCGAGCTGTTGTGGATCGACCGCGACCAGAATCTGCGGATCATCCATGTCGGGAGTGAGGAGACCGATGTCCAACAGCTCGCTGAGGTGGCTGTAGTCGTGCTCCTCGATTTCACTGCGGGCTATCCGACCGTGCGCCCGGATTGCCGCGAGGTAGAGGTCGTGCGCTCCGGTGGAGAGAGTGCCCGGTGCACCGACACCCGGAATGGCGTCGTTCCTCCCGTTCATTCACGACTCCTTCTTGACGACCGAACCTGCCCTATGGCTGCACTCGAGCCCCATCGGTGATCCTAGATCCCGGCGCGGGATCCGGAACCGGGCATTGTTCCACCATTGCGGAGTGACGCTTCGATTGGCACCCTCTCACCACAAGTAAGCCGCCGGCACCCCCCGAACAGGAGGGAACCGGCGGCCGGGCTGGGTGTTCAGCCGAGTCAGCGCTTCGGGCGCCAGACGACCAGGGCGCTCGACTGGGGGGTCGGGGGCTGGTACGGGACGAGGTCGCGGCGGTAGGAGGCGTGGACGGCGGCTTCGCGCTGCTGGAGGGCGGCGGCGGCGCCCTCCAGGGAGTCCGCGAGTTCGGCGATGCGCGACTGGAGGGCGGTGACCTGGTTCTCCAGCTCGATGATCCGCTTGATGCCGGCCAGGTTGATGCCCTCGTCCTGCGAGAGCCGCTGGACCTCGCGCAGCTGCTGGATGTCGCGGGCCGAGTAGCGGCGGCCGCGGCCGGCGGTGCGGTCGGGGCAGACCAGGCCGAGGCGGTCGTACTGGCGCAGGGTCTGCGGGTGCAGGCCGGAGAGTTCGGCGGCCACCGAGATCACGTACACCGGGGTGTCCTCGGTGAGCACGTACTGGGGCGGGGCCGCGGCGCGCCGGGGGCGGCGGCCGTCGCCGGGCAGGCCTTCGCCGAGGCCCGGGCCGATCGGGCCGATCGGGCCGTCGGGGGTCATCGGGGTCATCGGGGACATCTGGTCGTCACGCTCCCTTCGCCGCCCGGAACAGGGCGGCTCGCGGGTCGTCGGAGGCGGTGGCCTCGCGGTACTGCTCCAGGGCGGACAGCGCGTCGCCGGTGACGTGCTGCGGCACCACGACCTCGACGGTGACGAGGAGGTCGCCGCGGGTGCCGTCCTTGCGGGTGGCGCCCTTGCCGCGGGCCCGCATGGTGAGGCCGTTGGCACTGCCCGGGGGCAGCTTGAGCTTCACGGCGGGGCCGCCGAGTGTGGGCACCTCGATGGTGCCGCCGAGCGCCGCCTCGGGGAAGGTGACCGGGACGGTCACGGTGAGGTTGTCGCCCTTGCGGCCGAAGACGGGGTGGGCGTCGACGTGCACGGTGACGTAGAGGTCGCCGGGCTGGCCGCCGCGTTCGCCCTGGGCGCCCTTGCCCTTGAGCCGGATGCGCTGGGCGTCCTGGACGCCGGCCGGGATGCGGACCTGCATGGTGCGGGCGGAGCTGGCCCGGCCGCTGCCGTGGCAGTCGGTGCAGGGGTCGTCGACGATCATGCCGCGGCCCTTGCAGTCCTTGCAGGGCTCGGAGAGCGCGAACGCGCCCTGGCCCCGGCTGACGGTGCCGGCGCCGACGCAGGTCGGGCAGACCCGCGGGGTGGTGCCGGACTTGGCGCCGGTGCCGTTGCAGACGCGGCAGGGGGCCTGGCTGGTCATCCGCAGCGGGACGGTCGCGCCGTCGACGGCCTCCTCGAAGGAGAGGGTGACCTCGGTCTCGACGTCGGCGCCGCGCCGGGGCTGGGCCTGCCGGCCGCCGCGGTTGAAGAGGCCGCCGAAGACGTCGCCGATGCCGCCGCTGCCGCCCTGGGTGCCGCTGAAGAGGTCGCCGAAGTCGAAGCTGTAGTTGCCGGTGCCGGGCCCGCCGGCGCGGAAGCCGCCGTTGGCGAAGAGGCTGCGGGCCTCGTCGTACTCCTTGCGGCGCTTCTCGTCGGACAGGACGTCGTACGCCTCGGAGATGTCCTTGAAGCGCTCCTCGGCCTTGGCGTCGCCCTTGTTGGCGTCCGGGTGGAACTCGCGCGCCAGCTTCCGGTAGGTCTTCTTGATCTCGGTGGCGGTGGCGTCCTTGGGCACGCCGAGGACCTTGTAATAGTCCTTCTCGACAAAGTCCTTGCCACTCATGGCTTGCGCCACCTCCCGATGTCCATCGTCACTGCCTTGTCAACAGCCCGCGGCACTGCGTTGTCAACAGCCCGGCCGCGCGGGCCTGTTGCCGACAGTGCGCTGCGGAGCCGATCGCCGTACTGACCGGCGTACGACTCCGCAGCGCACTGGTTCATCTGCTGGGACGGGCGTGCGCCCGTCACAGGTCGTCAGCTGTCCTTGCCACCGTCGGCCTTGTCCGACTTCTCGGACTTGGCGGTGTCGGTGTCCGGCCCGGCCGTGGTCTGGGTGCCCGGCTGGGGCTCCGCGACCGCGACCATCGCCGGGCGGATGATCCGCTCGCCGATCCGGTAGCCGGGCTGGAGGATCTGCACGCAGGTGTCCTCGGTGACGTCCGAGGAGTAGCTGTGCATCAGCGCCTCGTGCATGGTCGGGTCGAAGGGCTCGCCCTCCTTGCCGAACTGCTGGAGGCCCAGCTTGGCGACGACCGTCTCCAGGGAGTCGGCGACGGACTTGAAGCCGCCGGTGACCTCGCCGTGCTCGCGGGCGCGGCCGATGTCGTCCAGGACCGGGATCAGGGACTCCAGGATGTTGGAGACCGCGATCTCGCGGACCGTGAGCCGGTCGCGCTCGACCCGCTTGCGGTAGTTCTGGTACTCGGCCTGGAGGCGCTGGAGGTCCGCGGTGCGCTCGGTGGCCTCGCGCTTGGCGGCGGCCAGTTCGTCCGACGCGTCGCCGGAGCCGGCCGCGGCGGCCTCCTCGGCGGCCTTGATCACGGCCTCCTCGGCGGCGGAGTCGTCGCCGGGCTTGCCGCCCTGCGTCTTGTCCGTCATGCCGCGCCGCCCTTGGGCTTGTCGTGCTTCTCGTCGTCCACGATCTCGGCGTCGACGACGTCGTCGTCCTTGCCCTGGGCGGCGGAGTCCCCGGCGGCGGCACCGGCGGCGTCGGCGTTGGCGTAGAGGGCCTGGCCGAGCTTCTGCGCGGTGGTGGAGACCTTCTCCGAGGCCTCGCGGATCTTCGCGATGTCCTCGCCCTTCAGGGCCTCCTTGAGCTCGCCGATGGCGGTCTCGACCTCGGTCTTGACGTCGGCCGGGAGCTTGTCGGTGTTGTCCGCGATGAACTTCTCGGTCGAGTAGACGAGCTGCTCGGCGGAGTTGCGGGTCTCGACGGCCTCGCGGCGCTTGTGGTCGTCCTCGGCGTACTGCTCGGCCTCGCGGCGCATGCGGTCGACCTCGTCCTTCGGCAGCGAGGAGCCGCCGGTGACGGTCATCTTCTGCTCCTTGCCGGTGCCGAGGTCCTTGGCGGCGACGTGCATGATGCCGTTGGCGTCGATGTCGAAGGTGACCTCGATCTGCGGCAGGCCGCGCGGCGCCGGCGGGAGGCCGGTCAGCTCGAACATGCCGAGCTTCTTGTTGTACGCGGCGATCTCGCGCTCGCCCTGGTAGACCTGGATCTGCACGGACGGCTGGTTGTCCTCGGCCGTGGTGAAGATCTCGGAGCGCTTGGTCGGGATCGTGGTGTTGCGCTCGATCAGCTTGGTCATGATGCCGCCCTTGGTCTCGATGCCGAGGGACAGCGGGGTGACGTCGAGCAGCAGGACGTCCTTGACCTCGCCCTTGAGGACACCGGCCTGGAGCGAGGCGCCGATGGCGACGACCTCGTCCGGGTTGACGCCCTTGTTGGCGTCCTTGCCGCCGGTCAGCTCCTTGACGAGCTCGGCGACGGCCGGCATGCGGGTCGAGCCGCCGACGAGGACGACGTGGTCGATCTCGGCGAGCGAGATGCCGGCGTCCTTGATCACGTTGTGGAACGGGATCTTGCAGCGCTCCAGCAGGTCGGAGGTCAGCTGCTGGAACTGGGCGCGGGTGAGCTTCTCGTCCAGGTGCAGCGGGCCCTCGGCGGAGGCCGTGATGTAGGGCAGGTTGATCGAGGTCTCGGAGGACGAGGACAGCTCGATCTTGGCCTTCTCGGCGGCCTCGCGCAGACGCTGCAGGGCCATCTTGTCCTTGGACAGGTCGACCCCGTGGCCGGACTGGAAGACCTTGACCAGGTGGTCGACGACCTTCTGGTCCCAGTCGTCGCCACCGAGGTGGTTGTCACCGTTGGTGGCCTTCACCTCGACGACCCCGTCGCCGATCTCCAGCAGGGAGACGTCGAAGGTGCCGCCGCCGAGGTCGAAGACCAGGATGGTCTGGTCGTCCTTGTCCAGGCCGTAGGCCAGGGCGGCCGCGGTCGGCTCGTTGACGATGCGCAGGACGTTGAGGCCCGCGATCTCACCGGCCTCCTTGGTGGCCTGGCGCTCGGAGTCCGAGAAGTACGCCGGGACGGTGATGACCGCGTCGGTGACGGTCTCGCCCAGGTAGGCCTCCGCGTCCCGCTTCAGCTTCTGCAGGATGAAGGCGCTGATCTGCTGGGGGTTGAAGTCCTTGCCGTCCAGGTTGATCTTCCACCCGGTGCCCATGTGGCGCTTGACCGAGCGGATGGTGCGGTCGACGTTGGTGACCGCCTGGCGCTTGGCCACCTCGCCGACCAGGACCTCGCCGTTCTTCGCGAAAGCGACGACGGACGGCGTGGTCCGCGCGCCCTCGGCGTTCGTGATGACGGTGGGCTCGCCACCCTCCAGAACGCTGACGACCGAGTTCGTCGTACCGAGGTCGATGCCGACCGCGCGTGCCATCGTAGATACCTCCACGGAAGAGTTGAGCTTTACGGGCTCAAGGATGCATGACCCGCCGGGCGGCGTCAACAGCTATGAGTCAGCAGCACTCAACTTTGCTGATGCCGGTCCTCTCGGTGGGCCGCCGCGGGGCCCGCGGTGTCCCCGGTCGGAGTGACGGCCGCCCCGGCCGAGGTGGCGGGGGTGGAGTTACGTGACTGCCGCCATACCTTGGGAACCTTCTGGAGAACTGTTGACGAGCGGTAATGTCCGGGCCGTCGGCCCGGCAAGTTACCGACGAGTACACTCCCTTGGTAAAGACGTAGAACCCGGACTGCTCAACCGCAAGCCGCAGGAGACGGAGCCGATGCAGCTAGCAGCGATCGTCATCTCGCTGGTCACGTTCGTGATCGGCACCGCGCTCGCCCTTCGTGCGGCGTGGCACATCTTCAAGGTGGTGCTGACCGGCGCGCCGGACACCACCCGCTTCGGCAAGCCCGCCCGGCGCGTGAAGACCGTCGCGGTCGAGTTCATCGGCCACACCAGGATGAACCGCTGGGGGATCGTCGGCATCGCGCACTGGTTCGTCGCGGTCGGCTTCTTCAGCCTGGTCCTGACCATCGTCAACGCGATGGGCCAGCTCTTCGACGCCGAGTTCGAGCTGCCGGTCATCGGGCACTGGATGATCTGGCAGCTCTTCGTCGAGCTCGTCGGCACCCTCACCACCCTGGGCATCCTGACCCTGATGGTGATCCGGCTGATGAGCCTGCCGTCGCGCTCCGGACGCAAGTCCCGCTTCGCCGGCTCGATCGCCTGGCAGGCCTTCTACGTCGAGTACACGATCCTCGGCATCGGCCTGTGCATCCTGATGCTGCGCGCCCTGGAGGGCGCCCTCAACGGCGTCGACTCGTACGGCCCGGCGCACCTCGTCTCGTACCCGATCACCTCCGCGCTGAGCGGCCTGTCGCACGGCACGCTGGAGAACCTGATCTGGCTCTTCGCGATGCTGAAGATCTGCATCTCCTTCGCCTGGGCGACCACCATCGGCCTCAACCCCTCGATGGGCGTGGCCTGGCACCGCTTCCTCGGCTTCTTCAACATCTACTTCAAGCGCGAGGAGGACGGCGGCACCGCGCTCGGCGCCCTCCGTCCGATGACCTCCGGCGGCCAGCCGATCGACTTCGAGGACCCGGCCGAGGACGCCGTCTTCGGCGTCTCCCAGGTCGAGCACTTCTCCTGGAAGGGCATCCTCGACTTCTCCACCTGCACCGAGTGCGGCCGCTGCCAGTCGCAGTGCCCGGCCTGGAACACCGGCAAGCCGCTGTCGCCGAAGCTGCTCATCATGAGCCTGCGCGAGCACGTCTACGGCAAGGCCCCGTACCTGCTCGCCGGTGGCGGCAAGGACATGGAGGGCACCGAGAAGGCGACCGCCGAGCAGCTCAAGGACGTCCCGGCGGGCGCCCTCGCCGAGGCCGAGCGCCCGCTGATCGGCACCGCCGAGGAGAACGGCGTCATCGACCCGGACGTCCTGTGGTCCTGCACCACCTGCGGCGCCTGCGTCGAGCAGTGCCCGGTGGACATCGAGCACATCGACCACATCGTCGACATGCGCCGCTACCAGGTGATGATCGAGTCCTCGTTCCCGACCGAGGCCGGGACGATGCTCAAGAACCTGGAGAACAAGGGCAACCCGTGGGGCATGGCCGCCAAGGCCCGCCTCGACTGGGTCAAGGAGCTCAAGAAGGAGACCGGCATCGAGGTGCCGGTGATCGGCGAGGACATCGACCCCGCCGAGGTCGAGTACCTCTACTGGGTCGGCTGCGCCGGCGCCCTGGAGGACCGCGCCAAGAAGACCACCAAGGCCTTCGCCGAGCTGCTGCACACCGCGGGCGTGAAGTTCGCGATCCTCGGCAAGGAGGAGTCCTGCACCGGTGACTCCGCCCGCCGCCTGGGCAACGAGTTCCTCTTCCAGATGCTCGGCGCGCAGAACGTGGAGACGCTGAACGCGGCCCTGGAGGACGCCCCGGTCAAGCGGATCGTCGCCACCTGCCCGCACTGCTTCAACACCATCGCCAACGAGTACCCGCAGCTGGGCGGCCACTTCGAGGTCATCCACCACACCCAGCTGCTGCAGCACCTGATCGACGAGGGCAAGCTCGTCCCGGTCAACCCGGTCGAGGGCCTGATCACCTACCACGACCCCTGCTACCTGGGCCGCCACAACAAGGTCTACAGCCCGCCGCGCGAGATCATGGACAAGGTCCCGGGTCTGCGCCAGCAGGAGATGCACCGGCACAAGGAGCGCGGCTTCTGCTGCGGCGCCGGCGGTGCGCGCATGTGGATGGAGGAGCGCATCGGCAAGCGGATCAACACCGAGCGCGTGGACGAGGCGCTGTCGCTCAACCCGGACATCGTCTCCACCGCCTGCCCGTTCTGCCTGGTGATGCTCTCCGACTCGGTCAACGGCAAGAAGAACGAGGGCGCGGCCAAGGAGCACCTGAAGGTGGTCGACGTGGCCCAGCTGCTGCTCGACTCGGTCAAGGCGACCCCGCCGGCCGAGACCGAGGAGCCCGCGACGGTGGACGCGTAGCGGCCCCTGTTCGACAGTTCTGCTACAACTGCCCGGCCCGGCGGCCGCCGCGAAAGCGCTCCGCCGGGCCGGGCTTTTGGGGCCTCGGCGGCGCTGCCCCGCAGGCCCCGGCGGCGGGCGAGTGATGCCAATCGCACAGCCGCCGGACGGGCATTCGGTTGGAAGGAAATACAGTAGGCCAGACCGGCCCGCGGGCCGGTCGACCCGTTCCGGACACCCGGACCACGGCCGGACCACGGCCGGACGGCCGGTGGGCGGACGGGTCCATACGGACGAAGAGAGGTGCGGCCCGCCGGGCCGGGCCGCAGAGACCACAAGGGGAACAGCGCAGACCATGACCGAGGCGATCATGCTGGTCGGTGGTAAGGGCACGCGACTGCGTCCGCTGACCACCCACACCCCCAAGCCCATGCTGCCGGTGGCGGGCGTCCCCTTCATCGCGCACCAGCTGGCCCGCGCCGCGGCCGCCGGAGTCACCCGCGTGGTGCTCGCCACCTCCTACCTGGCCGAGGTCTTCGAGGACCACTTCCAGGACGGCACCCCGTACGGCATCGAGCTGGTCTACCTGACCGAGCGCGAGCCGCTGGGCACCGGCGGCGCCATCCGCAACGCCGCCTCCGGGCTCACCTGCGGCCCGGACGAGCCGGTCCTCGTCTTCAACGGCGACATCCTGTCCGGCGTGGACATCGCCGCCCTGCGCGACGGCCACGTGGCCGCCGGGGCCGACGTCACCCTGCACCTCACCCGGGTGGAGGACCCGCGCGCCTTCGGCCTCGTGCCGACCGACGCGGACGGGCGGGTGCTGGAGTTCCTGGAGAAGCCGGAGACGCCCGAGCAGATCGTCACCGACCAGATCAACGCCGGCTGCTACGTCTTCACCCGGTCCGTCATCGACCGCATCCCGGCCGGCCGGGAGGTGTCCGTCGAGCGCGAGACCTTCCCCGAGCTGCTCGCCACCGGCGCGCTGCTGCGCGGCGTCGTCGACACCTCGTACTGGCTGGACCTCGGCACCCCGGGCGCGTTCGTCCGTGGCTCGGCCGACCTGGTCCTCGGCAAGGTCGACTCCCCGGCCGTCCCCGGCCCGACCGGCGACGCCCTGCTGCTGCCCGGCGCGACCGTCCACCCCGGCGCAGTGCTCAGCGGCGGCACCGTCGTCTCCGAGGGTGCGGTGGTCGAGGCCGGCGCGATCGTCGAGGGCAGCGTCATCCTGCCCGGCGCCGTCATCGGCCCGGACACCCTGGTCAAGGACTCCATCGTGGGTGCCTTCGCGACCGTCGGGGACCGCTCGGCCCTGGACGGCGCGGTGATCGGCGACGGCGCGATCGTCGAGTCCGACAACGAGCTGCCGAACGGCATCCGGATCGCCTGCGGCACGCTGCTGCCGGTCGGCGCCGTCCGCACCTCGGCCGGCCCGGGCGGCTGCCCGGCCGGCGCCTCCGCCGCGGCGGCCGTCCACGGTCCGACCGTCACCGCGCAGCGCTGACGCCCGCTTCCGGCCCCGTTCGTCTCAGGCTCGCTGCAAACCGGCCCCGGCTCCGTCCGGGGCGTACGCGGACTGGGCCGGACGGGTACCTTCGGAACGTGGCTGGTAATCGATACGACAGCGGTCAGGGCGCCGACCCCCACGGCGGGTGGTCGGCCCCTCCGCCACCGGCGGGGGCGCCCGGGGGGCACGGGCAGACGGACGGGCCGGAGTACTTCACGGCCCCGCACCAGGGGGTCGCTCCGTACGACCCGTACGCCGCCGACCGGCCCGGGAACACCCGGTCCTTCCCGACCGGCGGGGACCCGTACGCGGGGCAGCCCCCGTACCAGGACTACCCGACGCAGGGGTACCAGGGGCAGGGCCGGCAGGCTCCCGGCCACTACGACCAGGGGTACGGCGACCAGGGGTACGGCGATCAGGGGTACGGGGACCAGGGCTACGGATACCCCCAGGGGGAGCCGCAGCCGCCGTACGGCCAGGACAACGTCGCCGTCTACCGGGCCGGCGGTCAGTCGTCGCCGCACGTCTCCGGGCCGCGCCCGCACTGGCGCGAGCTGCTCCTCGGCATCGTCCGCGCGCCGGCCGCGACCTTCGACCGCACCCGTGACCACCAGGTCTGGCTGCCCGCCCTCACCGTCTCGCTCCTCTACGGCGCGCTCGCGGTGCTCGGCATCGGCCTGACGCACAACGACATCGTCAACTCGACCTTCACCGTCGCGCTGACCGGCATGGCCGCCGCCGCGCTCGGCTTCACCGTCACCGGCGCGATCTTCGGCGCGGTCACCTACGCGCTGGCCCGCCAGCTCGGCGGGGACGGCCCGTGGAAGTCGACGGTCGGCCTGGCCGCGCTGATCGGCTGGCTGACCGACGCGCCCCGGCTGCTGCTCGCCCTGGTGCTGCCCTCCGGCAGCGCGGTCGTGCAGGTCGTCGGCTGGGCCACCTGGGCGTTCTGCGCGTTCCTGCTGACCACGATGGTTCGCCGGGTGCACGACCTGCCCTGGGGCAAGGCGGCGGGCGCCGCGGCCGTCCAACTGCTCGCGCTGCTGGTGCTGATCAAGCTGCCGACCCTGGGCTGACCGCCGGACGGCGGCAGGGCGGACGGCAGAATGGTGGACGGGCCCCGCGAACCGGGGTCCGTCCCCCGTCGGCCGCGACCACCCACCGGAGCCAGGCATGACCCTCCCCACCACCCACGTCAGCTTCCCGGCCGGGGCGGTGACCGGCGAGTCCCCGGTGCTCGCGGTGCACCCGCTCGCCGACGGCCGGTACGCCGTCGTCACCGCGGCCACGCCGTTCCACCCGCTCGACCACACCTGGCCCGACCAGCCCGCCGACCTCGGCACGCTCACCGTGGACGGCGCCGAGCTGGCCGTCGTCGACTGCCTGACCGGCGCGGTCGGCCCGGACGGCGGCGCGCCGCTGGTCGGCGCCGACATCCCGGTGCGGCGCGGCGACGAGGAGTGGTCCTGGCTCGTCCTGCACGTCGTCGCCGCCGACCCGGGCGACCTCGTCGGCCGCACGGCCGTGCTCGCCGTCGACGCCGAGCGCCGCGCCGCCCTCAGCGCCTCGCACAGCGGCTGCCACCTGCTCGCCCTCGCCCTCAACGCCGCGCTCGCCCCGCGCTGGCGCAAGGACCCGGGCCGCGCCGACGCCCTCGGCCACCCGGACTTCGACAGCCTCGCGATGGCCACCTCGGTGATGGACACCGAGGCCAGCACGGACACCTACCGGCTCGGCAAGTCGCTCAAGAAGAAGGGCTTCACGGCCGACGCCACCGACGAGCTGCCCGCCCTCGCCGACGCCCTGCCCGCCGTCACCGAGGCCGTCAACGCGCAGCTGGCCGCCTGGGTCGCCGCCGACGCCGCCGTCCGCATCGAGGTGCCGGGCCCCGAGCTCACCGCCCGCCGCCAGTGGCACTGCGAGCTGCCCGAGGGCGGCGCGCAGATCTCCTGCGGCGGCACCCACCTGCACCACCTGGGCGAGCTGGCCGAGCTCCGCACCGAGCTGCGGCTGTCCGAGGACGGCACCGAGCTCGTCGCCGTCACCCGCCCGAAGCGGGCCTGACGACGGGGCGCACCGGCTGGGCCTGAGGACCGGTCCCCAGAACGCCACGGGCGGCCACCCTCGTGCCGAGGGTGGCCGCCCGCCGTGCGTGCACTCCGTCCGGTTCAGACCCGGGTGCGGTGGAAGTTCATGAAGGAGCGCGACGGCGTCGGGCCGCGCTGGCCCTGGTAGCGCGAGCCGTAGCGCTCCGAGCCGTACGGGTGCTCCGACGGCGAGGAGAGCCGGAACAGGCAGAGCTGCCCGATCTTCATGCCCGGGTACAGCTTGATCGGCAGCGTCGCGACGTTCGACAGCTCCAGCGTGACGTGGCCGCTGAAGCCGGGGTCGATGAAGCCGGCCGTGGAGTGCGTCAGCAGGCCCAGGCGGCCGAGGCTCGACTTGCCCTCCAGCCGGGAGGCGACGTCCTCGGGCAGGGTGATGACCTCGTACGTCGAGGCCAGCACGAACTCGCCGGGGTGCAGGATGAACGCCTCGTCGCCGTCGGGCTCGACCAGCCGGGTGAGGTCCGGCTGCTCCTCGGAGGGGTCGATGTGCGGGTACTTGTGGTTCTCGAACACGCGGAAGAAGCGGTCGAGGCGCACGTCGATACTGGAGGGCTGGATCATCGTCGGGTCGAACGGGTCGATGACGACCCGGCCCAGGTCGATTTCGGTCCGGATGTCCTTGTCAGAGAGCAGCACGCTTCGAGGTTACGTGCACGACGGGGCCCCGGACGAATCCGCCCGGGGCCCCTTCCGTCCTCGCGCCGGCCGTCAGGCCAGGAACTCCGCGGCCTCCAGCCGCATCGCCCGGGCCAGTTGCGGAGCGGACAGCTCCCGCACGTCGGCCAACACCGAACTCCTCAGCCGTCCGCACTGCGGACAGCGGATCAGCCGGCCGGGCCCCAGCCGGCCGGGTCCGAGGTTCTGCATCGGGAACGTGGTGGTGCTGAACAGGTGCCCCTCGGCACAACGAACGACGGTGCGCTGCTCCATCGATCCCCTTCCCATCCCTAACCCAGTACTCACCCGTACTCGTCGCGCCCCGGGGAGCGGGCCCCGGGACAGCGTCACATTAGGGGATGTTCCGGACATTCCACACCATGGCTCGCCGCCCCGACCCCACCCGCCGGAGCACTCTCACGCGGCCCAAACAGTACGCCCCCCACCCCCGCCCCACCCCGCTCCGCCACGTCCCCGGGCCACCCGTGCAAGCGGCGTCACGCATGGGGTACAGTGAAGGCGATCGAGCGGTCACTGACGGCTCGTCAGGCGGGCGTAGTTTAATGGTAGAACATGAGCTTCCCAAGCTTAGAGCGCGAGTTCGATTCTCGTCGCCCGCTCCATACGGAAAAGCCGCAGGTCAGCGACCTGCGGCTTTCGCGTTCTCCGGGCCGGTCCGGGTCGCTGTCCGGCTGTGGCGGTCTGGTCAGGGGTGTGGCTGGAGGAGTACCTGCCGGAGTTCGGCGGTGCACATCATGTAGCCGTCCGGGGTGGGCAGGCGGTCCAGGTAGTGGGCGAGGTCCGCGCCCAGGGAGAACACCCTCACCGGGGTGTCCGCCGCGCGCGCGGACTCCACCACGCTCCGCACTCCGTCGATGACGGCCGGGTGCCGGGTCTGGTAGGACCCGGCCACCAGGTGGTTGGTCCGGTCCGCGGCCAGGTAGAACTGCACGAGGTCCTTGGTGCCGACGAACAGCTCGCTGGCGCCCGCGGCGCAGAGCGCCCGGGTGGCGTGCACCGCCGCGGGCGTTTCGACGAACGCGGACACGGGCACGTCGGCGGGCAACGCGAGATGTGCCCTGAGCCGGGCGAACTCCTTCGCGTCGTTGAGGAAGGGAACCGAGAGGTGCACGCGGCCCGCGTCGTCGCCGAGCCGCTCGCGCAGGGACCCGAGCACGGAGTGCAGCGCGTCCCGGTAGGCGGCCGAGCCCAGCAGCCAGCGTGCGCCGTGCAGGCCCAGCTCGGGGTTCGGCTCGACCGCGACCGGGGCCAGCTCGGTGACGCCGGCGGCGTGGTCGGAGCGGAGGTCGAGGAGCCTCAGGACCAGCCGCTGGCCGGGCAGCAGCGCCTCGACGAAGGTGCACAGCCGGTCCGCGACGGCCCGCCCGTAGGCCGCGACGTCGGCGGGGCCGCCGTGGAGGGAGTCGAGCGGGCGCAGGCCCGCCGCCAGGCAGAGGAACTCCTCGCGGATGAAGAAGGATTCGACCCGCTCCGCGTTCGGCCCGCACGCGTTGATCGTGTGGATGTCCTGCAGGTCCGCGATGACGGCGCACGCCGAGCCGAGGCGGTCCAGCGGGGAGCTCCCGGCCCCCGGGACCGGGGCCCCGGCGCCGCTCGCGTCGGACCCGATGACGATGGTCTCGCTCTCCAGGTGCAGCGTCACTTCCCCGACCAGGTCGGCGAGATCCGCCTGGTCGACGCGGAGCACGGGTATGCCCCTGCCGCGGCAGATGGACTGCATGTGGCCGGTCGGCCCGCCCGAACTGCAGACGACCGCACGCGCCGCCACGATCGCTTCGTATATTCCCGCTTCGAGGGAAGGGGCGACGAGGATGGATCCCTTGAGCGGACTTCTCGTGCGGTTACAGGTACCCCGTAGCACGCTCTGTGTGCCACCGGTCAATAGGAATCCTTGAATCCGTCGCCCGTTCACCTAGTCCTCCAGATCCTCGGTGTCCGTGATCCCCAGTTGTCGACGCAGCTGCCGTGGCGTCACGGTGACGTCGGTGAGCCGTTGGACGGCGGCCCGGTTGACGACCGCTCCCATCAGGCGGTCACGCCCGGAGGCGGCCATCGGGAGGGGCGGAAGTCCGCCCATGGATCGGATACAGGCGTCCAAGCGGAAACCGAGCACTTCCCGCTCGCTCCGATTGCGCGTGGCCAACCTCCGCACCTCCAGGGCTACAGCCTCGTCGAATCCGACCGGGGCCGCTTCCTCTGAATTGCTGACGTGGCCGTGGCATTGAGCCATGTCCCGGGCCAAACCGTCTTCGTGCGGTTCCAGTTCCACTTCCAGTTGCTCGATCACTCGCGCGGCGACCGCGATCGACTGGTTCTTGATGGCGGCGAGATTGAAGGTGAACGCGCCGGTCCGGCCGTGTCGAACGATCTCGTCACCCTCCCTCGGTGCGCCGACCGCGGAGACCGGGCCGGCCGGCTCCCCGCCGGGGCTCAGCAGCGTCCCGTGTTCGTCGACTTCCAGGCCGCGCCCGGTGCGCTCGTGGGGTACCGCGATCCCCCTCCGGAGGAGATTCCTCCAGAGCGGCCGGCCGACCCTGCTGTAGTCCGACTCCCTGCCGAAGTTGGAGACCACCAGGTCGGCCTCGATGGCGTGTTCCTCCTCCGGGGCCGCTACCGAGACGACCAGCCGCCCCGACGCCGTCGGCGTGATCCCCTCCACCTTGCCGACGACCAGCTTCGCCGAGCCGTCCGCGGGGTGTATCGCACGCTCGATGATCGCCATGGTGTACTCCACCGCGCCGACCCGGAGTGCGGCCATCGAGGTGCCGAACTCGTCCAGCAGGCTCCGCAGTTCCGCGGAGGGGATCCGCTCGATGGCCTCGGGAAGATGCGGTTCCCACGCCTTGGCCACCCGCTCCGCGACCACCGTCGGGTCGACCTCGGGGTGGTCCCGGAGGACCGCCTCGCGCGCCGTCTCCCACTCGGACCGGACCCGGGCGAGGAACTCCTCGCGGTTCCGATACGGCTCCAACAGTGCTTTCGGGCAGGGTAGTTGTAACACCTCGTGCTCGTGGCCGCCGGGATACGTCCGGAACATCGTCCCGGTCCTGGAGATCAGGTGGATCCTTCCGGTGTGGCCCCGGCGCAGCAGGAGGCCCGCCGAGTCGTACGCGCTCAGCACGGATCCGACGATCGCGACCGTTGCCTCGGGCGGGAGCGTTTCGAGCTTCCGGACGCCGGCCGCGGAGTACGGGTTCCTCACGAAGGACGCGTGGTCGCGCACGTCGGCGGCGAAGGGCGGATCCCTGAGTTCGAGGCCGGTCGCGAGGACGACGTGGTCGGCGCACAGTGCGGTCGGTTCCGGGACCGGCCCGGCCTCCAGGCCGCTCGCGGAAAACTCACATACCGTCACTTCGACGCCTGTGGAGCGTACTTCCAGGTCGACCGCCTCGCCGTCCGCTTCGACGAGCACGACGCCGGGACAGGCCTCACGCCCGGCCTCGGCCAGCCGGTCGATCAGGTAGTCCTGGAAGATCCGTCGGGGCGCCGGGCCCTGCTCGACGAACTCGAACCCGGCCCAGGGGGTCGGCCAGTCCCGGCGGTCGGCTTCGCGGTTGGCCCAGCGCACGAAGTCGAGGACGTCCTCCCGGAACACCGACATCCGACCCGCCTGGATGTTGAACACGTGGTCCCAGGGGTTGCCGTCCCGGTGGTAGGCGACGCCGGCGGACCGGTAGTCGGAGCGCCGCTCGAGCAGGACGATCTCCAGCGGCTTGCGGGCGAAGCGGAGCAGTCGGATCGCCGTGGCGGTGCCGGCCAGGCCCGCCCCGACTATGAGCACTCGTGGACACGTACCTGTTCGGTTCCGGGGCTGCGTCATGAGCCCAGGATGGACCGGCGGCAGCTCGCCCGCCGGGCTTTCGGCGCAACGGCCCTCGGTGCACGCTCGGCGGCAAAGTCCCAGGTCGGCGACCTGGGACTTTGCCGCCGGCGGGGGTGTTCCGGCGGAGTCAGGCCTGGGTGGGGACTCGCCGCAGGCTGCGGATGGGGCGGGTGAGGAGGAGGGCGGCGGCGGTGCAGAGGGCCACCACGACGCCGACCTGGAGGACCCGGTCGGTGCCGAAGGCGCCGACGGCGGGGCCGGCGAGGGCGCTGCCGATGGGGTACATGCCGACGGAGCCGGCGACTTCGTAGGCGTGGACGCGGTTGAGGACCTCGCCGGGGACCTGGGTCTGGACGCTGGTGGCCCACATGACGCCCCACACGCCGATGCCGACGCCGACCGCGAACTGGGCGGCGGCGAGCAGCCAGACGGGCCAGTCCAGGACGATGCCGAGCGGGTAGAGCGGGTAGGCGAGCATCGCCACCGCACCGGCGGCCAGGGGGCGTTCGGGCTTGTAGCGGATCGCGAGCAGGCCGCCCGCCACGGTGCCCGCGCCGAGGGCGCAGTTGATCAGGCCGAAGGCGGTGGCGCCGTGCTCGGGGACGATGACGCCGGCGGCGACCGACAGCTGCGGACCCCAGGAGAGCACCGCGAAGACCATCCAGATGACGATGACGCCCCACAGCCAGCTGCGGGAGCGGAACTCCCGCCAGCCGACGGCCAGGTTGTGCCACAGGCTCTCGCCGGCCGGCGGGGCGGGCACCACGCCGAGGCGCAGGGTGAGCAGACAGACCGCGCTGGTCCCGTAGGCGAGGGCGGAGATCACCATCACCCAGCCGGTGGCGCCGAGGCCGACCATGGCGCCGGCCAGGGCCGGGCCGCCGAGGCCGGTGAGGGCCTCGGAGGTGCGCAGGACGCCGTTGGCGCCCTGGACGTCGCGGGAGACGAGGGGGACGGTCGAGGAGGCGCCGGGCTGGAACATCGCGTTGGCGGTGCCGGCGACGACGAGCAGGGTGTACAGCTGCCACAGGTGGTCGATGCCGTGGATGAACAGGAAGGCGAGCAGCACGTGGGCGACGAGGTTCGTCAGGTCGGCGGCGATCATCATGCGGCGGGCGGTGAAGCGGTCCGCGAGGACGCCGCCGAACAGCACCAGGCCGGCGAACGGGCCCACCAGGAAGGCCATCGAGTAGCCGGCGGCGTTCAGGCCGTAGCCGCCGCTGAGCAGGCCGGCCGAGACGGCGACCGGGAGCATCGCCCAGCTGAGCAGGCCCGCGCTGCGGGCGGTGAAGTAGTAGCGGAAGTTACGGGACCAGATCGCCGGTTCGGTGCTCGCCGGCGCCTCGGCGGGCCGGTCCTCCACCCGCGCGGACGCGGCCGCGGGGGCGTGCTCGGTCAAGCGTTCTTCCATGACTGTTCAGTCCTCCGCTGGTGGATCGTGGTGTTCAGGGTCGGGTGACGGGTGGCGGGTCGAGCTCCCCGACGGTGACCGGTTCCAGGCCGCGGTCGAGCAGGCCCTCGACGATCGACGGGAGGGCCTGGACGGTCTGGCCGCGGTCGCCGGCGCCCTCGTGCATCAGCACCACCGATCCGGGGCCGGCGGACTCCAGGACGGTCGCCGCGATGCGCTCCGGCCCCGGCCGCGTCCAGTCGCGGGAGTCCACGTCGAACATGGTCAGGGTGGCCGGGTGGTCCTCCAGGACGGCCGGCACCTCGGGGCTCAGCGCGCCGTACGGCGGGCGGAACCGGGTCGGGGCCGTGCCGGTGGCCCGCGCCACCGCCTCCGCCGTGCGGTCGAGCTGCTCGCGCAACTGATCCGCCGTCAGATCGGCCAGGAAGGGGTGGGACCAGGAGTGGTTGCCCACCTCGTGGCCGGCGTCGGCGATCCGGCGCACCTCGTCGGGCAGCGCCGCGGCGTGGTGGCCGACGCAGAAGAACGTCGCCCGCACCCCGTAGCGGTCCAGGATCTCCAGCACCCGCCGGGTGTGCACCGGGTCGGGGCCGTCGTCGAAGGTGAGCGCGACCCGCGGGACGTCCCGGCGGCCGTGCTCGAACCAGCGGCCGGCGGCCACCAGGGCGGCCCGGGTGGGCTCGCTGCGCCGGACGACCTCGTGGAACTCGTCGGCCCGGCCGGTCAGGCTGCCGCCCTCGGCGGTCACCCGTGCCAGCGTGTCGGGTGCGGTCCTGGCCTGCTCCGCCAGGCGTGCGGCCGGGACGGAGCCGAACCGCGGCCGGGGCGGCAGCACCCAGGGGTCCGCGCGGTACACCTCCAGGCCGGCCGCCGTCATCGGGCCGTCGAGCAGTCCGTTGGTGCTGTCGAGCACCACGGCCACCGGTTCGTCGTCCGAGCTCAAATCCCGTATCAGGGAGATGAGTTCGGTGACGGCCGCAGCTCCCCAGCGGCTCGGCTCGGTCGCCCTGCGGCCGGCGCCGTCGAGCACCTCGACCTCGTAGCCCGCGCCCGTCCAGGCGATTCCCGCGTAGCGCGCGCTCACTCGTCCCCCAGCGCGAGCGCCTCGGCGACGATCAACTGCTCGACGCCCCGCAGGAACTGCTCCATCCCGGCGCGGCCGAGCACCGCCGGGTCGGCCGTCATCGCGAGGTCCAGGGCGCCCGGGGCGGTCAGCACGTCCACCGCCATCGAGACGTTCACCCGGGCCGGGAAGTCCGCCGGCCAGCTCAGCTCGGTGCGGCCGGCCAGCTCGCCCAGCGCGTCCTCCGGCCGCTCGACGGTGTCGAACGGCCCGCTGCCCGGGTCCCGGGTGTCGTTCCACCAGTACGAGTGGTCGGCCGCCTCCCCCCGTTCGACCAGCCGTGCCACCTCCCGCTCCAGCGCCCACTTGTCGTACGCGGCGTGCCGGAACGCGCTGAACGAGACGGACCGCGTCCGCCGTACCGCGTCCACGAAGTCCCGGCCCGCGTCCGGGAGCCGGAACAGCGCCTCCTGCGCCACCGTGCTGACCGCCGCGGTGGCGGCCGGCTGGAAGCGGTTGCCCACGACCACCTGGAACAGCACGTCGTCGCTGCCGGACATCCGGGCCAGCTGGTGCGAGGCCGCGCCCAGCAGCACCGCGGCGTCGCTCACCTCCAGGTGCTCGGCCACCCGCTCGACGGCGACGGCCAGCGCGGGCGAGCGCAGCAGCGCGTTGGGGAACAGCCGGTCCGGATCGGCGGCGAGCTCCGGCGCGGCGGGCTCCCGGAAGATCCGCCGGGGGCCGGCGGCCAGTTGCTCGCACCAGTAGCGGCGGGCGGCCTCGTCCCGGCGGCGGCCGAGCGGCGAGGCCTGGACCGCCGCGGCGTCCAGCGGCTGGAGGGCGGGGCGGGACCGGCGCAGCGACTCGGCCGACTCGCCCGCCTCGATCGACCGGAGGTCGCGCAGCAGCCGGACGAGGCCCCAGTAGTCCATGCCGGCGTGCGAACCGGTCAGGACCAGCCGGTGGACCAGCCCCTCGCACTCGACGAGGCCGACCCTCAGCGGCCATTCCCGGGTGTGGTCGAAGGGGCGTCCGGCCAGCTCCTTGAGCAGCGCGGCACCGGCCTCCGGCGCCTCGGCCGCGGCGCACCGCCGGACCTCGACGGGGAGTTCGCCGCTGCCGTCCACGACCTGCTCCAGCCCGTCCTCACCGGCCGGCAGCAGCCTGGTGTGCAGGCTGTCGTGGAGGTGGAGCAGCTCCGTCAGGTCCGCGAGGACGCGGGCGGCGGGGCGGGGCGGGGTGACGGGGAGCTCGGTGGGCAGGTTGTACCGGGGGGCGTCGTCGCCGAGCCGGGTGACGACCCCCCAGATCGCCCGCTGCCCCCAGGTGGCCGGGCCCGTCCCGGCTCGTGCGGAATCCAGCCTGATGCTCTGCTCGTTGACCGTGGTCATCCTGTTCCTGCCGTCCCTTCGGTTGCCTCGTCCGTTGTCTGCCGGAGCCGGGCCCTCCACGGGTGGCGGCGCCGGGCGGGTGCGGGTGGACCCGGGTCACTCCTCGCCGTCGGCGAACACGGCCAGGTGGGTGCGGCCGGTGCGGGGGTCGGTGTCGCAGAGGACGACGCGGCGGTGGGCGTGCTGCCAGTCCTGCCAGTGGCGCGCGAGTTCGAGCCAGACGCCGGTGCAGTAGCTGCCGGGTTCGGCGCGGTGGACGGCGGGGTGGTCGGGGATGTCGTCGGTGACGTGGGGGCCGAGGACGAGGAGGGTGCCGTCCGCGTCCGGACCGTCGAGTCGGGCGGCCAGGGCCGGGCCGGCGTGGTCGGCGGAGTGGGCGCCGGCGAACCGCGGGCCGGGGCCGGCGTCCGCGCGGAGGACCAGGAGCGCGGCGGAGTCGACCAGCGGCGTCAGGGGGTACGGCGTGGGCAGGGTGGTCTGTTCGAGGACGGCGACGGCGACCTCGGCGGCCCGGCCGGCCTCCTGGTAGGCGGCGGCGATGCGCAGGGCCGTGAAGGGCGCGGCGAGGCCCTGTTCGGTGAGGGCGAAGTTGGTGGCCCGGCCGCCGAGCCGGGCGGTGAGGTAGGGGGCGGTGGCGGTGAAGGGGGCGAGGTCGGGCAGGGCGTGGGCGACGATCGCGAGGTCGGGCCGGGCGGCCGCGACGGCCTCGTCGGCGGCCAGGAGGAGGTCGACGAGGTCCCGGTGGTGGAGGTGGGCGCCGCCGCGGTAGAGGTCCTGGTCGGGTTTCTGCCCGAACGGGGCGAGGAGGTCGGTGAAGTAGGCGAGCAGGGCGGGGTCGTCCTCGCCCGGGCCGGGGCCGGCCGGGGCGCGTACGGCGGTGGCTGCGCGCAGGGCGAGCGCGGTCATGAGGTCCCCTCTTCCCGCCGCAGCGCGGCCTCCACGTAGTCGGCGAACGAGCGCATGGTGCGCAGGTGGTCGATGTCGAGGTCGTCCGGGTCCACCGCGATCCCGGTGGCCTCCTCGACGGTCATCAGCAGCCCGAGGACGGACGAGGAGTCGAGCCGCAGGTCGTCGAAGAGCGCGGTGTCCTCGGTCAGCCCGGTGATCGGTCGCTCCAGGACCTCGCTCAGCGCCTTCTCGATGGTGATCAGCACGTCCTGACGGTTCACCGGCTGCCTCCCGGGGTGCGGTGGGTGATGACCATGGCGCCGAAGGTGGCGCCGAGGCCGACGGACACCAGGAGGTAGTGCGCGCCGTCGGTGAGCCGGCCGGTGTCGCGCAGGGTGGTGTAGTTGAGGAAGACGTCGGCGGCGAAGGTGTGGCTGTAGACGGGGACGTTGTCGAGGAAGACCTTGTCCTGGTCGATGCCGAGTTCCTTGACGGTCTGGCGCCAGGCGAGCTTGTTGACGTTGTGGGGGATGACGAGGTCGACGTCGTCGAAGGTCAACCCGGCTTCCGCCAGCGCCTGGTGGATGACCTCGGCGATCCTGGCGGCGTACTGCTCGCCGTACTCGGTGCTCTGCTCGGGGGTGAGCTCCAGCCAGCGGGCGTACTCGCCGAGGGTGCGGGTGGTGAAGGAGCGGACGATGTCGCCGTCGCCGTCCAGGGTGAGCAGGCAGGAGGCCGCGGCGTCGGCCATGATCGCCGTGTTGGGGACCAGTTGCACGATGGGGGAGTAGGCCTGCTCACCGGTGACCATGAGGGCGTGGGCGCCTTCGCGGCCTTCGGCGCGCAGCAGGTTGCCGAGGATCTCGATCGCGCCGAGGCTGCTGACGCAGGCCTGGTGGCTCAGTCCGAAGGCCTCGGCGCCGGTGAGTCCGAGGTCGTCGCGCACGACC
Organism: Kitasatospora sp. NPDC057904; assembly: GCF_042887925.1. Taxonomy (NCBI): domain Bacteria; kingdom Bacillati; phylum Actinomycetota; class Actinomycetes; order Kitasatosporales; family Streptomycetaceae; genus Kitasatospora; species Kitasatospora sp. NPDC057904. The sequence goes on from NZ_JBHVOL010000005.1 coordinate 385,662, forward strand.
TGGGCCATGTCGGTGTCGGCCGGGGCGACGGCCTGGGTGACGTGGGCGTAGGCGAGGTAGTCGACGTGTCCGTCGTCGGGCAGGGCGGCCAGCGCCGCGCGCGCCGCCGGCCGCAACAGGTCCAGCAGCGGCAGCTGCGGGTCGTACCGCAGCCGGTCGAGACCGTAGAACTTGCGGAACACCCCCAGATCACCACGGCGCAGACCGAGGTGCTCCCCGAGCTCCTCGATCCGCACGCTGCGCTCGGGCGCGTACGACTCGATCCGTTCCAGCGTGATCCGGCGCTCCGCCGTCCGCTCGCTCATCACGCGGCCGCGATCTCGGCGCGGACGAGCCACAGCCGGTTGGCGCCGCGGCGGTCGCGCGGCTGGACGTCGTAGGGCCAGCGGCCCTCGCCGGCGCCGGGCTGGCCGGGCTCGCTGACGTCGACGGCCTTCCAGCCGTTGGCGGTCAGGAACTCCTCGGGCTCGTCGGTCCCGAAGACCCACGGGGTGCCGTCGGCGGCCAGGGCGTCGAGGAAGGTCTTGGCGAACGGGCTGCGCAGCTGGGCCCGGCCGAGCATGTCGAACGCGAGGCGGCTGCCGGGGGCGGAGGCCGAGGCGAGCAGGGTGAGCAGGCCGGAGACCTGGTCCTCGGTGAGGAAGAAGGTCAGCCCCTCGGCGATCCACAGGGTGGGGCGGGTGCGGTCGAAGCCGGCGGCTTCGAGGGTGGGCAGCCAGTCCTGGGTGAGGTCGGCGGAGACCTCGCGGCGGTCGGTGCGGGGTTCGGCGCCGAGGGCGTCGAGGCGGCGGCGCTTCTCCGTGATGAGGGGGCCGTGGTCGACCTCGTAGAGCTCGGTGCCGTCGGGCCAGTCGAGGCGGAAGGCGCGGGTGTCCATGCCGGCGGCGATGAGGACGACCTGCCGGATGCCGCCCTCGGCGAGGATGTCGCGGATGGCGTCGTCCAGGTAGCGGGTCCTGATCGAGATGAACGGCAGGACACCGCCTCCGACATAACGCTCGATCAGTTCGAAGCCCTTGGGGGCGGCGAGGTCGCGGGCGAGGGGGTCGGTGAAGAGGGCGTCCTCGCGTTCGGACTCCTGGGCGCGGGCGGCGGCCATCCACTGGGCGGTGTAGGAAACGGCGTGCATGGGTGGTCCCTCCTCGGGCTCAGGCGAAGAACGCCTTCTGGATGGTGGCGAGGGACTGGAAGTCCTCGATGTCGATGGTGTCGAAGTCGATCTCGATGCCGGCCGCGTCCTCGATGGTGTAGACGAGCTCGACGAAGGCGAGCGAGTCGACCAGGCGGCTCTCGATGATGTTGACGTCGGGCGCGAGTTCGGTGCGGCCGGGGTGGCGGCCGAGGATCCAGTCGCGGACCTTGTCGATGCCGGTGGCGGTGCCGGTGCCGGTGGCGCTCATGGCGGTTCCCTTCGAAGGGCGCGGACGGTGGTGGGCCCGCTCAGGGAGCGGTGGTGGCCGCGACGGCGATGGCGAAGCCGCCGTCGTGGCTGATGCTGATGTCGATCGGGCCGAGCCCGGCGTCGGCGGCGAGTTCGGCGGCCGAGCCGGCCAGCCGGACCTCGGGGCGGCCGCCGGGGCCGCGCAGGATCTCGATGCCCTGCCAGGGCACGGGCCGGCCGACGGTGCCGAACAGCTTGAAGACGGCCTCCTTGGCGGCCAGCCGTCCGGCGATCCCGGACGGGTCGGGCGCGCCGTCCGGGGTCCGGGAGGCGGTCAGCTCGTCGGTGGAGAGGAACCGCCTGAGCACCGGCAGGAGTTCGTGGATCCGGGTGAGCGGCACGAGGTCGACGCCGATGCGGGGCCGGTTCACGACGGATCGGCGGCGCCGGCGGTGGCCCTGGCGGCGTCGCGGACGGGTCCGGGGGTGGCGAGGGCGGGTTGCCCGTCGTGGCCGGTGAGGCGGTCCGTGATTTCCTGGAGCCGGCCGTTCCGGTCGATCACATCGCTGACCATGGGCGATGTCTCCGTTCGCCTCGGTGTTCTTGGACGATTCGAGGCTAGGGATTGGTGCAGACCTTTCTCAACGCCCGGAACCGGCTGCCGAATTAGGTCAGCGGACAGCCGGGTGCGTCACCGGAACACCGGGCACCCGGGGCCGCTCCCCTGGGGACGCCCCCGGGGCCGCTCCCTGGGGCCGCTCCCTGGGGCCGCTCCCGTCCTACTGCGGCTTTCCCGCGGCGAGCTCGGCGCGCAGGGCGGCGTTCTCCTGCTCCAGCTGCGCGAGGCGCTCGTGGACCGGCGCCAGGGCGTCGGAGACCTCGCGCTGACTGAACCGGGGCGTGATGTGGTTGGGGCAGTTCCAGGCGAACGCCTCGACCCGGATGGTGACGACGTGTTCGACCGCGCCCTCGGTGCGCGGCTCGCTCAGGCGCTCGACGAGCCCGGGGTCGTCGCCGATCGGCACGGCGGCGGCGCGGCCGAACAGCTTGAGGCGTGCCCGGCGCGCGTGGTCGATGAAGAAGAGCGCGACCCGGTCGTCGCCCCGCAGGTTGCCGGTGGTGATGTACTGCCGGTTGCCCCGGACGCTGAGGTAGCCGAGCGTGTGCTCGTCCAGCACGTGCACGAACCCGGTCGGGCCGCCCCGGAACTGGATGTACGGCCAGCCGGTCTGGCCCACGCTGGCGAACAGGAAGCCGTCGAGGCTGCGGATGAACGAGGCCTCGGAGCCGGTGAGCGGCTCGGCCTCCTCGGCCGGGCGCCGCAGCCGGCGGTCGGCGGCGGTGGCGCTGCCCATCTCCTCCTGGACCTGGCGCACCGCCTCGGTGTACGCGAGCTGGTCGAACCGGCTCATGCGACGCTCCTCTGGTGGGTCGGCACGGGGAACGGCCTTGCGGTTCGACCACCGTACGGACCTCGCCTGGGCACACTCCTCCAGCCCGGCCAGACGAGCGGGAGCCCCCCCGGCGTCCGGCCGCCGCCGACCGCACCGCTGCCCACCTGCGCTTGCGCCGGGCACCGCCCACGGGACCGTCGCGACCGGCAGAACCGGTAACACTGCCGGAGCAGTTGTCCGGAGCGCACGGCGTACCGGCAGGAGCGGCGTCCGTCGGGCGGGGCGGCGGCGCGTGCCCGCGCCGCAACGCGGAAAGCCGCAGGCCGGGTGGCCTGCGGCTGCCGGGTGCCGGGGCGGTTCAGCGGGCGGCGGCCAGGGCCTCCAGGGTGGGGACCATGGCGGCGGGGGTGGGGAGGGCGTCGTTCTCGGCGCGGACGCGGGCGGCGGCGGCGCGGAGGTCGGTGTCGGTCAGGAGGCGGTTCAGGACGTCGGTGTCGACGGTCTCCGAGGTGGAGCGCAGGGCGATACCGGCGGCGACGAGCGCGTCGGCGACCATGAAGTTGTCGGCGCCCTGGGGGAGCAGGAGCTGCGGGACACCTGCCGAGAGGGTGGTGCCCGTGGTGCCCGCGCCGCCGTGCTGGATCACGCCGTCGCAGTGACGGACCAGGTCGGCGAGCGGCACCCAGGGCAGGGCGCGGACGTTGCCGGGCAGGGTGCCGAGCGGGGCGATGTCGGCGCCGTCGACGGCGAGCAGGAAGTCGGCGTCGACCGCGGAGGCCGCCTCGATCAGGCGGGAGACGGCGCTGACGCCGTCCATCTGGGTGACCACGGTGCCCAGGGTGATCAGGACCCGCGGACGCTCGGCCGGGGCCAGGAACTCGCCCGGGACGAGGCCGCCGCCGTTGTACGGCACGTAGCGCATCCGCAGGCCGTCCGGGTCGCCGCCGAGCGGGCCGATGCTGAGCGAGGTGGGCGTGGCGGGACCGGCCACGCCGTGCTTCTCGTAGAGGTCGGTGAAGTGGCCGGCGAGGCGCTCGACCATGTCGCGGCCGGTCGGGATGCCGTAGTTGTGCAGGACCGACGGGATCCCGAGCTTGGCCGCCACCAGCGGGGCCGCGGGCTGGAACGCGGCGTGCACGAGCAGGTCGGCGCCCCAGTCGGAGGCGACGTCGAGGAGGCCGTCGACGGTGGGACGGGCGACGTAGGCGAAGGCGCGGGCGGCCATGTCCAGGATCCCGTCCTGGTCGAGGCCGTGGCCGCTGTAGCTGAGCTGGCCGTCGTTGGCCTCGGAGAACAGGTCGCGCATGTCGCGGCCGTCGCCGATCTCGGCGAGCGGGAAGCCGGCGCTGCGGATCTGGTCCAGCGGCCGGGAGACGGCGAACAGGATGTCGTGCCCGGCGGCGCGCAGGGCCTGGGCGGTGGGCACCATCGGGAAGAGGTGGCCGGCCGCGGCCGGGCCGGTGAGGAGTATGCGCATCATCGTCTCCTTGCATGACGTGTCGCGCTCTCGTGCGGAGCGGCGACGGACAAGCCCATCTCCTCTCGCGAGCTGATGTCGAGTCAATTCGGATTTCGGTGCCGTGTGCGGGAATCGGACGTTCTGCCGTGGCTCTTGCCAGGCGGGCCGCGGTGTGCTCTCTCCGGCGCGGGGCGGGTCGGTCGCCGGTCGGGCCCGCTCGGTCCGGGTCGGTCGCCGGTCGGGCGCCGGTCGGGCGTGCCGGTTCCGCGGGGGCAGCCGGTCGGGATTCCCGCTCAGCCGTCGAGGAAGTCGCGGACGGTCCTGGTGTACGCCTCGGTCTCCTCGGCCAGGACGATGTGCCCGGTGTCGAACTCGGCGTACCCGCTGCCGGGGAGGGCGGCGTGCAGCCGGCGGGTGTTCTCCACCGGCACGGTGGCGTCCTGGGTGCAGCGGATGACCAGAGCCGGTGCCTGGACCCGGGGGAGCAGCGGGCCGAGGTCCAGCGCGAGGTCGAGGGCGATGTGCCGCAACGTGCCCGAAGTCGGCTGCATGTAGGCGGTGTTGGCCTCGACGGCAGCTCGGCCGATCCGGTTGAGGAAGCCCCGGCTGAAGGCGGTGAGGGTGGCGTGGCGGCCGAAGGCGACGGGGTCGGCGGCGAGCGACAGCCAGGTGGCGAAGGACAGGCGCAGGTACTCGTCCTGCTCGCTGCCGATCCACCCGGCGGTGGCGACCAGCCGGCGGACCTGATCCGGGCGCAGTGCGGCGGCCGCGGTGGCGACGACGGCGCCGAGCGAGAAGCCGCCGACGTCGGCGGTGCCGGAACCGATCGCGTACGCGCGCCGTCGAAGGAGAGACGGAATCCCTGCCCGGGTTGAACACCGGGAGGAGTACGGAGAACCCAGTGCTGCCAGGTCGTGCCGACCTGAACCTCGGATGCCCGGTGGGCCGCCCCTGCTTCGGGCCGGAGGAGCCGGCCGCCTGGCCGCTGGGGGAGGCGACGGTCGATCAACTCGTCGCCGCCGCGAGATGCGAGACGCTGCTCCAGGACACGCTCGACGCGATCCGGCCGATGCCCGTCTGGCAGAGCGCGCCGCCCCGGTCCGGCGTCCGGCTGCCGCCGCCCCGGTCCGGCGACGGTCCGCACTGGTACGTCACGCGCGGACGGGACGTCCTCACCATCGTGTCGGAGGCGCGGCGCGCGGTGCTGGCCGGCGTGGTCGAGGGCCACTGGCGGCGGCGCGGCTGGACGATCACCGCGCTCGGTGTCGGCCGGGAGCTGCCGCGGGTGGCCGCGACGACCCGGGACGGCTATCAACTGGTGCTGGAGTTCGGCGACTTGGGTGAGGCAGGGCTGATCGCGAGCTCACCGGGGGCGGACCGTCCGGAGCACCCGTCGCGCACGCAGGCCGCGGGTGGGTGCGGCCGCGCGCCGCTGCCGTACGTCTGCTGTTCCCACTGGAGCGCGATGGCGTGACGCGGGGTCCCGCGTCGGGCGGGGCCTCGGTGGGCAGATCGGTGCGCAGATCAGTGGGCAGAGGAGGCGCGGAGCGAGCCCCCCCGGACACGCTCCGCGCCACCCTCGTCGCGCGGCTTCGGCACTGCCGCTCCCCCCGACCCCCCGGCCGCTCGCCGGCCCCCCTGGCGGTGCCCTCCGGCGAGGGCGGTCCGCACGGACCCCGGCGAGCCCCTTCCCCCAGGGACGTCGTTGGACCCAAGCTAACAAACCGCGTGGTTGGTTTGTCAATAGCGGGATCCACGAAACATCCACAATCGTGACAGGGTCGTGGACGCCGCGCCACCAGGTATTTGTGGGCGCATCAGGGCGCGCGACGGTCCGTCGGGGGCGCGTGCGGGGTGCGGGGGAGAGCGTGCGCCGGTCTGGAATCCGACATTCCGAGCACTTCGACAGTACGGAGCGGCACCGGACGAGCGCTCAGCGCAGCAGCCTGCGCTCCTTGGCGACGGCCACCGCGCCGGACCGGGTGTCGACGCCGAGCTTGTCGTAGATGCGGCCCAGGTGGGTCTTCACGGTGGCCTCGCTGATGAACAGCGCGCGGGCGATCTCCCGGTTGCCGAGCCCCTGCGCCAGTTGCTCCAGGATGTCCTGCTCGCGCTCGGTCAGCTGCGGCGCGGGCGCCCGCATCTGCGCCATCACCCGGGTCGCCACCGGCGGCGACAGCACCGTCCTCCCCCGCGCGGCGGCGTGGACGGCGGCGAACAGCTCCTCCGGCCGTTCGGCCTTCAGCAGGTAGCCGGTGGCCCCGGCGGCGATCGCGCGGCTGATGTCGGCGTCCGTGTCGTACGTGGTCAGCACCAGCACGTGCGGACCGCCGGGCGCGGCGGTGATCCGGCGGGTGGCCTCCACGCCGTCGATGCCGTCCCCGAGCTGGAGGTCCATCAGCACGACCTGCGGCGCCAGCCGGTCGGCCAGCGCGACCGCCTCCTCCCCGGTGCTCGCCTCGCCGACCACCTCGAAGTCGCCCGCGCTCGCGAGCAGCGCGAGCAGGCCGGCCCGGACCACCGCGTGGTCGTCGCAGACCAGCAGCCGGACGGGAGTCGTGGTCATGGCTGCTGCTCCAGGGGGATCGAGGCGGAGACGACGGTGCCCTCGCCGGGGGCGCTCTCGACCGTCAGCGTGCCACCGAGCTGCCGCAGCCGCGCGCGCATCGCCGGCAGCCCGTACCCGCGGCCGGCCCCGCCCGCCGGTCCTTCGCCGGCGCCGTCGGGGCCCCGGCCGCGGTCGAGGCCCCGGCCGTCGTCGGCGACGTCCAGCACGGCCTGGTCGCCGAGGAAGGACAGCGTGATCGCCGCCGTCGAAGCCCCGGCGTGCTCCCGGACGTTGGCCAGCGCGCCCTGGGCGATCCGCAGCAGCGCGGACTGGGCGGCGGCCGGCAGCGGGACGGGCGCGCCGTCCAGGTGGAAGCGGACCGGCAGGCCGCTCTCGGCGGACTCGCGCGCGGCCAGCGCGCGCAGCGCCTCGTCCAGCGGGCGGCCGTCGGCGAGTTCGGCGGGTGCGAGGTCGTGGACGAAGCGGCGGGCCTCGGCGAGGTTCCGGGCGGCGACGTCGGCGGCGGTGCGCACGTGGGCGCGGGCGGTCGCCGGGTCGGCGTCCCAGGTGCGGTCGGCGGCCTGGAGCAGCATCTGCTGGCTGGACAGGCCCTGGGCGAGGGTGTCGTGGATCTCCATCGCCAGCCGCTCGCGCTCCGCCAGCGTGCCCTCCCGCCGTTCGGTGGCGGCGAGTTCGCGTCGGGTGCGGACCAGGTCGGCGATCAACGCGTGCTGCCGGGCGGCCTGCCGCGCCATGAAGAGGAAGACGCCGGTGGCGAGCGCCGCCACGGCGGGCGGCAACAGGACGAGCGTCGCGTCGGCGCCGCCGGGCAGCCGGATCTCGGCGATCACGACCAGCAGGGTGAGCGCCGCCACCAGCGGGATCGCCGCCCGCGCGGCGAGCGTGCGCAGGGCGGTGTAGACCAACGGGACGGCGCACCACGCGAAGCTCGGCGCGAGCAGCACCAGCACCACCCAGAGGGCGACCACCGTCGCGAACGGCCAGAGCCGGCGCCGGCCCGGTGCGGGCGGGCGGCGGTGCGCGAGCCAGGAGCCGGCCGGCTGGGCGGCGGCCAGGGCGGCGCTCAGGCCGACGACCCACGGGATCCGCGGGCTGCCGGCGTGGTGGGTGAGGTAGCGGCTGAGCGAGGCGACGAGCAGCAGGAGGAAGGCGGAGTCGAGCAGCAGCGCGAGCCGGCCCGCGTCCGGGTCGCCGGCGGTGCTCCCGAGCGCGTCCGCACCCGCGAGCGCGTCGGCGCCCTCGGCGCCCTCGGCGACGACGGCGTCGTCTGCGGCGCGGGGGTGCGGCACGGGAGGCTCCTGGTCGGTGGTCACGGGGGGCGCGCTGACCTGCGCCGATCCCTCGATGGTGACCCGTCCGGCCCGGTCCCGCATCAGCCGATCGGTTGACCCCGGTGTCCGCCGACCCGCCCGCGCGGCCGCGCCGGACCGCCGATGTGGCCGGCCCCGCTCCGGCCGGAGGATCGAAGCACGGCCGCCGGACGGGTCCCCCCGCCGCCCGGCGGCCCCCACCCGAACCCGCGGCTCCCCCCGAACCCGCGGATCCCCGACAGCCCGATCCCGTAGTCCCCGAGGAGCTGGACCCCGATGAAGAAGATCTCCGTGCGCACCCGAGTCCTGACCGGTACCCTCGCCGCCGCCGCGCTCGCCGCCACCGTCGGCGCCGTCTCGGCCAGCGCCGACACGAGCGAGACCCCGGCCGCCGCGCCGGCCGCGGTGAAGGTCGACACCCAGAACAGGAACCTGGCCCAGAGCACGGGTCTGACCGTCGACGCCGCCACCCGCGCCGCGCAGGCCGCCCTGGACGCGGCGGCCAAGGCCGGCCAGCACGTCTCGGTCGCGGTCGTCGACCGGGACGGCGTCACCCGGGTCCTGCTCAAGGGCGACGCGGCCGGCCCGCAGTCGCCGGAGTCGGCCGTGCGCAAGGCCTACACCGCGGTCTCCTGGAATGCGCCGACCTCGGAGCTGGCCAAGCGGCTGGCGCAGGCCCCGAACCTCAAGGACATCCCGGGCACGCTGTTCCTGGCCGGCGGCGCCCCGGTGCAGGCCAAGGGCGCCCCGGTCGCGGCGATCGGCGTCGCGGGCGCGCCCAGCGGCGACCTGGACGAGCAGTTCGCCCAGGCGGGGGTCGCCGCGCTCGCGAAGTGACGCGGCCCTGGGCACCGCGGACGGGGAAGCACCCCTGACGCACCGCCCGCCCGCCCCGCACACCCGGGCGGGCGGGTTTCCGTTTCCCCTCGTTCGGGTGAAGATCGGGAGGGTCCTTGCAGTACAGGGCGCGGACCGGTCAAAAGCCGGTGCCACTGTCGGTGGGGCGTGGCAGGCTTCCCGGTATGACGGCGTGGACCCTCAACGACATCGAACGTGCGATCCGCTCCTCCTGGGGTGTCGACACCTGTGCGCCCGAGGACCTGGCCCACTGGCGTCCCGACAATCCCGCCCGCGGCCAGTGCGGCGTCACCGCGATGGTGCTGCACGACCTGATCGGCGGCGAGCTGATGATGGGCGAGGTGTACGCCGGCGGGGTCCGGACGGACCTCCACTGGTGGAACCGCTTCGCCCCCGGCGTCGAGATCGACCTCACCCGCGAGCAGTTCGGGCCGGACGAACTGGTCGGCCCCGGCCGCCCGGTCTCCCGCCCGGCCCGGCACGGCCGGCTCCAGGCCCAGTACGAGCTGCTGCGCCACCGGGTGCTCACCCAGCTGGAGCGCGGCCGGGCGGTGCGGCTGCCGGAGCGCGCCTGCGCCTGAGCTCGGCTGACGTACAGTCGGCCGGGGTGCGGCGGCGCGGGCGCGCGGCCGGGGCGACGGCGATTGGGAGTGCGCGATGACCGGGACGACGGTCGGCTTCGTGGGGCTGGGTGCGATGGGCCGGGGCATGGCGGGCAGCCTGCTGCGGGCCGGCCACGCCGTCCGGGTCTGGAACCGTTCCCCCGAGCCGGTGGCCGCCATGGTCGCCGAGGGCGCGGAGGCGGCGGAGACGCTCGCCGAGGTGTTCGCGGCCGACACGGTGGTCTCCATGCTCGCCAACGACCAGGCGGTCGAGCGGCTGCTGCTCGACCCCGCCCTGCTGTCGGGCGCGCGGGCGACCCTGCACGTCAACATGGCGACGGTCTCGCTCACCCTCGCCGAGCGGGCCGAGGCCGCGCACGCCGGGCACGGCATCGGCTACGTCGCCGCGCCCGTCCTCGGCCGGCCCCCGGTCGCCGCCGCAGGACAGCTGAACATCCTCGCCGCGGGCGATCCCGCGCTGCTGGCGCGCGCCGAGCCGCTGTTCGCCGCGATGGGGCAGCGGACCTGGCACTTCGGGGACCGTCCGGGCCAGGCCAACACCACCAAGATCAGTGTCAACTTCCTGCTGGCCTGCGCGATCGAGTCGATGGCCGAGGCGTGCGCCCTGGCCGAGGCCCACGGCGTCCGGCCGACCGACCTCGTCGAACTCATCACCAACACCCTCTTCCCCGGGCCGGTCTACGGCGGGTACGGCGCGATGGTGGCCGAGCGGCGCTACGAGCCGGCCGGGTTCCGGCTGCCGCTGGGCCTCAAGGACGTCGGCCTCGCGCTCGACGCCGGGGCCGCCGCGACCGTGCCCCTCCCGTTCGGCAGCGTCCTGCGGGACGCCTTCCTCGACGCGCTCGCGCACGGGGACGGCGACAAGGACTGGGCCGCCGTCGCGGCCGTCGCCCGCCGCCGCGCCGGCCTGCCCGACCGAGGTCCCGTCGCCACCTGCGCCGCCGGCCGATAACCACGTGCCGGGCCGTGCCGCGCCCGCCTACGATCCGCGCGTGACGTCCACCCGCAGCGCCGACGACCGCTCCGCAGCCCCCTGGCTGGTCCGCACCGAACGGCTGGAACTGCGCGCCGTCGGCCCGGCCGACCTCGCGCCGCTGCACGCCATCAACCACGACCCCCGCACCTGGCGGCACGCCCCCGAGGGCCGGCACCTCGACGAGGGCACCACCCGCGCCTGGATCGGACGGGCCGTCGACGTCTGGGAGTCCGACGGCATGGGCTACTGGACGGCCCGTCCGGGCGCCGACGGCCCGGTGGTCGGCGTCGGCGGCGCCTCGCTCCAGACCTCCACCGGCTTCTGGAACCTCTACTACCGCCTCGACCCGGCGTACTGGGGCCGCGGCTACGCCACCGAGCTGACCCGCGCCGCCGTCGACGCCGCCCACCGGCACGCGCCGGACCGGCCGGTGGTGGCCTGGGTGCACGACCACAACGCCTCCTCCCGCGCGGTCGTCGAGCGGATCGGCCTCGCCGACCTCGGCCCGCGGTGGCACCCCGTCCTGCGCGAACCGGTCCGGCTGTGGGCCGACCGGCCCGTCCCGCCGGCGGAACCGGAGCGGACGCCCCCGGAATAACCGGCCCGGCCCGCGCGCTGGCGCCTGCGAACGCACCACTTCCGCACCACTTCGACGGACCGCGCCGACCGGGCGGTACCGAGGCAACGGGGGGCCACCGATGGACGACCAGCACGCGGGCGCCGAGCCGCCGCGCAGATTCCTCTTCCTCGTCGCCAGTTCGCGCGCCGACGGGAACTCCGAACAGCTCGCCCGCCTGGCCGCCGGGGCGAGCCTGCCGCCCGGCGCCGAACAGCGCTGGCTGCGCCTGGACGACCACCCGCTCCCGCCGTTCGAGGACTTCCGGCACGCCGGGGACGGCTCCTTCCCCGAGCCGCACGGACACGAACGGACGCTGCTGGACGCCACGTTGGAGGCCACCGACCTGGTCTTCGTCGCGCCGCTGTACTGGTACTCGCTGCCCACCAGCGCGAAGCTCTACCTCGACCACTGGTCGTCCTGGCTCCGGCTGCCCGACAAGGTGTTCCGCACGAGCCTGGCGGGCGGCACCATCTGGTCGGTCACCGCCCTGGCCACCGAGGACGACAAGGCCGACCCGCTGATCGGCGCGCTGCGGCTGACCGCCGACTACATGGGCATGCGCTGGGGCGGCGCGCTGCTCGGCAACGGCACCCGGCCGGGGGACGTGCTGCGCGACGAGCGGGCGCTGGTCGCCGCGAAGTCCTTCTTCTCGCAGTGAGCTCCGCACCCGGTCGGGCCTGAGCGCCCGACCGATGGATTCACGCCACGGAGGGCCGTGCGGTACCGTCCTCCAGGCGTGTACCCGTCACGCCGGGTGTGCTTTTGGTAAAAGACAAAAGCCTTGTCCGGTGACGGAGTTGGACGATTCGGGCAAGCTCCGTGTGTCGTACGGGACGGAGCGTGACACCTGCCTTCCGAAGTGGCTGGATCGTTCGGTAGTCTCCGTCGGACTTTCAAGCTTCGCGGGGGGATCGCGGCGCGCTCCGCCGCGCCCCACCGCGCCTCCGGGCGTGCCCGGACTCTCCCGTGAGGTCTCCCTTGTCGATACGTCGCACTCTTGCCCTCGCCGGCGCCGCCGCGCTCGCGTCCTCGATGGTGCTGGCCGGCGCCCAGGGCGCCATGGCCGTCGGTGCCACCGACGCCCCGTCCGCCGCCGCGTCGGCCGAGAAGACGGCGGCGCAGCTCCTCGGTCTCTCGCTCCAGGGCGTGCCGGACACCTTCATCGCCGGCGGCGACGCCCGCGAGTTCAGCTACAAGATCGACAACTCGTCCAAGCACGACGACGTCTTCTACCCGTTCCTGAAGTTCAAGAACAAGGCCGGCTCGCTCAAGGCCAAGGACTTCAAGGTCGAGTACCAGCTGCCCGGCGAGGGCTGGCAGACCGGCGCGGTCGCGCCCGGCGGCGGCGACGGCGACGACTCCGCCGCCCTGATCCTGCTCGGCCAGGTCGACGGCGACGGGAACCCCTCCGACGACGCCCTGCTGGTCCTGAACCACGGCAAGAACCTGACGATCAAGGTCCGGGTCTCCTTCACCGGGGACGCCCCGCTCGGCAAGGCCGGCGTCGTCCCGGTGGTGTTCGCCGCCGCGCTCGACGACGACAGCCACCTGCCGACCGACAACGGCGGGTTCAGCTGCGAGGGCATCCGCGGCGCCGGCTTCACCATCAAGAAGGCGGCCCCGACCCCCACCGGCAAGCCGACCCCGACGACCACCACGTCGCCGACGGGCACCCACACGCCGACCCACACGCCCACCCCGACCGGCTCGCCCACGACCAGCCACACGCCGACGGCCACCGCCACGCCGAGCACCACGGCCACCGCGACGCCGACCGGCACGCCCACCACGCAGCCGACCACCCCGGCTCCGACCACCCCGGCTCCGACCACCGGTTCGCCGTCCGCGTCGCCGTCCGCCTCCGCCTCGACCGCCGCCCCGGCCCCGTCCGGCAGCAGCACCGGCGCCCCGGAGCCGATCGACTTCCCGGTGAGCGTCCCGAAGATCACCCCGCCGAAGATCGTCCCGGCCGCCGTCACCAAGGCCAAGGCCGCCGCCGACAACGCGGACAAGGCCCTCGCCACCACCGGTGGCGGTGACGACACCACCGCCATCGCCGGCGCCGGCGGCGCCGTCCTGGTGGCCGGCATCGGCACCCTCGTGGTGCTGCGCCGCCGCAAGTCGGCTCAGCAGGGCTGACCGCGCAGCCGCTCCCGGCGCCGGATCCCGGCGCCGGGCGGCGGCTGACCTCGGGGGATCACCGCCTGAGTGCCACCGCGCCGCCCGTCCGTCCGCCCGACGGACACCCGGGCGGCGCGGAAGGTACTCCTCCGTCACATAGGATGTCCGGCCGGAGGGGGGCGGAACCGGCGGGGAGAGGGACAGGTGCGGGGAGCACGCACGGCACGGACCACTACCGACTACGAGTCCGGCACGGGACGCATCGCGGGCCTGCTGGTACGCAGACACCACGTCCTGCTGGTCGCCTGGACGGTGCTCTGGTTCTTTCTGGTCGAGCCCAAGGGCGGCTTCTCCTGGCACTACCTGCGCCAGGGCGAGCAACTGCTCTTCAGCGGTCAGCCCGACGGCGGGCTGTCGCTCTACGCCCACCACCCCGAGCTGCAGATCGGCCCGGTCAGCCTGGCCGCGGCCCGGCTCACGGCGCCGTTCTCGCCGTACACGGGCCAGGTGATCGCCGAGGCGGTGAGCTCCGCGCTCGGCCTGGTGATGCTGGTCCTGGTGGGCCGCACCGCCGCCCTGTACTACCTGGGCACCGGCACCAACCACCGCCGGCTCCAGCAGCGCGTGCTGATCGCCGGGCTGGCGTTCATCCCGATGTGGGTCGAGGTGTCGGTCCGCTTCGCACACCTCGACGACGTGCTGGCGCTGTTCTTCACCGCCCTCGCCGCGCACGCGCTCGCCCGCGGCAAGCCCGTCCAGGTCGCGATCTTCCTGGCGCTCGCGGTGGACTCCAAGCCCTGGGCGATCGCCTTCGCCCCGCTGGTCCTCGCCCTGCCCAGGCCCGCCTGGCTGCGCACCGCGCTGTGGTTCTGCGCGCTGGTCGCGGTCGCCTGGCTGCCGTTCTACCTCGGCAACCTGGACACCATGGCGGCCGCCAAGTTCACCATCCCCAACCAGCCGGCCTCCTCGCTGCGCTGGTTCGGCGTGACCGACCCGACCACCCCCTGGTGGGACCGCCCGACCCAGTTCGCGCTCGGCCTCGGGCTCGGCGGCATCGCGGTCTGGCGCGGCCGCTGGCCGGCCGTCGTGCTGCTCGGCGCGAACGCCCGCGTCCTGCTCGACCCCAGCGTGTACACGTACTACACGGCCTCGATCCTGCTCGGCACCCTGCTGTGGGACGCGGTCGGGCAGAAGCGCCTGGTGCCCTGGTGGAGCTGGATCGCGCTGGCCTCGCTGTACGGCGGCACGCTGCTCCTGCCGTCCGATCCGGCGCGCGGGTTCGTCCGGCTCGCCTTCGTCGTGGTCTCGACGGCGTACGTGCTGCTCTGGCCGACCCAGCAGACGCGCCGCCCGCGGCCGTCGGCGGACGACCAGGGCCAGGGCCACGGCCACGGCTCCGGACGCGGCCGGCTCGGCCGTCGGCGCGAGCGCGTCCTGGTCGGCGCCGGGCACTGACGTCCCCGCCGGGCACCCGCGCGGAACCCGACGGCCCTTCCGGCTTGACCCTCACGCGACGTGAGAGACGAGTGTCGAGTCAGCACGAAGGGAGGAACACCCCGCATGAACAGCGACGGCTACTCGGTCGGCGCCGTGGCGAGGATCGCCAAGGTGACCGTCCGCACCCTGCACCACTACGACGAGATCGGACTGCTGTCCCCCGCGGGCCGCACCCGGGCCGGCTACCGCCGGTACGTGGACGCCGACCTCGACCGGCTGCAGCAGATCCTGTTCTACCGCGAACTCGGGTTCCCCCTGGAAGAGATCGCGGCGATCCTGGACGACGACTCGGTCAGCCCGAGCGAGCACCTCCGGCGGCAGCACAGCCTGCTGACCGACCGGATCAAGCGCCTCCAGGAACTCGCCGCGGCCGTCGAACACGCCATGGAGGCACGGAGAATGGGCGTTCAGCTGACCCCCGAGGAGAAGTTCGAGATCTTCGGCGAGGACTACAAGGAGGAGTGGGAGCAGGAGGCCGAGCAGCGCTGGGGCGACACCGAGGCCTGGGCCGAGTCGCAGCGCCGCACCGGCGCCTACGGCAAGGCCGACTGGGAGCGCATCCAGGCCGAGATGACCGCCCTCAACGGCCGCCTGGCCGCGGCGGTGGCGGCCGGCGAGCCCGCCGACGGCACCCTCGCCATGGACCTCGCCGAGGAGCACCGGCAGCACATCTGCCAGAACTTCTACGACTGCACCTTCACCATCCACCGCGGCCTGGCCGGCCTGTACGTCGGGGACCCGCGGTGGACCGACACCTACGAGAAGATCGCGCCCGGCCTCGCGCAGTGGCTGCACGACGCGATCCTGGCCAACGCGGCCCGGCACGAGGGCTGAGCCGGGAGGCCGAGCCGAGGACTGAGCCGGGGGCTCACGCCACCCCGCGGCCGAACCCCCGCCGGTAGGCCGTCGGCGAGGTGCGCATCACCCGGCCGAAGTGGTGGCGGAACGTCGCCGCGCTCTCGAAGCCGACCGCGGCGGCGATCTCCTCGACCGTCCCCTCCGGGGACTCCAGGAGCGGCAGGCTGGCCGCGATGCGCTGGGTGACGACCCAGCGCATCGGGCTGGTCCCGTTGCGGGCGGTGAAGTGCCGCAGGTACGAGCGGTCGGACATCCGGGCGGCCCCGGCCAGCGCCGAGACGGTCAGCGGCGACGCCAGGTGGTCCATCGCGTACTGCATGCTGCGCGCGATCCCGTCGTCCTCCTCGTCGACCGGCAGGATCGCCGCCTCGATGAACTGGGCCTGCCCGCCGTCCCGGTGCGGGGGCACGACGAACCGGCGGGCCACGGTGTTGGCCACCTTCGCGCCGTGGTCCCGGCGCACCAGGTGCAGGCACAGGTCGATCCCGGCGGCGCTGCCCGCGCTCGTCAGGACGTCCCCGTTGTCGACGTACAGCACGTCCGGGTCGACCTCCACCGACGGGTACCGCTGCTGGAGCAGCTCGGCGTAGCGCCAGTGCGTGGTCGCCTTGCGGCCGTCGAGCAGGCCGGCGGCGGCCAGGGCGAAGGCGCCCGAGCAGATCGAGACGATCCGGGCGCCGCGCTCGTGCGCCGTGCGCAGCGCCGCGACCAGGCCCGGCGACACCACCCCGCCGAAGGCGTTCGGCACCCCGGGGACGATCACGGTGTCCGCGGCCGCCAGCTCGTCGAGCCCGTGCCGGGCGACCATCGCGAACCCGCCCACCGCGTCGAGCGCCGTCCCGGGCCGGTCCGCACACACCTTCAGGCCGTACCAGGGCGCCGCCAGCAGGCCGCTCAGCTCCGGCCGGGCGAGCCCGAACACCTCGACCGCCACGCCGAGTTCGAACGGCGCCATGCCGTCGAACGCGTACACCGCGACGTCGTGCACCGGCTCCGGCCGACGCCCGATGGCGACCGCGACCGGCCCGGGCGCGGTCCTCCCGGCGGCCCGCGACGTGCTGCCCTGCGGCGGGTTGTCGTGCTGGGTCATGCGAACCCCCTGCTCAAGGGTGGTGGAACGTCGGTGAGTTTAGTCCGTCGGGCCGCGCCGGGATTTTTCGGAACTCACCTGCAACCTCCACCGCCCCCGCACGTCCATTGGTACGGGGGCGGAGAACACCAGGCCGGTGGCGGCTGGGAGGATCTTGCCGATCTCGATCAAGATCAGGTGAGCAGACGGTTCCGGTACGCCCGGAAACCGTCCCGGGGGAAAGCGGAAGACGCAGATGTCCATGGCCATCGGGCCGATCATCGCGCCGGCATGGAAGCGTGGTTTCTCCGTCCGCGGAGTGGCCGCCCTGCTGTTCGGTGCCCAGGAGGCCGGCGAGCCCGTCGCCGTCCCCACCACCGAGCACCAGGCGGTGCAGCGGCGCTCCGGTTTCCGGCTGCTGCGCGGGGGACGCGGCCGCACCGAGGACCGGCCGACCCTGACCGACCTCTACCACGCCCACCGGCTCGGGCTGGTCCGGATGGCCGTCCTGCTGGTCGACCACCAGGACCTCGCCGAGGACGTGGTCCAGGAGGCCTTCACCCAGCTCTACCAGCGCCACGGCGAGGAACTGGACGACCTCGACAACGCGCTCGGCTACCTGCGCACGGCGGTCGTCAACGGCGCCCGCTCGATGCTGCGCCGCCGCAAGACGGCCCGTGAGTACGTGCCGCCGCACGAGACCGACGCCCCGTCGGCCGAGGAGCACGCGGTGCTCAACGACGAGCACCGGCGCGTGCTGGTCGCCCTGCAGGAACTGACCCCCCGCCAGCGCGAGGTGCTGGTGCTGCGCTACTGGTCGGACATGTCGGAGGCGCAGATAGCCGACACCCTGGGCCTGTCCCGGGGCGCCGTGAAGTCCACCGCCAGCCGGGCCCTGGACGCTCTCGAAAAGCACCTGGAGAAGGTTCGATGACCGACAAGTTCCCCCGCCGGATCGGCGGCGACGGCGACGGCGCGGCCGAGACCCCGACGGAACGGCTGCTACGCGAGGCGATGACCGCCCGCACGTCCCTGATCACCGCGCACGACCTGCGCCCCGCGGCCCCGCCCAATCGCCGGATCCGCAGACTACGGCCGGTCTACGCCGTCACCGTCCCGCTGCTCGGCCTGGCCGCCGCGATGGCGGTCGGCGTGGTCACGCTGCACGGGAACCCCGTGGCCGACCACGACCACGCGCCGCCGGCCGCCACGGTGTCGGCCTCCCCCAGCCCGACCCCCGCGGCGACGCCCACCGAGACCCCCAGCCCCACGGCCACCCCGTCCGAGACGGCCACCCCGACCGACACCGGGACCCCGGACGCCCCGGAGACCGCCGCGGCCCTCGCCGACGACACCCCGTCGTCGTCCCCCACTCCGACGAACAAGGCCACCGGCGCCACCACCGGCCCGGCGACGCCGTACACGTTCCGCGGTGTGAAGCTGAAGGTCCCGGCGGGCTGGCGGATCGCTTCCGACGACCCGGCCAGCTACCACCTCTGCCTGCTGAGCCCGGGGGCTCCGCAGGACGCCACCAGCCGGGATTGCCAGCCCTACGGAGTGGACGTGACGGTCTTCGACACGGACTCGATGAGCTGGCCGTCGACCTCCGACCTCGACCGCGCCGGCGGCTGGGCCCACCAGCCGTTCTGCCCGGTCTGGGGCAACCCGCACGTGCCCGCCGCGGGCGAGCAGGTCACCAGCCACGCCCCGACCAGGACAACGCCCACGGTGTCCGGCCGTCCGGCCCGGAAGTCGCAGTGGCAGGACTCGTGCGGCACCTCGTCCTTCACCGCCCAGCTGTGGGCCCTGCCCAAGGACCAGGTGTTCGTCTCCGCGATCGGGCTCAAGGACGACTACCAGCAGGGGCTGATGACGATCGTCAACAGCCTGGACGTCAGCGGCCACGTCGCGCCCTACTCGGAGAGCGTCGGCGTTTCGGTGAGCGGCCTCAAGCCCGGCCAGCAGGTGCCGAACGACGGGACTCCCGTCGAGTTCTCGGTCACCTACAAGAACACCGGCAGCGCCAAGGTCTCCGGTGCGAAGGCCGTGGTCTTCTACGACTCCTACGCCGCACCTGTCGGGCAGCCGTTGCAGGGCACGCTGGAACGCCAGGAAGGGGCGGACTGGAAGCCGATGGACGTGCGGATGCTCGACTCCTACTCCTCGCTCCAGACGGGGCTGCCCGTGGACCTGGATCCCGGGCAGAGCACCACGGTCAACTACCGCCTGAAGCTGGCCGCCCAGGACACCCCCGGCTCCTTCTCGCTGACCGCGCGACTCGCCACGCCCGTGGCTGAGAGCTACACCGTCTCCGGCGGCACCACCCTCCAGTTGCAGGTGATCGCCAAGTAGCGCGCGCGAGGGCCCGGCCTCCCCGAACGACAGGGGGAGGCCGGGCCCTCGTGCGTGCGGGTCAGGCGAGCGATGCCATCCAGGCCTCGACGTCCTCGGCGCGGCGGGGGAGGCCGGCGGAGAGGTTCTCGTTGCCGTCGGCGGTGACGAGGATGTCGTCCTCGATGCGGACGCCGATGCCGCGGTACTCCTCGGGGACGGTCAGGTCGTCCTGCTGGAAGTACAGGCCGGGCTCGACGGTGAGGACCATGCCGGGCACCAGCAGGGCGTCGACGTGCTCCTCGCGGCGTGAGTGGGCGCAGTCGTGGACGTCCAGGCCGAGCATGTGGCCGGTGCCGTGCAGGGTCCAGCGGCGCTGGAGGCCCAGCTCCAGGACCTTCTCGACGTCGTACACGGAGCCGTCGAGCAGGCCCCACGCGAGCAGGCGCTCGGCGAGGACGCGCTGCGAGGCGGCGTGGAAGTCGCGGAAGCGGGCGCCGGGCCGCACCGCGGCGATGCCGGCCTCCTGGGCGTCGTGGACGGCCTCGTAGATCTTGCGCTGGAGGTCGTTGAAACGGCCGCCGATGGGCAGCGTGCGGGTGACGTCGGCGGTGTAGAGGGTGTGCGTCTCCACGCCGGCGTCGAGCAGCAGCAGCTCGCCGGGGCGGACGTCGCCGTCGTTGCGGACCCAGTGCAGGGTGGTGGCGTGCGGGCCGGCGGCGGCGATGGTGCCGTAGCCGACGTCGTTGCCCTCGACGCGGGCGCGGCGCCAGAAGGTGCCCTCGATCCAGCGCTCGGAGGTGGCGACGGCCTGGCCGAGCTCGCGGACGACGTCGGTGAAGCCCTTGACGGTGGCGTCGCAGGCGGCGCGCAGCTCGCCGATCTCCCAGGCGTCCTTGACCAGCCGCAGGCCGCTCAGGAACTCCTTCAGCTCGGCGTCCTTGTCGGCGTCGAGGAACTCGCCCAGGGCGCCCTCCAGGCCCTCGTCGTAGCCGCGGACGAGCCGGGTGGGGGCGGCGGAGTCCTTGGCGCGCGCGGCGAGCTCGTCGGCGGCCTTGCGGACGTCGCGGGCGGGCAGGCCGAGCAGCTGCTCCTGCTCGGTGAGGCTGTGCCGGCGGCCGACCCACAGCTCGCCGTAGCCGTCGAGCCAGAACTCGCCGTTGCCGCGGTCGGAGCGGGGCAGCAGGTAGAGGCCGAACTCGTGGCCGGCGTCGCCGGTCGGCTCGGCGACGAGGACGGCGTCCTCGGTCTGGTCGCCGGTGAGGTGGACGTACTCGCTGGCGGCGCGGAAGTTGTAGTCGGTGTCGTTGGCGCGGACCTTCAGGTTGCCGGCCGGGATCACCAGCCGCTCGCCGGGGTACGCGGCCGAGAGCCGGGCGCGCCGCTCGGCGGCGTACGGGGCCTGGGCGACGGGCGTCAGGCCGTGCAGCTCGGTGTCGGCCCAGCCGGACTTCATCGAGGCGGCCAGCTCGTCCGAGACCTCGGAGTACAGGCCGTTCTTGCGGCCCTTGAACTGCTTCGGCTCCTCGCCGCCGGTGGCCTCGGGGTTCTCGGCCACCGCCGGGGTGCGGTCCTCGGTCACGTACAACGCCTCCTTGGGGGTGGTGCGGCCCGCCCGTGGGGGATGTCGGATCGCGACACACGTGGGCGGCCGTGCGTCCCATGGTACGGACGCCCGGTCGCCCACTCGTTCGGGGCTGGAAGGTCTACTCGAAGCGGGCGCCCAGCAGCATCAGGTCGTCGGTGGCGGCGTCGGCCCCCTCGCGGCCGGGGCAGGCGGCGAGCAGGTGGGCGCAGAGCCGGTCGGGGTCGATCCGCACGTCGCGCGGGGCGTCGGCGGCGGCCCGGCGCAGGTTGGCCTGCCCGGCGTGCAGGGTGGGGCCGCAGCGGCGGGCCAGGCCCTCGGTGTACAGCAGCAGGGTGTCCCCGCGCTCGGCGGTGAGCTCGACGCCGGGGGCCTCCCAGCAGGCGAGCATGCCGAGCGGCGCGGAGAGCGAGGTCTCGACGAACTCGGCGCCGTGCCGGTTGACCAGGATCGGCGGGCAGTGCCCGGCGCCGGCCAGGGTGATCCGGCGCTCGTCGGGTTCGATCCAGGCGTAGACGGCGGTGGCGGTGCGGGTGGGCTCGGTGGTCTTCAGGAGCAGTTCGAGGTCGCCGAGGACGGAGACCGGGTCCTCGCCCTCCAGCACCGCGTACGCCCGCAGCGCGGCCCGTACGCGGCCCATCGCGGCGGCGGCGCCGGGCGCGGAGCCGGGGCCCGCGCCGGGGCCGTCGCCGGAGACGGAGCCGACGGTGAGGCCGACGGTGCCGTCGGGCAGCGGGATGGCGTCGTACCAGTCGCTGCCGTTGGAGCGGTCGAGGCCGGCGGGGACGAGCCGGGCGGCCAGCCGCAGCCCGGCGGGCTGGGGGAGCCGGTCGGGCAGCAGGCCGCGGAGCAGCGCCTCGGTGGTGCGGCTGACCTTGTCGGCCGCCAGCTGCCCGGCGATCAGCGGGGCGGCGAACCGGCAGTAGCGGTGGGCGAGTTCGCGCTGGCGTTCGGTGGGTTCGGCGGGCCGGTCGTAGAACCAGACGGCGGCGGCCAGCGGGCCGTCCTCCTCGGTGGCGAGCGGCAGTCCGTAGCAGCCGCCGAGGCCGAGGTGGGCGGCGAGTTCGCGCAGCCGGGCGCCGGTGGCCGGGTCCTCGGCGAGGTCGGGGGAGTGCAGCCGCTCGGGCCGGTCCCGGTCGCGCAGCAGGCGGGCGAGCAGGCTCTGCTCGAAGGGGACGGTCTCCAGGGCGCCGAGGCTGGCGCGGTCGAGGCCGAGGCCGAGCGGCTGGCCGGGGCCGCCGCCGGGCTGCCGGGTGACCAGGACGCCGCGGCCGGCGCCGAGCAGGTCGGCGCCGGAGGCCAGGACGGCGGCCAGGGTGGCGTCGAGGCCGCGGGCGCGGGCGAGCCGTTCGGTGTGCTCGTACAGGCTGGTGAAATCGGACAGGCGTCCGGCCAAACGGTCCTGCACCCCGGTGGACGGTGCCGTGAGGGCCTCCGCCGCACCGTCCTGGGCCTCGGCGGGACCGGGCAGGCCCGGCTGGTCGACGAGCGGATCGAGGACGGAGAGCCCGCCGGTGAAGCCCGGCTCGGCCGGCGCTGCGGGTGAACTGGGCGTCGACGACGGGTGGGTCTCGGTCATGCCGGCACTCCTGACGCGGTGCTACGTGTCATGCGGAACCCCCAGGGACGGCCGATGTGGGGGCGAGCGCGGCCGAAGGGCGCGTTTCGCCTCGAATCGCTACTACTCGTCATTGATCGACAGCAATGGCACCACTTCTACACAGGCCATTTGGGGCATGTCCAGATCCGGGACGAGCCGGTGGCCGGTTCCCCCTCCACTGCGACCCGGACGGAGGGCGCGTCCGGTTCGTACGCGCGCCGTTCCGGCCGGGAGGAATGGAGCGGCCCGGGAGCGGGCAGAACCGTGGGGACGGACCCGGCGGCCGTCCGGATCGTATGCTTTCGCCGCCCGGATGCCGCGCTGGCCGGATGTCACTCACTCGTACGGTGGAACCAAGCGCGCCCGGGCGGCGTCCATCCGGGCGCATACGCGATTCTCGTTCCGAGGGCTGTTCCCGTGCGCGGCCCCTCTCATGTCGTGCTCCACGCCGTGCTCCACGTCCGCGCCGCGCCGTCCGCCGTACCGCCCGCCCGCCGCGTGCCCCCGGTCCGCGCCGCCGCGGCCCGTGCGGCGAGTCCGGCGGACGCGGCCCCGGGACGGACGGCGGCCCCGGAGCGAACCGAGCGGTCAGGGAAAGGAACGAGCGCCATGCGTGAGGATCCGAGGGGCCGGTCCGCGGCCCGGTCCGCCCGGCTGACCGCGGCCCTGGAGTCGGCCGTCGACCACCGCTGGCCGGTGGTGCCGGGCGCGGTGCTGTCCGGCGGGCGCTGTTCGTGCGGCGACCCGGACTGCCCGGTGCCGGGCGCGCACCCGCACGACCCGCCGCTGCTGGCGGCCACCACGGACGCCCGGATGGTGCGCTGGTGGTGGGAGCGGCAGAGCCCGGACGCGCCGGTGCTGGCGGCGACCGGTCGGGCGGTGTCGGCGGTGAGCCTGCCGGCCCTGGCCGGGGCCCGCGCGCTCGCGTACCTGGGGGCGCTGCGGCTGCCACTGGGGCCGGTGCTGGCGATGCCGGGCCGCTACGCGCTGCTGGTGGCGCCGTACTCGCTGGACTCGCTCGGCGAGATGCTCGCCCAACTCCCTTGGGTGCCGGGCTCGTTGCACTACCACGGGCCGGGCGGCTTCCTGCCGCTGCCGCCCGGTGCGGGAGCGGGCCCGGTGCGCTGGGTGCTGGCGCCGCGGCGGGCGGCCGACGGCGGGGTGTGGCTGCCGCAGGTCGGGCCGCTGCTGGGCGAGTTGGTGGAGGCGACGGTCCGGCTGGACAGCGGGCGCTCGGCCTACTGAGCGACCGTCCGGTGGCGGCCCGTCGGCCGGTCATCGGCCGGGTCCGGCGCCGTCCGCCCGGAAAAACAAAAGATCCGGCCGCTGGCGACGGGGGATGCACCAGCGACCGGACTCTTTAGACAGTAACAAGGATCTGCGTCCGCGCCAATTTCCAAGACGCCCTCCACGCCCGGAAATTGCGGTTCAGGGCGACAATGTGACGCGTATCACCTCGTTCCTGCGCGCTTTAGTTCAGGGTGACCTGACGGTTCACCAGGTTCGCGCGGGCGCGTCGCTCGTCGGCCGTGAGCGGCGCCGGGTCCGCGAGGACGGCGGCGAGCCGCTCGGCGAACCCGGCGGCGGGCTTCTCGCAGTCGGCCGCCGTCATGGCGAGCGGCAGGTCCCACACGGGGACGGTCAGGCCGTGCGCGCGGAACGAGCCGACCAGGCGGGTGTCGGTGCCGAGCGAGGCCTCGCCGGCCGCGTTCAGCCGGGCCAGCGCGTCCAGGAGCTGCTCCTCGGGGACGGTCATCACCCAGCGCAGGTGGTTCTTGTCCGGGGTGCCGCACCAGTACGCGGCGTCGACACTGGTGAGCTTCTCGGTCGGGATGGCGGAGGCGTTGGCGCGCTCCAGCGAGGCGGCGACCTCGCCGGTGGCGGTCTCGGCGTCCTCCAGCCAGAACTCGAAGCCGGTGTGCACGGCGGGCGTGAAGTCCGCCGTGACGTCCAGCAGGTCCTGCAGGCGGCGCCCGCCCGGGACGGTCCGGCGGGCCGGCACGGGGCTGCCCGGCTCGGCGGCCAGGGCCAGCTCCAGCGCGTCCGCGAGGTCGCGGCTCAGGTCGCCCGAGGAGGACTGGGTCTGCAGGCCGAGCAGGATCGAGCCGTCCTGGCGGCGCAGGGCCGGCCAGGCGAGCGGCAGGACGGTGGCCAGGGTGACCGACGGCACCTCGCCGACGGCGGTCCCGGCGACTCCGGCGGCCAGCGTCAGCGGCACGGTGGCGGCGGGCACCAGCTCGCGCAGCGCGACCCAGTCGGCCTCGCCCGGCAGGCCCTCGAACGGGCGGTGCACCAGCTCCTGCACCGCGTGCGAGGCCTCCCGGCCGTGGCAGGCCTTGTACCGGCGGCCCGAGCCGCACGGGCAGTCGTCGCGGGCCCCGACCACGGGGATCTCACCCGTGACGGCGGTGGTGGACTGGCGCTGCGGCGCCTTCTTGGCGGCCTTCTTGCCCATGGTGCGGCTCTCCCGGGGACGGTGGTCCTTTGCTCCGGGAAGCCTACTGACGTTCTCCCGGCGCGCGGGCACGCGCCGGGGCGGGAGCGCTGCGGCGGGGGCGCCCGGGGCCTGCGGGCGGGGCGCTCAGGCGCTGCGGGCGTCACCGCCGGTGCGCCTGGCGTGCCGCGCGCGGGCGGGCAGCGCGGCCCAGACCGTCACCTCGCCGGGTGCGTCGCGCACGCCCCAGTCGCTCGCGAGCTGGTCGACGATGCCCAGGCCGCGGCCGCCGCGCGAGGTCAGCGAGGGGCTGCCGGGCTCGGGCCGCGTCGGTGCGCCGCCGTCGGTGACCTCCACCGTCAGCACGCCGTCCGCGTGCATCTGCCAGCGGACGAGCACGCCGCCGTCGTCGCCGGGCTGTTCCGCGTCCCGGCCGGCCGGCGCACCGGCGTGCGGCCCGGACGGGACGCCGACCAGTACCTGGTCGACGACCTCGGCCAGGGTGCCGCGCCCGAGCGCGGGCAGCGGGCCGAGCGGCCGGGCGTACCGGCACGCATTGCTCAACAGCTCGGAAAGGATCAGTACGGCATCATCGATGACCGGTTCCGGTATCTGCCGATCACCCAGATCTCGACGCAGTCGGCGCCGTGCGACCCCGACACTCGCTGGGCCGTGCGGCACTGCCATGGTCGATGAAGTCGGCACTTCACGCGCCACCATCAACGCCACCCCCGGACCTCCTTCAGCGTATGCCGAGGGATGGATGCCCCTTGGTAATGCGTCGGAAACGACCGCGCGACGATCCCGCGAGCCCATTTCGAGCAGCGCGACCGAGGGTGGGCGGGAGGTCATTCCCCGCTCACCCTCCGTCGCGCCGGCGCACGATTTCCGGCAAGAAACGTGCGCGGAAGGTTTGAATGCCGACCGGATCGGTCGGGTTCGGCGATCAGGTTCCGACAGAGCGGTCGGCACCCACCGGGATCCGTGGGGCCTGTGGGCCCTCCGGGGCCCTCAGCGGCCGAGCTGCGCCAGCACCTGCGCGGGCTTGTTGGTGATGATCGCCGACACCCCGAGCTCCAGGCACAGGTCCACGTCGGCCGGCTCGTCGACCGTCCACACGTGCACCTCGTGGCCCAGCTCGCGCAGCCGCGGCACCAGGTCGGGCTTGGCCCGCACCAGGTCGATGCCGGGCCCGGCGATCCGCGCCCCGCCGGGCAGCGGCCGGCCCTCCCGCAGCCGGCCGAGCAGCGGCAGCATCCGCTCGATCAGGAACACCCGAGGGTAGTCCGGCGCGGCGGCGGCCACCCGGTCCAGCGCGATCGACGAGAAGCTCATGATCCGGGCGGACGGGCGGTCGCCCTCGCGGGTGCCGGAGATCTTGAACCGTTCGAGCATCCGGAGCAGCTCGGCCTCGACCCGGCCGCGGAAGCGCACCGGGTGCTTGGTCTCGATCGCCAGGTCCACCGGCCGTCCGCAGTCCACGACCAGCTCCAGCAGCCGCTCCAGGGTCAGCACGCCGCGCAGCTCGGGGTCGGTGCTGGGCCGGCCGGTCTTCCAGGCGCCGAAGTCGTAGTCCTGCAGCTCGGCGAGCGTCATCGCCGAGACGGTGCCGCGGCCGTTGGAGACCCGGCCGATGCGGCGGTCGTGCACGCAGACCAGCTCGCCGTCGGCGGTCACCCGGACGTCGCACTCGACGGCGTCCGCGCCCTCCTCGAGGGCCCGCCGGTAGGCGGCCAGGGTGTGCTCGGGCAGGGCGTCCGAGGAGCCGCGGTGGGCGACTACCTGGACGGACGGCGCGGTGCGCGGGGCCGTCGAAGACAGATCTGGGCTGGTCACGCCGTCAACGATAGGCGGAGCAGGTGACGCGGAGGCGAAGACGGTCCCAACCCGAGGGGCCGTCCTCGCCTCCGCTCCCTCAGTGCTGCGGGGTGCGCCGGCTCAGCGGGGTGAGCGCCCAGGTGACCAGCGCGGGCACCGCGAAGGCGAACAGCGAGGCCGACGTCCACTCCTGCGGGGTGAAGTGCAGCGCCCCCTGGGCCGAGGTCCAGAAGTCGGTCCACCAGCCGGCTACCGGGGTCGGCGCGATGAACTGGTAGACCGCGAAGCCGAGCACCCACGGCAGCAGCATCAGCCAGCGCGAGGGCGCCTCGGCGGTGAGGTTCCAGCCGTTGCGGCCGGCGCCGAAGAAGTAGTCCACCGCCAGCACGGCCAGCAGCGGCACGAAGACCGAGCCGATCAGGCCGAGGAAGTTGGTGTACGTGTCGGTGAACTTGTCGATCCGCAGCGCCAGCACGGTGGTCAGCAGGCCGATCGCGCCGGACAGCACCCGGCGGTCCGCCCGCGGCAGCAGGTTCTGCACCGACATCGCGGTCGAGTACACGTTGGCGAAGGACTGGTCCGTCTCGCGCAGCACCAGCACCAGCAGGAACAGCCAGCCCGCCCAGACGCCGAGGAAGGAGTCGAAGATCTTGTTCGGGTCGCCGTCGGACTGCAGCAGCGCCATCAGGCCCAGCGCGTAGCACCACACCTGGGCGACGGTGTAGCCGGAGAAGCTGCCCCAGAACGCCGAGCGCGGCGTGCGCGAGTGCCGCGTGTAGTCGGCGGCGAGCGGGACGAAGGAGATCGACACCGCGATCATCGCGTCGGTGGCGCCCAGGAAGCCGTGCCAGTTGCCCTTGCCCGGGTCGGGCACGCCGTGCCGGCCCAGCTGGACGGTCAGGTAGACCATCGCGACGGCGACGGCGCCCGCCACGAAGCGCCGCAGCACCCGGATCGAGCCGAGCGGCCAGATCGTCAGCACGGTGGTCAGCCCGCCCGCGAGCAGGACGAACAGCCACCGGTAGCCGTCCGTGTGGGCGACCGTCTGCGCGCCCGCCGCGATCGTCAGGAGCTCGAACACGCCCCAGCCGATGCACTGGACGATGTTCAGCACCGTCGGGACGTACGAGAGCCGGGTGCCGAACAGCCCGCGCAGGTTCGCCATCGCCGGCGCGCCGGTGCGGGCGCCGATCAGCGCGGCCACGCCGAGCATCGCGGTGCCCACCGCGGTGCCGGCCACGATCGCGGTGCCCGCGGCGGCCAGCGACAGCTCGCTGCCCGGGGCGCCGAGCACGGTGGCGGCGGTGGAGAAGCCGATCAGGCTGACGCCGAGGTTCATCCACAGCGCGAAGTGGTCGCGGAAACGCAGCGTGCGCGGCGGCTCGGCGTCGAGGACGAGCGGTGCCTCGGCCTTCTCCGGCCGGTCCAGCAGCGCGGTCGCGGCGGCGGTCCCGCCGGATCCGGGCCCGTCATGACCGGTCGTGGACGATTCGGAGAAACCCTTGGACTCGGGCGCGCCCGAAGAAGAGGATGGCGAAGCAGGCGGCATGGCCGATACTCCCTACGCCGGCATTACCCGGACAGGTTCCGGCGGTCAGCGCCCCCTCGACGGTCCGCCCGGGATCCCGTGGCGTACGGTCGACCAGCGCACTCTCAGCCTGGAAGGTCCAAGCTCCCGCGTGTCAGTTTGGAGCGACAGGCTAACCGGCACCGGGGCGAACGCCCAAGGCCAGGGGGCGTGCCGTCCGCATCGCGGGACGTTCGGCGGGGGTGGGGGAGCCGCCGCCGGGAACGTGTCGTCGAGCGGAGGCGTCGGTCCCGCCTAAGGATTCTTATGAGTTCTTCAGAGGGGTCCTTACGGCAATCGAATCGGCAGTGCGAAAAACTATGGTCCTTGGTTCTGTCAGCTATGGAGGTCGTCCGTGAGCACCGAGCGCGAGGTTGGGCCCACCGGGCCGCAGGGGGAGCAGCCCTCGGGCACCGAGGCCGCGGCAGCGGCCGCGGCTCCGGACGGGCACAAGCCCACCATGGCCTTCGGCAGGATCCCCGAGCCCGAGGCCCCGGCGGACGCCGCGCCGGCCGACGGCGGGCACAAGCCGACCATGGCCTTCGGCCGGGTGCCCGAGCCCGAGGCCCCGGCGGACGCCGCGCCGGCCGACGGCGGGCACAAGCCCACCATGGCCTTCACCAAGGTCCCCGCCCCGGAGGCGGCGCCCGTCGCCCCCGCTGCGCCCGAGGCGGCCCCCGCCGCGCCCGCCGAGGCGCCGGTCGCGCCGGTCGCCGAGAGCGGCTACATCGACGCCCCGCCGCCGGTCCTGCCGCCCGCCCCGGCCGCGCCCGTCGCCCCGGCCGCGGTACCGGCCGCGCCCGTTGCCCCGGCTGCGCCCGCCGCGCCCGTCGGCGAGGCCGCCCCGGTCCTGCCGCCGGTCGCCAACCCGTACGCGACGCCGACCCACGGCGTCCCCGCCGCCGGCGCCCACGACCCGTACGCCGCCCCCGGCGCCCAGCACCCGTTCGGCGCCGGCCGCCCGCTCGGCGGCTGGGGCGCGGGGCACGACACCACCGCCGCGCACGGCATGCCCGGCTACCCGGGCGCCCCCGGTGCGCCCGGCGGTCCCGCGGGCCCGCTCGGCTACCCGGCGGACTACCCCGGCGGCCCGGCCGGCCCCGGCGGTCCCCGCAAGAAGCGCGGCGGCCTGGTCGCCCTGATCGCCGCCGTCGCCCTCGTGGCGGGCATCGCCGGCGGTGCCGTCGGCGTGGCGGTCTCGGGCAACGGCAACTCCGTCGCCTCCGCGGACGACCACCGCAGCACCACCATCCAGGCCAGCAACACCCAGAAGAACGAGCCCGCCCCCGGCTCGATCGCCGCCATCGCGCAGAAGGCGCTGCCGAGCGTCGTCACCATCAAGGCGCAGAACAGCAGCGAGTCGGGCACCGGCACCGGCTTCGTCTTCGACACCGAGGGCCACATCCTCACCAACAACCACGTGGTGGCGCCCGCCGTCACCGGCGGCGGCGGGAAACTGACCGTCAAGTTCGCCGACGGCTCCTCCTACAGCGCCTCCGTGCTCGGCCGCGCCGAGGGCTACGACGTGGCCGTCGTCAAGATCGACAACCCGCCGAAGGAGAAGCTGAGCCCGCTCACGCTGGCCGACTCCGACAAGGTCAACGTCGGCGACGCCACCATCGCGATCGGCGCGCCGTACGGCCTGGAGTCGACCGTCACCAGCGGCATCATCAGCGCCAAGGACCGCCCGGTCGCCTCCGGCGACGAGACCGGCGCCCAGGCCTCCTACATGAACGCCCTGCAGACCGACGCCTCGATCAACCCCGGCAACTCCGGCGGCCCGCTGCTCGACTCCAGCGGCGCCGTGGTCGGCATCAACTCGGCGATCCAGTCCAACGCCTCCGCCAACGGGCGGGCCGGCAGCATCGGCCTCGGCTTCGCCATCCCGATCAACCAGGCCAAGTGGGTCGCCGACACCCTGATCAAGACCGGCAAGCCGGTCTACGCCCAGCTCCAGGTGCTGCGCAACGACGACTACAAGGGCGACGGGGCGCAGATCCAGACCCGCGACATCCAGGGCCAGCCCGCCGTCACCCCCGGCGGCGCCGCCGACAAGGCCGGCCTCAAGCCCGGCGACGTCATCACCAAGCTCAACGGTGCCCCGATCGAGAACGGCCCGGCCCTGGTCAGCCGGATCTGGACGCACAAGCCCGGCGAGACCGTCGACGTCGAGTACCAGCGCAACGGCCAGACCATGACCACCAAGGTCACCCTCGGCTCGCGGGAGGGCGACACCCCGAGCTGACCCGGCACCCGGAAACCGTGTGCACCGAACCCCGCCGGACCCGTTAGGCTGACCTCCGCCTGGAGAGCTGCCCGAGCGGCCTAAGGGAACAGTCTTGAAAACTGTCGTGGCGTGACCCGTCACCGTGGGTTCGAATCCCACGCTCTCCGCCGGTAGGGGAAAACACCTGCTCAGGGCGGGTGCCGACATCGAGTCGGCACCCGCCTTCGCGTTTTGCGGGCAGCGGGGCTTGACCCTGACACCGTGGGAGGCCGTGCACTGGGAGCACCATGTTGAACATCGGAGACTTCGCCAGGCACGGCCGGGTGTCGGTGCGGATGCTGCGCCATTACGACGCCATCGGACTGCTGCACCCCGCCCGGGTGGACCCGGTCAGCGGCTACCGCTTCTACCAGGCGGCCCAACTCGCCCGGCTCAACCGGGTGATCGCGCTCAAGGAGCTGGGCTTCACGCTCCAGCAGGTGCGGGCCGTCCTGGACGAGGAGGTGGACGCGGCCGAACTGCGCGGGATGCTGCGGCTGCGGCGCGCCGAACTGGCCGAGGCGATCGCGGCGGACACGCGGCGACTGGCCCGGGTGCGGGCGAGGCTCCGGACGATCGAGAGCGAGGGGACCATGTCCACGCACGATGTCGTGGTGAAGCCGGTGCCGTCCGTCCGGGCGGCCGAACTGAGCGCGGTGGCGGCGAGCTACCAGCCGGAGGACATCGGACCGGTGATCGGCCCGCTGTTCGCCGAGCTGTGCCGCCGGCTGGCGGCGGCGGGGGTGGCCGAGACCGGCCCGGCCGTGGCCCGGTACGAGGAGGCCCCGGAGGGCGGCGGGGCGGTGCTGGTCCGCGCCGCGGTCCCGGTCGGGCCGGGGGTGCGGGCGGGGGAGCACGACTTCGACGTGGTCGACCTGCCCGCGCTCGACCACGCGGCGACGGTCGTCCACCGCGGGTCGATGGACGACGCGGTGGGCGCCTTCCAGGAGCTGGCCCACTTCATCGAGGCCAACGGCTACCGCTCCACCGGCTACGCCCGCGAGCTCTACCTGGAGTGCCCGGACGACCCGGCCCACTGGGTGACCGAACTCCAGGAACCCGTCGAGCCGCAGTAACCCGCGACGCAGGCCCCGCCGGCCCCACCCGCCGGGGCCTGCACGGCCCTCCGCCCTGTCTTCCTCCGTTGGCCCTCCGGCAGAGCCGTTCCCCCATCCCCTGCCCCGCAGGGCCCACTTGCCGGGGCGCCTGTACGGCCCTCCGCCTCCTTCCCCCGTCCGCTCCCCGGCGGAGCCGTTCCCCCACCTCCTGCCCCGCAGGGCCCACTTGCCGGGGCTTCGCCCGGCGGGCAGAGTGCGGGGGACGACTGCGGGCGGTGAGCGGAGGCGGCGATGGGTGATCTGACGGATCGGCTGGCGCAGGGGCTCCCGCCCGGGGCGGTCGTCGTGGACGAGGACGTCCTGGACGCCTACCGCCACGACATGGCGGGGTTCTGCGCCGCCGGAACGCCCGCCGTCGTCGTGTTCCCGGAGACCGTCGAGCAGGTGCAGCACGTCCTGCGGACCGCCACCGACCTCCGCGTCCCGGTGGTGCCGCAGGGCGCGCGGACCGGGCTCTCCGGTGCCGCGAACGCCGTCGACGGCTGCGTCCTGCTGTCCCTGGTGAAGCTGAACCGCATCCTGGAGATCGACCCGGTGAACCGGATCGCGGTCGTCGAGCCGGGCGTGGTCAACGCCGAACTCTCGCGCGCCGTGGCCGACTTGGGTCTGTCCTACCCGCCGGACCCGTCCAGCTGGGAGTCCTGCACGATCGGCGGCAACATCGGCACCGGCGCCGGCGGCCTGTGCTGCGTGAAGTACGGCGTCACCAGCGAGTACGTGCTCGGGCTGGACGTCGTGCTCGCGGACGGGCGCCTGTTGTCCACCGGCCGCCGGACGGCCAAGGGCGTGGCCGGGTACGACCTGACCCGGCTGCTGGTCGGTTCGGAGGGCACGCTGGGCGTGGTGGTCCGGGCGGTGCTGTCGCTGCGGCCCGCCCCGCCGCCGCAGCTGGCACTGGCGGCGGAGTTCCCGAGCGCGGACGCCGCCGGGGCCGCGGTCTGCGCGGTGATGGCGGGCGGTCTGACCCCGTCGCTGATGGAGCTGATGGACGCGGTCAGCGTGCGGGCGGTCAACGAGATGGGGCGGATGGGCCTGCCGGCGTCCACCCAGGCGCTGCTGCTGGTGGCCTTCGACGGGCCGGACCGGGCCGCCGAGCTGGCGCGGGTGGCCGAGCTGTGCCGGTCGGCGGGGGCGACGGAGGTCGTGCCGGCCGAGGACGAGGCGGAGTCCGAGCTGCTGCTGGCGGCCCGGCGGCTGGCGCTCCCGGCCCTGGACCGGCTGGGGACCACGATGATCGACGACGTGGCGGTGCCGCGTTCGCGGCTGGCCGAGATGCTGAACGGTGTCGCGGCGATCGCCGAGCGGCACGCGCTGACCATCGGCGTGGTGAGCCACGCGGGGGACGGCAACACCCATCCGATCGTCATCTTCGACGCCTCGGACGAGGAGGAGGCGGCACGGGCGCAGCGCTCCTTCGACGAGATCATGGCGCTCGGTCTGGAGCTGGGCGGCACGATCACCGGCGAGCACGGGGTCGGGCTGCTCAAGCGGGACTGGCTGGCGCGCGAGCTGGGGCCGGTGGCGCTGGACCTGCAGCGGCAGCTGAAGGCGGTCTTCGATCCGCTGGGAATCCTCAATCCGGGCAAGATGGTCTGATCTTCCGACGGTCGCAGCATCATTCCTGAATGATGGTCTTCATAAGTCGCCGATTGTCGACATGGTCGGGTCGTCGAACTTTTCGGGGGCGTGTCTTCACTTGCTGTGCGCCCAGGGTGGTGCGGTGATTTTTCCGTGCGCTCCTTCGCGCCGCCTCGCGCGGGGTCGGGTAGGGCTTCGCAGGGCGTCCGTTCGGATGAAATCCCAGCTCAGGACAGGTGTGTCGAAGCGCTGTCCCGCTGTCGTGCCGTTATGCGGGGCCTTGGTGGATATCACGCTAACGGGCGAAAACTGCTCCGTCAGGTGGTGCTTTGTCGATTTGTTGCGGAAGTCTGTCTCTCGGCGTCGCAGCCCGCAGGTGTTCGTCTGGCCGGCGAACTCCCGCACACATTGCACGATTTACCGTTTTCTTGGAGGTTCTCATGGTTCGCATCCACACCCGTCGGGTGGCCGGTTTCCTGGTCGCCGCTCCGCTCGCGGCCGGTCTGCTGCTCGCTGGTGCCGGTGCTGCGGCGGCCGACAACGGTGCGATGGCGGGCGCCGGTTCCAACGCCGGCGTCGTCTCCAACACCGGCACCGGGAACGTCTTCGGCGGTGTCGACGGCAACTACGTCTCCACCCAGCAGACCGCCACGGGTTCCGGCGCCTCGAACCAGAACAACACCCTCGCCGCGAAGGACAACGCGGGCACCATCCTGGCCGACCAGTCCAATAAGAACGTCAACATCGTCTTCGCTCCGATCCTCCACTGATCCGGGCGCACTCCACCGTCGGCGGGGGCGCCGGAGGTGGGTGGCCGCGGGTGAGCTGAGCACCCGCGGCGGGGCTCGGAACGGTCGCGATCGATGCGACGAGCGCATGACCGGCCAGCGGAAAGGGTCGCCGCGAACCGGCCTCGTGGGCGGTGCCGTCACCGGCACCGCCCACGCGTGCGTCCGGGGCCGGGGCCGCCCGAACGGCTCCGGGGACCGCCGCCGTCAACTGTCCGGGTGCGTACAGCCAGGGCCCGCGCCCGGAGTCGTCCGACGGCGGCGGTACGGTTGCGCCCGACAGCACACCGCGCGCGCCCGGGTCCAGGAAGGCCCGGCCGGCCGCGGCGGCGGACGCGGCGACCGGAAGGAAGGGCGCGATGGCAGCGGAGGAGGAGGGCCTGACCGGCCCGGGCGAGGCCGGGTCCGCACCCGGCCCGGACCCGAGGTCCGAGTCGCGGCCCGAGTCGCGGGACGAGCACCGCGATGAGCACCGGGACGAGCCCCGGCCGGAGCCGAGGTCCGTGCCCGAGCTGCTGCTCGGCCGTCCGCCGATGGCCCGGCCGCTGCCGACCTTCGACGCCGAGGCCGCGCCCGCCGAGCCCGGCCCGCTGTTCGCGGACTGGCTCACCACCGCCCTGGACGCCGGCGTGCTCGACCCGCAGGTGGTCACCCTCTCCACGGTCGACGCCGACGGCCTGCCGGACGCCCGGGTGCTGGTGCTGCGCGACGTCGACGCGAGCGGCACCGGCTGGGTGTTCTCGGCCGCCGCCGACAGCCCGAAGGGCCGTCAGCTCGCCGACCACCCGGCCGCCGCGCTGACCGTCTACTGGCCGCAGCTGGGCCGGCAGGTCCGGGTCCGCGGCACCGTCGAGCGGGCCGCCGACCTGGTGGCGGCCGCCGAGTTCGCCACCCGCTCCCCGGCCGCCCGGGTGGGCGCGCTGGTCGGGCGCCAGAGCGAGCCGCTGGCCTCGCTGGAGGAGTACGACGAGGCCGTCGCGGTCGCCCGGCGCCGCCTGGAGGCCACGCCGGACGCCGTCGCGGCCGGCCACGCCGTCTACACGCTCTGGGCGCACGAGGTCGAGTACTGGCAGGGTGACGCCGAGCGCCGCCACATCCGCGTCCGCTACACCCGCACCGGCCCGGTGCGCACCCCCGAGTGGTCCCGCACGCTGCTCTGGCCCTGAGACCTCCTCAGGAGTTCACCTGCGCCCGGTCAGCGTCGCGCCGACGCTGGCCGCCACCACGCAGCCGATCCCGGCCAGCTGGGGCACGCCCAGTAGCTGGCCCAGCACCACCAGGCCGACCAGCGCGCTGACCGCCGGCTCCAGGCTGACCAGCACGCTGAACACCCGCTGCGGCATCCGCCGCAGCGCGGTCATCTCCAGCGCGTAGGGGATCACCGGCAGCAGGAGCGACACTCCGGCGACCGAGGCGAGCAGCACCACCGGCGAGGCGTCCGGCGCGGTCAGCCCGTGCCACGCCTCGCCGAGGCCGAACGGCGCCAGCGTGATCGCGCCGACCGTCATCGACACGGCGAGGCCCTGGAAGCCCTGGAACGCGGCGCCGACCTTGTCGGTGAACAGGATGTACAGCGCGTAGCAGGCGGCCGCGCCGAACGCGAAGAGCAGGCCGACCGGGTCCAGCGAGCCGCCGCCGTCGCCCTCGCCGAGCAGGGTCAGCAGGGCGACTCCGGCCGCCGCGAGCAGCGCCCACAGCAGGTGGCTCGCTCGCCGGGCGAAGACCAGGGCGACCGCGAGCGGGCCGAGGAACTCGATGGTCGCCGCGGTGCCCATCGGCAGCCGGTCGACCGCCCCGGCGAACAGGAAGGTCATCCCGGCCGAGGCCATCCCGAGCAGGGCCGCCGCGGCGAGGTCGCGCGGGCGCTTGTCGCGCAGCTTCGGCCGGGTGACGGCGAGCAGGATGACCGCCGCGAAGCCGAGCCGGAGGAAGGTCGTGCCGCTGACCCCGAGCGGGCCGAAGAGCGGCTTGGAGAGCGCGATCCCGGTCTGCACGAGGAACATCGCGGTCAGACACAGAAGCGGCGCCGGGATGCTCTCCGGGCGCCGCAGGAACTTGGGGAGCCGGCCGGTGGGCCGGCCGGGCCGGAGATCGGGTGGTGCCGCGGGGCCGGGCGCCTCGCCTCGTCGCCAGCTGCCGCGCTCGCCGGCGGGCTCGCCCTTGGGGGCGGGCGGCATGGCAAGGGCCTCGGCGACGGCCGTGGTGGCCGGCGTCGGGGCGGCGGTTTCGCCGGGCATGGAGGTGGGCATGGTGACGAGTTTGCCGTAAGGAGTGCAGAACGGGCAAGCTCGTTACAAAATTCGGGACGGAAGCGGACGGGTGCGCCCGAAAGGGTGGGCGCGGGCGGGCCGCGCGGCGTGGTTGACGCGTTCATCCGATGGTCCGTCAGTATCACGGATTGATGCGCTATCTCCGCCCCACGGCCCTCGTCGCCGCCGCCCTCGTGCTCCTGCTGGCCATCGACGGAACCGGCGCGAGCGCCGAGGCCACCGCCCCGGCCGCCGTCGCCCTCCCCACCATCCGACCGCTCGCGCTGCCCGACCGCGCGGGCCCGCCCAAACCCCGGGGCGCCTTCAGCGGCCTCGCCTTCGACGTCTGCACCGCGCCCCCGCTGTCCACCATGCAGGCGTGGTGGGACAACTCCTCGTACAGCGCGATCGGCATCTACACCAGCGGGTCCCAGCGCGCCTGCTCCCAGCCCCGGCTGACCGCCGACTGGGTCAGCCAGGCCCGGGGGATGGGCTGGCGGTTCCTGCCGGTGCACGCCGGGTCCCAGGCGCCGTGCCTCGACCCCGCGCGCAAGCCGCTGCGGATCGACCCGTCGCACGCGGCCGACCAGGGCCGCTCCGAGGCCGACGAGGCGGTCGGCGGGCTGCAGGCGCTCGGCTTCGGCCCGGGCAACCCGGTCTACATGGACATGGAGGCGTACCCGAGGAACGACTCCGCCTGCGCCCAGGCCGTCGTCGACTTCGCCCTCGGCTGGACCCAGCGGCTGCACGAGCTCGGCTACACCTCCGGGTTCTACTCCAGCTTCAGCTCCGGCATCGCCGACCTGTCCGCCGCGGCCTGGGCCCACAGCTCCCCGCTGCCGGACGCCGTTTGGTACGCCAAGTGGGACGGCCACGCCGACACCAACGCGCCCGCCCCGCTCGGCAATGACCTGTGGGTCTACCACCAGCGGGCCCACCAGTACCAGGGCAACGTCAAGGACACCCACGGCGGCGTCACCCTCACCGTCGACCGCGACTACGTCGACGGTCCCGCGGCCGGCTGAGCGGGCGGCCGAGCGGGCGGCCGGGGCCCGTCAGCCGCCGAACGGCAGCCAGCCCCGGCCGAGGCAGTCCCCGCAGGTCTCGGTGATGTACCCGGTCCCCGTCCGGTCGGCCCGCACGCCCAGCCGCGCCCGCGTCCGCACCCCGCCCGAGCAGTTCGGGCACGGCACCCGGAACCGCACCGGCTCCCATCCCACCTGCGGGCCGTCCTGGCTCTCGTCCATGGCGTCCAGTATCACGTGCGGCCGGCGCGCCCTGCGGTCCCGTGCCCGGTCCGTGATCCGTGCAACGGGGTCGGGATGCTGACAGCGGCCGGACGGAACGGCACAATCGGGCACGTCCGCGCCCATTACCGCCCGGTAGGTGCCGCAGGCGCACCCGCCGGTGCCGCCAGGTCAAGGAGGACCCGTGTTCAGCACGATGCAGGACGTACCGCTCACCGTCGCGAGGATCCTGGAGCACGGGTCCACGATCCACGCCCGGTCGACCGTCACCACGTGGGACGGCACCGGACCGGTCGTCCGGACGTACGCCGAGGTCGGGGCGCGGGCCGCCCGGCTCGCCCACGCGCTGCGCGACGAACTCGGGGTCACCGGCGACGACCGCGTCGGCACGCTGATGTGGAACAACGCCGAGCACCTGGAGGCCTACCTCGCCGTCCCCGCCATGGGGGCCGTGCTGCACACGCTGAACCTGCGCCTGCCCGCCGGACAACTGTCGTTCATCGTCAACCACGCCGCCGACCGCGTGGTCATCGTCAACGGCACCGTCCTTCCGCTGCTCGCCGCCGTCCTGCCGGAGCTCGCCCCGACGCTCAAGCACATCGTGGTGAGCGGCCCCGGCGACCGCTCGGTGCTGGCCGGCTTCGCCGGCACCGTCCACGACTACGAGGACCTGATCGCCGACCGGCCCACCGCGTACCCGTGGAGCACCGAGATCGACGAGCGGCAGGCCGCCGTGCTCTGCTACACCTCCGGCACCACCGGCGACCCGAAGGGCGTGCTCTACAGCCACCGCTCGGTCTACCTGCACTGCCTCCAGGTGAACACCGGCGACAACTTCGCCTTCACCCCGCGCGACACCGCGCTGCCGGTCGTCCCGATGTTCCACGTCAACGCGTGGGGCATCCCGCACGCCGCCTTCATGTCCGGTGCCAACCTGCTCATGCCGGATCGTTTCCTCCAGCCCAAGCCGATGGCCGAGATGATCGCCGCCGTCCGACCCACCGTCAGCGCCGCCGTCCCCACCATCTGGAGCGGCCTGCTGGACGAGCTCGACGCCGGCGACTACGACACCTCCAGCCTGCGCATGGTGGTCATCGGCGGCAGCGCCTGCCCGCCGTCACTGATGAAGGGCTTCGAGGAGCGCCACGGCATCAGCGTCATCCACGCCTGGGGCATGACCGAGACCTCGCCGCTCGGCTCCTTCGCCCAGCCGCCCGGCGGCCTCACCCCCGAGGAGGAGTGGCCCTACCGGATCACCCAGGGCATCTTCCCGGCCTCCGTCGAGGCCCGGCTGATCGGCCCGGGCGGCGAGCGGATGCCCCACGACGGCGTCGCGGCGGGCGAGTTGGAGGTGCGCGGCCCCTGGATCGCCGGCGCGTACTACGGCGGCGCCGGACAGGACCCGCTCCGCCCGGACGACAAGTTCTCCGAGGACGGCTGGCTGCGCACCGGCGACGTCGGCACCATCACCGCCGACGGCTACCTGACCCTCACCGACCGAGCCAAGGACGTCATCAAGTCCGGCGGCGAGTGGATCTCCTCGGTCGACCTGGAGAACCAGCTGATGGCCCACCCCGAGGTGGCCGAGGCCGCCGTGGTCGCCGTCCCGGACGAGAAGTGGGGCGAGCGCCCGCTGGCCACCGTCGTGCTGCGCCCGGGCGCGACGGCCGGGCTGCCCGAACTGCGGGCCTTCCTGGCCGGGCGGATCGCCTCCTGGCAGCTGCCGGAGCGCTGGTCGATCGTCGAGTCGGTGCCGAAGACCTCGGTCGGCAAGTTCGACAAGAAGGTGATCCGGGCCAGCTACGCGGCGGACGAACTGGACGTCACGGTGCTCGGCAAGGAGTGACCGCGGTACGACGGAGGGCCGGCCACCCCGAGCGGGGTGGCCGGCCCTCCGTCGTGCTCAGCCCGCGGCGGCGACGCCGGCCTCGCCCATCGCGCCGATCCGCCCGAGCAGGTCGACGATCCGCGACTGGACGTCCGCGCTGGTCGAGCGCTCGGCGAGGAACAGCACCGTCTCGCCGGTGCGCAGCCGGGGCAGCTCGCGCGGGTCGAGGTCGACCGAGGTGTAGACCACCAGCGGGGTCCGGTGCAGCCGGTCGTTGGCGCGCAGCCAGTCCAGCAGGCCGACCCGGCGGCGGCGGATCTGGAGCAGGTCCATCACCACCAGGTTGGGCTGCACGCTGCTGGCCCGGGAGACGGCGTCGTTCTCGTCCGTCGCGTGCTCGACGTGCATGCCGCGCCGCTCCAGGCTGTTGATCATCGCCGAGGCGATGTCCGGGTCGCTCTCGACCAGCAGGACGCGCGGGGCGTGGTGCTCGCCGTCGCGCGGCGCGAGGGCGCGCAGCAGCACGGCCGGGTCGGCGCCGTACGCGGCGTCCCGGGTGGCCTGGCCGAGGCCGGCGGTGACGAGCACCGGCACCCGGCTGTTGAGCGCCGCGGTGCGCAGCGACTGCAGGGCGGTGCGGGTGATCGGGCCGGTCAGCGGGTCGACGAAGAGCGCGGCGGGGAAGCCGGCGACCTGGGCGTCGACCTCCTCGCGGGAGCGGACGATCACCGGGCGGTAGCCGCGCTCCTGGAGGGCCTGCCTGGTGGCCGGGTCGGGCTCGGGCCACACCAGCAGCCGGCGCGTGCCCTGCTCCTCGCCGGCGGGCTTGTCCAGGTTCACGCTGCCGCCCGCGGGCAGTTCGGCGATCGCGGCGCGCGGGGCGGTGCGGGCCTCGGCCGGGACGGCCGGTACCGGCGGGGGGCCGAGCGGGCGCGGCGGGGCGAGCTCGCCGAGGCCGGTGCCGACCGGTCTCGGGGCGGAGTCCGCAGGGCTCTCCGCGGCCGGCAGGGCCGGGCGGGCGGGCTCCAGCGCGGTGGAGGGCGAAGGCGCGGCGGGCGTCTCCGGCGCGGGGCCGGGCGGTACGGCCAGGCGCCGGCGGCGGCCGGTCGGCGCGGCGGCCGGCTCGGGCAGGGCGGGCGCAGGACCGGCCGGGAGGGCGTGCTCCAGGCCGGGGTAGACGGGGCTCTCGGGCAGGCCGGGCAGGGCGAGACCGCCGGAGGAGTCCTCGGCGGCCTCCCGGGCACGGCGGCGGCGGGGCTTGGTCCCGTCGGTCGGGGTGCCCTCGGCCGGGGTCCCGGTGGCCGGCGCGTCGCCGGTGCCGGGGCCGAGCGCGAGCGGGCCGCGCGCGGCGGGGCGCTCCGGCCGGTGCTCGCCCTCGACCGGGACGGCGTAGGCCGGGCCGGACCGGCCGTCGTCCTTGCCCCACGGGTCGGGCTGCGCGCCGTCCGGCTCCGGCGGGGTCCGGCGGCCGTAGGCGGCGTCGTTGCCGGTGCCGTTCCACTGCTCGGGCACGGCCCGCTCGATCCGCGCCGGGGCGTTCGGCCACTGGTCGGCGGGGGCCTGGCCGTCCATGGCCTGGCCGTCCACGGGCTGGGGGGCGGCGGGCGGCGGGGTCTCGGTGGCGGGCCGGCCGCGGCGTCCGCGCCGTTCGGGGGCGGGTTCCTCGGCGGGCGCGCGGTCCGCCTCGGCGTCCGCGGGGCGCTCGGCGGGCCGGTCGTCCTCGGAGCGGCGGGCCGCGGGCAGCTGGGGGATGCCCGGCAGGTCGGGCAGGACGGCGCTGTCGCCCTCCTTGGGCCGGTCGGAGCGGCCCTCGGCGGCGGCGCGTTCGGCGGCGGCCTTCGCGGCGACCAGGTCCAGCGGCAGCTCGACGACGTACGTGGTGCCGGCCTTGCCGGGCAGCTCGTGCGGCTGGAGCACGCCACCGTGGCGCTCGACCACCGCCCGGGCTATCGGCAGGTGGACGGGGCTGCCGCCGCGTCCGGGGCCGCGGATCTCGACCCGGGCGACGTCGCCGCGCTGGGCCGCCGCGAGGACGACCAGCGGCGGCTCGCCGGCGGACGGGGGGGCCGCCGGGCCGCCGGGGGCGGCCAGGCCGGGGGAGGGGGTGGTCGGGGCGTCCAGCGAGAGCCCGACGCCGCTGACGTCGGCGACCAGGTGGGCGACGGCCTGCGCGAGGCGCCGCTCGTCGGCGATCACCTCGACGCCGGCGGCGTGCACCGAGAAGCGCACCCGGCCCGCGCCGACCAGCTCGCCGGCGTCCTCGACGGCCCGCCGGACGATCTTGTCCAGCGCTACCGGCACCCGCCGCTCGGCGCCCTTGCCCTCGCCCTTGCCGTCCTTCGCGTCCTTGCCGTCGGGCTGGGCGGCCTCGCCGGCCTCGGAGCGCTGGTGCGCGAGCACGCCGTCGATCAGCCGGCCGAAGCGGCGGCACTCGTCGGCGAGGCGGCGCAGCGTCCAGTTGGCCTCCGGCCACAACTGCCCGGCGGGGTCGGCGGCGAGCGCGTCCAGGCGCTGGTTGAGCGCGGTCAGCGCGCCGCCGAGCTCGCTTTCCAGGACGGCGGTGAGGTGCTCGTTGCGGGCGACCAGGGCGAGTTCGCGGCTGCGGTCGGTGAAGGTCATCACCGCGCCGACCAGCTGGTCGCCGTCCCGCACGGGGGCGGTGGTGAGGTCGACGGTGACGGGGCGGCCGTCCTTGCGCCACAGCACGGTGCCGCGCACCCGGTGCTTGCGCCCGGAGGTCAGGGTGTCCATCAGCGCGGACTCCTCCAGCTCCAGCGGACTGCCGTCGGCCCGGGAGTGCTGGATCAGCGGGTGCAGCTCGCGCCCGCCGAGCTCGCTCGCGCGGTACTCCAGGATGTGCGCGGCGGCCGGGTTGACCAGCACGCAGCGCCCTTCGAGGTCGACGCCGAGCACGCCCTCGGCCGCGGCCCGCAGGATCATCTCGGTCTGCTTGTGCTGGCGGCGCAGCTCCGCCTCGACGCCGAGCCGGCTGGAGAGGTCCCGGACCAGCAGCAGGAGCAGGTCGCTCGCGGACGGCGAGCGGGAGCCGTCACGGTAGGGGTCGTACGGGACGAGCGGGGAGAGCGCGTAGCCGCGGCCCTCGCCGGCGCCGTCGTCGGCGAAGTCGTTGCCGGAGACCTCGACGGGGAGGGTGGTGCCGTCGGTGCGGTGGGCGGTCATCCGGACCGGGCGGTCGAGGGTGTCGGCCTCGCGCGGGGCCGGGCGCATCGAGCCGGGGATCCGGCTGGGATCGAACTCGGGCAGCAGGCCCAGCACGCCCATGCCGACGAGCGAGGTGCCCGGGGCCTGGAGCAGCTGGACGGCCGCGGCGTTGGCATCCACGACGGTGCCGTTGCTGTTCACCAGCAACAACGCGTCGGGCAGGGCGTCGAGTATGGCGGCGAGGCGAGCAGCGCCTCGGATCGGCCTGCTGCTCACGTCGACAGGTCTCCTCGGCTTGGGGCAGCTCCTCCGGAGTCGGCAGTATCTCATTCTTCTTTGCGGTGGGGACGACCCGGCTAGTAACGTTGGCGGTGGTTGGTGCCGAGCCCCACGGGTGTGGCATCATCACAGGCACACGGAGCGCGTCCGCCAAGCGGGTGCGGTCCTTGTGGAGGAGGCTTCGCCTAGTCCGGTCTATGGCGCCGCACTGCTAATGCGGTTTCGGGGTTATTCCTGATCGAGGGTTCAAATCCCTCAGCCTCCGCCAGCCGAAGGGCCCCGCCGACGATCTCGTCGGCGGGGCCCTTTGCATGTCCGGGCATGTCCGGGCAC
Organism: Kitasatospora sp. NPDC057904; assembly: GCF_042887925.1. Classification (NCBI taxonomy): domain Bacteria; kingdom Bacillati; phylum Actinomycetota; class Actinomycetes; order Kitasatosporales; family Streptomycetaceae; genus Kitasatospora; species Kitasatospora sp. NPDC057904. The sequence goes on from NZ_JBHVOL010000005.1 coordinate 428,579, forward strand.
GTCCAGGCGGGGGCGGGCGGGGCCGGAGCAATCGATTTCGTCCTGCGTCGCAGGTCATGTAATGTTGTTCCCGCAACGCCACGGAGACACGTTCACCGGGGCGAGCGCTCATAGCTCAACGGATAGAGCACTTGACTACGGATCAAGAGGTTGCAGGTTCGAATCCTGCTGAGCGCACCAACCTCCGCAAGATCGGGTTCGCCCGGTCCTTGCGCTCATAGCTCAACGGATAGAGCACTTGACTACGGATCAAGAGGTTGCAGGTTCGAATCCTGCTGAGCGCACCAGCAAGAAGCCCCCGGCCGTCGGCCGGGGGCTTCTTTCGTATCCGTAGGGGATGAATCGGCCCGGTTCGGGTACATCCCGTCCTGCCGCCCGGACGACCTCCAAACGGGTGGGACACGGCCCGAAGCCCAGGTGTCGCAGTATGACCGGCTCGGCATCGTGATTCCGTTTTGTCACATCTTGTGCCCAGACTGCCCGCCACCCGGCAGCCGACCGCGAAGGAGAGCCGGATGCGCCGACAGTTCCCCCGCACGGCCGCCGCCCTGGCCGCCTTCGCGGCAGGGCTCCTCATCGTCTCGAACCAGCCCTCGGCGGCCCAGCAGTCCCCCGACACCTGGAGCGCCGAGCAGCGCGCGGTCCTGCCCTCCGGCCTCTCCGTCCGGTTCGACCTCGCCACCTCGCCGGGCTTCGACGCGACCGCCGAACCGGGCGAGCTGGCCGACCGCGCCGGCGGGGGGCGCGCGGCCGGGCTGTACGCGGACGGAACGCGCCCGGGCGACCCGGCCCAGACGTTCCGGATCCACGACGCGCGGCCGCAGGCCGACGGCTCCTGGCGCACGGTCGGCACCCTCCGGCTCACCTTCTCGCGCTCCGTGCGCAACCCCCGGCTGCACGCGAGCGGGCTGGCCGCCCTCGCGACCGGCAAGTCCGGGAGCGCCACCACCGCCGCCCGGCTCACCCTCACCGGCGGCAGCCCGAGCGCCCCGGCGCTGGTCAACCGCACCGACTGGCCCGGCTGGACGGTCGACGCCAACACCCTCGCGCCGGCCGGCTCCGACGGCAGCACCGACGGCTCGGGCGGCGCGGCCGCCGAGGGCAGCCTGGAGCTCGCCGGCACGTTCCGCTCCGCCGTCTTCCGGGTCGAGCAGCGCAGCACCGCCCGGGCCGGCAGCACCACCGCCCCGCCCGTCCTGCGCCAGGCGTACACCGTCACGGTCGACGAGGACCTCGGCACCGCCCCCCAGGCCTACGGCAACGCCTCGCACGTGGTCTCCGACCTCTTCCTCGGCGCGGACGCCGACCCGTCGGCGCGCCGCGACACACGGACCGCCGTCGCGGTGCGGGGCACGACCGACCGGCACAACGTCTGGGCCAACCCGGTGCCGCCCAAGCTCCAGCCCGGCCGCGGCGAGTACCGGGGCGCCGACCCGTCCCTCGGCTTCCCGGCCGAGGCCGCGATCGGCCGCTACTACCGGCTCACCGTCCCGGTGGCCGTCGGCGACCAGCCGGCGACCCTGGCCGGCTGGATCGACTGGGACCACAGCGGGCGCTTCGACCCGGCCCACCGGGTGCAGGCCGAGGTCCAGCCCGGTACGGGCACCGCGACCCTGGAGTGGACCGTTCCCTCCGGCGCCGCGAGCGGCGAGACCTGGGCCCGGCTGCGGATCGCCCGGGACCCGGCCCAGCTGATCGCCTCCGGCGGCTTCGCCGACTCCGGGGAGGTCTCCGACCAGCGGATCAAACTGACCGTCGGGGCCGCCCGGCCCGAGATCGCCGAACCGGTGGACGGCACCGCGACCGCCGACGTCCGGCCGCGGATCCGCGGTGAGGGCGCCGTCGCCGGGGCCTCGGTCGAGGTCCGCGAGGGGGACGCGGTGCTCTGCCGGGCGCGCGTCGAGCGCGGCGGCGACTGGAACTGCCGCCCCGGCGACGCGCTCGCCGCGGGCCGGCACAGCCTCACCCCGGTCGAGACCACCAGCGGCGGCGTGGTGCTGCGCGGCGAGCCCGTGCGGCTCACCGTCAAGACCGCCCCGCCCGCCGCGCCCGTGCTCACCCTCCCCGAGTACACCAACGACCCCGGGCTCCAGCTCACCGGCACCGGCGAGGCGGGCGACACCGTCTCGGTCGGCGACCAGCCGGCCGGGGTGCGCGGCGGGTCCGCCGGGGACCTGTGCAGCACCACGGTGCGCACCGACGGCGAGTGGTCCTGCCTGCCGGTGGAGAACCTGGCGGACGGGCGGCACCAGCTGACCCCCGTCGCCGTGGACGCGGCCGGCAACCGGATGGCGGGCAAGGCCGTGGCGCTCGTCGTCACCACCGTCCCGCCGGACAAGCCGGTGCTCACCGCGCCGGCCGCCGGCGAGACCGTCCGCACGGCGCGGCCCAGGCTCGCCGGACGGGCCGGGACGGGCACGCGGGTGCTCGTCACCGCCCAGGCGGGCGGGGCCGCCTCGGACGGGCGGGTGGTCCTGTGCGGGGCGGCGGCGGCCGTCGACGGGAGCTGGACCTGCACCGCCAACCGGGACCTGACGAACGGTGAGCAGGCGTTGACCGTCACGGCGACGGACCTGGCGGGGAACGCGGCGGCCGGGGATCCGGTGCGGGTCCGCGTCGCGGCGGCGCCGGCTCCGGCGGCCGGTCCGGTGGCGCCCGGCCCCGTTCCGCCGAGTGCCGCGGTGCCGAGTCCGGTCGGGCCGTCGCCCTCGGCGTCGCCCGGCGCGGTCAGGCCGAGTCCGAGTGCGGCGGGCTCACCGAAGCCGTCCGTTTCGGCCTCGGCCTCGGCCTCGGCTTCGGCTTCGGCTTCGGCGTCCAGGCCTGCGGTGTCGGCGGTTCCGTCGCCCTCGTCGAGCCCGTCGGCGACCGCCGAGGAGGTGTTCGTACCGGCGCCCGCCGGTTTGCTGCCGGTCTTCGTCCCGGTGGTCGCTCCGCCGTTCGTGCCCGCCTCCGACGTCTCCGTCCCGCCGTCCTCGACGGCCGTCCCGTCGCCTTCCGCTGTTCCGTCACCATCCGCAGCCGCGGAGGCCGGGCCGAGCCGGGCCGTCACCGCCGCGCCGCTCCCGGCGGACGCCGCGCAGGCGCCCGCCGGGAGTGCCCGGCCGCTGCCGGCACCGCCCGCCGCTTCATCCGAGGGGGCGGACGGCTCCCAGGCGGCGGCCCACGAGGCCGGGCCCGCCCGGTGGCGCACCGGGCTGGCCGGCGGCCTCCTGCTGCTCGCCGCGATCGGGCTGATCACCCGCCGGGTGTTTGCCCGCGGACCGGGTGCCCGACGGCGCTGACCTGCGCCGGAACGTCCGAGACCACACCAACGGCCACTTGACATCTCCCCGACCGATCGATCATGTGTCTGTGCGTCAGGTCGACTTCGGACGATTCGTCAGGAAATGTCGACACACGACGGATCAAATGTCGCATTTGATGACGTATGAACTTAGCCTGACTCTGGCACTGCCCGTCAGATCCGGGCCGCCCGTTGCGCGACACACCGACCCCGAGGATCCGTGCATGGACGTCACCCGCGATTCTTCGCAGCGACCCGACCACCTGCCCACGACGTTCCCGCCGGTACTGCCGGAACGTTCCGTCAGCGGCGCGAGTGCGCTGGCCAAGCCCGCCAGGACGGCCGCCGCGGCCGACGGCGGGGAGGCCACCGCCCCCCTCGCGGTCGTCCCCGGGCCGGCCTTCGGCAGAGCCGACCCCCGCGACCCGCTGGAGGCGGCCGCCGCGGAGGCCGTCGAGCTCCCGGACGCCACCCCGGCCGGCGGCATCGCGGCCGTGACCTCCCGCCGCCCCCCGCGCGCCGACCAGGCGCTGCGCGAGCACGTCGCCACCGTCCTGCCGGGCTGGTCGGCGCTGTTCGCGGTGCTCGTCGGCGTCGCCGGCGTCCTCGCGGTGCTCCTGCACGACGGAGTCGTCCCGTACTGGGACGCGCTGCCCGACCTGCGCGGCATCGCCGCGCGGGAGAGCGGCCGGACCGAGGTGGACGTCCTGTCGGTCGCCGCGGTGGGCGCCGCCGGGCTGCTCGTCGTCTACGCCCTCGCCGGACTGCTCGCCAACGCCGGCGGCGAGACCCGGGTGCTCACCCGGTGGGGCCGCTACCGGGGCACCGTCCGCCGCGCCGGCCTCGTCTGGGTCAACCCGCTGCTGCGCCGCCGCCGGGTGGACGTGCGGCTGCGGCACTGGCGCAGCGAGCCGGCCAAGGTGGTCGACCGCACCGGCACCCCGATCGTCGTCCGGCTGCTGGTCGTCTGGCGGATCAAGGACACCGCGCGGGCGCTGCTGGCGATCGACGACCACGAGGGCTACCTGCGCGAGCAGATCCAGGCGGTGCTCACCCGCACCGCGTCCACCCTGCCGTGCGACAGCAACGCGGCCCCCGGGCCCGCGCTGCGCGACGGGCAGTGGTTCGCCGACGAGCTGACCCGGGCGCTGGCCGCCGAGGCGGCCCCGGCGGGCCTGGAGGTGTACTCGGTGCAGCCGCTGGCGCTGGACTACGCGCCCGAGGTCGCCGAGTCGATGCGTCGCCGCCGGCTGGCCGACCTGGACGCGGGTCTGCGCACGGTCCTGGTGGACGACGCGGTCGAGGCGGCGGCGCTCGCCGTCCGCCGGCTGGAGCGCGCGACGGCGCACGAACTGGACGAGGCCGCCCGCAGCGCCCTGATGGAGCAGCTGCTGGTCGCCTTCGTCGCGCCGGCCGGAGTGGCCGCCTCGGTACCGTCCCCGGCCGCCCGGGCCGGGAGGAAGGAAGGACGACCCGCATGAGGATAGCCACCGGCGCGTACGCCGGCCCCGGGACCGCCGTCGCCGACGTCGACGCCGACTTCGGGACGATCGGCTTCGAGGAGAGCCTCGGCAGCATCCCCGCGATCGCGGGCTGCGGCTGCCCGAACTGCGCGGCCCGCCCGCGCACCGCCCGCTCCGGGGCGGCGGCCGGGGGCAGCCGAATACACCGCGCCGTGCGAAGTACCTGCCTGGCCACCACGGTGCTGGCGGGCGCCGGCGTCGTCGGTCTGACGGCCGGCGCCGGATCCGCGCACGCCGCGGCCGGCAAGCAGGGCTGGGACGGATCGCGGTACTGGTTCAAGAACTCCGGCGGCGAGTGGCGCTGGACCGGCCACTACGACGTCTACGCGAGCCGCACCGGCCAGTCCGCGAAGCCCGGCAAGTCCGGTGGCTCCGGTGGCTCGGCCGACACCGGCGGACGGTCGTCCGGGTCCAACGGCCAGGCCGCGTCCGCGGGGCTGCGGCAGGGCTGGGACGGGGAGCGGTACTGGTTCAAGAACTCCGGCGGCGAGTGGCGCTGGACCAGCCACTACGACGTCTACCTGAACCGCACCGGCCGGTCCGGCGACTCCGGCCCGGTGCCGTCGCGGCCGTCCTCCGACGGCGGCTCCTCCGGGAGCGCGTCCTCCGGGAGCAGGGAGTCGGCCGTCGACTACGCGCTCGCCCAGCTGGGCAAGCCGTACGTCTGGGGCGGTGACGGGCCGTCCGGCTACGACTGCTCGGGACTCGTCCAGCAGGCGTACCGGCGCAGCGGGATAAGCCTGCCGCGGGTGGCCGACGACCAGTACGCCGCCACCACGCCGATCGGCGCGGGGCAGCTGCGCCGCGGTGACCTGGTGTTCTGGTCGGACAGCGGGCGCGCCTCGGGGATCCACCACGTGGGGATCTACCTGGGCGGCGGCACGTTCGTGGAGGCGCCGCGGCCGGGCAGGACGGTGCGGATCTCGACGCTGAACGCGGGGTACTACCCGACCCACTTCGGTCGGCCGTAGTACGGCCGGCTCCGGGCCCCCGGCGGTTCGTCACCGCCGGGGGCCTGTCGCGTTCCCGGTGGGGTCAGCCCCCGGAGCGGCCGAGGGCCGCGGCGGCGTCGGTGCGGCCGGTGCCGTAGACGGCGCGCAGCTGCTGCTTGTCCCAGTCGGCGGCGAGGCCGTCCGGGTCCGGGTGGCCGTGTTCGCGCCGCCACTGCTCGACCATCGCGGTCACGCCCTCGTGGCCGGTGCGGCCGTCCGGGCCGGTGAGGGTGTTGCGCTCGATCCGGCCAGCCGCCGCGGCGTCGATGGCATCGAGGGCGCCGCTCTGCCAGTCGGCGATGCCGGCCGCCAGGACCCGCCGGGTCAGTTCGCCGAGCCCGGGGCCGGGGACGAGCTTCAGCGGGGCGTCGAGGCCGGTGTACAGGCCCTTGGCCTTCCAGGCGGCGACCTTGGCGGCGTCGTCGCGCTGGTCGAGCACCGCGTCGGCCTGGACGGCGTCGAGCACGCCGAGGGCGACCGCGGAGTTGGCGAGCAGCCCCTTCCACTCCGGCTCGGAGGTGCCGGCCGGGAGAGCGCCGATCCGTTCCGCGATGTGCGTCAACTCGGCCTGCTGGACGAGGTGATGGGCCTCCGGGAGGTCGGCGAGGCCGCGTAGGGCGCGGATCAGCGGGCCCTTCTCGACGGCCATCCGGACCTCGCCGGTGCGCTCGTCGGTCCACACGCCGGCGGCCGCGGCGGCCGCGTGGTCCTTGGCGGAGCGGCTGGTGCCGGAGAGGACGGCATGGGTGTCGGCGGCGTAGCCGGCGAGGGCCGCGGCGACGGGGGCGTGCAGGCCGGGCGGGAGGTGTTCGCGGCCGATGCCGGCGTCCAGCAGGGTCACGGTGTCCCGCATCACCCGGGCCTGGGCGGCGCTGTGGGCGTGGAACCCGTCCGGGTGGCCGCCGGTCGCGGCGGCCTGGACGGCGAGGCCCAGCGCGTGGTGGCCCCGGACGTGGGCGCCGGCCACCAGCTCCTCGGGCCAGCGGCGCTCGCGCAGCAGGTAGGCGAGGTGGTCGCCGCGCCGCGGGTCGCCCGGGTCCAGGAACGCGGTGGCGGCGGCCGGGTGGTGGGCCAGGGCGGCCAGGAAGCCGGTCACCGGGTCGCCGCCGCGGCCCTCGCCGAGGTGGTCCCAGGCGGGCTCGGTGCCGTCGGGGCACCACAGCAGCTGCGGGGGCACCCTGGCGCCGCGTTCGGTGGCCAGCAGGCCCTCGCCGTAGGCGGCGAGGAAGCCGGGGGCGTACCGGCCGGAGCGCAGCAGGGCGCTCATCAGGTGGTAGCCCGTCGGCATCGGGCCGCCGCCGGCGCGGGCCAGCTGCTTCGGGCCGAGGCGCAGGACCTCCTGCTCCCAGGTGCGCATGGCCGGGTCGGTGCTGTGGGTGGCGGTGCCGAGGACGGTGCCGAGGGAGGACTGGAGGCGGCGCAGGGCGTCCGCCCGTCCGCCGGCCGAAGTGGCGGACAGCGCGGGGTCGTTGAGGTCGCGCCAGAGTTCGAGGGCGGGGCGCGGGCCGAGTGTGGTGGCGAACCCGGCGGCGAAGGCGGGGTCGTCGGCGTGGGCGGAGAGCAGGGCGTCGAGGCGGGTCAGTTCGTCGGGGGTGAGCGCGGCGCGCTTCGCCGCCAGGGTGAGGGCGGCGCCCAGGTCCACGCGGGCCTGCCGGGCCTGGGCGAGGGAGTGGCAGCCGTCCGGGCCGAACGGGCGGTCCCCCGGGACGGGCGGGGCCGAGCGCAGGGCCCAGGCGGCGGCCTCGTCGGCCTCGGTGGCGGCGCGCCGGGCGGACTCGATGCGGCCCGCCAGCTCGGCGATCACGCGGTGGCGCTCGGGGAGGAAGACCGACCGGTACTCGGGCTGGTGACGGGCCGACTCGTCGTCGTGCAGCGGGTGGACGTCCGTCACGGCGCCGGTGGGAGAGACCCGGAGGTGGGCGGCGGGGGCGTCCTCGTCGGCCAGGCGGACGAGCTGTCGCTGGGCGTCGGTGAACTGGCCGGCGGCGTCGGCCAGCAGGGTGCCGAGGTCGGCGGACTCCTGGCTCGCGGCGGTGAACTGGCCCGCCACCTCGGCGATCAGCGCGCGGGCGGCGGTGGCCGCCTCGCCGTCCCACCCCTCGGCCAGCGGGCCGGCGATCTCGCCGTCGAGCCGGTCGCGCAGGCCGAGGTAGCGGGCGCGCAGGGCGGTCCACTCCTCGGCGGCGGTGGTGAGGGCGTCGAGGCGGGTGGAGCGGACGGTCTCGTAGCTCAGCACCGGCCGCTCCCCGCCGGGCGGGAGGCCGAAGCCCGGCACGGGCGGGGTGGCACCGCGCTACTCCTCGGTGTCCGGGCCGCGGTCGGTGGCGGCGTACGCGGCGCCGGTGGTGCGCAGGCGGTGGGCGAGGTCGTGGAGGATGCCGCCGAAGGCGGCCACCTGGTCGTCCCAGCGGTCGGCGCGGGCGCGGAGTTCGGCTCCGGTGCGCCAGCCGGCCAGGGCGGCGTGCGCGCCGGCGGTGCGGTCGCGGGCGGGGTCGTCGGCGGTGGTGAGGCCGGCGTGGAGTTCGTCGACCGTCCCGGCGTGGGCGGACAGGTCGGACGGGGAGACGGCGAAGCCGTTCCGGGCGGGTTGGTCGGGCACATCGGGCCCCCGGGCTGCGGTGGGTCGGTCGGGCTCGAACCATGGTGGCCCGGAAACGGCCGCGGGCCGCGTGCCACCACCCGTACGGGCGGCGCGCACGTGGCCCGCGGGGGCGCGCGGTGGTGCCGTCAGGCGGACGCCTCGTCGAGCAGCGCCGTCTGTTCGGGGGTGAGCTCCAGCGCGGCGGCGGCCAGCAGCGGCGGGAGCTGCTCGACCGTGCGGGCGCTGGCGATCGGGGCCGCGACCGTCGGGCGGCCCGCGAGCCAGGCGAGGGCGACCGTGCCGAGCTCGACGCCGTGCTCGGCGGCGACCACGTCCAGCGCCTTCAGCACCCTGGGGCCGCGCGGGTCGTCCAGGTAGCGGGCGGCGCCCTCGGAGCGGGCGCTGGCCACGCCGGGGCCGCCCGGGCGGTACTTGCCGGTGAGGAAGCCGGAGGCCAGGGCGTAGTACGGCACGGTGGCCAGGCCGTGGTCGGCGACCACGTCGGCCAGCGGGCCCTCGAAGGTGCCGCGCGACACCAGGTTGTAGTGCGGCTGGACGGCCACGTACTTGGCCAGGCCCTCGCGCTCGGCGAAGGCCAGCGCCTCGGCGAGCCGCTCGGCGCCGATGTTGGACGCGGCGACCGCGCGGACCTTGCCCTCGCGGACCAGCTCGTCCAGTGCGGTGACGAACTCCTCGACCGGGGTGTCGTCGTCCCGGTGGGTGTAGTAGAGGTCGATCCGCTCGACGCCCAGGCGCCGCAGCGAACCCTCCGCCGAGGCCTTGATGTTGGCCGCGCCCAGGCCGCCCGCCTCGGGGTGCATGCCGACCTTGGTGGCGATCACGACGTCGTCGCGGTTGCCGCGGCTGCGCACCCAGTTGCCGATGATCGTCTCGGACTCGCCGCCGGTGTTGCCCGGGGCCCAGGCGGAGTAGACGTCGGCGGTGTCGACGAAGTTGCCGCCGGCCGCGGCGTAGGCGTCCAGGACGGCGAAGGACTGCTCCTCGTCGGCCGTCCAGCCGAAGACGTTGCCCCCCAGGGAGAGCGGGTGGACGCTGAGGTCGGAGCCGCCGAGCCGGATCCGGCGTGCGGCATCACTGTGGTTTCCGGTCATGGACGCAGTCAACAGGATCACGCCGTACGGCATTCCGGGCTTCGGGCGGTCTTCACGTGGTCGTCGTACCGCCGTTGCGCGTGCGGGTGGTCCGGGGCCGGACCGAGGGTCCGGGGTGTCGGGCCGGGTGCCGGATTCGTTAGAGTCCGTGCCATGGCTGACAACGACTACGACCCCGCCGGCAGCACCCAGATGTTCCGGGCGTTCGTCGACGAGACCCCCGCGCCGCAGAGCCCCGGCTCCGTCTCCACTTACGGCCGCAGCAGCGGCAACCGCACCGGCACGATCGCGCTGATCGCCGTCATCGTCCTGGTCGTGCTGGGCGGAGTCGTCTGGCTCGCGGTCAAGTGACCTTCGCGCGGGTGACCCCCGTCCGGGTCACCCGCGCGACGGGAGGCCGTCGGGCGCGGCTCAGCAGGGCTTGCGCCACGCGTCCAGGTCGAGCTTCTTCTGCATCGAGCTGAAGCCGAGCGCCTTGGCCTTGGTGCAGAACTGGTCCGTGCCGACCTTGTACTCGACGTGGAAGACCGCCTTGCCCTGCTTGACGAACGGCTCGACCCGGTCGCACTCGTCGTACTGCGAGCACTCCTCGTTGACCGCGAAGTCGAAGTCGTTCAGCAGCGCCGGGATCTGGTCCAGGTCGTTCTTCAGGCCGATCGCCAGGCCGCGCTCGTGGGCGAGCTGGGCCAGCATGCGGTTGTACCGGATCTGGTCGTCACCGGTGAGCGGGAAGCCGCTGTCCTGGTTGTAGGCCTCGATGGTGTCCGGCTCGACGGCGTCGAAGCCCTTGCTCCTGCACATGTCGAAGCGGGCGGCCATCAGCGGCTTGAGCTGGTCGACCTGCCGGATGTCGAACCACTTCTCGCCCTTCCAGCCGGTGTCCGAGCCCTCCAGGGTCTTGGCGAAGGCGGCCGCGTCGGGGCGGAAGCTCTCCCAGGAACCGGCGTTGATGTAGCAGATCACCTTGCGGCCCTTGGCGTGCAGCGAGGCGACCACCGAGGCGTCGTTCTCGAAGCCGTCGATGTCGTAGACCGGCACGTCCACCGACTGGTCGACGCCGCCGCCGAGCTGCCACTGCCAGGCGAGGCCAGGGGCGGGCTGCCAGCGGGCGCCGGACGGCGGCGGGGCGGTGGTGCCGCCGCCCGGGGTGCCGGGGGCGGACGGCCTGCCGGACGCCGACGGGGTCCCGGGAGTCCCGGTCGGCGTGGGCGTGGGTGTGTCGGGAGCGCTCGGCGTGCCCGGGGCGCCGGGGGGCGCGGTGTCGCTCGGGGTGCCGGGAGTGCCGGGAGCGGTCGCCGCGGGCGGCTCGCTCGGGGAGTCACCGGCCGACGGGCCGTGGTCGTCCCCGGAGCTGCTGCACGCGGTGGCCAGCAGGGCGACGGCGAGGGCGATGGCGGCCGGTAAGGGCCGGGTGCGGCGGTTCACGGTTGTCGAACTCCGGATCTGGTCAGGTCAGTTCAGCGGCGGTCAGACCGTGGGGGAGGGTGCACCAGGGGTTGTCCCCGGAGCCCGGAACGGCGGCGCTGACGCCCGCCCGTCGGGCGGCGATCAGCGCGGTGACGTCCCCTGCCTGGTCGGCGGGGACGTCGTACACCAGGTGGCAGAAGCGGGAGGCCGCGTGGCGGCCGGTCCACAGGGGCAGGGTCATCTCCCGGTAGGCGTCCCAGGTGCCCTCGAAGGTGACCAGCAGGTCGGCGAGGCCGACCTCGGCGTAGCCGGGGTCGGGGTGCTCGCCGTGGCCGAACACGACGGTGCCGCAGCCGGCCGCGCGGGCCGCCGTGGCCAGCCGCCGGTAGTGCGCCAGCGCGCCCGGGTGGCAGGCGACCTGGTCGAGGTACACGCCGGTGATGCCGTGGCGCTGGCGGTACGTCAGGATGTCGGCCACCACGGCCGCGTGGGAGCGCCGGCCGTAGTCGGTGTCGGCGTAGCCGAGCAGCGGCAGGCCGGCGGCCCGCAGTTCCTCGGCGGCCTCGGCGAAGACGTTGTCCGGGACCTCGCCGGGGCCGTCGGCCAGGTTGAGCACGATGGCGGCGATCCTGGCGGGGTCGGCGGCGGCGACCGCCCGCCAGGCCGCCGGGTCCACCGCGGGGTGGACGTACAGCGGCACCAGCAGGCGGCCGTCGGGGGTGGTCCCGGTCATCCGAGGACCGGGGTCGGGCCGGGCCCGGTGCTGAGCCAGAGGTCGCGCAGGGTGTCGGCGAGGTCGGTCTCCGGGTGCCAGCCGAGCTCCCGGGCGGCGGCCGACACGTCGGCCTGCTGCCAGGAGACCGCGGCCGAGCGCTCGGAGCCCGCCCCGCTCTCGTCGATCCGGCCGGTGAAGCCGGCCGCCGCGACCAGGCCGTCGGCGATCGCCCGGACCGGCCTGGCCCGCCCGGAGGCGAGGTTGAGCACCCGGGGGAGCGGACGGTCCGCGGCGGCGGCCAGGCCGACCGCGCGCGCGATGTCGCGGGCGTCGACGAAGTCGCGGTGGGCGGAGAGGTCCCCGACCCGCACGACGCCGCCGGTGCCCTCGGGCGCCACCCGGCGCAGCTCGGCGGCGAGCCGGCCGGGCAGCGAGCCCGCCGGTGCCCCCGGGCCGACCGGGTTGAACACCCGCAGCACCACCGCGTCCAGCGGCGAGCCGGCCACCGCGAGGGAGCCGGCCAGCTTGGTCGCGCCGTACACGCCGACGGGACGGGCGTCCGCCTCCTCGGACAGCGAGCTGCCCGTCTCGCAGACGCCGTACTCGCCGGCCGAACCGATGTGCACCAGCCGGGTCTTCGGGGCGCCGAGCTGCAGCGCCTCGCAGAGCACCGCCGGACCGCGGGCGTTCACCTCGGCCAGCTTGACCGCGCTGCCGGCCACCGCGCCGGCGAAGTTGACCACCACGTCGGCGGCCAGCGCGGCGAGTTCCTCGCCGAGCGGGCCGGGCTGGGCGGTGGCCAGGTCCAGCCGCAGGTCGTGGGCGGGCCGCCGGCCCGCGGTCAGCACGGTGGCACCGGGCAGCGACCGCAGGACGGCGGTGGCGTGGCGGCCGAGGAAGCCGTCCCCGCCGAGAAGCAGGATCCTCACGCGGCCCGTCCGTCGCTCTCGGCGCCCGCGGTGGCGGGCGTCTGGTCGGTGTCCGCCGCAGTGCGGGCGGCGGGGACCGGCAGCTCCGTGACCGACGGCGTGACGGTGCCCGCCTCGAAGGGCATCAGCACCGGGCGGATGCTCGCGAACTCGGCGTTCGCGCGGTCGTAGTCGTCCGGGCGGCCGATGTCGAGCCAGTAGCCGCCGAAGTCGTAGGAGGACGGCGGGGTCTTGGCGGCCAGCAGGTCGAGCACCAGCTCGTCGAAGCCGAGCGGCAGGCCGGGGGTGTACTTGGCGAGCGCGGAGCGGGACACGCCGTACACGCCCATCGAGACGCGGTAGTCGATGCTCGGCTTCTCCTGGAAGCCGGTGATGCTGCCGGACTCGGTGGTCAGGACACCGAAGTCGATCTTCACCTGGCGGGCGTAGGTGGCGATGGTAAGCGGAGCGCCGGACGTCTCGTGGTGCTTGAGCACCCCGGCGAAGTCCAGGTCGGTGAGGATGTCGCCGTTCATCACCAGGAAGTGCTCGGGCAGGCGGTCCTGCATGGTGAGCAGGGGGCCCATGGTGCCGAGCGGGCTGTCCTCGACGGCGTAGCCGACGCGCAGGCCCCACTGGGAGCCGTTGCCGACGTACGCGCGGATGATGTGGCCGAGGTGGCCGATGGCCAGGGTGACGGTCTTGAAGCCCGCGGCGGCGAGCTGGCGCATCACGATCTCCAGGATCGCGTGCTGGTCGCCGATCGGGACGAGCGGCTTGGGGAGCGCGGTGGTGTACGGGCGGAGACGGACGCCCTTACCGCCGGCCAGGATCACTGCATGCATGGTGTTTCCCCCACGGAAGGTATGTGCAGGACACGAGCCTTGAGAACCAGAGATGGCTGGATCGGTGCGGCGGGTCAGACGTTGTAGATGTCGGTCTTGTAGCGGGCCAGGTTGGCCGGGTCCTGGAAGAACTCGATGGTCTGCTCCAGGCCCTGCTCCAGGCTGAAGCCGGGCGCCCAGCCGGTCGCCTCGCGCAGCTTGGTGGCGTCCGCGACCAGGCGCATGACCTCGGAGTTGGTCGGACGGATGCGCTGCTCGTCCTCCTTGACCACGAGGTCGACGCCCATCAGCTTGCCGACCAGGGTGACCAGGTCGCCCACCGAGATCTCGCCGCCGGTGCCGGCGTTGAAGGTCCGGCCGACCACGGCCTCGGCGGGCGCGGTGCCGACGGTGCGGAAGGCGTTCGCGGTGTCCTTGACGAACATGAAGTCGCGGGTCGGGCGCAGGTCGCCGAGGGTGATCTCGGTCTGGCCGGCGGCGACCTGGGCGATCACGGTCGGGATGACGGCGCGCATCGACTGGCGCGGGCCGAAGGTGTTGAACGGGCGCAGGGTGACGACCGGGGTCTCGAAGCTGGCGTAGTAGCTGTCGGCCAGCCGGTCCCCGCCCGCCTTGGAGGCGGCGTACGGGGACTGGGTGTTGATCGGGTGCTCCTCGGTGATCGGCACGGTCTGCGCGGTGCCGTAGGTCTCGCTGGTCGAGGTGTGCACCAGGCGCTGGATGCCCAGGTGGCGCACCGCCTCCAGCACGTTCAGGGTGCCGGTGACGTTGGTGTCGACGTACGAGTGCGGGGCCCGGTAGGAGTACGGGATCGCGATCAGGGCGGCCAGGTGGTAGACGGTCTCGGTGTTCTTGACCAGGTCGATGACCGAACCCGGGTCCCGGACGTCGCCCAGGATGATCTCGACCGAGTCCAGCACGTCCTTCGGCAGGGTCTCCAGCCAGCCGAACGAGGAGAAGGAGTTGTACTGGACCATCGCGCGGACCTGGTGCCCGTCGGCGACCAGGGTCTCGACGAGGTGGGAGCCGATGAAACCCTCGGCTCCGGTGACGGCGACGCTGCTCATGCGTGATTCGCTTTCTGCTTCTCGGGGGAGCGGCCGGGCCTGTCGCGGTCCGGCCGGTGGTGTTGTCGGCCGGCGCTGCGGTGTGCGTCCGGCCGGGCACGTGGTTCGGTCGTGCGTGTTCTTCGGTGGTGTTCAGCGGTGCTGGGTGGTGCGGCCGAGCACGGGCCCGGCGATGGCGGTGAGGACGAAGGCGGCCGTCCCGCAGCCGATCAGCTGCAGGAGGGTCGGATCCGCACCGGTCAGCAGCCCGGCGCTCTCGGCACCCGCGGCGGCCAGACAGATGAGGGCGGTGCTCCAGCTGAGCCCGAAGGCGTTCAGCAGCAGCGCCAGCCAGAGCGAGCCGCCGAGGAGCAGCAGCGCGCCGAGCTGCGGGACGCCGAGCGCGGGGGCGCCGGGCCACAGCACGGTCGCGGCGGCGTCCAGCGCGGCCACGGTGGTGAGGTAGATGAAGAGGCAGCCGAGCAGCACCCCGCCGGTGCGGCGGACGAACTCGCCGGAGGTGTGGCTGACCCGCAGCGCGGCGACGGCCATCGCCCGGTAGCGGAAGAGCAGCCACTCGGCGAGGCCGAGGCTGAGCGTCAGGGCGATCATGGCCGGGCCGGTGGGGGCGGTGTGGGCGCCCCGCGCGGCGCCGGTCTCGACCGCCTGGTGGATGGTCACGCCGAGGCCGGCGATCAGGGTGAGGGTGCCGCAGGCCAGGCCGAACAGCAGGTGCGGGATCTCCTGACGGAGCTGCAGCCTGGCCGCGGCGGCGTCCTTGGCCTCCTTGTCACCGCGGATGCAGTTGACGAGCTCGCGGACCGCCAGGCCGACGGCCAGCACGAGCGAGCTCAGCAGGACCACCGTCCGGACGACCTGCGGGACGTCCACCGCGAGCACCACGCCCGCGCCGATCGAGGCCGGGGCCAGCGCCAGCAGCAGGAACTTCTCCCGCCCGAGCACCAGCAGCACGGTCGCCGCGCCCAGGTAGGCGGACTGCCCGGCGGCGAACAGCAGGGAGGCGAGCGGCCCGCCGACGACGTACGCCGCGGCGGAGGCGATCAGCGCGCCGATCGGTGCGCCGATGCTCAGGCAGACCGCGGAGTCCCGGCGCCGCAACCGGCTGAGCCAGCGGTACGCGCGGTGCGCGAGCGCCTGGTTGAAGGCCCAGCTGGCGACGGTGGCGACGGTCAGCGCGAGCATGCCCGAGGGCAGGCCGAAGCGCATCCGGGTGGCCGCGAACAGGTTGGCGCCGAGCAGGTAGCCGAGCCCGGGCAGGGCGAACACCAGGCCGCGCACGACGCAGCGCCAGGGGTCGGCCCGCCAGGGGTTGGCGAACTCGGAGCTCGGGCCGGGGTAGCGGCGCTCGACCTTCTCGAACAGCTCCTCGGCGACGGTGAAGGCGTCGGGGCGGCCGTACAGGAGGGCGGCCTGCTCGTCGGAGAGGCCGTCGGACTCCAGGAAGGCCGCGATCTCGAAGGGGTGGACGGCGTCGGCGCAGACGTCGCGCAGCCGCTCGGCGAGTTCGTCCAGCGGGTCCGCGGAGAGGCCGAGCTCCTCCTCGGGCGCCGGCTGGGCCGGCAGGACCGGGCGGCGGCGCCCCCGCGGGAGCGTGCGCAGCTGCATCGTCCGGTCGGCGCCGGCCTCGTCCGGAACGAGACGGATCGGACCGCTCATGCGCCCACCTCGCTGCACTCGGCGGCCGCTTCGCGGAACGCGCACCTCTTCATGGTTCTCTTGCTGCGCTCGTTCACGCCCCCACCTCGCTCGGCTGGGGCCGGGCGACGGCGAGCTGCTGGTCCCAGTCGGTCGGGACGTCGTCGCCGACGGCCACCACGCCCTCGGGCATCCAGCGGGCGGTGCCGAGGAGCTCGGTGTAGATGCCCCGGAAGCCGTCGATGTTCTGGCGCAGCGTGAACTGCTCGATGACCCGCAGCCGGGCCTGCTCGCCGAGCCGCCCGCGCCGCTCGGCGTCGCGCAGCAGCTCGATCGCGGCGGCGGCCATCGGCTCGGGCTCGCGCGGCGGGACGACCAGGCCGGTGTCGCCGACGGCCTCGCGCACGCCGCCGACGTCCGTCGAGACGGTCGCGCGGCCGCAGGACATCGCCTCGATGAGGGTGAACGGGAAGCCCTCGCTGATGCTGGAGAGCATGACCACGTTGCCCGCCGCGTACGCGTCGGTGATGTCGGCGACGCGGCCCTCGAAGGCCACCGAGTCGGCGATGCCGAGCTCGGCGGCCAGGGCTATGCAGCCGTCTCGGTACGCCTCGCCGCCCTTGGGAGTGCCACCGAAGAGCCGCAGTCGCGCCTCGGGGATCTCCCGCTGGACGATGGCGAAGGCGCGGATCAGCGTCTCCAGGTCCTTGATCGGGTCGACCCGGCCGGCCCAGCTGAGGGTCGGGGTCTGCGGCTCGGGTCCGGCGGGCGGGAAGGCCGCCGGGTCCACGCCGTTGTAGACGGTCCGGATGTTCTCCGACGGGGTGCCGCCACGCTCCTCCCAGCGCCGGTTGTACCGGTTGCCGGGGGTGACGAGGGCGGCCTGCCGGTAGCTCTCCTCGGCGAGCATCCGGTAGAAGCCGAGCAGCAGCGCCTTGACCGGCCAGCGGTACGGGCCGGTGCGGTAGCCGAGGTAGCGCTCGCGCAGGTAGATGCCGTGCTCGGTGAGCAGGAACGGTACGCCGTACTGCTGGGCGGCGATCAGCCCCGGGAGCGTGGCCAGGCCGCCGCTGGCCGCGTGGGCGACGCCGTCCGTCGGCGGCTCGACCGACAGCGGGCGCAGCGCGTGCTCCAGGAGGTCGGTGGCGTTCAGGGCGTCGTGGAGGGTGGGCCGGGAGACGGCGGTGGGGAGGTAGTCGCGGGTCCAGACGTGCTGGAGGGTGCGCAGGGCCCGCTCGCTGCGCAGCGCGGGGCTGAGCAGTCCGCGCCGGGCGAGGTCGGCGAAGCCGTACAGCTCGGTGCCGAAGTGGGTGGTGTAGACCGGGTCGAGGATGGAGTGCAGGAAGCGCTCGTACGCGTTGAGGAAGCGCCGCATCTCGCTGCCGCGCGGCGCCCTGGCCTCGGCGGCCGGGCCCCACAGCGGTGCGGTGGTGACGGACCGGACGTTGGCGGGCAGCTCCCAGGCGAGCGGCTCGTGACCGGTTCCGGTGACGGCGATGATGTCGAAGTCCACGTCGGGCATGCCCTGAACGAGCTGGTCGCACCAGACGCTCACGCCGCCGTGCTGGTGCGGATACGTCCCCTCGGTGAGCAGGGTGACGCGCATCTCCTGTCCCCCCTCCTGTTCTTGCGTCGGGTGTCCGGCCTGGGTGGCCGGAACGTGAGCCGTGGCAGGGCCGGGCCGGGTTCGCCGGCGCCGGCCCCACCATCGGGTCTTGCGTGTTACCGGGAGCCGGGCTTGCCGGCCTGCTTCTTGTTGAGCCCGGCCGTCCCCCCGGAGGCCACGGAGCTCTTCACGACACCGGCTGCGCCGCCGTTGCCGTTCTGCTGGACGCCCTTGCCGGGCACCGGGGTTCCGCTGCCCGGGACCAGGACCGGAGCCTTGGTGCGGGTGGTGTCGCTGGGGCCGGCGGGGACCGGGGTGGCGACGCCCTGGGGAACCACCTTCTTGTCGGCCGGGGCCGGGGCCGGGACGGACTTGGCCGCGACGCTCGGCGCGACGGCGGCCGGGGCCGCCGGAGTGGCACCCGAGGACAGCTGCAGCGTGACGGAGCTCTGCAGCGCGCCCGGCGCCACCCAGCCGGAAAGCGTACCGGCGTAGGCGGAACCGAAAGCGGTCGAACCGATGGCCAGCTTCTGAGTAGTTCCCGTCGGCATGGTGGCCTCGATCTGAACGCCGGCCGGCGCGGAGACGGTGACGTTGTTGCCGATCTTGTAGGCGGTCACCTGGCCGGCGGCGACGGCCGCGCTCCAGGCCCCGCGCTTCTGGAACTCCTGGCCGATCTCGCGCTCGCCGAGGTTCACGACGGGGGCGCTGTCGGCGTAGAGCGCGCGGTAGTTGCCGAGGATCTTCTCCAGCACCGGGTAGATGATCCGGCCCTCGGAGAGGTTCGACTGGTGGATGTAGTGCGGCCGCGGGTCGTTGCTCATGATGTGGCCGAGGTCGATCCGCGCCTCGAGCGGCACGATGTACGACTGGAAGCCGGTGTTGACGTCCAGCGGCTTGGGCAGGCAGGTGGAGCTGGGGTTGTTCTCGCAGATCCCGCTGCCGCCGTTGGCCTTGCTGGTGTAGATCCAGTTGTACTCGTCGGTCTCCTCCACCGCCGAGCCGGCGTTGTAGAAGACGTTCATCGGGTAGCGCGGCACGGTCAGCGTGGAGGGGCCGACGGCCCGCTGGCCGGACTCGCGGGAGGCGTCGCTGCCGGTGAACTTGATGCCGTTGGCGGCCAGCGCCGGCGCCAGGTTCGGGTTGTCGCTGGTCTCCTGCGGGGCGGTCAGCAGCCCGGAGTGCTCGCCGGTGACGAGGACCTGCGGGTCGACCTTGGTGAGGCCGTTCTTGGTGGCCCAGTCGAAGTTGTTCTTGACCTGGGTCTGGATGGTGTTCTGGTCGACCCAGACGGTGTTGCCGGTGGCGTCCTTGGTGCAGCGCCACGGCACCACGGTGACGTCCTGGACGCAGCCCAGGTACGGGTGGCTGTAGGTGTGGTTGACCCAGCGGTAGCTGTTCTGGTCGGCGATCAGCTGCTGCGCCGTCGGGTCGACCGTGGTGCTGTGGTCGGCCTTCCAGTCCTCGCTGCCGCCGCCGTTGTACAGCAGGTCCAGCGTGAAGTTGTTCGTGGTCATCCACTGCTTGGCGTACTGCGCGTCGGCGGGGCTCATCCGGATCGGGGTGCCGGTGTCCGGGGTGCCGGGCGGGCAGGTCACGTCGCCGGGGGTGCACTTCAGGGTGGTCGACCAGCGGTCGTCCGCCAGGAGGACGTCGTCGATGTGGGCCGCGAAGTAGTTGCGGTCGTACCCGAGGTGGACGCCCTGGGTGATCCAGTCGACCATGCCGCGCGCCAGCAGGCGGTACTGCTGCTGGTACTGGTTGTAGACGAACGTGACGACCAGTTCCTTGCGGCCGTCGTGGGTGTACTCACCGACCAGCGAGCCGCGCGAGGAGGCCCCCGGGATCGGGGCGTCGACGAGCGGGGTGAACGAGGCGCCGGCCGGGAGGCTCGCCAGGGGGGTGGCGAGGTACCCGTAGCTCTCGCTGACGTTCGGGTCGTTGTCCTCGAAGGGCACGGCGCCCTTCAGGTAGCCGAACGGGCCCGAAGTGCCGGCGGTGGTGGTGGCGGCCTGGAAACCGTCCAAGGTGCCAATGTAACCGGGATTTTGGGCCCAGTTCAGACCGACCGCCGGGCTGGCGAACGTGTACGCGTCGATCTGGCGGACGTTGAATGCCGCCTCGTACGTCGCGATCGCCGTCATCTCGGCCGGCGAGTTGGCGAAGGGGTTTTCGTTGGGCATCACGATGCCCTGGTACTTGCCCCGCGGCAGCCCGTTGATCGTGTCGCTCAGGAAAGCGGCGTTGATGACGGGGCGGTTGGGGTCGCTGAGGGTGACGACCTTGTACGGGGTGCCCTGGCTCTTCAGTTCGGCCGTGATGGCCGCGACGGAGGGACCGCCGTCGTCGATGACGAGGACGGTGAGGTCGATCCTCGGCGTCGTGGTGTCGCCGTGGGCCAGGGTGATCTGCAGGCCGCTGGCCAGCAGAACTGCCGCCGCGCAGGCGGCAACTCTTCGGGTCGCTCGACCCATGGTGATCCTCCCCTTGGGACAGGCGCATCGCTGCTCGGCGGTCGCCTGCCCTGTAGCTGTTCGCGGGCAGCAGGACTGCCCGGCGCCCATCCTGGTCGAGGGTCGGCTCCGCGAGGGACCAATTGGGCGAGAGTGCAGCAAACCTGTTACCAACGTTCATGGCGAAGCCATGAAGGCGCTGATTGTGACCGGAACAGCATCGGCCATGCAAATGATGAATTGAAAATGAAAAACCGGAACCTGAGTGCTACGCGTCGTTACCAAGCGTTGTTACCGCTCGGGCGAGGTGGTGGGGCCCGGCGGACACCTACACTGGGGTCGTTGCGCATGACACTCTCGCACATCTCGCCGCCGCATTGGGCAGGTTCATGCAATATCGGGCACCGCTGTGCCATGTGACAGTCCGAATATGCAATGGAGGCGCCCGCATGGCCGATCAGCAGACCGAGGCCGGGGGATTCGGCGGCGTCCGGAATGCGGTGTCCAAGTGGAACGGAATGCCCCAGGTCGGGCGCAGTCTCGGTCTGCGCGGCGCGGTCAATGCCCGCGATCTGGGGGGCTGCCGGACGGCCGACGGAAGGGTCCTTCGCCCCGGGACGGTCCTGCGCAGCGATGGCCTGAACCACGTCACCGAGGATGACCTGAACGCGCTCCGGGCCCTCGGGCTGCGCCGCGTGGTCGACCTCCGCAGCCTCGACGAGGTCCGCGAGGCCGGCCCCGACCGCGTCCCCGGACTCCCCGTCCCCGAGCTCGCCCGCGACCTCCCCGCGGGCACCGCGCTGACCGTCGAACCGGACGCCGAGGACGGCGTGACCCTGCACCATCTCCCGGTGTTCGCGCCCGATTTCGACATCTACGTGACGCTGCGCGACGCCCTGGCCGACCGCAGCCCGGCGAGGCAGCGCGCGCTGCTCGGCGACGGCCGCGCCGCCGCGATGATGACCGGGCTCTACCGCTGGTTCGTCACCGACGGGCTCGCACGCGAACGGTTCGCGGACGTGCTGCGCCTGCTGGCCGCCCCGGACGGCCCGCCGCTGCTGTTCCACTGCACGGCCGGCAAGGACCGCACCGGCTGGGTCTCGGCGCTGCTGCTGACCGCCCTGGGCGTCGACCGCGAGGCCGTCGTCGCGGACTACCTGCTGACCAACGAGCGCGCGGCGCCGGTCGTCGCGCGGGTGATGGACGACTTCGGCACCCGGGGCCTGATGCACGAGCCGCGGCTGCTGCTGCCGGTGTTCCGGGCCGACGCCGCCTACCTGACGGCGGCCTTCGAGGAGATCGAGGCCGGCTGGTCCGGTTTCGCGGCGTTCTGGCACGACGGCCTCGGCCTGGACGACGGCGTGCTGGCCGGGCTCCGCGACAACCTGCTGGACGGCGCGGCGGGCTGAGCCCCGCCGCGCTCGTCAGCCCTCGCTGATGAGCCCCTCCCGGAGCTGGGTGAGGGTCTTGGTGAGCAGCCGGGAGACGTGCATCTGGGAGATCCCGATCTCCTCGCCGATCTGCGACTGGGTCAGGTTCCCGAAGAAGCGCAGCATGATGATCCGGCGCTCGCGCGGCGGCAGCTTGGCCAGCAGCGGCTTGAGCGACTCCCGGTACTCGACGCCCTCCAGCGCGAGGTCCTCGTAGCCGAGCCGCTCGGCCAGCGGCCCGTCGCCGTCCTCCTCGCTCGGGCTGGAGTCGAGCGAGCTCGCGGTGTACGCGTTGCCGACCGCGAGTCCCTCGACCACGTCCTCCTCGCTGACGCCCAGGCAGGCGGCCAGCTCGGGCACGGTGGGGGAGCGGTCCAGCCGCTGGGCCAGTTCGTCGCCGGCCTTGGTGAGGGCGAGCCGCAGCTCCTGGAGGCGCCGCGGCACCCGGACGGACCAGCTGGTGTCCCGGAAGAAGCGCTTGATCTCGCCGACCACCGTGGGCATCGCGAAGGTGGGGAACTCCACCCCGCGCTCCGGGTCGAACCGGTCGATCGCCTTGATCAGCCCGATCGTGCCGACCTGGACGATGTCCTCCATCGGCTCGTTGCGGCTGCGGAAGCGCGCCGAGGCGTAGCGGACCAGCGGCAGGTTGAGCTCGATCAGGGTGTCGCGGACGTAGGCGTGCTCCGCGCTGCCGGGCTCCACGGCGGCCAGCCGCAGGAAGAGCGAGCGGGAGAGCGTGCGGGTGTCCAGCCCGGCGCCGGCTGACGCCGCGGGGGGCGTGTCGGGGACGGGCGGTGCGGTGGACGGCCCCCGCTGCAGCGGGATGCGCTCCTCGGCGACCGCGGTGCCGTTGGCCTGACCAGCGTGGATCTCCGCAGTGCCCAGCTCTCCGGACATGCGCCCACCCCCTTGTGACTGACGGTTGAACGGGCGCCGACGCGCGGATGTTCCCGGCGACGGCCCTCCCCCTCCATACCGGCACACGATCCCCGGCAAACCCGATCGTCGCAAGATGTCACGCGGCGGTAACGCGGAGCGATGTCACTCTTCCCAGGAGTTGCCGGTGCGAAGCCTCGTCAGGATCCGCGAGAGCAGCCGGGAGACGTGCATCTGCGACATCCCGAGCTCGGTGCTGATCTGGGACTGGGTCAGGTTGGCGAAGAATCGCAGCATGACGATCCGCCGCTCCCGCTCGGGCAGCTGGACCAGCAGGTGGCGGACCACGTCCCGGTGCTCGACCTCGGCGAGCGCGGAGTCCTCGTAGCCGAGGCGGTCCAGCAGGGCGAGCCCGCCCTCGTGCTCCTGGGCCGCCTCCAGGGATGCCGCGTTGTAGGCCCGCCCGGCGTCCAGGCAGGCCCGGACGTCCTCCTCGGGGATGCGCAGGCTCGCGGCGATCTCGGGCACCTTGGGGGCCCGTCCGTGCAGCACCGTCAGCTCCTCCATGGCGCCGCTGACCTGCACCCACAGCTCCTGGAGCCGGCGCGGGACGTGCATCGTGCGGACGTTGTCCCGGAAGTAGCGCTTGATCTCGCCGAGGATGGTGGGCAGCGCGTAGGTGGGGAACTGGACGCCCCGGGTGGGGTCGAACCGGTCGATCGCGTTGATCAGGCCGATGGTGCCGACCTGGACGACGTCCTCCATGGGCTCGCTGCGGCTGCGGAAGCGGGTGGCCGCGTAGCGCACCAGCGGGATGTTCACCTCGATGAGCGCGGCGCGCACCCGCTCGCGCTCGGGCGCGTCGGGGGGGAGCTCGGCCAGGCGCTCGAACAGCACCCGGGTCAGCGTCCGGACGTCGACCACCGGGCGTCCGCCGGGGCCGCGCAGGCCGTCCGGCCGGAGCTCGCCGGCCGGACTGATGATCCCCGCGAGCGCCTCGTCCACGGACACGTCACCCCTCCCAAAGTCGACTACGGCGGGCCCTGCGGAGCGGGTGTCGTGGCTGGTTCTTCACCTCGCCATGTCCGGCAAAACCGGTCATAGCATCACAAGGCGGGCGCAGGTCGGGCAAGCACCCGGTGGAGGTGTGTTGATGCGGTGCCGGGCCTGCACGGGGCCGATCGGGGAGGCGCCGCAAGGATCGTTCCCGGACGGACCGCGGCGCCCCGCCCGAGGCCCGGGCGGGGCGCCGCGATCCGTCCGGGGGAAGCGCCCCGGGCGGATGGTGGTATCAGACCTCGATGTCCGCGATCACCCAGGTGGCGAACTCGCGCCACTGTCCGGCCGCGGCCTGGTGGGCCGGGTGGGTCAGGTAGGCCTGGAGCGCGTCGCGGTCCTCGACCAGGCTGTTGATCGCGTAGTCGTACGCGATGTCGCGCTCGGTGGTGTTCCAGGCGCACTCCCACTCGCGCAGCTCGGGGATCACCGAGCCGAGCCCGGCGAACGCCTCGGCGCCCGCGAGCGCGCGCTCGTCGTCCTTGCTGACGCCTTCGTTGAGCTTGAACAGGACCAGGTGCCGGATCACGATGCCGCTCCTCGCGGACGGGGGTACAGAGGGTCCCGCCCACCGTAGCCGGTGTGCAGCGGCGCCTCCGCGGCCGTCCGCCCCCTGGTCGGGCCCGTCCGGCGCCCGGGGCGGTCACCCGCCCGGGGCGGTCACTTGATCAGCCCGGTCATGAAGGTGCCGACGGCCTTGGCGGCGTTCGAGATGCCCTCGAAGCCCGACTGGACGAGCTCGGCCGAGCGGGCCGGCGAGGTGATGATCGAGTAGAGGACGAAGACGAGCAGGAGGACCATGCCGATCTTCTT
This sequence comes from Kitasatospora sp. NPDC057904, assembly GCF_042887925.1. NCBI lineage: Bacteria > Bacillati > Actinomycetota > Actinomycetes > Kitasatosporales > Streptomycetaceae > Kitasatospora > Kitasatospora sp. NPDC057904. Next base: position 452,884 of record NZ_JBHVOL010000005.1, read on the forward strand.
CGCCTGCGCCATCGGGTGACCTTCCTCCCAGCCGTGGGCCGCCGTCATCCGGGTCCCCGAGCGGCCCTGCAGGGGCAGCTTATCCACCGGACGGGCTATCAAGTGTGCGACGCGTTCGCCCGGCGGGACGAAGGTCCCCGCGAGTGGGGTCTTTCTCCGGGTGCCCACGGGCGTACCGGGCGGCAGGATGGATGGCGTACCGGGGATCTGGCAGGAATTCCCGGTGCGTGGATCCGGAGCTCCCCGCTGTGGGACCGGTACCGCGGCTCCTCCCCCGACCGCGGCACCGGTTGTGGGACTCCGTCGGGGGAGCGGTTGGTCCCCCCGAACCGCTCCCCCCTCCAGGCTCCGTACTCGACAAGGGCGTTGGTGGTCATCGGCCCCGGGTGCGGAGCCCTTTCCGCGTCACGAGGGTGCGCGGAAACGCCGAGGGCCCGTCCGGATCGGACGGGCCCTCGGGCTTTCTGGCGGTAGCGGTGGGATTCGAACCCACGGTGGAGTTGCCCCCACACACGCTTTCGAGGCGTGCTCCTTTGGCCGCTCGGACACGCTACCGAGAGGAACTCTACCGGACGGGTGCGGCGGTCACGAAATCCGTATCCCGGCGGACCTTCAGCGGGGGGTTTCGCGGTGGTCGCCGAAGAACGCGCGCAGCTGCTCGCCGCACTCGTCGGCGAGGACGCCCCAGATCACCTCGGGGCGGTGGTTGAGCCGCCGGTCGCGCATCACGTCGAAGAGCGAGCCGGCCGCGCCGGCCTTCTCGTCCAGGGCGCCGTAGACCACCCGGTCGATCCGGGACAGCACGATCGCGCCGGCGCACATCGTGCAGGGCTCCAGCGTGACGACCAGCGTGCAGCCACCGAGCCGCCATTGCCCGACCTTGTCCGCCGCCTGGCGGATCGCGACCACCTCGGCGTGCGCGGTCGGGTCGCCGACCGCCTCGCGCTCGTTGTGGCCGCGCCCGATCACCTCGCCGTCCGGGCCCAGGACGAGCGCCCCGACCGGGACGTCGCCGGTGGCCGGCGCCAGGGCGGCCTCGGCCATCGCGAGGCGCATCGGCGCCGCCCAGCGGTCACGGACCGGGTCGGGGCGGACGGGAGCGGGCAGCGGGGTGATCGGGAGGGCTGCGGGGGTGGCGGACTGCATGGCATCCAGTGTCGGGCATCCGGCGGCGGACACCGGTCGGCCCGCTGCCCGCTACCGGACCGCTTCCAGGACCTCGCCGCAGCCGAGGGCCTCGGCGATCTCCTCCAGGGCGTCGCCCGGCACGGCGCCCTCGCCGCTGAGGGCGAGCAGCTCCTCGGAGGGCAGGCCGAACTCGGTCAGCAGGTGGGAGTCGCCGAGCGGGCCGACCGGGACGCCGCCGTGCGGGGCCGCGTCGTCGGCGGCCTCGTCGGCCTCCTCCGCCTCCTCGCTGTCCTCCAGCTCCACGACCAGGTGGTCGAGGTCGCCGAACTCGCTCTCGCCGGCCTGGTCGACCAGCTCGTCGGTGAGGACCGAGCCGTACGAGCTGCGGGCGGCGGCGGCGCCGTCCGACACGAAGATCCGCGGGTCCTCCTCACCGTCCACCCGGACGATGGCGAACCAGGCGTCCTCCTGTTCGATGAAGATCAGGACGCTGTCGTCGTCCTGCGCGGCGTCGCGGGCCAGGTCGGCCAGATCGGCCAGGGTTTCGACGTCGTCGAGCTCCGTCTCGCTCACGTCCCACCCGTCCTCGGAGCGAGCAAGCACTGCAGCGAAATACGCCACCAGGGACACTCCCAAGATCATCGGTCTCGGCTGTCGGCGCGCACGGGCGACGCGAACATCTGGCCGCCCCCGCGCCAGAGGCGGTCCGCTGTTCGGACCGTCCCATCGGAATCGTGACAGAAAGCCCGCCCTCGCGGGGGGTGTTCGGCAGCGCGTCTTTGCAGGTCGTGTCGGAAGCGTCGGCCGGCGGCCGGCCGCGCGCCGCCCCGACCGTCCGGGGACGGCCGAACGGCGGACCCGGGCCCTCCGGAACCGCCTCAGATCCGGAAGGTTCGCATCCGCATCGCTTCGCGCATCCGACGCTCCTTGGTCCGCCTGGGCTGGACCCGCTCCCGCAGCTCGCGCGCCTCGGTGAGCTCGCGGAGGAAGACGGCCCGCCGCTTGCGGCGCTCCGCCTCGGTCTCCTGGGGGCTCGCGGGCGGGCCCGCGCGGCCGCCCGAGGGGCCCCTGGGCTCCTCCGCCGAGCCGTCCCCGGCCTTCGGGTTGCTCGTCATAAGACGTGACATTCCCAGAACGGCCCGGTTGATACCACGGCGACCGGTTCCGTCCTGACATTCGCCGTGCGTCACGGCGTGTCATGGCAGAGTGAGCCCCGCCGCGCGCCGCGGGCCCGCGGCGTGTCGTACAGGCGTCCAGGGCCGGGCTAACCTCGGTACATGCGTCTCCACGTCGTCGACCACCCCCTGGTCGCCCACAAGCTCTCCACCCTGCGCGACGAGCGCACCGACTCGCCGACCTTCCGTCGCCTGACCGACGAGCTGGTGACCCTCCTCGCGTACGAGGCCACCCGGGACGTCCGCACCGACGAGGTGGAGGTCACCACGCCGGTGGCGGTCACCACCGGCACCCGCCTCAGCTACCCCCGTCCGCTGGTGGTCCCGATCCTGCGCGCCGGCCTCGGCATGCTGGACGGGATGACCCGCCTGCTGCCGACCGCCGAGGTCGGCTTCCTCGGCATGGTCCGCAACGAGGAGACCCTGGAGGCCTCCACCTACGCCACCCGGATGCCGGACGACCTCTCCGGCCGCCAGGTCTACGTGCTCGACCCGATGCTGGCCACCGGCGGCACCCTGGTCGCGGCGATCAGGATGCTGATCGAGCGCGGCGCCACCGACGTCACCGCCGTGGTCCTGCTGGCCGCGCCGGAGGGCGTCGAGGTGATGAAGCGGGAGCTGGCGGACCTGCCGGTCACCGTGGTCACCGCCGCCCTGGACGAGCGCCTGAACGAGAACGGCTACATCGTCCCCGGCCTCGGCGACGCGGGCGACCGCCTCTACGGCACCGCCGGCTGACGCACGATCCCCCGAACGACCGAGAGCCCCCCGGCGCACTGCCGGGGGGCTCTCCGCGTCCGAGTGCGCCGTGCGCGCCGCGCGCTCAGCAGCTGCCGGTGGCGGTCGGGGTGGGGGAGGGCTTGGTGGCCAGGGCGAGCGCGGCGGCGGCCTGGGTCTCGTCCAGGAGGGCGTTGTAGCTGTCGCCGATGACGAAGTCCACGCTGGCGTCGGTCCGCGCGTCGGCGGTGGCGGTGGCCCCCGCGATCTGCGAGCTGAGCAGGGTGGACGCGCCGGCGCCGGCCGGGCCGGCGATCACCTGGGCGGTGCCGGGCACCTTCTTGTCCAGCTCGGCCGGGGCGTTGCCGACCTTGCCGATGGTGAAGCCGCGCTTCTTCAGCTCGTCGGCGGTCCGTCCGGCGAGGCCGGCCTTCGTGGTCGCGTTGTAGACGTTCACGGTGATCGTGGCCGGCTGCGGGATCGCGTGCGGGTCGCCCGGCGCGCCGGCCGGCGCGCCGGAGGCGGCGGGTGCGCCCGGCGTGGCCCCCGGGGTGGGGGCGGCCAGCGCCTTGCCGGAGGGCGTGGCGCAGGCCTGCGCGCTGGTGTGCTTGTTCTTGCCGGTGAAGATGTCGTAGAGCTGCACGCCGCCGAGTCCGATGAGGGCCAGCGCGAGCAGCGCCGCGAGCCCGGCGATCACCTTGCGGCTCTTCTTGGGCGGCCGGCCGAGACGCGGATAGGCGTTGCCGGTGACGCGGTACTGCTTCCCCTTGAGGCCTTGGGGAGTCAACATGCTCACGGTTTGTCTCCCCCTCGGTGCCGGGGCGGGGTCGGGATGACACGGGATCTCGGGATGACGACGAGTCGGCCGGAGGGGTCGGTTCCCCAGGTCGCGGCCGTAGTCAGCAGATTAGTGCCCGTTGCCTGCGAAGGTACTAAACGATCATCATCTGGAGTACCCGGCTACCCGAAAGGGTGTACGAGAGGGGCGTGCGGAGGCGCCCGGGTACGACGGGACCGCCCTCCGCCTCGGCGGCGAGGGGGCGGTCCGGAAGCGTGCGGGCGGGCCCGTCACTCCATGTCGAGGACACGGGCGTGCAGCACCTGGCGCTGCTGCAGCGCGGCCCGTACGGCCCGGTGCAGCCCGTCCTCCAGGTAGAGGTCGCCGCGCCACTTCACCACGTGGGCGAAGAGGTCCCCGTAGAAGGTCGAATCCTCGGCCAGCAGGGTTTCGAGGTCGAGCTGGCCCTTGGTGGTCACCAACTGGTCGAGTCGCACCGGGCGCGGGGCGACGTCGGCCCACTGGCGGGTGCTGGTCCGGCCGTGATCCGGGTACGGCCGCCCATTGCCGATGCGCTTGAAGATCACACGGAAAGCCTACCGTTCGGACGGCGGATGGCGCAGCAGCCGCGACGCCGCCACGCGCTCGGGTGTGAACTGCGGGTGGATGTTTGCGGCTGTTTGATGGGAAATGTCGCGAACTTCGCCCACGATTTCCGACCGGGTTCCGCCCCATTGGCGCGGCCCGGTCCCGCTCTGCCCAGGAGTGTGCCCCGATGTCCTCCGCCCTCACCCCGCCGGCCGTCCGGGAGATCGCCGACGGGTACGCCTTCACCGGGCCCGCCCTCGACCTCGGTGCGGTGCTCCTGGACGGCACGGCCTACCCCGACGCCCAGGTGCGCATCCCGCTCGCCGTGCTCAACCGGCACGGGCTGGTCGCGGGCGCGACCGGCACCGGCAAGACCAAGACCCTCCAGCTGATCGCCGAACAGCTCTCGGCCCAGGGCGTGCCGGTGTTCCTCGCCGACGTCAAGGGGGACGTCTCCGGGGTGTCCGCGCCGGGCGCGCCGAGCGAGCGCGCCGCCGCGCGGGCGGCCGAGGTCGGCCAGGAGTGGACGGCCACGGGCTGCCCCGCCGAGTTCTTCTCGCTCGGCGGCGAGGGCACCGGTATCCCGGTCCGGGCCACCGTCACCAGCTTCGGGCCGCTGCTGCTGTCCAAGGTGCTCGACCTGAACGAGACCCAGGAGTCCTCGCTCAGCCTGGTGTTCCACTACGCCGACCGGGCCGGCCTGGAGCTGTACGACCTCAAGGACCTCACCGCCGTCATCGGCTTCCTCACCTCCCCCGAGGGCAAGGAGGAGCTGCGGACCGTGGGCGGGCTCTCGTCGGCCACCGCCGGGGTGATCCTGCGCGCCCTGACGGTGCTGGAGAACGAGGGCGCCGGGGCGTTCTTCGGCGAGCCCGAGTTCGACACCGCCGAGCTGCTGCGCACCGCGGCGGACGGCCGGGGCGTCGTCTCGGTGCTGGAGCTGCCCGCGGTGCAGGACCGGCCGCGGCTGTTCTCCACCTTCCTGATGTGGCTGCTCGCCGACCTCTACCAGGAGCTGCCCGAGGTCGGCGACCTCGACAAGCCCAAGCTGGTGTTCTTCTTCGACGAGGCGCACCTGCTGTTCAAGGGCGCGTCCAAGGCCTTCCTGGAGGCGATCACCCAGACCGTGCGGCTGATCCGCTCCAAGGGCGTCGGGATCTTCTTCGTCACCCAGACCCCGAAGGACGTGCCCGCCGACGTCCTCGCCCAGCTCGGCAACCGGGTGCAGCACGCGCTGCGCGCGTTCACCCCGGACGACGCCAAGGCGCTCAAGGCGACGGTCTCCACCTTCCCCCGTTCGTCGTACGACCTGAGCGAGGTGCTGACCTCGCTCGGCACCGGGGAGGCCGTGGTGACCGTCCTGTCGGAGAAGGGCGCGCCGACGCCCGTCGCCGCGACCCGGCTGCGGGCGCCGCAGTCGCTGATGGGGCCGGTCGACGAGGGCGCGCTCCGGGCGCTCGTGGACGCCTCGCCGCTGACGGCGCGCTACCGGGACGCGATCGACCGCGAGTCGGCGTACGAGAAGCTCGCGGCCCGGGCGGCGCGCGCCGAGCCCGCGCCGGCGCCCGTCCCCGAGCCGTCGCGCGACGCGGCGCGGGAGGCGGGGCGGGCCGGCGCGCAGGCCGGGGCGGGCGGGCTGCTCGGCTCGCTGCTGAACAACCCGACGGTGAAGTCGCTCGCGCGCTCGGCCGGGAAGCAGCTCGGGCAGGAGATCTCGCGCAGCCTGTTCGGGACGTCCAAGCGGCGGCGGTAGGGCCGCCGGTGGGGGCCGCCGGTGCGGCCTACGCGCGGAGCGCGGCGCCGATCCGGTCGAGCGAGGACAGGCGCATCAGGCCGTAGTTGTAGAACTCGACCTCGGGGACGCCGAGTTCGCGCAGGACGGCGAGCTTGGCGGCGAGGTTCTCCGGGCCGTCGCAGTCCGAGGACATCGGGCGCAGGATCACCGCCATGTCCTGCGGGCGGACGCCGTGCAGGGCGAAGGCGGCGATCTTCTCCCGGACGGCCTCGGGGGTCCTCGCGTAGCCGAGCGTCTCGATCTGGTCCGCGGCCCCGGCGAGCGCGGGCAGGTCGATGCCGGACAGCCAGCCCTTGCCGGGGCCGCCGCCGTCCATGAAGCTCAGCCGCATGCCGTGGCGACGGGCCTGCGCGGACAGCTCGGCGGCCAGCGAGGTGACCGTCGCGGCGGAGGCGTCCACGTAGGCGGCGAACGCGCCGTCCGCGAGCTCGTCCAGCGCACCGGGCTCGGCGGCGGCCCCCTCGTCGGCGAGGCGGCGGCGCAGCTCGGTGCGCACGGCCTCGGCGACCTCGTCGGCCGGGACGCCCGCGCCGGCGGCGGCCGTGCGGCAGTGCGGGCAGAAGCAGACGCCGAGCAGCGCCTCGGCGACGGGACCGAGCTCCTCGAAATAGCGTTCGTGGTGGTAGCCGTGGCGCAGGCCGTGGAAGTGCAGCGACTCGGCCCGGACCGCGTCCACGCCGTAGCGCGCCAGGTCGGCGACGAGGGTGTGCGCGTACTCGCGGACCTCAGGGTTCGCCGGGCACAGCTCGGTGAGGTGGCGGTCGCCGAAGGCGTTGGCCGGGGCGCAGTCGGGGTGGGCGAAGCCGAGCCGGTCGTTGTGGCAGAACACCGTCCAGGCGTGCAGCCCGAGGCCGCGGCGGCGGGCCTCGGCGGCGGCCTCGGCGAACGGGTCGCGCTCGCCGATGGCGGTGGACGGGACGGGCGCGAGGCGGCGGCCCCGCCAGCGGGCCGGGTCGGGGCGGAAGTAGGCGGCGCCCGGTTCCAGGTAGCGGACCACCCGGCGGGGGTTGTGCGGGAAGACGTCCCGGGCCTCGTGGTAGACCGAGGCGAGGGTGACGCCGCCGACCCCGGCACGGTCGGCGAGGTTGCCGAAGAAGGTGTCGGGGCCCTCGTCCAGCAGGTCGGTGGCGAAGGCGAGGACGGACGACTGCACGGTGCGGCTCCGGAGCAGGGGGCGGGGGCGCCGTCCACGCTAGCCGCAGGGGTTCGGATTGGTCTATACCTGGCCGGTCGGGCACTGCGCCGGACGGGCTAGAGGCCCAGGTCGTCCAGCTCCTTGAGCAGGGCGGAGCGGGAGTCGGCGGGTGCGGGTGCGGGTGCGGGTGCGGGTGCGGGCGCCGGCTTCGGTGCCGCCTGGTCGCGGAGCAGGACGGCGGCGGCCAGTCCGCCGGCCAGCCCGCCGAGGTGGCCCAGCCAGCTGACGCCGTGGGCGACCGGCAGCACGCCGATCAGGATGGTCCAGTAGACCGCGGCGACGCCGAGGCCGACCACCGCGTCCAGCACGTTGCGGTCGAGGACCCCGCGCAGCACCACGTAGCCGAGGTAGCCGTAGACCATGCCGCTCGCCCCGGCCGTCACGGTGTTCGGGCTCTCCAGCAGCCAGACCGTGAGCCCGCCGGAGACCACGATCACCAGGCTGGCCAGCAGGAACTTGCGCATGCCCCGGTAGGCGGCCAGGAAGCCGAGCACGAACAGCGGCCAGGAGTTGGAGACGATGTGGTCCCAACTGAAGTGCAGGAACGGCATGGTGAACATCTCGGGCAGGTCGCCGACCCGTTCCGGGCGCAGACCGAACTCCCGGGACAGGTCGTAGTCGTCCAGCCAGTTCAGCACCTGCACGGACCAGATGACGGCCTGGATCCCGAGCATGGTGAACAGCGCGCGGCGGGAGTCCGAGAGCAACCGGGCGAATTTCGAGGCCATGACGTCGACTTTAGGGGCGACCGGATCGGACGTGCACCCCGTTACAGTGACCGGTGTCATCCCGATCGTGAGAGGTGCACGCCATGAGTGTCCGTCCGCCGCTTCCGTACGAGTTCCTGCCGCAGGTGCCGTCCTTCCCGCTGACCAGCGCGGACCTCACCGAAGGCGGCACGCTGGCACGGGAGTTCATCCACGCCGGCGGCAACCTCTCGCCGCAGCTGTCCTGGTCGGGCCTACCGGAGGGCACCCGCGGCATCGCCGTCACCTGCTACGACCCGGACGCGCCGACCGGCTCCGGCTGGTGGCACTGGCTCGCGCTGAACCTGCCCGCCGGCACCACCGAACTGCCGCGCGGCGCGGGCTCCTCGGACGACGCCCTGCCGGGCGCGGCCTCCTTCCACGGGCGCAACGACTTCCCGGGCAACCGGTACGACGGCGCCGCCCCGCCGCCCGGCGCCCCGCACCGCTACGTCTTCGCGGTGCACGCGCTCGACGTCGAGAAGCTGGACGTCTCGGCCGACACCCCGCCGGCCCAGGTCGGCTTCCACCTCACCTTCCACACCCTCGGCCGGGCGCTGCTCACCGCCGAGTTCGGGGTCTGACGGCTCAGGGAGGACCGGCCAGGTCGGCCGCGCGGGTGGCGCGGCCGGCCAGGGTGCGCAGGTGGGCGATCAGCTCCGGGGGCTCGTGCACCTCGAACTCGCAGTCGAGCAGCAGCAGTCCGGACGCGAGCCACTTGAGCGAGTCGCCCCGGGAGTGCAGCCGGCAGGTGCGGTCGTCGATCGGCTCGATCCGGTACTCCCCGGTCCACGGCATCCAGCGGTCGACCTCGTCGGCGGGGCGGTGCACGGTGGCGACCATGCGGTACGCCGTGTTCCGGCGGCGCAGCTTGTCGGCCACGAACGCGGCGGCGTCCTCGGCGGGCAGCGGGCGCGGGGTGAAGCGCGCGCCGGTGGCGAAGGGCTCGCGGAGCCGGTCGACCCGGAAGAGCCGCCAGTCGTCCCGGTCCAGGTCGAAGCCGACCAGGTACCAGCGGCGGCCGGTGGAGACCAGGCGCTCGGGCTCGACGTTGCGGCGGGTCTCGGCGCCGTCGCGGGCCCGGTAGGCGAAGCGCAGGCGCTCGTGGTTGGCGACGGCGCCGGCGAGCAGGGTGAGGTCGTCCGGGTCGACGGTCGGGCCGTCGCCGGTCATCAGCGGCACGGTGGCCGTGTTGAGCGCGCCCACCCGGTGCCGGAGCCGTCCGGGCAGTACCTGGAGCAGCTTGCCCAGGGCCCGGACGGACGCCTCCTCGATGCCCACCACCGCGTGCCCGGCCGCGGCCCGCAGCCCGACCGCGATGGCGACCGCCTCCTCGTCGTCCAGCAGCAGCGGCGGCATCGCCGTCCCCGCGACCAGCCGGTAGCCGCCGATCGCGCCCATCGTCGCCTGCACCGGGTAGCCGAGGTCGCGCAGCCGGTCGATGTCGCGCCGGATCGTCCGGGCGCTGACGCCGAGCCGCTCGGCGAGCTCGCTGCCGGGCCACTCGCGCGGGGTCTGCAGCAGGGAGAGCAGGTTCAGCAGACGGGCCGGGGTGTCGGTCATGCCGTCCAGGATGCCGGAGAACTGGGACAGGATCTGGCCTACATGCCCCCTACCGTCGTCCACGTGCCGACGAGCGAGACGAACGAGGAGCGTGTGATGAGCACAGTGGACACCGACCGGCGGAGGTGGATCGCGCTGGCGATCGTGATGGTCGCCTCCTTCATGGACCTGGTGGACGTGACGATCGTCAACATCGCCGTCCCCAGCATCCAGGAGGACACCGGCGCCTCCTTCAGCGCCATCCAGTGGGTGACCGGCGGCTACGCGCTGGCCTTCGCGATCGGCCTGATCACCGGCGGGCGCCTCGGCGACATCTACGGCCGCAAGCGGCTGTTCCTGATCGGCATCGGCGGCTTCACGCTCGCGTCCGCGCTGTGCGGCCTGGCCACCGGGCCGGACATGCTGGTCGCGATGCGGGTGCTCCAGGGCGGCACGGCGGCCCTCATGGTGCCGCAGGTGCTCTCGATCATCCACGCGACCTTCCCGGCGGAGGAGCGCGGCAAGGTGTTCGGCATGTTCGGCGCGGTGGTCGGCCTGGGCGCCGTCTCCGGGCCGCTGATCGGCGCGCTGCTCACCGAGTGGGACCTCCTCGGCCTGGCCTGGCGGCCGATCTTCCTGATCAACCTGCCGGTGGGCCTGGCCGGCCTGCTGGCCGGGCGCCGCTTCATCAGCGAGTCGAAGGCCGAGAAGGCGCTCAAGCTCGACCTGGTGGGCGTGGCCCTCGCGAGCGTCGGCCTGCTGATGCTGATCTACCCGCTGACGCACGGGCGGGAGGCCGGCTGGCCGCTCTGGGGCTACCTGTCGATGGCCGGCAGCCTCGTGGTGTTCGCTCTGTTCGTGGTGTACGAGAAGGCCAAGGCCCGGCGGGACGGCTCGCCCCTGGTGGAGCTCTCGCTGTTCCGGGTGAAGTCCTTCGCGGCCGGGATCGGCGTGCAGCTCACCTTCGGCGTGGTCTGCGGGATCTTCTTCCTGGTGTGGACCCTCTACATGCAGATGGGCCTCGGCTGGAGCCCGCTGAAGGCCGGCTCGACCGGCATCCCGTTCTCGCTCGCGGTCTCGACGGCCGCCGGGCTGTCCGTGCAGAAGCTGGTGCCGCGGTTCGGGCGCCGGGTGCTGCAGACCGGCGCGCTGGTGATGGCGGCGGGCGTGCTCACCTACATCTGGGAGGCGCACCGCTACGGGACGGCGATCGCGCCCTGGCAGATGGCGCTGCCGCTGGTCGTGATGGGCCTCGGGATGGGGCTGATCGTCGCGCCGATCACCGACGCGATCCTGGCGGAGGTGCCGCGCGAGCACGCCGGGTCGGCGTCGGGCCTGATCAACACCGTGCAGCAGGTGGGCAACGCGCTCGGGCTCGGCCTGGTGTCGGTGGCCTTCTTCGGGGCCATGGACGACGTCGTCGCGCCGACGGCGGTGGGGGACGCGTTCAGCGGGGCCTTCGTCCACGCGATGTGGTGGGTCGCGGGGGTGCTGGTGGTGGTGTTCCTGCTGATGTTCGCGCTGCCGCGCCGGAAGGCCGTCGCCGCGGGTGCGGAGTCGGACGCGGCCGTCGGGGCCCGGGAGCCCGAGCTGGTCTGACGGTTCCGTGCGGACGAGGGCCCCGGTCGCGATGCGCGGCCGGGGCCCTCGTGCGCACACTGGACGGGTCATGGACCGTACGGCGGTGGAGTCCTCGGTGCTGCGCTCGGTCGGGTACGACCGCCCGGCGCGGCGGCTGGAGCTGGAGTTCCTCGGGGGGCGCGTGTACGAGTACGCGGCCGTGCCGGCCCGGGTGCACCGCGAGTTGATGGCGGCGGACAGCCACGGCCGGTTCTTCGTCCGGCGGATCCGGGGGCGCTACGCCTATCGGCGGCTCAGCTGACGTCCCCGGCGGTGCGCGGCCAGTCGGGGGCCGGGTCGACCGGCAGCAGCGGGCGGAGGGCGCCGATGCAGCCGCCGATGCACGCGTCGCGGAGCTCGGTGCGGGTGCAGGTCTCCTCGGTGAGCCAGTCGACGACCAGGACCTGGACGAACACCAGCCAGCTGCGCAGGACTTGGGACACCGCCGCGCGGGTGCCGTCGTCGGCGAGGGGGAGCACGCCGAGGAGGCGGGCGCGCAGGGCGTCGAGCTCGTCGGTCATGATCGTCTGGATCACCGGGTCGCCGGCCAGCACGCGGTTCGCGGCGAGGACGGCGTGCCGGTTGGCGACGAAGTAGTCGAGGTGCGCGTCCATGCCCTCGACCAGTTGCTCGACGAGCGTGTCGGCCGGGTCGAAGCGGGACTTGCCCAGCAGCTGGTCGGCGGCCTGCTGGTAGACGGCGGCGAAGAGGTCCCGCTTGCCCGGGAAGTGCCGGTAGAGCAGGGCGCGGGAGACGCCCGCCTGCGCGGCGACCTCCTCCATCAGCACCTCCTCGTAGGGCCGGGCGGCGAAGAGCCGGGCTCCGACGGAGAGGAGCTGGGCGCGGCGGTCGGCGGGGGAGAGGCGCTGGCGTGGTGGCACGGGTGAAGACTACTTGACACGTGTCTACTAACGGGTGCCTCATGGAAGTAGACACGTGTCAACCAAGCGGCACGCGTCAACCGAGGCATGGGGTGGGTGCGTCATGGCCAAGGCACTGCGGGCGCTCGTGTGGACGATGGGGATCGCGTGCGTGGCGATCGGCCTCGGACACGTGCTGGTGGGCAACGCCGTGCTCCCCGGCGAGGAGCACGCCGGGGCGACGATCGACAGCTGGGGCCGCTTCATGGGCGCGATCTTCGCCGGGTACGGCGCCGCCTGGATCCGGCTCGCCCGGCAGGCGACGATCCCGGCGCGCACCGTCCGGTGGCTCGCCGGCGTGTTCCTGCTCGGAGGCGCCGGGCGGCTGCTGTCGCTCGCGGCGACGGGCTGGCCGGGCGCGTTCCAGGCCGCGCTGGCCGCGCTCGAACTCGGGCTGCCGCCGGTGTACTTCTGGCTGGCGGACGCCGACGAGCGCCGGACCGCGGCCGGTCCGGCGGTGGCCTGAGCCGGTCCGGTGGGCGGTCGGGCGGCTCAGCGCGCCTTGGCGGTGGCCTTGGCCTCCTTCGCGGCGCGCTTCGCCTCCTGCTTGAACTCCCGTACCAGGACGAGCGATTCGGGCCCGGTGATGTCGGCGACCGAGCGGTGCGCGCCCTCGTCGCCGTACGCGCCGGCCGCCTCGCGCCAGCCGTCCGGCCGCACGCCGTACTGCTTGCCGAGCAGTGCCAGGAAGATCTGGGACTTCTGCTTGCCGAAGCCGGGGAGTGCGTTGAGCCGGCTCAGCAGCTCCTTGCCCGTCCTGGCGTCCTTCCACAGCGCGGCGGCGTCGCCGTCGTACTGCGCCACGAGGAACTGGCAGAGCTGCTGCACCCGCTTGGCCATCGCGGCCGGGTAGCGGTGCACGGCCGGCTTCGCGGAGAGCAGGGCCACGAACTCCTCGGGGTTGTACGTGGCGATCTCGTGGGCGTCCAGGTCGTTCCGTCCGAGCCGCTGGGCGATGGTCAGCGGGCCGGTGAACGCCCACTCCATGGGCACCTGTTGGTCCAGCAGCATGCCGACGAGCGCGGCGAGCGCGCTGCGTCCGAGCAGTTCATCGGCCTCGGGCTGCTGTGCGAGCCGAACGGTGACGTCCATGGGGCCCTCCTCGGAGTGAATCGGTCGGGTAGGCGCCCAGTCTGGTCGACGGGGTGGGAGGGGTGGTGGTCAACACGCCCGTAGGAGGGGAAGTCTTGGGGATCGAGGCCATGGCGGACCTGGTTTGTTCGTTGGCGTAGCGGTTGTTGGGGGCGTCCGGAGCCAACACCCCACCCCTGGACGGAACATTTTTTCCCCGTGGCGGTCACACTCTCCGCTTCCGGCGGGTCGAAGGAGTGTCGGACCAACCAGCCACCGAGTGGGGAGCACTTCAATGTCCGTGGCCTACGTCATCGTCACCGTCCTCGGCGCCGTCATGGCCGGATTCTCGGCCGGCTCGGTCTTCGCCGGAGCGAAGTACGTCGTCGAGCCGCTCGCCCAGTACGGCGTCCCGCGCAGCTGGTGGGTCTGGCTCGGGATCGCCAAGGCCGCGGGCGCGGCCGGCCTCCTGGTGGGCCTCCTCGTCCCGGGGGTCGGCCGCCTCGCCGCCGTCGGCCTGATCCTCTACTTCGTCGGTGCCGCGCTCACCGTCGTCCGCGCCCGCCACTACGCGCACGTCCCGTTCCCGCTGGTCTACCTCGCGCCGGTGGCGGCTTCGCTGGTCCTCGGTCTGGCGGCCTGAGCGGCCGGTGCCGCGGTGCGCGGCCGGTGCCGCGGTGCGCCTCCCGGGAAGGACGGGCCGAACTCGGCCCGTCCTTCCGGCCGTTCGGGGTGGTGGGGGCTCGTGGGTGGTGCGTGCGTGGTGAGGACGTGGCGCCGGTGGCGTGTGCCCGGTGGGTGTGCGCTCCGCTGGGCGGGTGGTTGTGGCGGATGGTGCGGGTGGGGCTCCCGATCCCGCACGGGTGAGCCACCGTTGGCCGGTCGCTCGGGCGGAAGTTCGACCGGGGGTTCGAGCACGTGGGTCATCTCATATGACTGTTCTTGTTGTGCCGGTGCCGGGCCGGGAGCGCGCGTCATCCTTGGTCCAAGTCGACGCGTCCAGAAAGGCTCGCCCGCCGTGACCCAGCCGTTCGAACTGCCGTCCTTCTACGTGCCGCACCCGGCACGTCTCAACCCCCATCTCGACGGGGCCCGGGCCCACTCCTCCGACTGGGCGCGGGAGATGGGCATGCTGGAGGGGTCCGGGATCTGGGACCAGGAGGACCTCGACGCCCACGACTACGGTCTGCTCTGCGCCTACACCCACCCCGACGCCTCCGCCGAGGCGCTGTCGCTGGTCACCGACTGGTACGTGTGGGTCTTCTTCTTCGACGACCACTTCCTCGACATGTACAAGCGGACCAACGACCGCGAGGGCGGCAAGGCGCACCTCGACCGGCTGCCGCTGTTCATGCCGGCCGACCCGGCCGCCCCGGTCCCCGAGCCGGAGAACCCGGTCGAGGCGGGCCTGGCCGACCTCTGGCGGCGGACCGTGCCGGCGATGGGCGAGGACTGGCGGGTCCGCTTCGCCGAGAGCACCCGGAACCTGCTCGACGAGTCGCTGTGGGAGCTCTCCAACATCAACGCCGGCCGGATCGCCAACCCGGTCGAGTACATCGAGATGCGCCGCAAGGTCGGCGGCGCGCCGTGGTCCGCGCAGCTGGTCGAGGTGGCCGCCGGGGCCGAGGTGCCGAAGGAGGTCTCGGGCTCGCGCGCGCTGCGGGTGCTGATGGACGCGTTCGCCGACGCCGTGCACCTGCGCAACGACATCTTCTCCTACCAGCGGGAGGTGGAGGACGAGGGCGAGCTGAGCAACGGCATCCTGGTGCTGGAGCGGTTCCTGGAGTGCTCCACCCAGGAGGCCGCCGAGGCGGTCAACGACCTGCTCACCTCACGGCTCCAGCAGTTCGAGAACACCGTGTTCACCGAACTGCCCGTGCTGTTCGCCGAGACCGGGCTCGAACCGATCGGCCGCGCCAAGGTGTTGACGTACGTCAAGGGGCTGCAGGACTGGCAGTCGGGCGGGCACGAGTGGCACATGCGGTCGAGCCGCTACATGAACGGCGGGGGCATGAACGGCGGGGGCGCGGCGGCGGAACCGGAGTCGGAGTCGGAGTCGGTCGAGTCCCTTGACGCCCGGGCCGGGTGGGACCCGTTCGCGATCGGCGGGATCGGCACGTCGGCGCTGGACCTGGTGCGCGGCGGCGGGCCCCGGCCGGAGGTGCCGGCGGCGCCCGTCGGGCCGGGCGCGGTGGATCCCGCGGTGCGGCGGGCGCGTTCGCACGGCCACGTGCCGTTCCAGCACGTCGGGCCGTCCCGGCTGCCGGAGTTCAAGGTGCCGTTCCCCCTGACCCTGAACCCTGATCTGGCGGGCGCGCGCGACCGGGCCGTCGAATGGGCCCGGCGGATGGGCCTGTTGGACGACCTGCCGGGCGTCCCCGGGTCCGCGCTCTGGACGGCCGAGTCCACCCGCGACTACGACCTCCCGCTCTGCATGGCGGGCATGCACCCGGACGCCACGGCCGCTCAACTCGACATCGGCTCGGCCTGGTTGCTCTGGGGCACCTGGGCGGACGACTACTTCCCCCGGGTCTACGGGCGCACCCGCGACCTGGCCGGTGCCAAGCTCGCTGTCGAGCGGCTGCCGCTGTTCATGCCGGTCGACGACGGCGGCCCGGCGGCGGAGCCGGCCACCGCCCTGGAGCGGGGCCTGGCCGACATCTGGGAGCGGACGGCGGGGCCGATGACCGCCGATGCCCGGCGGACGCTCCGCAGCAGCATCGAGGACATGCTCCACAGCTGGATCTGGGAGATCTCCAACCAGGTGCAGCACCGCATCCCGGACCCGGTCGACTACCTGGAGATGCGCCGGGCCACCTTCGGCTCCGACCTCACAATGAGCCTCAGCCGGATCGGCCACGGGCAGACCGTGCCGCCCGAGGTGTACGAGCACGGCGTGATGCGCTCGCTGGAGAACTCGGCGGCCGACTACGCCTGCATGATCAACGACCTGTTCTCGTACCAGAAGGAGATCGAGTACGAGGGCGAGGTGCACAACGTCGTCCTGGTGGTCCAGAACTTCTTCGGCTGCGACTACCCGTCGGCCGTCCGGATCGTCGACGACCTGATGCACTCGCGGCTCGCCCAGTTCCAGCACGTCGCGGCCGAGGAGCTCCCGGTCCTGTACGACGACCTCGGGCTCGACGACGCGGCGCGCGAGCTGCTCGGCGGGTACGTCGGGGAACTGGAGAACTGGATCGCGGGGATCCTGAACTGGCACCGGGGGTGCCGCCGGTACACCGAGGACGACCTGAAGCGGCACTTCGGGCGTGAGGGGCACGACGCGGCGCGGGCGGAGGTGCCGCGGCTGGGCGTGGTGCCCGGCGGGCCGACGGGGCTGGGCACGTCGGCGGCCCGTGTGGCGTCGGCGCTGGTCGGGTAGCCGGCGCGGGCGAGGGCCCCGGTCCGGGGCGTGGTGCGGCCGGTCGGGACGGGCTCCGACCGGCCGCGCCGTGTGCGGGCGCGCGGGCGGCGAGGGGACTGGCTAGGGTGACGGAATGGGGGCGAACCGGGCGTAAATGCCACGCGAGAGCCGTACGAGAGGGCAGACAGATGGCCGCGCTACCTGAAGGCACACCCTGCTGGGCCGACGCGATGTTCACCGACCTGGAGGGCGCCAAGACCTTCTACGGCGACGTCCTGGGCTGGACCTTCGGCGAGAGTTCGTCGGAGTTCGGCAACTACACGCAGGCCTACTCGGACGGCAAGGCCGTCGCCGCCGTCGTGCCGCCGATGTCAGGCCCGGACGGTACCCAGGCCCCGTCCGCCTGGTGCCTGTACCTCGCCTCGCCGGACGCCGCCGCCACCGCCGAGAAGATCCGCGGCAACGGCGGCGAGGTGCTGATGGGCCCGATGCAGGTCGGCGAGTTCGGCACGATGGTGATCGCGAAGGACCCGGGCGGCGTCGTGTTCGGCGTCTGGCAGGCCGGTACCCACGAGGGCTTCGAGAAGCAGGGCGAGCCCGGCGCGTACTGCTGGGCCGAGGTGGTGACCCGCGACCCGGCCGGGGCGGACGGGTTCTTCCCCGCGGTCTTCCCCTACGGCGTGCAGAAGATGGACACCGAGCAGGTCGACTACAAGATCTTCCGGCTCGGCGAGCAGCCGGTGCTGGGCCGGATGGCGATGGGTCCGGCCGACCTGCCGCCCGAGGTGCCCTCGTACGTGAGCGTGTACTTCGCGGTGGCCGACGTCGACGCGGCGCTCGTCCGGCTGCGCGCGGGCGGCGGCGCCGTGCACATGGAGCCGATGGACAGCCCGTTCGGCCGGTTCGCGGTGGTCGGCGACCCGCAGGGCGCCGCCTTCGGGATCATCGACACGGGGACGACCGCCGGCGACCTGCCCACCCTGGCGGACGCCTGATGGGCGAGCGCGAGGACCTCGTCGCGACGCTCGGCAAGCACCGCGGCTTCCTGCGGTACACCGTCCGCGACCTCACCGACGAACAGGCCGCCCGGCGCACCACGGCCAGTGAACTGTGCCTGGGCGGCCTGATCAAGCACGTCGCCGCGGTGGAGGCGCGCTGGATGCGGTTCGCGGTCGGCGGCGCCGAGGAGATGCGGCGCGGCGGCGGCTCGCAGGACGACTGGGCCGCGATGTTCCGGATGCTCGACGGCGAGACGCTCGCCGGGCTGCTCGCCCGCTACGAGGAGGTGGCCCGGGAGACGGACGAGCTGGTCCGGACGCTGCCGGACCTCGACCTCGCGCACGAGCTGCCGAAGGCGCCGTGGTTCGAGCCGGGGGCGACGTGGTCGGTGCGGCGCGTCCTGCTGCACGTCCTCGCCGAGACGGCGCAGCACGCGGGGCACGCGGACATCCTGCGGGAGTCCTTGGACGGCGCGAAGACGATGGGTTAGCCGGCTTCCGGCTCCAGCCGCAGACCGAGGAGTTCGCGCAGCGCGCGGTCCCCGTCCGGCGTGACGCGCAGGGCCCGGCCGGAGCCGATCCGCTGTACCCACGCGCGCTCCAGCGCCGTCCGGCAGAGCGCCGCGCCCAGCGCTCCGCCGAGGTGGGTGCGGCGTTCCGTCCAGTCCAGGCAGGTGCGGACCACCGGGCGGGCGCCCCTGCCGCCCGCCCGGGGCGGCAGGTCGATGGCCTGCTCGGCGAGCCAGCCGAGGCCGTCCCCGGTGAGGGCGAGCCCGGCGTCGTCGCTGACCAGGCCGCGGTCGAGCATGGCGTCGGCGACGGCCACGCCGAGGCGCCCGGCCAGGTGGTCGTAGCAGGTGCGGGCGCGGGCCTCGGCGCTGCGGCGGGTGGCCTCGCGGAGGGTGCCCGGGGCCGGCCCGCTTCCGCCGGCGGCGTCCCCCGCCGCCGTCTCGGCGAAGACCGTGAGGTCCTCGATCAGCGTGGCGACGGCGGGCCCGGCCAGCCGGACGTACCGGTGCCGCCCCTGCCGCTCCTCGGCGAGCAGGCCGCCCGCGATCAGGCGCGACAGGTGCTCGCTCGCCGTGGACGGCGCGACGCCAGCGTGCCGGGCCAGCTCGCCGGCCGTCCAGGCGCGGCCGTCGAGCAGCGCGCCGCAGAACGCGGCGCGGGTGGGGTCGGCGAGCAGGGCGGCCAGCTGGGCGAGCGACATGCCTCCATGGTCGCGCGGAGTCGTTTCGGCCGGGGCCGAAACGGTGGCAGGCCTCTTCAGGCGGCTGCCGCCAGCTGCCCCGCCAGCGCCGCCCGCAGCCAGGCGTGCGCCCGGCCGAGGGTGGGCTCGTCGGGTGTGGTCAGTACGCCGGCGAGCTCCCAGTAGCGCGCGATCACCGGGTCGTCGGTGACGTCGAGCATGACCCGCAGCCGGCGCCGGAAGTCCGGCGTGTCCCGGACGGAGCGGGAGGCGGCGTGGGCGGCGACGAAGTTGTCGAGCGCCCCGCCGTCGTACGGGTCCCGGCCGGCGCGCAGCTCCGCCGAGGCCAGGTCGTAGGCCTCGCCGAGCCCCTCGTAGAGCACGGCGGGCCGGTACTCGTGGTCCGTGCGGGCGAGTTCGTTCGGGCAGCCGCCCTTGCCGGTGGCGGAGTGGCTCGGGCCCGAACAGCCCTGGGAGACGAGCGCGTTCAGCCGGGCGAACGCCAGCACCTGGTCGGGCGCCGGGTCCGCCGGGGGCTGCGGGACGGCCGCGTCGACGATCGCGGCGGTCAGCCGGGCGGGCATCCGGAGCGGCAGCGCGCGCCGCCAGAAGCGGGCCAGCGGGGTGGTGTCCGGCGGGGTGGTCAGCCCGCCGATGAGCGTCAGGCGGTCGGCGCGCTCCTCGGGCGGGCACTCGTGCAGCAGCCGCAGGGCGGCCTCCCGCCAGCGCAGGGCGGTGAGTTGGGAGCCGAGCTCGCGCAACTGCCGGGCCACCGCGTCCTCCAGGGCGTCGCCCAGCCCCCCGTCCTGCTCCAGCAGCCGGCCGACCTCCGGGACGGGCAGGTCGAGCGTGCGCAGCGAGCGGATCAGCCGCAGCCGCTCCAGCGCGTCCGGCCCGTACCGCCGGTGGCCGCCGGAACTGCGCCCGGCTTCGGGCAGCAGGCCGCGGTCGGAGTAGAAGCGGACGGTCTTGACGGTGACGCCCGCGTGCTCCGCGAGCTCACCAATGCTCCACAGGACGGCCGGTGGCAAGGCTTGAACCTCCCTCAGGGGGAGTTCCTACGGTACCCGCATCGCCCGGCCGGACGGGGGTCGGCCGGGTGATCACCGGCGTTGTCGGGCGACCGCCTGCGACTGCCTGCGACTGCCTGCGACTGCCTGCGACTGCCTGCGACGCCGGGTGACGCCGGGTGACGACGAACGACGAGGAGGAGATGCGACATGACCGCATTCGTGCTGGTACCGGGCCACTTCACCGGGGGCTGGATCTGGCGGGAGGTGAGCGCCCGGCTCCGCGCGGCCGGCGCCGAGGTGCACGAGGCGACGCTCGCCGGCGGGGGCGGTGCCGGCCTGGAGGCCCACGTCGAGGACGTCCTGCGCCTGATCGACGCCGCCGCCGACCCCGAACTCGTCCTGGTCGGCCACGAGTACGGCATCCACCCGGTGCTCGGCGCCGCCGACCGGCGGGCGGACCGCCTCACCCGCATCGTCTACCTGGACGCCGGCCTGCCGGTGGACGGCGACCGGGCCGTCCAGCTCGTCCCCGACCAGCTCGCCCGCGAGGTGCTGACCGACCCGGCCCGCCGGCCCGCGGACGGCCTCCTCCCGGCGCCCGGCCGGGGCGAGTGGCACCGCTGGGGGAGCACCGACGGCCTCACCGCCGAAGCGCTGGACCGGCTCACCGGGCTGGCCACCGCGCAGCCCGTCGCCAGCCTCACCGAGCCGCTGCGGCTGTCCGGCGCCGTCGCCTCGGTGCCGACCACCGGGATCCTCTGCACCTCGGGCGGCGTCACCATCGCGAGCGTCGAGGCCATGGTGCGCACGGGCATGCCGCAGTTCCGGTTCCTGGCCGACCCCCGGGTGGGCTTCTTCGACCTCGACACCGGCCACTGGCCGATGCTCTCCCGCCCGGAGGAGCTCGCCGACCTCCTGCTCAGGGCCGCCGCCGGCGAGGGCCACCGGATCGCCCCGCCGCCCGCCGCCGAGGCGCCGGTGTTCTCGCGCCCGCACGTCCTGGACACCCCGGAGCACCCGCTGCCGGACTGCGCGCACGAGCGGGCCGGGAACCTCGACGTCTACCTGCCGGAAGCCGAAGGCCCGTTGCCCGCCGTGCTGTTCGTCCACGGCGGCCCCGTCCCCGCCGGCACCCGGCCCACCCCGCGCGACTGGCCGGTGTACGTCGGCTACGGCCGGTACGCGGCGAGCCTCGGCGTCGTCGGCGCGACGGTCGAGCACGGCCTGGACGAGCTCTACGGGTACCCGCGGGCCGCCGACGAGATCGCCGCGGCCGTCGAGGCGCTGCGCGCCCACCCGCGCGTGGACGGCGACCGGATCGCGCTCTGGTTCTTCTCCGGCGGCGGCCTGCTGACCACCGACTGGCTCGCCGAGCCGCCGTCCTGGCTGCGCTGCCTCGCCGCGAACTACCCCGTCCTCGCGCCGCTGCCCGGCTGGGAGGCCGTCGACCGGCGCTTCCGCCCGGCGGAGGCGGTGGCGGGGGCGGGCCGGCTGCCGATCGTGCTCACCCGGGCCGGGCTGGAGGCGGACGCGATCGCGGCGACGGTCGCCGGGTTCGTCGCGGCGGCGGGGGAGCACGAGGCGGCGCTGGAGGTGATCGACGTCCCGAACGGGCACCACGGCTTCGAGCTCGCCGACCACACCGACGAGGTGCGGGACGCCGTCGCCCGCGCCGCCGCCTCCGTCCTGCGGCACCTGCGGGCGTAGCCCTCGGGCCTTCCGCGCGTGGCCGTCCGTGCTTCCGGGCGTAGCCTTCGAGGCGTGGCCCCCGAGTACGCCGAGCGCGCGTCCCGCCTCCCCGGTGCGGTGGTGTGGACGCGCGCTGCGGTGCTGCCCGCTCCCTCCGCCGCGCCGGTCCTGCCCGACGGCTGCATGGACCTGCTGTGGACGGCGGGCCGGCTGCTCGTCGCGGGCCCGGACACCCACGCCTTCCGCCCCGGGCCCGGGCTCGCCGGCCCCTGGGCGGGCGTCCGCTTCTACCCCGGTACGGCCCCCGCGCTGCTCGGCGTCCCCGCCCACGAGCTGCGCGACCGACGCGTCGACCTGGAGGACCTCGCCCTGCGCCTCGCGTCCGACGCCGGGCCCGCCGACCCGCTGCTGCGCGCCGTCGTCGCGTCCCTCGCGGCGGGCCGGTCCGTCACGGCGACCGCCGAGCGCGTCGCCCTCGGCGAACGCCAGCTGCACCGCCGCTCGTTGAGCGCCTTCGGCTACGGCCCGAAGACCCTCGCCCGCATCCTCCGCCTGCAGCGCGCCCTCGCCCTGGCCCGCTCCGGCGTCCCCTTCGCGGACACCGCGGCCCGGACGGGCTTCGCCGACCAGGCCCATCTGGCGCGCGACGTAAGGGAGTTGACTGGGATGCCGCTGACCGACCTGGTCCGAGGCTAGGGGGTGTCCTCGGTGAGGACGGCCAGCAGGTCGACGCTGTTGCCGTCGGGGTCGTGCACCGAGGCGTACCGCTGGCCCCAGAACGCGTCGAACGGCTTCAACTCCCCGTGGTACCCGGCTCCGACGAGGTCCTCGTACACCGCGTCCACGTGCGCGGGGCTCTCGCAGCGGAACGCGAGCCCAGTCCGGCTGCCGCCGGTCGGGGGCCGCCAGTCCGGGTGGAAGGAGCGGATGGTCGACTCGGCGTCGAGCACCAGGAGCAGTCCGCCCGGCAGCTCCGCCTCGACGTGCGGCTCGTGCTCGGCCCCGTCGGGGAACAGGAGCCCGAGCCGCCGGTAGAAGGCGACCGAGGCGGCCATGTCGGAGACGGCGATGCCGACGAACGCGAACCTCGGTGCCGGCGTGGTGCTTTTCGTGCTGCCGGTGCCGCTCGTACTGCTCGTGCTGATCGTGCTGTTCTCGCTGTTCATGCCCGTCACGCTAGGCGGCGGTGCGGGCGCCCGTCTTGAAGGAAACGGACACTCTCCCGGCGTTGGCGTTGGCGTTGGCGTTGGCGTTGGCGTCGGCGTCGGCGTTGGCGTTGGCGTCGGCGCCGGCGGCCTCAGCGGGCGGCGAGTTCGCCCGTGACGACCGGCCGGACCTTGGTGAGCATGAGCTCCAGGAACTGCTCCGGCTCGCGGAAGGACGCGAAGTGGCTGGCGTTCCGGATCAGGGCGAAGTCCTTGACCGGCGCGCTGACGGCGTCGAAGAGGCGGCGGGCCGGCGCGGGCGGGGTGAGGACGTCGCTGTCGCCCTGGAAGACGAAGAACGGGAGCGCGAAGTCGGTGCCCTCGGCGTACTCGTCGACCGCCATCGCCTGCGGGCCCAGCTGCTCGGCGAAGGTCATGCCCTTCAGGTACGTCCGCAGCTCGCGCAGCGTGTGCAGCGGCGAGAACCAGAGCGAGCGGACCACGACGGTCTTCATGGTGTCGAAGGTCAGCGGGTCGGTGGTGACGACCAGCTTGTTGAACTCCGACCACTGGTGGGTGCTCCACGCCGTGGCGTCCGGGCCCATCGCGGTGACGGCGGCCAGCTCCTTGCGCTTGCCGCCCGCCCGGAGCCGCTCGACCAGGGCGTCGTACGCGGGGTGCGGGCGGCCGCCGGCGAGGACGTTCTGGTCGGTGCCGACGTAGGCCGAGTACAGCTCGGGGTGGTTGCGGGCCAGGCGCAGGCCGAGCACGGTGCCGATCGAGTTGGCGACCAGCAGCACCTTCGGCACGCCGAGCCGGGCGCGGACGTACTCGGTGACCTCCAGCGCGTCCCGGTACAGCCGGTCGAGGCTCATCTCGCCCTGCCCCTCCGGGCCCCCGTGGCCGAAGGTCTTGCCGCCGCCCCGCATGTCCCAGCGGATGATCGTGAAGTGCCGCTCCCAGGCCCGGGTGCGGGGGACGAACGGCAGGTTGGAGGCGCCGGGGCCGCCGTGGATCTCCAGCACCACCGGGTTGTCGAGGCTCTCGCCGCGGACGGAGACCCACTGGTCGATGCCCCCGATGCGGACGAACCCGGACTCGTCGATGCCCTTCGGCGACGTGATGCGCATCCGCTCGGCGGCGGCGTGGCGCTTGAGCCCCCGGTAGCCGAGGAGCCCGGCGACGGGGGCGGCGAGCGCGGTGGCGGCGGAGGCGGCGATGACGGTGGCGAGCATGGTGGTTCCCCCAACTGTTTATGGCATCAGCAGTTCGATGTGTTTAAGGTATATACAGTTCCTGTCGGGTGTCAACGGCCCGGCCGGACCGGGCACGGGAACCGGACCCGACACGAGGCACGGGAACCGACACGAGGAGGAGGGCCGCATGGCCAAGGAGAAGGTGCGCGACCTGCGCGCGGGCGTCGCGCTGCTGTGGGGCGAGCAGGACCGACCCACCCGGGGTCCCAAACCGAGCCTCACCCCGGGCCGGATCGCCGAGGCCGCGGTCGGGCTGGCGGACGCCGAGGGCCTGGAGGCCGTCTCCATGAACAAGGTCGCCGCCGGGTTCGGGATGTCCGCGATGGCGCTCTACCGCTACGTGCCCGGCAAGGCCGAACTCGTCGAGCTGATGGTCGAGTCCGTCCTCGCCGACGCCCCCGACCTCACCACGGCCGGCCCTGACTGGCGCCCGCGGATCGTCGCCTGGGCACGCGCGTCCGAGCAGGTCCACCGCAGCCACCCCTGGCTACTGGCCGCCACCGCGATGCGCCACCAGCTCATGGGCCCCAACCAGCTCGGCTGGCTCGACGCCGCCCTCACCGCCCTGGCCCCCACCGGCCTGACCGCCGCGCAGCAGCACCGCGTCTTCGTCCTCGTCGCCGGATACGTGCGCACCCACGCGCAACAGCAGCTCGACTTCGACGAGGCCCACAGCCGCGAATGGGCCCACCTCACCGGCGAACTGCTCACCCGGCAGCCCGACCGCTTCCCCGCCCTGACCGCCGCCCTCGCCGCCGGTGCCTTCGCCCCCGGCGACGCCGCCGCGCCGACGGACACCCTCCGGTTCGGCCTGGACCGGATCCTCGACGGCGTCCAGGTCCTGATCGACCGCACCTGATCGACCGCACCTGATCGACCGCGCCTGACCGATGGCGCCTGACCGATGGCGCCTGACCGATGGCGCCTGACCGACGACGAAGGGCTCGGACCGCGACGTGCGGTCCGAGCCCTTCGCCCGCCTCGGAGTTCGCTTACGCGGCGCCCGAGCGCAGCGTGAGCACGGTGATCTCGCTGGGGGCGAAGACCCGGAAGGGCGGTCCCCAGAAGCCGGTGCCCCGGCTGGTGTAGAGCTGGGTGCGCTCCCCGTGCCGGCTCAGGCCGTGGACCACCGGCTGGTCGATCCGGACGAGGAAGTTGAACGGCCAGATCTGGCCCCCGTGGGTGTGCCCGGAGACCTGCAGGTCGATGCCGGCGGCCGCGGCCTGCGGGACGTACTTGGGCTGGTGGGCGACGAGCAGCACCGGCAGGGCGGGGTCCGCCCCCTCCAGCGCGCCGGTCAGGTTTGCGCGGTGCCCGGCCAGGCCGGAGGACTCCGCGGTCACGTCGTCCACGCCGACGAGCACGAGGGCGTCCCCGCCGCGCTCCACCACGACGTGCCGGTTGTGCAGCGGCTCCCAGTCCAGGTCCGCCATGCGGTCCAGCCAGCCCTGGGCCTCCCCGCCGTACTCGTGGTTGCCCGTGACGTAGACCCTGGCCAGTCTCGACCGGATCGTCCCGAGCGGCGCGGACTGCTCCCGGCGCTGGGCCGGTGTGCCGTCGGCGATGTCGCCGGCGTGGACCACGACGTCCGCGTCGAGCGCGTTGACCACCCCGGCCACCCGCGCCGACCAGCCCGCCCGGTCGATCGGCCCGTAGTGGGTGTCCGCCAGCACCACGACCCGGGTCCCGTCCAGACCCCCGCCGAGCCGCGGGACGTGGACGTCCAGCCGCTTCACCCGGGGCACGCGCATCGCCTCGTAGTGCCCCCAGCCCAGCAGCCCGGCAGAGACCACGGCGACGGCCAGGGCCACGGTCCTGGCCCGCCCGGCCCCGCCGACGTCGAGCCCGCCCAGCACGAGGTTCACCAGACCGCCCAGCACCGACCAGGTCCACAGCACCCAGACGACGCCGAGGCTGGTGTCCGCGACCCGGGCGGCCCGGTCGGCCCGCCGCGACCCGTGGCCCGCGACCATCAGGAAGGGGAAGGAGAGCAGCCAGGCCGCGAAGACGGCGGTGCCGGCCAGGAAGACCTGGAACGGCCAGTCGGCCCCGGAACCGAACAACGTCCACCAGGGCGGAAGGCACAGGACGACGAGAACGCCGACGAGTACGGCCACCCGCCGCCCGACACCCCGCCGCCGCCTCCCGTCCCGGGTGCCCCCGGACTCCTCACTGCCCAGCCGAGGCTCCGCCTCCGACCCGATGGATCCACTCTCGACCACTGCGCCGCCCCTCACGTCTCTGCCCCCATCATCCGCCACGCACCACCGGCCGGGAGGGCCTCGGGGCGCACGAACGGCGGCCGAGACCCGGCGCTTCCGCTGAAGCGCTCCAGCGGAAGCGCCGGATCGGGCTGAGTGACGCGGGTTGAGTGCCGTGGGGATATCGGGGCGGGGCGGGCCGGCCCCGGGCGTAGCTCCAGGCCGTGGGCAGCTACCCGCGAAGCGGCGCCGAGTACTGACGCGCGGTCCGCTCCGGACGGACCACAGACCCTCGGCGGTGGTCCGTCCGGAGCGGTGGCCCCGCCGCCGTGGCGGGCGCCACGGCCGTCCCGCCGGCTACGCGGGTACCGGCCAGGCGGCGGCCCGGCCGCGGGCGACGTCCGCCCGCCTGTCCGCCTCGGCGGCGTCGTCGGAGGGAGCGACGGCCGACGGCAGGAAGTCGGAGCGCGGCCCCGGCGCCTGCACTCCGCTGCCCGTCACCATGGCGAGCAGGGCGCTCGCGTCCATGGTGTTCGCGGGACGGGCGGCTTCGGCCATCAGCCGGGCGGCATCGACGGCATCCGTCTCCGGCGGGACGACCAGCAGGTTCAGCCTGCGGGGGGCGTACGAGAACACCGCGATCGTGTGCTCGTCCTGCTCGGTGGTGAACCAGCCCGCGTGGACGGTGTGCCCGGCGACCGGGATGCGCGGGGGGATGACGGGCCACTTCGCGGGGTTCACGGTTATCCGGGTGATCCGGCCCCACCGCTCGTCGATTTCGGCGGCCAGGGCGGGGAGTTCGAGAAGGAGATCACGCGAGCGGGGCCACCAGGCCCCGTCCAGCCGGCCCGGCCGCACGCCACGGGGCGCGAGCGCGAGGGAGAGCCGTGCGGTGGAATCCGGGGCGGCGGGCGTCGTCGCACGATCGAGTGTCGTGGTCATGACCGAGGACCTGTCTCCGGGTCCGGCCCACGGGGTCGGGCCCGGCATTGCCGTTCGCCGGAGACGACGCCAGTATCCGGTGCCGGCATGCGAAGTGCCTTCGGTGACATCCAGGTTACTCCCGGTCCGGCCCGGACCGGGCATGGTCGCGGTGGCGGGGTTTCAGCCCGGCGCCGTCGGACGGGCCCCGGAACCGCGGGCGTCCTCAGACCCGCCCGTAGCGGATCGCCTGGTCGGCGAACTCCCGGGCCATCTCCTCGGAAACGGTGGGGCGGGTGCGGTGGATGGCGTCCAGGTAGTCCTGGGTGCTGGGCTGCGTCCGTTCCCCGGTGTCGAGCGTGCGCTCGAAGGCGCTCTGGGCGACCGCCATGGCGACCTGCCTGATGTCGGCGGGGGTGAAGCCCTCGCTGGCCCCGGCGAGGACCGCGGTGTCGGCGGCGGTACCCGTTTTCGCCGTGTAGCCGGCCCACAGCACGTCGCGGGCCACGGAGTCGGGCGGCCCGACCGGCAGGACGTAGTCGAACCGGCCGTGCCGCAGGAACGCCGGGTCCAGGGCGGTCACCGAGTTGGTGGCGCAGACGAGCAGCCGGCCGTCGCGGTCGCGGAACCGCACGATCGACTTGAGGAGTTCGTTGACCACCCCGACCGACGCGGGGGCGGCGAGGCTGCGCGTGCCGGCGACCTCCTCGACCTCGTCGATGAAGAGCAGCACGTGGTCGAGCTGCGCCACCTCCTCGAAGCGGCGGCCGAGTCCGGTGGCCAGCCCCTCCTCGGACGCGAGCCGGGAGGGGAAGAGCTCGACGAACGGCCAGCCGAGCCGGCCGGCCACGGCCTTGGCGAACGTGCTCTTGCCCGTGCCCGGCGGACCGAACAGCACCACCGCGCGGGGCGGTTCCACCCCGTGGGCGTCCGCCAGCCCGGGATTCGCCAGCGGCAGGACCAGACGCCGTTCGATGAGCCGCTTCTCGTCGGCCATGCCCGTGAGCTGCTTCCACAGGCCGGCCTCGGGCATGACCGCGCCGAGCGCCGCCAGGACCGTCGCGCCCTGAGCGCCCACGGCCTCCGACTTCTCGAAGTACGTGAGGCCCCGGTGGGGGTGGAATCCGGAGTTGACCAGTGCGGTGGCCCCGGTCTCCTCGTCGGGCAGCAGCGCCGCGACGATCCTGGCGCCGGCGTCCCGCAGACGGTGCTCCAACGCCGACAGCAGGGCGGAACCCATGCCCAGGTTCCGCCAGGCGGGGTGCAGGGCGATGCGCAGCACCCAGGCGCGGTCCCCGTCCACCCGGCCCACCGCCGCGCCCACGAGGTGTCCGTCGGCCACCACGACGACGCTCGGGTTCCGCGCCTGCAAGGCGGCGACCACGTCGGAGAGCCGGAAGACGGCGGCGCGGTCCGTCGTGGTGCTCTCCGCGTCGAGGCGGACCACCGCTTCGAGGTCGTCCGGCGTGAAGTCCCGGACATGCCATACAGCCATACGCCGCTCTCGGACGTCGCTCCCGGACGTCGCGCTCTCCTTGGCTTCCATCATCGGCCGACCCCGCTGCGGCCGCCTGCCCGGACCGCTCAGCGGAGCAGGAGCTCCGCCGCCGGGGTGTGGTTCCCGGTCGCCGAGGCGCCGGCCATGGCCGAGGCGGCCGTGGCCGAGGCGGTGCCCGGCGGTACCACCAGCAGCAGGAAGTGGTCCTGGAAGCCCCGGGTGACGCTGATCGTCGCGTCGCTGCCGGTGAACCAGTTGATCCGGATGGTGAGGCCGTTCGCCGGGACGGACCGGGGCACTCCGTCCCAGGCCGAGGTGTCGAGGCCGACCCGGACGATGCGCCCGAAGTGGGCGCCGAGCGCCGTGATCAGGTCCGGCAGTTCGGCGAGGACGTGGTTGGAGCGGGGCCACCAGGCGCCGTCGAAGACACCCTCCCGCGACATCGTCGGTTCGAGTTCCAGCCGCGGCAGCAGCGGGGAGCCGGGCACCGTCCACGGCCCGGAGGAGGAAGAGCTGGGGAATGGAATCGGCATCATGCGAAGCCGCCCGTCCGGTCCGCGAGGGACCCGTCAGACCCAGGGCGACGTCGGCGCTGATGCCGGTGTGCGGAATGTCCTCGGTTGTCTCCCACGCTACTCCGCGGCGGTGCGCTCCGAGCCGCTCCGGGCCGCTCGCCACCGGAGTAGGGTCGTAGACATCCAGGGCATCCCGCATTCCGGTACCCGTTCCGGCTTCGTTCTGGTTGAAGGACAGCCCGGCAGCCCCCCGGCGGGCAGCCGGAGACGGGAACGGTGAGCACCGTGACCATGCACTCCCCGCAGCCGGCACGGCGCAACCGCGGCCTCACGGTCGCCGACGCCATGGACCCCTGCGACTACCGGATAGCCGACGACGACACCGTCGACCAGGCCAACGACGTCCTCCGCGGCGCCGGTGTCGAGTACCTGCTGGTCCGCGACCACGACGGCCGGTGCGAGGGCCTGGTCACCCGGACCGGACTCCACGCGTTCCTGGCCGGTTCCTGGTACACCGAGCGAACCGCGATCAGCGCCACCGCGCACCAGCGCGGCCCGTTCGCCTGGCCGACCATGGGGCTGGCCCTGGCCGCGATCGCGATGCGGATCAAGCACCTGGAGGTCTGGCCCGTCGTCGACGAGGACGGCTTCATCCTCGGCGTGCTCACCGCGGACCGCGCCACCGGCCTCCTGGCCGTCGCCCCGGCCGCCTGAACCCGTCGGCGCAAGTGCCTGACATGTCGTCAGGCAGTCCGCACCGCAACAGCAGAGACACCACGCTCACGGCGTGGCCCCGGGCTTCGAATACCCGGGGCCACGCCGTCGCGGCGAGCAGGGTCGGTGTGGCCGGGACGACGTCGTTGCGATCGGGCTACCGGTCCGCCGGGGTCCTGGTGAAGAGGCGGCCGGCGAGGTCGGCTCCGGTGATCGTGCCGGCGTCGTCGCGGGTGAAGAAGCCGCGCTGTCCGGTGAGGCCGCCGCTGGTGACGATGTACTCGTCTCCGTCGCCGGGCAGCAGGCCGAGGGCGGCCGGGGGTAGGTCCGCGGGCAGTTCGGTGTCGGCGGCCGCGCGGATCTCCGGCTTGATGGCGCAGGCGATCGTCAGCCCGGCGTCGTCGACGGCGATGGTGAGCGCCATCACGTCGTTCTCGTAGGTCCCGGCGGCCTCCTGGGCCCGGGCCTCGTCGAAGGGGAGGGGCTCCGGATCCCGCTCGACCAGCCCCAGGTGGTGTTCGAGCGCCCACCGGAGGGCGGCCCGGTTGAAGGCGAGGCCGCCGTCGGGCCCCGCGTTGGACAGCGCGGCGACGGCGAAGTCGCGCTCGGGGACGATGAGGAGTTCGGCGAACTGGCCGTTGGTGGAGCCGCCGTGGCCGACGGTGCGCACGCCGTCCACGTCGCGCAGGAACCAGCAGATGCCGAAGGCGTCGCCGAGCGTGCTGCCGTGCAGTTCGACGGTCTGCTGCCGCATGCGCCGCAGGGCTTCGGCGGGCAGGACCGGGGTGCCGTCCTGGGCGCGGCCGTCACCGAGGTGGAAGCGGGCCCAGCGGAGCAGGTCCGCCACCGAGGACGCGCCGCCCCCGCCGGGGTTGTTGGCGCGGGTGTCCTTCCACTTCCGCGCGACGGTGGGTGTGCCGTCCTCGCCGACGGTGTGTCCGACGGCGAAGCGCCGGGTCATGACCTCGTTGACCGCGAAGGAGGTGTGCGACAGTCCGAGCGGCTCGAACAGGAGTGAGGAGACGGCCTGTTCGTAGGTCAGACCGGTGACCTTCTCGATGATCCGCCCGGCCAGGTTGAACGCCATCTGGCTGTAGGAGGCCCGGGTGCCGGGCGCCGCGATCGGCTGCGACTCGGACATCCTCGCCACGTACGCGGCCAGGGCGTCGTCTCCCTCGCCGGTGTCGACGTTCATCCGCCAGTCCAGTCCGGCGGTGTGGTTGAGCAGGTTGAGGACGGTGATCCCGGCCGCGGCCCGCTCGTCCGGGAGCACCAGCTCGGGGACGTAGCGGCGCACCGGCGCGTCCAGTTCGACGCGCCCTTCGGCGACCAGGCGCATCAGCACGGTCGCCGTGAACGTCTTGGAGACCGAGCCCAGCACGAACAGCGTCCGCTCGTCGACGGGCAGCGGGTTGTCGACGCTCGTCACGCCGTGGCAGGCGTAGATCTCCTTCCCGCCGGCCCATACCCCGACGGCGACGCCGGGCAGCCCGTACTCCTCGGCCGTCGCCTCGACGAACGCGGCCAGCGACTCCTGCGACTGCGCCATGGCACTTCCCCCTTCTCCCTCGCGCACGCCACCCCGATGGCCGCGGCGCCCCACTGTGAAACTGAACCGTGATCAAGTGCGCGCCACAGCACGACGTCCACGGTCAGGAAAGCCGCTGGCCCGTCAGGTGGGCCGTGGGCGGCTCGCCGAAGCTACCGCCCGAACCTGTTTTGAACAAGTGTCTTGCACAAACGTCTAATACTGCCGTACTGTCAGTGCCGGTTCAGACCTGACTCGGGGGGCTTCCCATGAAGAACACGAACGTCCTGATCTCCGGTGCCGGCATCGCGGGCACGGCCCTTGCTTACTGGCTGCGGCGCCACGGCTTCACGCCCACGGTGGTGGAGCGGGCTTCCGGGATCCGGGAGGGCGGCTACAAGGTCGACATCCGTGGTGCGGCGCTGGAGGTGGTCCGGCGGATGGGCGTGCTGGACGAGATCCGCCGGTTGCGCACCGACGTGCGAGAAGGGTCCGTGGTCGACGCCACCGGCAAGCGGGTGGCGAGCATGGACGGCGACACCTTCGGAGGGCGTGTCCACGGAGATGCCGAGATCCTGCGCGGCGACCTGAACCGCATCCTGTACGAGCTGACCGAGAACGACGTCGAATACCTCTTCGACGACTCCATCGCCTCGCTCACCGACGGCCCCGACGGGGTGAAGGTCACCTTCGACAGCGGCCGCACCCAGGTCTTCGACCTCGTCCTCGGCGCCGACGGGCTGCACTCCCGGACCCGTGACCTGGCCTTCGGCCCGGAGAGCCGGTACGTCCGCGACCTCGGCCACTACATCTCGATCTTCAGCGTCCCCAACCGGCTGGACCTGGACCGCGAGGAGCTCACCTACGTCGGCGCCGGCCGCACGGTACTGACCTACAGCACCGCCCGGGACACCGGAGCCAAGGCGATGTTCCTCTTCGCCTCCGAGCCGCTGACCTACGACCACCGCGACCGCGCCGAGCAGCAGCGCCTGCTCACGGACGCCTACGCCGGAGAGGGCTGGGAGGTCCCCGGCCTGCTCGAAGGCATGGCGAGCGCCCCCGACTTCTACTTCGACTCGCTCAGCCAGGTCCACATGGACCGCTGGTCCCAGGGGCGCGTGGCCCTGCTCGGAGACGCGGCCTGCTGCGCCTCCCCCGCGTCGGGGCAGGGGACCGGTCTCGCCCTGGTGGCCGCCTACGTCCTGGCGGGAGAACTGGCCGCGGCCGGCGGCGAGTACGAGGCCGGTTTCGCGGGCTACGAACGGCAGGTGCGGCCCTTCGCCGAGCAGAACCAGAAGCTAGGGCCGGCGAACGTCAAGCGGATGGTCATGCGCACCAGCGGCCAGGTCCGGTTCTCGATGGCGATGCTCTCGCTGATGGCGCGACTGCCCGGCAAGGAGCGCATCATGGCCAAGCTCATCGAGCCCATCCACAAGGCGGCCACCGCCATCACCCTCGGCGAGTACTGAGCGGCCCCGCCGCCGCGGCGGCGGTCGGGACAACTGAGACCGGAACCGGAACCCGGGAACGACGAAGGCCCGGGCCGCGTGATGCGGTCCGGGCCTTCGTGCTGCCATGGCTGGCAGAGGCGGAGGATACGAGATTCGAACTCGTGAGGGGTTGCCCCCAACACGCTTTCCAATTCTCCCGAACCCCGTCCGCCGGGGTTCACACCTGTCCTGATCTGTGGCGGAGTAAGTCAGTGCGCGAGCGTTGAACCTGGATGGACGGTGGTGAACGAGACCAAAACTGAGACCAGGCGACCGGCTGGGGAAGCCGATGGCGGCCGAGGGGCCTGCTTCGGAAAGTCGCCCGCGAGCCACCCGTCCACCACTGAGAGTGCATGGGCTTCCTGGAGCCAGGGGGCCGTTTTGATGATCGTGGTGAGGAGCTCGCGCGCCTGGTCGGGCGGGAGTAGCCCCGAGATCACATGGCTGCCGTCGCCAAGCTGGCGCCCGCTTGCGCAGCCGATGTATAGGTCGACGAGACCTCGCTTGGTGGGCGCCACCCCGATGAACGCAGTGCCGCTCGTCAGTGACTCGCCGACCTTGATCAAGTTCTGTTGAGGTCCGGACTTGGAGGTGGCGGCCGATCGCGTGCTGGCGGTTGGCAGCGGTCCTTCCCAAGCGCGCTCGGTGAGTTCACTCCACACTCCGGCGGTGACGGTGCGGGATCTACGCCTTCGGATGGGGCGCAGTCCTTGTACACGCCATCTGGCCGTTCTGAGCGGTCATGCTCCTTGATCCAGAAGACGCGACGGGCGAACCGAAAAGGCGCTTTGCCTGCCGGGGCATCCGGCTTGAGCACCGAATACTCCACCCGCCGGCCATGCCCGTTCCAACGGACGGGGCCGGACCGGGCGCCAGCCGCCACCTCCAGATAATCGCGCACGTAGTCGAACTTGCCGATACTCTTGGTCTAGACAATTCCGTCCTCGTGACGGATGAGATCTGGGTCCCTGTTCACGCACTCTCCCTCCCGAGTGGACCGTGGCAGAGCCTGCCCTCAGTCTGCGGGCGTGAATCGTCCGGACTGCCTGTCTCCTTTCCAAGTCGACTGTGCTCGGAACGGGTTCGGCGAGAGAGCCAACGAGGCAGGGCCAGGCGACTCTTCGGCCATGCGCCCCACGCTGTCAGAGCGGTCAGCTAGCGTCCGCTGTATGCCGAAGACGCGGAAGAAGACGCCTCAAACGCGCGCTCGGCAGACAGGCCGAAATTCGCCAGCCAGTTCGGGTTTTTGCTAGAATGGATCATCTATACGGGTGCTGGAGTGCGATCTCAACAGGGCATCGCAATCAGGCGGTGGTGGGTGTACTGCTGGGCACCTGTATCGATGAGGTCCCGCGATCCCGATCGCCCCGAACGAAGTCGTTGAATCTCTGTCCGCTGCGAATGTGAGAAGCTCCATTCTCTACGTCGTCCGGGTGGACAATAGAGTCCTGAATTCCCAGTGTGTGCATGAGTGATTTTACCGAAACCACCCTGGTGTTACCGACCCAGAGGATCCGAAAGGAAAGGGACCCATCCCTGGCCTTCCTTGACGCCTGCGCTTCCGAGAGGCCAAGCGCGTTGGCTGCCTTGCTGAAGCCTATGTGCTGCGGCAGAAGATCGGAGATCCGATAGTAAAGATTCCTCCCGTCGACCCACGACCGCCCGACCTGTGCCGGGGCAATCGGTGGGATTGGCGTCTCGTCACGGTGCCCATCCCGGAGCCTACTGTGGAGGCCGGTTGCGTGGTCAATGGCCCCCATCCGCTGCAAAAGGGACCCGATTCGCTCGCCGCGAATTCTCTCGTTGGCGTCCGGATCCCTTACTGTGCCGACGTCGATAATTGAGGACGGTCGCAGTGTGGACGTGCTCTCATGGTTGCCCTCTGGAATGAAAACATCCATGCTGTCCGTGCATGTTTCCGATGAGCCCGAGTTCACTAGGCTTCGTGCGCTCGCAAAGGCGTTGCTCATCATGATTTCTTGCAGTTTCTTGGGCGGTGTTCCATCATCTGCGGATGACCATGCCACCAGGAGTCCTTCTATCACTGCAGACCTGATGTCGGAAACGTCATAATTCCAATTTCTGGCCAGCTCTTTTGACCATCCCTTGAAGTATGGGGTCAGTAGATCCAATGCGATCATCAACCATTTCTCCCGATGCTGTCGCTCCCCTTCCCTGGCCAGGGTTACTACTGATTCCCAGAGGCGTAGACTTGCCGTTGATTTTGAGCGCCCCAGGCGAACCTGGCTGCGCAGTTCCTGGTAGGTTGAATGTTTCTTCATTGTGCAAAATCGAACATCGCCTACGTGTGCACATATGGGTTTCCCGCCGCACCTGAGAAGAATTTGATCAGTAATAACAGTGAAGGCATCGGGCATGGCGCTCCCTCCCGAGTTGGACCAGGTCTCAGGGAGATCATGAGGGTGGCATTCGCTCGTTTGATTCTCATTGCTCAGATATAACCCGATCGAGTGAACCATGCATGGTTGCTTGGGGGCGCTCCATCCCTTGCGGCCAGTGAGGATCCTTGAACGCGTCAAGTTTGCAATCGGCCTGACGGTGCGTCGCCTCCCCTCGGTAGATTGTGGCGGGCGCGAGCTTGCCCCAGGTCAACGAGTGTTTGTGATGGCTGATGCGGATCAAGCGGGTGATCGGCTCGCTGCCGGCGCTCCGCAGCTACTCTGCGTTATGAGGGTTCGGATCTGCAGCGGGCTCGGCTACTTGCGTCCCTGCGTCCATTCATGCCGAGCCGGTATGCCCGGGACGTCACATCCTGGATGCCTGGGTCGTCCTGTGGGGCGAACGGCCTCACCTCGCATCCGAGTTCGCCCTTCTGTCGCGTGATCAGAGCGATCACACACACGTGTGCCTGCGGCGGGTACTTGTTGAGACGCGTCTCAAGCCGGTCGCCATGGTCGGAGCTGAGGGTCACCGCCGCATCGAGGCCGCAGGAGTTCCCGGAGCCCTTGTACGTGTAGGTGTGAAATAGCAGTTTCGAGAACTCGGCCAGGTGTCCAGGTTGATCACGAGGTTCTCGCCCGCGGCCCGCGCACGGGTTCGGCCGTCCACGGCCGGTGCGATGTAGGGGAAATGATCCACCGTGCCGAGCGAGCTTCCCCGCGTCTGGAGCACGGTCTTGCCGCAGTCCCCGGGCCTGATCATGCAGCCGAGATCGAGGTCCACGTCCTTGGTCGTTCCCTTCGCATCCAGGCCGCATCCTCCGGAACAAGCCCCGCGCTTCCGTAGAGCTACGTTGCGCAGCGGCCTTTGCCGAGACCCAGTCCAGGTGGACCCGGATGAGAGCGGACGTCATGCCGTGCTTGTCCAAGGAGACGTGGGGGCGCCTGCCCGATCCGGAGATCAGGGGTTCCCCGGAGTCGGCTGGGAGATTTCGCGCCGTCAGCTCATACCCGCGGCTTTGAGCAGCTTGTGCCAGTAGGGGAGTTCGCACACCTCGGCCCCCTTGTGGATGCCGTTCGGCCGCAGCTTCTCGTACGCGCGGGCGAGCCGCCCGGCGGCTCGCCGCGTCAGCGCGGGCAACTCGGTGTCGAGGATCTCCTCCCATGCCGGTGCCGCAGGATTGCGCTGGTCGCAGTGCAGCCGGTCGAACGACAACTGGCGGGCGACCGCCCAGATCATCAGGTCAGGGGCGTCCTCCGGCAGGTGCCAGTGATGGGCCGATCGGGCCCGGAGCATCTGTTCCAGGACACCGAGGATCAACCTCGGAACATGATGGCGATACGGACGCCGGTCGCTTGGGTGTGGTCGTTGAACAGAGTGCGGAACGCGTGGCTGGACGGGTTCCGCCAGATCTTGCCGTCCCTCGTCCTCAAGCGTGCGGTGGGCGAGGTCGGGGTCGGCCTTGTGTGAGAACAGTGCGTGTGCCGTCGTCGCCTCGCCGATGGAGTATCCCTCCCGGCGCGGCCCGCGCTGCTCGCCGCGGCGAATCCTGAAGTTGCACTGGTCGTCACTGAACTGCCTGACGAGCCTGAGCATGACGGGGTGACGGACGAGGAGGTCCTGCGGCTCGGTCGGATTGCAGTAGAGGTGAGCACAGTCGTACTCGCTCCGGGCGAGTTCACGGGTCGACCCAGTGACGATACGGACGTCGAGCACCGCCCGGTCCAGGTGCTCGACGGACAGCTCCGCGGCGAGACGGGAGACCAGGGCCATCCGCTGGTACCCGTCGATGCACTCCGGCCCGAGAAGGTCGAGGGTGCCGCTGCTCCGGGTTCCATCCGGAACCCAGAAGACGTTGTCGGCGCCGAGGACCACCCGGCCTGTGACACCGAAGGCATCCGGCCGTTCGCGCAGCACCTTCTCCATTTGCCGGTTCTGGGCCTAACCCACGAGGAACTCGCGCCTGGTGCCCATCCGCTCTGCCGGGTCGAGCGCCTCGGCGAGACCGATGAGTTGGCCGGCTGGTACGCGGGCGTCCCACTGGTCGGTGCCCAGTCGGTGCAGGAGCGTCGTCTGGATTCGGAACCCGGAACACAGGAGTGGCATGCTCGTCGGCTCCTGATGAGCCGGGAAGGGGTGCGTCACGGCGTAGGGGTTCACGCCCCTACAACGGGCGTCTCCTCGCTCAGGTGACGGGCCCCTGCTCGAGGACAGGTGTGTTGTTCGTGGAGTCGGCCGTCAACCCGCGGAGAATGCTTCCGGCCCGGGCTCGGGAACGCGCCAGTCGATTCGGACCTGCTGGTCGAGGGGCAGCGAGGGGCCGCCGACGTAGACACGGTGGATCAGGTAGAGCACCGCCAGTCGGAACGCCTCCGGTTCGAGGTCCGCCACGGTGGCGCGGCTCAGCTTCATCACCTGCCGGACGATATGTGGATCGGCTTCGAGGGGACCGAGTTCCGCCACGATCTCCGGAGCAATCCGGCCGTCCTCGCGCATGGCCGATATAGAGCGGCGAAGGAGGTCCGGCTCGGCATCGATCCGGGCGAGGACACAGTCGATGACGTACTCGTGGAGTACGTCCGCCGCGATCTTGCCGTGCTCGGCGGGCTCCTCGCCCGTGCACTCCGGGCACCCGTCGCATTCGTCCAGGCCGTAGAGGTCCTTTGACTCCTCGTCCGCCTGCCGGGTGGACATGAAACAGGAGGCCACCCACATGATCTCCGGCTGACTCAGCTCCAGATCCTCGGCAGTCGACAGGTCGGGGTCGTGCCAGAGACGATCCATGGTCTCATCGTCCGTTCCGAGGTTCGGAGGCGAAATCTCGGAGCGCATCAGAGATGCCAGACTGACGAGATACGGCTCCCAGTCGAGCGCGCTGTGCAGAAGGGTGGCGGCATCGGCGCCGGGGTGCCTCCAGAAGATGAGGTCCTCGTCGTCACCATTGACGAAGTGCAGGACGTGGTCTGCCGAGTCGAATTCGACCCCGGACATCTCTCCCAGGTGGGTGAGAACGGCCTGTCGGCCCCGGTAGCGCCCGACGTAGCGACGGGCTTGAGCGACGAACGACTCCATCGTCGAGTCGGTCAGCACCGCGTTGGGGCTGACCCCGATGACCTTCGGGCGGTTGAACGGGCCGGCTCGTCGGAGCTGCTGTGTTGCGTTCGCCCAGAAGAGCCGCTTGCTGTCCGGGTCGTACACCACGCAGTAGACGGGGATGTTCCCGTCCGCCCAGGTGCTGCCGTGGTGGCCGACGGGTACCGCGTAGCCGTTGGCCCGGCGCCACTTCTCCCCACCCTTGACCTGCACCCTGATCACGTCGCTCGTCACGTGCTCGTCCTCGACGAAGGTGACGTAGAGGTCCTCGCCGAAGTCGTTCTGCCCGGAGATCTCCTGGACGACGTGGTCGTGCTCCTCAAGGAGTGCGCGCACCGCGTTCACGGCGGCCTGGCCCACGCGCCGACCCTTTGGGATCTTCGGCATGCTGTCTCCCCGGATGTTCCCCGTCCGCCTCGTCTGGGCTCGGGACGGCTGTTGCCCTCGTGATTCTGCCCCGTGCCTCTGACACGGGGCCCAGATCCGGAGACGACGAAGGCCCGGGCCGCGTGATGCGGTCCGGGCCTTCGTGCTGCCATGGCTGGCAGAGGCGGAGGATACGAGATTCGAACTCGTGAGGGGTTG